>NZ_JBHXRF010000002.1:0-446348 GCF_042717545.1 Rhodococcus sp. NPDC058639
CGGTCCCATTCCGAACCCGGAAGCTAAGCCCCATTGCGCCGATGGTACTGCACTCGACAGGGTGTGGGAGAGTAGGACACCGCCGAACACCCGTTTGCTGGAGGCCCCCAACTGTGTTGGGGGCCTTCAGTGTTTTGTGGTGGCAAGTGTTTTTAGTGGATTGTGTTTTGAGGAGGGGACCCACAAGTGGGTCCCCTTTTTGTATTTGTGGCTGTCGGTCAGCCGGCGGAGGGCGGCTGTCGGTATGGCGGACGTTCCGCCGGCCGGGTTTGCGGTGCTCGTGGTTCTCGCACTCGGAGCAACTACGACAGCCGCGGTGTTCGGCCTGCAACTGCGCGAGGCGAAGGCCGTCGAGAGCGCAGCCCGTGAGGCCTCCGACGTCGCACGGCAGTACGCCGTCACCCTCACCTCGGTCGGTGCCGACCTCGAGAGTGATTTCACCGCCGTCCTCGACGGGGCGACCGGCGAGTTCGAGAGGATGTATGCGGAGTCGAGTGAGCAACTCAGGCAGTTGCTGATCGACAATCAGGCGCAGGCCGAGGGCGTCGTAGTGGAGTCGGGTATCAAATCCGCGACAGCGACGAAGGTCGAGGTGCTGCTGTTCATCGACCAGTCGGTGACCAACGCACTCGTTCCCGAGCCGCGGCTCGACCGCAGCCGCGTCGTGATGACCATGGAACTCGTCGACGGTCGCTGGCTCGCGTCGCAGGTCGATCTGCCCTGAACTATCGCGTCGCCGTCGATCAGATTCTCGGCGGTGCCGGAAGTTCCTTCTGGCCCAGCCACGCATCCCACAGAGGTCGCAGTGACGTGTCGGAGAAGCGTGCAGCGAGATCTTTGAATTGCGTCGTCGTGACGTTGGAATGACGGTGTTCCGACGTCCATGTCCGGAGGAGCGTGAAAAACGAGTTGTCGCCCAGAGCCAGGCGCAACGCGTGCAGGGTGAGCGCTCCGCGCTTGTAGATCCGGTCGTCGAACATGTCCTTCGCGCCGGGATCCTCGAGGAGGATGTCCTGAGACTTGCGGGAAAGACCGCGATACGCGTCGGCCGCGAGGGCTTGGGCGGACGGCCCGCCGGAGTTCTCGGACCACAACCACTCCGCGTAACACGCGAAACCTTCGTGGAGCCAGATGTCGCACCAGCGAGACAATGTCAGGCTGTTGCCGAACCACTGGTGAGCCAATTCGTGTGCCACGAGCCGTTCTTCGGTCCTGTGCCCGTCGCAGAAATTCGCCCCGAACGTGGACAGACCCTGCGCCTCGATGGGGATCTCGAGGTCGTCGTCCGTCACCAGTGCCGTGTAGTGCGCGAAGGGGTACGGGCCGAACAGGCGCGTGAACAACTCGAGCATCTCCTGTTGGCGCCCGAAGTCCTTGTCGAACGCGTCGCGCAGGCGTGGCGGGTGTACCGCATATTGCGGCACCGGTGACGACGCGATCGTGCGCATCTCGTAATGACCGATCTGCACGGTCGCCAGGTACGTCGCCATCGGCTCGGGTTGCTCGTAGACCCACGTGGTCCGGCTGGATTTGGTCGTCTTGTGGACGAGCGTTCCGTTCGCGATCGCCTGGAACGGCGCGTCGGTGGTGATCGAGATGCGGTAGGTCGCTTTCGATCCGGGATGGTCGTCGCACGGAAACCACGACGGAGCACCGTTCGGCTGGCTCGCGACGAGCGACCCCTCCTCGAGTTCCTCCCACCCGACGTCACCCCACATTGTGTGGAGCGGCGTAGGGGTGCCGGCGTACTGGACGGAGATGGTCAGCACCGCGCCCGCAGGGATCGAGTCTGTGGGGGTGACGGTGAGCTTGCCGTTGCGGTGCACGAATTTGGCGGGTCGTCGCCCGTTGACCGTCACCTTGGACACCCGCATCGGCGGCGCCAGGTCGAGTGCGAACTTCCCCCGCACATCGGTGGTCGTCGCGATGATGACGGCCCGACCCTCCAACCGGTTCGCCATGATCTTGTAGGCGAGATCGAGTTCGTACCGCGACACGCGGTAGCCGCGGTTGCCGCTGGTCGGAAGGTACGGGTCGAGGGGACGGTCGGCGGTCACAGGCGGCACCGCCTTCGCGGCTTTGATCGGCTTCACCGCGGTGACCAGTCGCCCGGGGACGTCCACGCCGAGATCGGGTTGCCTTGCCAGCGGGTCGAGGGTGGCACGACGTCGCCCCGCATCACCAGAGATGCGGGTCCGACCGTGGCGCCGTCACCGATCCCCGATGCGGGTAGCGCGACGCACTGGGGGCCGAGGGTCGCGCCGGCGCCGAGAGTCACGGTGTCCATGGCCATGATCCGATCATGGAACAAGTGTGTCTGTACAACGCACCCGCGTTCCACCGTCGCGCCGTCGCCCAGTGTCACGAGGTCCGCTTCGGGCAGCCAGTAGCTTTCGCACCACACGCCGCGTCCGATCGTGGAACCGAGTGCGCGCAACCACAGGTTCGTGGCGGCGGTGCCCGTCGCCGCGCGCGCGAACCACGGTGCGGCGACGGTCTCGACGAAGGTGTCCGATACTTCGTTGCGCCACACGAACGAACTCCACAGCGGGTGTTCTTCTCGGCCGATACGGCCGACGATCAGCCATTTCGCCGCGATCGTCACGAGGCACGCGACCGCGCCGGCGGCCATCAGCACCACACCGCCGAGCAGGGCGGCGATCCGGTACCCGAAGTGCGACGCGAGCGTGTTGAGCGTGAAGAGGACTCCCAGCCCGATCCCGAACGTGACGATCATGGGGACGAGCCGGCAGGTCTCGACCAGACCGCGTGCGATCCGCAGCTTCGGCGACGGTGCGAAGGTGCGGCTCACATCGCTGTCACCCGCGGCGCGGCGCAGTCGCACCGGGGGACTGCCGAGCCAGGACGACCCCGATTTCGCTTTCTCCGGTGCGGCCGAGAGGACCGCGACGAGACCATGCTTCGGGACACGACGGCCGGGCGCCGCCATACCGGAATTGCCGAGGAACGCCCGCTTCCCGACCTTGGCGTGCGAGATGTAGAGCCAGCCGCCCCCGAGTTCGTACGACGCGACCATCGTGTCGTCGGCCAGGAAGGCTCCGTCGGCGACCTTCGTGAACTTGGGCACCATGAGCACCGTCGACGCCTCGACGTCCTTGCCGATATCGGCGCCGAGGAGCCGCAGCCAGCCCGGGGTGAGCATCGAGGCGTACAGCGGGAAGAGGAAGGTGCGCGACGAATCCATCAGGCGCTCGGTGGCCCACACCTGCCAGCCGACGCGGCTCCGGACCGGATGCCAGCCCTCCGTCATGCGAATCGACAACAGCCGCACGGCGATCAGCGTGGTGAGTGCGAAGACGAACATGGTCAGCAGCGCCGCGACCGGAAGCATCGCGAGGGACCGGGGAACGGCGTCCGCAATGGTCGCGGTGTTGCGCACCCCCCACACGAGTAGCGCGACACCTGCCGCGATCGACGCGATCGGCAGGCCACCGAGGAGGAGGGAGGTCAAGGCGTACACCGGAATCCAGCGGGCTCCGCGGGGCGGTGCCTCGGCGGGCCAGGGACGGTCGGCCTTGCCGATTTTCTTGGCCGGCGATCCAGCCCAGTGCTGCCCGGACTTCACGCGCCCGAACACCGCGGAGCCGGCCTCGACTTCGGAGTTCTTGCCGATGCGAGCACCGGGGGCAAGGAACGAGCGGGCACCGACCGCCGCGCCGGCACCTACCCGAATGGTGCCGATGTGGACGAGGTCGCCGTCGACCCAGTGACCCGACAGATCGACCTCGGGTTCGATCGAGCAGCCGTCGCCGAGTTCGAGGAATCCGGTGATCGGGGGAAGGCTGTGCAGATCGACATCTCGTCCCACCTTCGCTCCCAGCGCCCGAGCGTAGTTCCGCATCCACGGGGCGCCCGAAATATTCGTTGCTCCGACGGCGTCGGACAGGCGCAGCGCCGCCCACAGCCGCAGGTGCACCGAGCCGCCCCGCGGGTAACTTCCGGGAACCACATTGCGGAGCAACAGCCGCGCCGCCACGACGGCAATCGCCATGCGCCCGGGAGGGGTCAGGAACAGGGCGGCACCGAGGGCGGTCCACCACCACGACAGGGTGACCGTCCACGGCACGTCGACGACCAGGCTGACGACGTTGTTGAGGATCGCGAGCCAGACAACCCACTGCAGCCCGGTGAGCGTCATGAGCGGCACGGTCGCGACGATCTGCGCGAACTGTGCGCGACGGGACACCGGAGCGACCACCCGGTGCGTGGCAGCGGTCGTCGGAGCCAGTTCGTCCAGGTAGACGGCGAGGGATCCGAGGCGCGGCCGGTCGTACAGCTGTGCGACGGTCATTTCCGGGTAGCGGGCACGAATGGCGGTCACGAGCTGGGCGGCGGCGAGCGAACCCCCGCCGAGTTCGAAGAAGTCGTCGTCCAGGCCGTCGATGGGAGCGCCGAGGATGTCGGTCCACAACCCGGCGAGCCACGCGGCGGTGGGGTCGAGACCGAGGGCATCGATCGAGTCGGCGTCTGCACCGGGGAGCGGCCACGGCAAGGCGTTGCGGTCCACTTTCCCCGATGTTCGCGTGGGGAGTTCGTCGACGCGGGCGAGCCGGGGGACGAGGGCGGCAGGAAGCTGCTCCGACAGGAGGTCGTGGGCGGCCGCGAGATCGAAGTCGGGGTCCGTCGAGGCGAGGTAGCCGACGAGAACCGAGTGTCCCGTCGCCGTCGTGCGGACGGCGCAGGCGCCGCCGGCGACGCCGGGAAGGTTCTGCAAGGCATTGTCGACCTCACCGAGTTCGATGCGGCGTCCGCCGATCTTGACCTGATCGTCGGCACGGCCCTGGAACAGCAGTCCTTGCCGGTCGAGCACGACGAGGTCACCGCTGCGGTAGGCGCGCGACCACCCGAGACTCGGCATGGGTGCGTACTTTTCGGCATCCTTCGCCGGGTCCAGATATCGCGCCAGCCCCACACCGCCGATGACGAGTTCACCGGTTTCTCCCTCGGCGACGGGGTTGCCCTCGGCGTCGACGACAGCGAGATCCCAGCCGTCGAGGGGCAGCCCGATGCGGACCGGACCGGAGCCGTCCATGAGTGAGGCGCACGCGACGACGGTGGCTTCCGTCGGACCGTAGGTGTTCCACAACTCTCGTCCCGGAACAGCAAGCCGTTCGACGAGGTCCGGCGGGCACGACTCGCCGCCGAAAATGAGCAGCCGCACCGCTTCGAGAGATTCGGCCGGCCACATCGCGGCGAGGGTCGGCACGGTGGAGACGACGCTGATGTCACGGGAGATCAGCCAGGGTCCGAGGTCCATACCGGACCGGACCAGTGAGCGCGGAGCGGGCACCAGGCACGCGCCGTGGCGCCACGCGAGCCACATCTCCTCACACGAGGCGTCGAATGCGACCGACAAGCCGGCCAGTACCCGGTCTCCCGGCCCGATCGGGGCGTCTCGGCAGAACAATCGTGCTTCGGCGTCGACGAGCGCGGCCGCGTTGAGGTGGGTCACCGCCACACCCTTCGGGGTGCCGGTCGAGCCCGACGTGAAGATGATCCACGCATCGTCGTCGAGCCGTGGACCGCGCAGCGGCGGGTCGGCCCGTACGGGGGCGGTGCCGGGACCGATGCCGTCGTCGGTGACGACGGCGGTGACCCGGGCCTCGGAGAACACCAGGTCGGCGCGTTCGTCCGGGTCGTCGGCGTCCACGGGAACGTAGGCCGCGCCCGCGGCCAGAATCGCCAGGATGGTGACATACAGCTCGGCTCTGCCCGAGGTCATCCGAATTCCGACACGATCACCCGCTCCGACGCCGGCGTCGAGGAGGGTGTACGCGCCCACCCTGACCTTCTCGACCAGTTCCGCGTAGCCGATGACGCTGGTGCCGTCGTCGATCGCCGGTGCGTCGGGATGCGCCTCGGCGGTCGCGCGCAGGATGTCGACGAGGGTGCGGGGTGGCGGTGCGTGCGACGCGCGAAGAAACTCTGCGGGGATCACAGAGCTGCGGGGTTCAGCGGGGAGTGGGGCAGGCAAGTCCGCGGCGTCCTTCTACTCGATGGTGCTCCGGTTATCTCACGTTCAAGTGGACACGAGGTGAACGTCGGGGCGCGCCACCGCCCCGGGTGTGTCGCGCCCCGGCCGAACCCGAGGCGGTATTTCGGCAGGTCCGCGGCTTTCGTCCGCAGCGTCACGGTCGGTGCACCGCATCCGGTTTGACACGAGACCGCCCGACTGCAATCCTCTTCGGCAGGTCATGAGTACCAGCATCAAGCCCCGGCTTGCTGGTCGGCAACCCTCCGCCGCGGTGGGGTGCTCCGGGTGACGACCTGGCTGTGATTCCAATACCGGACACGGCAAGCGCGGACTCCGCCGGCGATCGTTTTCCTTCGTCGTGGCGATTACCGACGGGTCCCTGGATCGACGAGGGATTTTGTCATGACTGCTGTATCTGCCCCCGCCTGCATCGCGCCGTTCGCACACGTCTCCGGGTGTGACGTGCAGGTGCCGCTCGTGCAGGGTGGCACCTGCACCTACGCCAACTTCGATTACGCGGCGAGTGCACCTGCACTCGCCACCGTCACCGAACGCATCGCCGAGTTGCTGCCGTACTACGCGAGCGTCCACCGCGGCGCCGGATACGCCTCGCGCGTGAGCACCGCGAGCTACGAGGACTCGCGAGAGTCGGTGGCACGCTTCGTCGGTGCCGACACCGATCAGGTTGTCGTCTTCACCCGCAACACCACCGATTCGCTGAACCTGCTGGCGGGCGCGGTGCCCGGCGACGTCGTGGTGCTCGATATCGAGCACCACGCGAATCTGCTGCCGTGGAAGAACTCCCGGGTTGTCGTGGCAGCCGACTCGATTGCGGAGACCGTGCAGCGTATCGCGGAGGAGCTGAACCGGGCGCCGGCCGCGCTGCTCGCCGTCACGGGTGCCTCCAACGTCACCGGTGAAGTGCTGCCGATCTCCGAGCTCGCCGCCCTGGCTCATTCGTGCGGTGCGCGGATTCTCGTCGACGGTGCACAGTTGGTGCCCCACCGCAGCGTGGATCTCACTGCCGACGGAATCGATTACCTCGCCTTCTCCGGTCACAAGCTCTACGCCCCGTTCGGCGCCGGAGTGCTCGTGGGACGCCGCGACTGGCTCGACACCGCCGAGCCGTACCTCGCCGGTGGCGGCGCGGTGCGCGAGGTGAGCCTCGACGGTGCCGAATGGGCTTGTGCCCCTGCGCGACACGAGGCCGGGACACCGAACGTACTCGGGGTTGCCGCGCTGGCCGCGGCATGCGACACCCTCGGCGGATTCGACACCGAGGCCGCGGCGCGGCACGAGGAAGAACTGTGCCGCCTGCTCGTCGACGGACTGAGTGGCGTCGAGGGCGTCGAAATCCTGAAGTTGTGGGACGACTCGCAAGACTGCGTCGGCATCGTGACCTTCACCGTGGACGGATACGAACCGGGTGAGGTGGCGTCGTACCTTTCGGCCGAGCACGGAATCGGAGTGCGCGACGGGCGTTTCTGCGCGCACCCGTTGCTCGCCCGCGTGGGACGCCCGGGTGGGGCGGTGCGCGCGTCGCTGGGGTTGGGTAGCTCGTCGGCAGACGTGGACCGGCTTCTCGCCGCGCTGCGCACTCTGGTTGCGCAAGGACCTTCGTGGACGCACGCGAAGACCGACGGCGTGTGGAGCCCGGCACCGGAAACCCGGCCCGGACTCGCGCAGTCGGGAGAGGGTGCGCCGCAATGCATCTGACGGCGATCGTCACGGTCGACAATTCCCCACGGGCTCGGTAGGGTAATCGCATGATCTCGGAGGCGACAACCACGGCGCACTGGTGCCGTCGGCATGTCGACCTGTGCCGCACGGCCTCCGGCACCTGTCCGGCCTGAGTTCTCTCCGCACGCTTTTCTTCAGCTGCTGCCACTCACGGCAGATTACGAGAGGTCACTCATGTCGTACAACGATTCTGCCTACCCGGATTCTGCGCAGCGGTTGCTGCGCGTGGCGGTCGAACTGTCCGGGCGGTCCGGGCCCGATTACTGGGCCGATCTCACCGTGGGCCGTCCGGGCGAACCGCCACTCGATCCGGCCGCACCGTCCGGCAACGTGATTCGCGTTCGCGCCGCAGACCTGCGGGAAGCGGGGAAGATTCGCGATCGGATCCGCAGCGAGGCCGCCTCGGAGGGCCGTGACCCCGACGCGGTGACAGTGCTCGTCGATCTCGAGGTGCTCGTCGATCCCGATGCACGTGCTGCGCGCCGGCACGCCCGCATTGAGGGGACGACCGCCCGCCGGGAACCGGGCACGCTGTCGTATGTGGGGACTCCCGAGGGGCTTGCGAGCCTCATCGCCGACGTCCACTCCGTCGGGGTGGCGGACGGCGTCACGCTCATTCCCGTACCCGTACCGTTCACTGTCGAACATCTCGTCGACGGCACGCTCCCGTGGCTCGAAGCCCGCGGACTGCTGACGGTGTCACCGACTGTTGTGGAGGTTCTGCGACGGTTCGGTGAGGGGGTAGGTCCCGCGGCACGCGCGTCGTAGCCGGACACCGAGACCAACGAAGGGGCAGGAGATTTCTCCTGCCCCTTCGTTTGTGCTCTAGGCGCTTCGCCGGTGGAGAGGCGTGACGATCTGGACGCGCGCATCGGGGTCGAAGCGGTACCCGGCTCCTCGGACAGTGGTGATGATGTCGCCGAACCTGCCGAGTTTCGACCGGATCCGGGAGACGTGCACATCGACGCTCCGGTTACCGCGTTCGGGATCGATGTAGCCGGCACCGAGGGTGCGCAGAGTCGAGCGGGGAACCGCTGTGCGAGGGCGATCGACGAGATAGGAAAATATCTCGAACTCGGTGTGGCTCAGTTCTACTCGGCTGCCGTCGAGCACCAGACCGCGAGCGGGCAGGTCCACCACGAGCGGTGCGGGCCCCGGGCTGAGGAGCGTGTGTGTGCGTGCGCCGGGAAGAAGGCCGGTCGCTGTTTCGCGGAGCGCGTCGGCGAGTGCCGCGAGGTCGCCGGGGTTGACAGCTCCCGTGTCCGAAACTTGCACGATCAGAACAAGTTCCGGCTCGTCGACTGACGCGGTGCTGCTTGCGCGTTCGAGGTGGTCGGTGGTCATCGAAGACTCCGCTCGGAGAATGGATATCGGCGCGCCACGTGACGCATATGCCGCGGGTGACGATCGCGGTTGCCGGGAAAGGAGGAGGGCTGGTGCGTATCTCAGCGTGCACACAGGCTCGAGCGGGTGCGGCACAGGTCGACGTGCCTGCGGCTCCACGCTCGGTCGGTCATGAGTCGAAGTGTACCGCGCGTCGCACTTCGGGTGGTAGCCGAGCGATACCCCTTCAGTCCACGTCCACGTCGATTCCCGCCGTGACGCGCATCAGTTCGGGGTACGTGGTTCGAAACAACGTGTTCGCGCATCCACCCGCCGCCCACAGTTCGGCGTGGTCCTTCAGTGACAGATCGATGTAGGTCGGAAGGTTGGTGGGATGTCCGAGCGGGGCGACGCCACCGACAGGCTGGCCGGTGACCTCGACGACCACCGAGCGGGGTGCCGGCACCAGGGTGCCACCGAGGCGCTCGCCGGTGCGGTCGAGTGCGACCCGGTGTGCGCCCGACACCAGGAGCAGGATCGGTTCGTCGTCGAGAAGGAACACCAGTGACTTCACGATGGCGCCCAAGTCGGCTCCCACCGCCGCCGCGGCCTGTTCCGCAGTGGTCACGGAGTCGGGTTGCCGGGTGATGAGCCCGTGGTGTCCACGAGCGATGAGCGTGTCGGCGACACGGGCCACGTTCGGGTGCCAGAACCTGCTCATGAGTCAAGAGTAGGACCTGATCATCGGGGACGAATACGCGAAACGCCCGAGTAGTTTCGGG
This sequence comes from Rhodococcus sp. NPDC058639, assembly GCF_042717545.1. Classification (NCBI taxonomy): domain Bacteria; kingdom Bacillati; phylum Actinomycetota; class Actinomycetes; order Mycobacteriales; family Nocardiaceae; genus Rhodococcus; species Rhodococcus sp. NPDC058639. Next base: position 9,841 of record NZ_JBHXRF010000002.1, read on the forward strand.
GCGGTGGCAGTGCTCGCCGACGAAGGACATTACTCTCGAGTAATGACCGATCACACCAGTTGGAAAGCGTTCACCGTCGAGCACAAGGACCACGTCGCCCAGGTGACGCTTATCGGCCCCGGCAAAGGCAACGCGATGGGCCCGGACCTGTGGTCCGAGCTGCCCGTCCTGTTCGCCCAACTCGACGCAGATCCGGACGTGCGTGCCGTCGTGCTGGCCGGCGCGGGCAAACACTTCACGTTCGGCCTCGACCTCGTCGCGATGGGTGGTGACCTCGCGGCGGTCCTCGCAGACGGTGCCCGCGCGAAGGCGCGCACCGATTTCCACGGGATGGTCAAGCGCATGCAGGCCGCCATCACGGCCGTCGCCGACTGCCGCAAGCCGGTCGTCGCGGCGATCCAGGGCTGGTGCATCGGCGGCGGTGTCGACCTCATCACCGCGGCCGACATCCGCTACGCGAGTGCCGATGCCAAGTTCAGCGTCCGCGAAGTGAAGGTGGGCATGGTCGCGGATGTCGGCACCCTTGCGCGCCTGCCGTACATCATCGGTGACGGGCACGTCCGGGAACTCGCCCTCACCGGTAAGGACATCGACGCTGCGCGCGCCGAGAAGATCGGTCTGGTCAACGACGTCTTCGCCGACGCCGACGAAGTCCTCGCCGCGGCCCACCGGACGGCTGCGGAGATTGCGGCGAACCCGCCGCTGGTCGTGCACGGGATCAAGGACGTCCTCGATCACAGTCGCTCGGCGCAGGTCGACGACAGCCTTCGCTACGTCGCGGCATGGAACGCGGCGTTCCTGCCCTCAGAGGATCTCGGCGAGGCGATCAAGGCGATCTTCGAGAAGCGCGCGCCCGAGTTCAAGGGACAGTGACGACGGCCGGTATCCCGGCACACCCCCGAAAGGACGAATCTCCCGGCCGATCCGTGGATCATCCGGGAGATTCGTCGTCGCAGGACACTCTGGTGTTCTGCGGCAGGCTCAGTGGCCGCCGTTGTCCTTCAAGCGCGCGATGGAGGCAGTGACCTCGGCCTCGGCGTCGGCGCGGCCCGTCCAGTCCGCGGCTTCGACATGCTTGCCCGGCTCGAGATCCTTGTAGTGCACGAAGAAGTGCTTGATCGCGTCGAGCTCGAACTGCGGCACGTCGCCGATGTCCTGGATGTGATCCCACCGCGGGTCACCTGCGGGGACCGCGAGAACCTTGTCGTCGCCACCGGCCTCGTCGACCATCTTGAACATGCCGACCGGGCGGGCGTCGACGATGACGCCGGGGTACACCGACTCGGGGAGCAGTACGAGGCAGTCGAGCGGATCGCCGTCTTCACCGAGAGTGTTCTCGATGTACCCGTAGTCGGCGGGGTACCCGAACGCGGTGTAGAGGTAGCGGTCGAGCTTGACGCGGCCGGTCTCGTGATCGACCTCGTACTTGTTCCGCTGCCCCTTGGGGATCTCGATGGTGACCTCGAACTCCACGCGCTTGCCTCACTTCGTCGGTGTTTTCGCTCGCCGATACGACATCCGTATCTGCGGTGATGGTCCGGAGAAAGGATAACGGGCGCGGCGCTAGTCTGGACGACGCAGGTACCGGACCACGAAGGCGGCCACCAGGGCGCGAGTGTGCAGGACACAGCGGAGGCGTGTTGGCGGGGCAGGAAAAGATCAAGAAGCAGGGTTCGTTGGTCACACGTCGGCGCCGGAACATCCGGATCCTGTTCGGTATCTGGGCAGCCGGTTTTCTCGCACTCGTCGTGGGCGGCGCATTTGCCGTCTACGACGTGCGCACCACTGCGAGCGCCACGATCGCGCCCGCTCCCGCACCGGTCATCGCGGACCTCGCGGTCGCGCCGGTGGCGGACGATGCCCCGGCTCCGGTCCCCGCAGCCCTGGCCGCCGCGCTCGACGCAGCCGTGAAGAACCCGGCGCTCGGATCGTTCACCGGATCGGTCACCGACGCGGCCACCGGGACCGTCCTGTGGTCCCAGGAGCCCGACCGGCCGATGACCCCCGCATCCACGACGAAGATCCTCACCACCGCGGCGGCGTTGCTCGGCCTGCCCAGCGATCACCGCATCACCACGCGGGTGGTCGAGGGCTCCCGTCCCGGCGAGATCGTCCTCGTCGCGGGTGGCGACCCCACCCTCACCGCTCAGCCCGTCGGCGAAGACGGTTTCTACCCCGGCGGTCCCCGCATCGCCGATCTCGCGCAGCAGATCCAGCGCAGCGGAGCCGTCGTCGACACCGTGGTCGTCGATGTCGGGATCTTCAGCGGAGACCCGCTTGCGGTCGGATGGGACGCCACGGACGTCGGTGACGGGTTCGTCGCACCCATCGAACCGGTGATGCTCGACGGGGGACGCTTGCGGCCGCTCGAAGACGAGTCACCGCGTTCGGCTACTCCTGCGCTGGACGCCGGGCGAGCGCTCGCCGCCGCACTCGGCGCCGATCCCGAGAAGGTCACGATCGGGACGGCCTCGCCGGGCACAGCGCCCATGGCATCGGTTCAGTCCGCACCCCTGCGGACACGACTGGAACAGATGGTGCAGCACTCCGACAACGTGCTCGCCGAAACCATCGGACGGGAAATCGCGATCTCCTCGGGTAGCGCGCCCACGTTCACCGGTGCCGTCCAAGCTGTGACCCGCACTCTTCAGGGCGCCGGGATCGACACTTCCGGGGTCACGCTCGAGGACCTCAGCGGCCTCTCCCTCGACAACCGCATCCCGGCGCGGGTCCTCGACTCGATCGTCGCGCGCGCCGCCGGCCCGGACGCTCCGGCCCTGCGTCCGATGCTCGATTACCTGCCGGTCGCGGGTGCCACCGGCACCCTCAGCGACCGCTACGGCACCACTGCGCGTGCCGGAGCCGGGTGGGTGCGCGCGAAAACGGGCACACTGAGTCTTGTGAGCGGGCTTACGGGATACGTCGTGGACGTCGATGGGCGGGTATTGACGTTCGCACTCATGTCGAACGACCGGTTCCCCAACGAAGCACGACCCGCGCTGGACGATGTCGCGGCCGTACTCCGGGGATGCGGCTGCCGATGAGCGAGCAGGAGCGGGGCCTCGGCGACGCGATCGACTGGGAGTTCGCGGCGGGTGTCGGTGCCCGGCTCGCGCGCTCCGGCCCCGCGATGTCGGGGTATACCCGTGACGCCGCCATCGAGGAGCTGTACGCGGCGGCCGAGCGCGCCGAAGGCCCGGTGCGCGAGCAGACCGGGATGGGTGACGGAACGGTGTCGCCGCCCGCGCGCGTCGTGGATCGTCCCGACTGGGTGCGTGCCGCGGCGGAGTCGATGGCGGACCTCACCGGGTCCGACCGGAGCGGACGCTGGCTCGGTAAGCCCGCGGGCGCGCAGGCAGGCGCGATGCTCGCGTACCTCGCGTCGGCCGTCCTCGGCCAGTACGACCCGTTCTCGCGCACCCTGCTGCTCGTCGCACCCAACGTCGTCGCCGTCGAGCGCGCACTGAAGGTGCCGACCTCGGACTTCCGCCTGTGGGTGTGTCTGCACGAGGTCACCCACCGTGTGCAGTTCGAGCAGGCTCCCTGGATGGCGGACCTCATGCGCGAGTCCACCGCCGAACTCACGGCAGCGGTCGACGAACCGATCGGCGAGGTCGTGAGCAGGTTCGTGGCCGCCGCCCGCGATCTGCGCACTCCCGGCGACAAGCCGATGTCGCAACGCGGCATGGTCGGATTGCTGCGTGCCACGCAGGCGGAACCCCAACGCGAATCGCTCGATCGGATGCTGGCGCTCGGAACGCTGCTCGAAGGCCACGCCGATCACGTCATGGACGGGGTGGGACCGTCCGTCGTTCCGTCGGTGGCACGGATCCGCCGTGCGTTCGACAGCCGGCGCCGGCGCAGCGGCAACCCGATCCACCGCGTGATCCGCGTCGTTCTCGGCGTGGACGCGAAGATGGCGCAGTACGTGCACGGCAAGAGGTTCGTCGACGCCGTCGTCGCGAAGGTCGGCATGACGCAGTTCAACGCGGTGTGGTCCGGCCCCGACGCGCTCCCGACTCTCACGGAGATCGACCACCCGGACGCCTGGATCGCACGGGTGCTGGGCTGACCGTGCCGCCCGCTCCGCTGCTGCCCGAACTGCCCGCCATCCACGAGGTCCGGCTGGCAGTGCGTGCCTGGCTGTCCACACACGATGTGCGCGCGGTAGCCGTCGCGCTGTCCGGTGGCGCCGACTCCGCAGCGTTGACAGCGGCGGCCGTGGCCGAGGCCGCCGAGGTGCACGCCGTCGTCGTCGATCATCGTTTGCAGGAGGGCTCGTCGGACATCGCCGCGCGCGCCGCAGATTTCGCGCGTGCGCGCGGGTGCGCCTCCGTCCGGGTGGTAGCGGTAGAGGTGACCGGCCCCGGAGGGCTCGAGGCCGCTGCTCGAACCGCCCGGTACCGGGCGCTCGACGATGCGCGCGGCGGAATGCCGGTCCTGCTCGGCCACACCCTCGACGACCAAGCCGAGACGGTGCTCCTCGGTCTCGGCCGCGGTTCGGGGCTTCGCTCGATCTGCGGGATGGCGCCGTTCGACGCCCCGTGGGGGAGACCCTTGCTCGGCGTGCGGAGAAGCGTCACCCGGCGCGCATGCGGCGAACTGGGTTACCTCCCGTACGAGGATCCCCACAACGCGGACCCGCGATTCACTCGCGTCCGTTTGCGGACGGAGGCCCTCCCGATGCTCGAGGAGATTCTCGATGGCGGAGTCGCCGCGGCGCTCGCGCGTACCGCCGCGCAACTTCGGGACGACGGGGAGGCGCTCGACGAAGCGGCTGCGGACCTGCTGACCCGTGCCGCGACCCGCCGCGAGCCCGAGGACGACTGCTCACTCGATGTGACGGTGCTCACCGACGCGCCCGCTGCGGTCCGCCGCCGGGCGGTTCGCTTGTGGCTGCTCGGACGCGGTGCACCTGCGCCGAACGACAAGTCGCTGCGCGCAATCGACGATCTGGTGGTCCTCTGGCACGGGCAGGGGGCCGTCGCGGTGGGCCGGGGGCCGGGAGCAGGGACCAGGTTGGTGGTGCTGCGTCGGCGTGGCAGGCTGAGTATGGAGTTCGTCGACCAGCAGCGGTGCGCGGACGACTGACGGAAGGTGGGTAGAACCCGGTGTACGAAGGTGACATTGCCTCGGTGCTGATCTCCGAGGAGCAGATCGCAGAGCGGACGGCCGAACTGGCGGCCTCGATTGCGGAGCGATACCCCGAGGGCGCTCCGGAGGGTGACCTCCTGCTCATCGGTGTACTCAAAGGCGCGATCTTCTTCATGACCGACTTCGCCCGAGCCCTGCCGATCCCGGCCCAGATGGAATTCATGGCGGTGAGCTCGTACGGTTCCTCGACCTCGTCCTCCGGTGTGGTCCGGATTCTCAAGGACCTCGACAAGGACATCGCCGGCCGCAACGTCCTGATCGTCGAGGACATCATCGACTCGGGGCTGACGCTGTCGTGGCTGATCCGCAACCTGTCGACGCGCAACCCGGCGTCGCTCGAGGTCGTCACCCTGTTGCGCAAGCCCGACGCCCAGAAGATCGACGTCGAGGTCAACGACGTCGGCTTCGACATCCCCAACGAGTTCGTCGTCGGGTACGGACTCGACTACAACGAGCGGTACCGGGACCTGCCCTACATCGGCACTCTCCACCCGAAGGTCTACAGCAGCTAGCACCGCGGTGGGAGTGCAGACGCCCCAGATGAGCCGCACGCAGCTCGCCGCGGGTGGGAACAAGGGACGCCGCCGGTTCGTTGTGACTTCGAACGACCTGCTGCGACTCGGCGGCGGTTCGTCGTCACGCGGTAACCTTGCGGTGCCTGGTTGGTCACTGCTCGCGAAACCGCGACCGTACCGGGTGTAGCGCCCTCGACACGACACCGATGACGTCACTATCGAAAGGACCGGCCGGCCGGGCCGAACCTGTATGAACCGCAAGACAGTGTTCCGTAATCTGGCGATTGTCGCCGGCATCCTGTTGGTCATCTACGCCTTCAGCTACTTCGGCGACGACACGCGCGGCTTCACGAAGGTGGACACGTCTGTCGCGATCTCGCAGCTCGAGGCGAAGAACGTCAGCGAGGCGCGCATCGACGACCGTGAGCAGCAGCTCCGGTTGTGGCTGAACAACGGCGACGATGCGACCGAGGGCAGCACCGAGATCATCGCGAAGTACCCCGCGTCGGCATCGGAGCAGATCTTCGATCTGGTCGGTGATTCCGGCGTGCCGAAGTACAACACGCAGGTCACCCAGGAGAGCTGGCTGACGTCGATCCTGCTGTTCGTCATACCGATGGCCATCCTGCTGGTGGTGTTCTTCCTCGTCATGAGCCGGATGCAGGGCGGTGGCCGCGGCGGGATGATGGGCTTCGGCAAATCTCGTGCCAAGCAGTTGACCAAGGACATGCCGAAGACCACGTTCAGTGACGTCGCAGGCGCGAACGAAGCGGTCGAAGAGCTTTACGAGATCAAGGACTTCCTCCAGAACCCGAGCCGGTATCAGGCGCTCGGCGCCAAGATTCCGAAGGGCGTTCTGCTGTACGGCCCTCCCGGTACGGGTAAGACCCTGCTGGCGCGCGCTGTCGCCGGCGAAGCCGGAGTGCCGTTCTTCACGATTTCCGGTTCGGACTTCGTCGAGATGTTCGTCGGCGTCGGTGCGTCTCGCGTGCGCGACCTGTTCGAGCAGGCGAAGCAGAACGCACCCTGCATCATCTTCGTCGACGAGATCGACGCCGTCGGCCGGCAGCGCGGTGCAGGTCTCGGCGGTGGCCACGACGAGCGCGAACAGACCCTCAACCAGCTCCTCGTCGAGATGGACGGGTTCGGTGACCGCTCCGGCATCATCGTGATGGCGGCCACCAACCGGCCCGACATCCTCGACCCCGCGTTGCTGCGCCCGGGACGCTTCGACCGGCAGATTCCGGTCGGCAACCCCGACCTGGCCGGTCGTCGCGCAATCCTCGCGGTGCATTCCAAGGGCAAGCCCATCGACCCGAACGCCGACCTCGGCGGTCTCGCCAAGCGCACCGTGGGCATGTCCGGTGCCGACCTGGCGAATGTCGTCAACGAGGCGGCGCTGCTGACCGCTCGCGAGAACGGCACGGTCATCACCGAGGCGACGCTCGAGGAAGCCGTCGACCGCGTGATCGGTGGGCCGCGCCGCAAGAGCCGCATCATCAGCGAATACGAGAAGAAGATCACGGCCTATCACGAGGGTGGTCACACACTCGCTGCGTGGGCCATGCCCGACATCGAGCCGGTGTACAAGGTCACGATCCTCGCGCGTGGTCGCACGGGCGGGCATGCGATGACCGTGCCCGAGGACGACAAGGGCCTGATGACGCGGTCCGAGATGATCGCCCGCCTGGTCATGGCGATGGGTGGCCGCGCAGCCGAAGAACTCATCTTCCGCGAGCCCACGACAGGCGCCTCGTCCGACATCGACCAGGCGACGAAGATCGCGCGCGCGATGGTCACCGAGTACGGCATGAGCGCGAAGCTCGGCGCCGTCCACTACGGGCAGGAGCAGGGCGACCCGTTCCTCGGCCGGTCGATGGGGACGCAGACCGACTACTCGCACGAGGTGGCGCGGGAGATCGACGAAGAGGTGCGCAACCTGATCGAGGCGGCACACACCGAGGCGTGGTCGATTCTCAACGAGTACCGCGACATTCTCGACGTGCTCGCCGGCGAGCTGCTCGAACACGAGACGCTCACCCGTAAGGATCTCGAGCGGATCCTCGCCGATGTCCGGAAGCGCCCGCGGATCACCGCGTTCAACGATTTCGGTGATCGCATCCCGTCCGAAAAGCCGCCGATCAAGACGCCGCGCGAACTCGCAGAAGAACGTGGCGAGCCGTGGCCGGCGGAGCCGCCGAGCCTGACGAAGCCGCCGCAGCCGCAGAACCAGCCTGACCCGCACGCGCCCAACGGCAGGCCGCAGCACGGCGACGACCGTCAGCCGCAGTACCCGGGTGCGCCCCAGCCGGCGCAGCCGCAGTACCCGGGCGCCCAGCCGCAGTACCCAGGCGCCCAGCCGCAGTATCCCGGCGCTCAGCCGGCGCAGCCGCAGTACCAGCCGTCGGCTCCCGGAAACGGGTACGGCCAGCCTCAGCCGATCCCGGCGTCCGAGCCGCTGCCCGGATTCCCGCCGGCGCCGTACCCGGGTGGACCCCGGCACGCGACCCGGCCCGACTACGGCGCTCCCGCCGGTTGGTCGGCACCGGGCTGGCCGCCGGAGGAACAGCAAGACGAGCGCGGAACCTTCCGGGGCGGTTACCCCGATTGGACCCGCACGGGATCCGACGACTCCGATGAACAACGGGACGAGGGACATCCGACCCCCGAACCGCCACCCACGCAGCCGTGGGAAGGGCCGTCCGGCCAGCGTTGAGACGACGAGCAACTTCAAGAGTGGAGGACTGGCGGGTGTCGGTTGATCACGTGGGTACGGCAGCGGGTTCCGGTATGGACGACGACGACGTGGTGTCGCAGACGCTGAGTGTGGAGGCGGGGCGGGTTTTCGACCAGCCACGTGCAGAGGCGGCCGTGCGGGAACTGCTCATCGCCGTCGGCGAGGATCCTGAACGAGAAGGTCTGCGCGACACCCCGGCGCGCGTTGCACGGGCATATCGTGAGGTGTTCGCGGGCCTGTTCACCAACCCCGACGAGGTTCTCAACACCACCTTCGACGAAGGACACCGGGAACTCGTGCTGGTGCGCGACATCCCGATGTACTCGACGTGTGAACACCACCTGGTCTCCTTCCACGGTGTCGCGCACGTCGGCTACATTCCCGGCCCGACCGGTCGCGTCACGGGTCTGTCGAAGCTCGCACGCGTAGTCGACCTCTACGCGAAGCGCCCGCAGGTACAGGAGCGCCTCACCAGTCAGATCGCCGACGCACTGGTGCGCAAGCTCGAGCCGCGCGGAGTGATCGTGGTCGTGGAGGCCGAACATCTCTGCATGGCGATGCGCGGCATCCGGAAGCCCGGGGCGAGCACGACCACGTCGGCTGTACGTGGATTGCTCCAGACGAGTTCGGCGTCGCGCGCCGAGGCCCTGGACCTCATCCTGCGCCGGTGAGCGTGTTCCAGGCCGAACAGCGGCCGATCGTGATGGGCGTACTCAACGTGACCAGCGATTCGTTTTCGGACGGCGGACGCTATCTCGACCGTGACTCGGCCATCGCACGCGGACTCGAACTCCGTGACCTCGGTGTCGACATCGTCGACGTCGGAGGCGAATCGACACGTCCCGGTGCGATGCGCATCGATCCGCAGGTCGAGGCGGATCGAGTCACGCCGGTCATCGAGGCTCTCACGGCGGAAGGCATCCGTACGAGTGTCGACACGATGCGCGCGTCGGTCGCGGAGGCCGCGATCACCGCGGGCGTGACGATAGTCAATGATGTGTCCGGCGGGCGCGCCGACAGCGACATGGCGTCGGTGGTGGCGTCGGCGGGCGTGCCGTGGATCATCATGCACTGGCGTCCCACCGGCGAGTTCGTGCACGCGGGTGGGTCCGCGCATTACGACGACGTGGTGACCGAGGTGCGCGACGAGCTGCTCACCCAGGTCGACGTCGCCGTGGCCGCGGGCGTCGACCCGTCGAAGATCGTTCTCGACCCCGGACTCGGATTCGTGAAGCAACCGGACCACAACTGGCAACTCCTCCACGGACTGCCCGAGCTCAACGCGCTCGGTTTTCCCGTGCTGATCGGTGCCTCCCGCAAGCGCTTCCTCGGATCCTTACTCGCGTCACCCGACGGTGCCGTGCGTCCGCCTGCGGGTCGTGAAGTCGCGACAGCCGTGGTGTCGGCGCTCGCTGCGACCCACGGTGCGTGGGGAGTACGCGTGCACGACGTGCAGGCCTCGCGTGACGCGCTCGCGGTGGTTCGGGCATGGCAGCACGGCGGCGCGGAGAGGATGCATGTATGAGCGACCGGATCGAACTGCGGGGACTACGGGTCCGCGGCAACCACGGAGTGTTCGATCACGAGAAGCGTGACGGACAGGATTTTCTCGTCGACATCGTGGCGTGGCTCGACCTCGCGCCGGCTGCGGCGAGCGACGATCTCGCCGACACGCTGCACTACGGTGAACTCGCCGAAGCCGCCGCCGCCGTCATCGCCGGCCCGGGACGCGACCTCATCGAGACGGTGGCCGGGGAGATCGCCGACGGCGTGCTCGCCGACCCCCGGGTGTCGCGCGTAGAAGTCACGCTCCACAAGCCGTCGGCGCCGATTCCGCTGACGTTCTCGGACGTCGCCGTGGTGGTCGATCGGACCCGGAGCGCGTCGTGAGCCGGGCCGTGCTGTCGATCGGGTCCAACATCGGCGACCGCGCGGCGCACCTGCGCTCGGTGGTCGAGGCGCTGGGACGGCGTGCCGTGGCCGTATCCGCGGTGTATTCGACGGCGCCCTGGGGCGGGGTCGAGCAACAGGACTTTCTCAATGCGGTGATCGTCGCGGAGGACGCCGCTTTCGGGCCGGACGACTGGTTGCGGTTCGGCCGCGAATGCGAGGCGGCGGCCGAGCGGGTACGCCTCGAGCGGTGGGGTCCGCGCAGCCTCGACGTCGACGTCGTGTCGTGCGACGCGGGCGACGGAGAGGTGCTCAGCGACGATCCCGAGTTGACGCTCCCGCACCCGCGGGCACACCGGCGGGCATTCGTGCTCGTGCCGTGGCTCGATGTGGAACCCGACGCGGTGCTCACCGCAGAAGGGGAGACCCGACGTGCCGACGACTGGCTCGACCGACTCGAGGCGGCGGAGCGTGACGGCGTGCACCGCACCGATCTGAACTTGACCGGCACCGGCGTGGGGGAACAGGAACGATGAAACCGACCCGGGTTCGCGATCTGCTCGCGCTGGCCGTGCTGGCGGCGGTCATCACCTGGTTGCTCGTGCGCACGCTGTACGGCTCCCTGCCGGCCATCCCGGTCTACGCCGGAGCGTCGCTGTACGTGGCGGCGGTGATCGAGGTGGTCCTCGCGTTCGTCATCCGCTCGCGGGTCGGTAAGCACGAGATCGGGGAGGGCCCCGGCCGGATCCACCCGATCACGGTTGCGCGTTCCGTCGCCCTGGCGAAGGCGTCCGCGCTCGTCGGCGCGGCCAGTACGGGCGTATGGGCCGGGTTCCTGCTCTTCCTTCTGCCGGAGCGCGCCGAAGTCCGCGCCGCGATGGAGGACACGTCCGGCGCAGTCGTCGGGGCAGTTGCCGGTGTGGCTCTTGTGGCTGCTGCGCTGTGGCTCGAATACTGTTGCAAGGCACCGGAGGACCCCGAAGATCCGAGCCAGCCGGCGACCTGACGACCGCTGCGGCGGGACGATCCGTGCCGCCGAACGGATTTCGCTGCGACCGGCGGGCATCGCTGTTCCGACCTGGGAAGACACGTAGTCTGGTAAGTATGGTTTCCCCGGGACGAGAGAACAGGAATCGTCGTCCGTGGCGCAGTACCGGCTCCATGATCGTCGCCGGTTTGCTTGCCTTGGCCATGGTCGCGTCCCTGCTGCTGGTCTTCAGCGACAGCGTGCAGGTCTTGCGTATCGCGGTGGTCGTGGCGCTGTGGGCGGCCACCGTCGGCGCGATCGCGATGACCAAGTACCGCCGCGAGTCGGCGCTGGAAAAGGCCAAGGTCGACGACCTCAAGACGGTGTACGACCTCCAGCTCGAACGCGAGATCTCCGCGCGCCGCGAGTACGAACTGACGGTCGAGGAAAAGGTTCGGTCGGACCTGCGCATCGACGCCGAAGAAATGGCAGCGCTGCGTCATGAGCTCGCGGCACTTCGCCGCAACCTCGAGGTGCTGTTCGACGGTCGCCTTCCCGACGAGAACGTGGCACTCGGAGGGAATGCGGACCGCCGGCGCGAACTCGACGCCACGACACGTGTCACGGCGCCTCGACCGTCCGGACCGGCGTTCGCGTCGCCCGACGACGAGCCGCTCACTGCGGAGACCATCACGGTGGGCTCGCCGGAGGAGCGCGCCGAGACACCGCCCGCCGAGACACCGCCCGCCGAGACACCGCCCGCCGAGACACCGCCCGCCGAGGCGCGCCCGCAGCCTGCCGAGGCGCACACCGCTCCGGCCGAGCCCCCGACCGGCCGACGCGGCCGCCGCCGCGCGGAGGGTGCCCATTCCGAGGGCCGGAGCGTCGCGGAGATCCTCGCCGCACTGTCGTCCGAGCGCTGATCTTCGCGACACGTCCCGCGACGGTACCGGCTGGTCACGGCCGAGTGAGGCGCAGATCACTCCTTGCCGTCGTGGCGGGCGCCGAGCGCAGCGCGCTATTGTCGGGCGAACGTCCGGTACCCGCTGAGCGGGACTGGAACGAATGAGAGGACTCCCGTGAATTCCTTCGGGATCACCAACGCGCCTGCGCCTGCCCGACTATCTGTCGGTGTCGTTTCCGCAGGTCGCGTGGGCACCGCACTGGGCGCGGCGCTCGAGCGCGTCGGCCACGTGGTCGTGGCCTGCTCGGCGGTGTCCGACGTCTCGAAGCACCGCGCGAGTATTCGCCTCCCCGACTCCGAGATACTGCCGGTCGACGAGGTCGCCGGCCGCTGCAATCTGCTTCTCCTCGCCGTTCCGGACACCGAGCTGGAATCGCTGGTGGCCGGACTGGCCGCCACCTCCGTCGTCAAGCCGGGCACGATCGTCCTTCACGTATCCGGTGCCCACGGCATCGGTATTCTCGCGCCGCTCGCGGAGCAGGGCGCAGTGCCGCTCGCGGTTCACCCCGCGATGACGTTCACCGGGCACGACGAAGACACCGCCCGCCTCGCGTCCACCTGTTTCGGCATCACCGCAGCCGACGAGATCGGCTACGCGATCGCGCAGGCGCTCGTCCTCGAGATCGGTGGCGAACCGGTCCGGGTCTCCGAGCAGATGCGACCGCTTTATCACGCAGCCCTTGCCCACGGCAGCAACCACCTGGTCACGCTTGTCGCCGACGCAGTCGAAGCGTTGCGCGTCGCTCTCGCCGGTGACGAGTTGCTCGGTCAGCAGATCGTGGACGATGCTCCAGGCGGAGTCGCCGAACGAGTCCTTCAACCACTGCTCACCGCCGCGTTGGACAACGTGCTGCGGCGAGGACCGTCCGCGCTCACGGGTCCGGTGGCCCGCGGCGACGCGGAGACGGTCGCTACCCACCTGCAGGTACTGAACGATGCCGACCCGAAGATCGCGGCGGGGTACCGCGCTATGTCGCTGCGGTCGGCGCAGCGCACCGGCTCGAAGCCGGAACTGATGGAAATTCTCGAAAGGGCTGATCACGGTGAGTGAAGCGCGACAGGGCGGTTACGTGCGTGGAGAAACCACCGTGCACCACAACCCCGAGGACCTGAGAAAGGTCACCAAGGCGTTGCGCAGTGTGGGCCGGACGGTCGCACTCGTGCCCACGATGGGCGCGTTGCACTCCGGGCACCTGGAACTGGTGAAGCAGGCGAAGCTCACGGGCGCGGTGGTCGTCGTGTCGATCTTCGTCAACCCCCTCCAGTTCGGTCCCGGTGAGGATCTCGACGCCTATCCCCGCACGCTCGACGCAGACCTCGAACTGCTCCGGGGTGCCGGCGTGGAACTCGTGTTCGCTCCCACGGCTACGGCGATGTACCCGAACGGACCGCGCACCACGATCCACCCGGGCCCGCTCGGTTCGGAGCTCGAAGGTGCTTCGCGGCCCGGCCATTTCGCCGGCATGCTCACCGTTGTCGCGAAACTGCTGCAGATCGTCGCGCCCAACTCCGCGTATTTCGGGGAGAAGGACTACCAGCAACTCGCGTTGATCCGGCAGATGGTGACCGACCTGAACTTCGACGTTCGTATCGTGGGTGTGCCCACAGTCCGTGAGGCCGACGGGCTCGCCCTGTCCTCGCGCAACCGCTACCTTTCCGAGCAGCAGCGCGAGATCGCAACCACGCTGTCGGCTGCGCTCGTCGCCGGCGCACACGCGGCTGCCGGCGGACCGGACACCATCCTGGCGGCAGCCCGTGACGTACTCGCGTCCGCTCCCGAGATCGAGGTGGACTACCTCGAGGTGCGCGGAGCCGATCTCGGACCCGCCCCCGAACGAGGCGACGGCCGGTTGCTCGTCGCTGCACGACTCGGTACCACCCGGCTGATCGACAACGTCGGTGTCGCTGTCGGTACCGGGTTTCTCGAACGCGCGGTCGGGCAGGTAGATCCCACCGTCGCCGATGACCTGTTGACCCGCTGACCGAGTTCGCGAAACCAGAAGGAAACCGAGGACGAACATGTTCCGCACCATGATGAAGTCGAAGATCCACCGGGCCACGGTGACCCATGCGGACCTGCATTACGTCGGTTCGGTGACCGTCGATCAGGATCTGATGGACGCGGCGGACCTGCTCGAGGGGGAGCAGGTGTGCATCGTCGACATCGACAACGGCAACCGCCTCGAGACGTACGTGATCGCGGGGGAGCGCGGGTCGGGTGTCATCGGAATCAACGGCGCCGCAGCGCGTTTGGTCAGTCCCGGTGATCTGGTCATTCTCATTGCCTACGGCGTGATGAACGAGCAGGAATGCAAGGACTACAACCCGAGCGTCGTGTTCGTCGATGCCGACAATCGTCCGGTGGAACTCGGTAACGATCCGGCGCACGCGCCCGAGGGATCCGGTCTCATCACCCCCCGGATGCTGTCCACACTCGACGCACCGTCCCTGGTGTAGACATGCTCCTCGCCGTCGACGTCCGGAACACCAACATTGTTCTGGGCGTCTTCACGGGCAGCGGGACGCATTCGAAATTGCTGTGCGACCGGCGCGTGCGCACGGACCCGAGGATGACAGCCGACGAACTGGCTCTGCTCTTCCGGGGACTGCTCGGTGACGACGTCGACCGGATCACCGGCGTCGCCGCGTTGTCTACCGTGCCATCGGTGCTGCGCGAGTTGCGGATCATGCTGGGGCGCTACTGGTCCCAGGTGCCGCATGTGGTCGTCGAGCCGGGCGTCCGGACCGGAGTGCCGTTGCTCGTCGACAACCCCAAAGAGGTCGGCGCCGACCGCATCGTCAACAGCCTTGCGGCCCATCACTTCTACGGCTCTCCGTGTGTCATCGTGGACTTCGGTACATCCACGTGTGTCGACGTCGTGTCCGCCAAGGGCGAGTTCCTCGGTGGTGCCATCGCGCCCGGCGTGGAAATCGCGATGGACGCCCTCGCATCTCAGTCTGCGGCACTCCGGAAGGTCGAGTTGGTCCGGCCCCGCGGCGTTCTCGGGAAGAACACCGTCGAGTGCATGCAGTCCGGCGCGGTTTTCGGATTTGCCGGCATGGTCGACGGTCTCGTGCGGCGAGTGTGCGCGGAGGTGCCCGGATTCGGAGCCGACGACGTCGCGGTGATCGGGACAGGAGACAGCGCGCCGTTGATCATGCCCGAATCGCGGACGCTCGAGCACCACGAACCCGACCTCACCCTCGAAGGGCTGCGCCTGGTCTTCGAACGTAATCAGGTGAGACGCGCTACACGTGCCACGGGTTCCGCCGGACGCGGTTCTGTGTAAAGATGCTTCCGTGATCCGTTGCATGAGCGCCCAGGAGTGTTGTCGAGGCTGACGCCTGCCTCGACTGTCGACACTTTCCTGGGAGATCTCTCATGCGCGCTGCGCTGCTCGATTCTGCTTCTGTTTCTTCTGCCCCGGCCGCTCTGTTTCCGCTGGCGGTCGAACGCACCTATCCGACCGAACTCGCCGCGGCCGTCGCGCGCGGCGCCGTCGTCGTGGACATCCGCGGGCACGACGAACGGGCCGCTCAGGGCACATTGCCCGGTGCGCTGGCGATCGACGCCGCACTTGTGCCGGAGCGGCTCGACCCTGCTCACCCGAATCACCTCGCGCTGGCCACCGGCTACGACAAGGAGTGGATCCTCGTATCCGCGTACGGCGTGGAAACCCACCGTGTCGTCCTCGGGCTGCGCCGCCGTGGGTTGCGGGGTGCGACCGCACTCGTAGGTGGTTACGCGGCCGTCAAATCGGCGAATCTCGTCGACGCGGTCACCGAGGCCCGGCATGTCGCCGAAGACGTGGCGCGCGTCACCGCACACTGACTCTGCTGCACGCGGTGCGGTAGCTGCGGGATAAAAGCCCAGGGCTTTCGGATAGTCTGGTTACCCGTGAGTGATGCCAGTGTTCAGCAGCCCGACGATACCCCCGAGCAGATCCGGGTCCGCCGCGACAAGCGCGAACGACTCTTGGCGGAGGGTAAGGACGCCTATCCGGTCGTCGTGCCCCGGACACACACCCTGGCGCAGATCCGCGCCGCGTATCCCGACCTCGAACCTGACGCCACAACCGGCGAACAGGTGGGCGTGGTCGGACGCATCATCTTCCTCCGCAACACCGGCAAGCTCTGCTTCGCCACCTTGCAGGAGGGGGACGGCACCCAGCTGCAGGTCATGATCAGTCTCGCCGGCGTGGGAGAAGACGCTCTCGCGGCATGGAAGGCAGAGACCGACCTCGGCGACTTCGTGTTCGTCCACGGTGAGGTCATCAGCTCGCGCCGCGGTGAACTCAGCGTCATGGCCGACTCCTGGAGCATGGCGTCGAAGGCGCTGCGCCCGCTGCCCGTCGCGCACAAGGAGATGAACGAGGAGACACGCGTTCGTCAGCGTTACGTCGACCTCATCGTCCGCCCCGATGCCCGCCGGAACGCGCGGATGCGTGTCGCGGTGGTGCGTGAACTGCGCAATGCGCTCGAACGCCGGGATTTCCTCGAGGTCGAGACGCCGATGCTCCAGACTTTGCACGGTGGTGCCGCCGCGCGGCCGTTCGTCACCCATTCGAACGCACTCGACATGGACTTGTTCCTGCGTATCGCTCCCGAGTTGTTCCTCAAGCGATGTGTCGTCGGAGGCATCGAGAAGGTCTTCGAGATCAACCGGAATTTCCGTAACGAGGGCGCGGACTCCACGCACTCGCCCGAATTCTCGATGCTGGAAACCTACGAGGCGTACGGCACCTACGACGATTCGGCGAAGATGATCCGCGAGGTCATCCAGGAAGTCGCGATGGCGGCGTTCGGCAGCCATGTGGTCACACTGGCCGACGGCACCGAATACGACTTCGGCGGTGAATGGAAGACCCTCGAAATGTACCCGTCTCTGTCGCAGGCGATCGGCTCCGAGGTGACCCCGGAAACCACCGTCGACGAATTGAAGGCGCTTGCGGAACGTGTCGGTCTCGAGGTTCCGGAGGGCAAGGGCTGGGGCCACGGCAAGCTCGTCGAGGAACTCTGGGAACACATGTGCGGCGATCAGTTGTACACGCCCACTTTCGTGCGTGATTTCCCGGTGGAGACGTCGCCCCTCACGCGGGATCACCGCTCGGTGAAGGGTGTCACCGAGAAATGGGACCTCTACGTTCGCGGTTTCGAACTCGCTACGGGTTACTCGGAACTCGTGGATCCGGTGATCCAGCGTGAGCGTTTCGTCGATCAGGCGCGGCTCGCGTCCGCCGGCGACGACGAGGCGATGGTTCTCGACGAAGATTTCCTCTCGGCCATGGAACAGGGAATGCCGCCGACGACGGGGACGGGAATGGGAATCGACCGCCTGCTGATGGCGCTGACCGGCCTGGGAATCCGGGAAACAATCCTGTTTCCGATTGTTCGTCCGACCACGCGTTAATTCCACCCACCGAGTTTCGTATTGCCATGGGTTAATTCAGGGGTATCGTGGTCCTGTCCCGGGGGGGCTGCTTTCTTCATTCGAGAGGATTCTCAACACATGGCAAAGAAGGTCACCGTCACTCTGATCGACGATGTGGACCAGGAAACGGCCGCAGATGAATCGGTGGAGTTCGGACTCGATGGAGTTACCTACGAGATCGACCTGTCCGAAGAGAATGCTGCCAAGTTGCGCGACCAGTTGGAATTCTGGATCGAGCACGCACGAAAGGTAGGGGGCCGCAAGCGCGGCAAGGTCGGTCCGTCGACCACTCCCACCACGCGCAAGCCCGCACGGGCCGGCTCGGATCGTGAACAGACTGCCGCCATTCGTGAATGGGCGCGGAACAACGATTGGCCGGTCTCTGCACGCGGCCGCATCTCCGCGGAAATCGTGGAAGCCTACAACCAGGCCCACTAGGAATTCCGACGCAGGAGTGATCCCGCGGGGGCGTCGTCACCTGGTGGCGGCGCCCCCGTGCACGTCAGGGCATACACCCGCCGATGCGCGGTCCTCTGTTTTGCGCAACACATTTCTGGGGGACCTACCCGTGCCGGGGTAGGATTCGCAGGATGGTTGACAGAGTGCTCGAGCCGGGAAAAACGTGTTGGCGTACCGCACGTGCGACCAATCTTACTTCGATCGTCGATGCAGCATCCTATTTTCATCACGTTAAATCCGCGATGCTCGGCGCGAAAAAACGGATTATACTCATCGGCTGGGATTTCGACACCCGGATCCAATTCGAGCCGGACGGCAAAACGCTCGAGGGCCCGAACAGGCTCGGCGCATTTCTGAAGTGGCTCCCGCGCCACCGTCCCGACCTCGAGGTCTATCTGCTGAAGTGGAATATCGGGGCCTTCAGCGCCCTCGGCCGTGGGATGACGCCCGTGTTCGTACTCGACTGGTTCACCGAATCACGGCTACACCTCGAGATCGACGGCGCGCACCCGGTGGGTGCTGCACACCACCAGAAGATCATCGTCGTCGACGACGAAATCGCGTTCTGCGGTGGAATCGACATGACCGTCGACCGGTGGGACACCTCGGACCACGCGGACCGGAGCCGATACCGCCGGGAGCCTTCGGGGAAGCGATACGGCCCGTGGCACGACGTCACCACCGCAGTAGACGGCGAGGCCGCGCGAGCGCTGGGCGAACTGGCCAGAGCGCGCTGGAAGGCCGCTACCGGCGAAGAACTCGGACCCGTCGAAGGAACCGAACCGATCTGGCCCGAGGGACTCGAGCCGACCGTGCGCGACGTCGACGTCTCGATCGCGCGTACGTTGCCGAGGTACGGCGATCAGGAGGGCGTCCACGAGATCGAAGCGCTGTACCACGCGATCATCGAGAAGACGCGCCGCACCCTGTACCTGGAGAGCCAGTACCTGGCATCGCGCACCCTCGCGGAGGCGCTCGCGGCGCGCCTGCAGGAGCCGGACGGCCCCGAAATCGTGCTCGTACTTCCGCGCAACGCCGACGGCTGGCTCGAACAGAAGGCGATGGACGGCGCCCGGCGTGCTCTTCTCCACTTACTGTGGGACGCCGACGTGCACGGCCGCTTCGGCGTGTACTACCCGGTGACCGAGGGCGGCAACCCGATCTACGTCCACGCAAAGGTAGTCGTGATGGACGAGAACGTCTTGCGAATCGGTTCGTCGAACCTCAACAACCGTTCCATGGGATTCGACACCGAGTGTGATCTCGCGATCGAAGCGGCAGAACCCGGGGACCGGGTGGGCAGGGCTGCGGTCGACCTGCGCAACACGCTGCTCGCCGAGCACCTCGGCGTAGACGTCGGAAAAATCGAGGAAGCCACGGCGGACGGCGGCTCGCTGCTCGCGGCGGTCGAGCGCTTCCGCGGGCCCGGGCGTTCACTGCGTCCCTTCGAACCCGCTACCGTGGATGGGGAGGACAGCGTGCTCGCCGAGAGCAGCCTCGCGGACCCGGAGCGTGCCCCGAGCAGCCTCGGAAGGCGTCTGCAGCGCGTCCTCGCAGGCTGACGGCCTGTTCGCTTCTGGCGTACAGCTTGCGGAAACGTATCCGCCACGTGCAGCGTTACAACCTATAGCCGGGTTTTTCCTCAACCTCCGAAGGGTAGAGGGAGAGCGGGTCGATACCACGCCAACTAGAGTGTGCAGTGGGAACGTGGAACCTTCACCGGTTCCGATGAACGACTCGAGTGCCGGAGCTAAGAGCGGCAGCAGAGATCCGGGACGATCGCGTATCGGATTCTGCGGCCGGAGAGTGTGAGGGAGTGCGATGTTCGAAAGGTTCACCGATCGCGCGCGGCGCGTCGTTGTCCTGGCTCAAGAAGAGGCCAGGATGCTCAACCACAACTACATCGGCACGGAGCACATCCTCCTCGGCCTCATCCACGAGGGTGAGGGTGTGGCGGCGAAGTCTCTCGAGTCGTTGGGGATCTCCCTCGAAGGTGTCCGGAGCCAGGTCGAAGAGATCATCGGCCAGGGTCAGCAGGCACCGTCCGGGCATATTCCTTTCACTCCCCGTGCCAAGAAGGTTCTCGAGCTGAGCCTGCGCGAAGCGCTCCAGCTCGGCCACAACTACATCGGTACCGAGCACATCCTGCTCGGCCTGATTCGCGAGGGTGAAGGCGTGGCCGCTCAGGTCCTCGTCAAGCTCGGCGCCGACCTCAACCGGGTCCGGCAGCAGGTCATCCAGCTGCTCTCCGGTTACCAGGGCAAGGAACCCGCGGAATCCGGCACGAGCCGCGGCGAGTCCGGCACCCCGTCGACATCCCTCGTCCTCGATCAGTTCGGTCGCAACCTCACGCAGGCCGCGCTCGAAGGCAAGCTCGATCCGGTCATCGGCCGGGCCAAGGAAATCGAGCGGGTCATGCAGGTGCTCTCGCGCCGCACCAAGAACAACCCGGTGCTGATCGGTGAGCCCGGTGTCGGTAAGACCGCCGTCGTCGAAGGCCTCGCGCAGGCCATCGTGAACGGTGAGGTTCCCGAGACCCTCAAGGACAAGCAGCTCTACACGCTCGACCTGGGTTCGCTCGTCGCCGGCAGCCGTTACCGCGGTGACTTCGAAGAGCGCTTGAAGAAGGTGCTCAAGGAGATCAACAGCCGCGGCGACATCATCCTGTTCATCGACGAGCTGCACACGCTCGTCGGCGCAGGTGCCGCCGAAGGCGCGATCGACGCCGCGTCGATCCTGAAGCCGAAGCTCGCCCGTGGTGAGCTCCAGACCATCGGTGCGACCACCCTCGACGAGTACCGCAAGTACATCGAGAAGGATGCCGCTCTCGAGCGTCGCTTCCAGCCGGTCCAGGTCGGCGAGCCGACGGTCGAGCACACCATCGAGATCCTCAAGGGCCTCCGGGACCGGTACGAGGCGCACCACCGCGTCTCGATCACCGACAAGGCGCTCGTCGCGTCCGCGACGCTGGCCGACCGGTACATCAACGACCGCTTCCTGCCGGACAAGGCGATCGACCTCATCGACGAGGCGGGCGCGCGAATGCGCATCCGCCGGATGACCGCACCGCCGGACCTGCGCGAGTTCGACGACCGGATCGCCGACGCCCGTCGCGAGAAGGAATCGGCGATCGACGCGCAGGACTTCGAGAAGGCTGCAAGCCTGCGCGACAAGGAGAAGCAGCTCGTCGCGCAGCGTGCCGAGCGTGAGAAGCAGTGGCGTGCAGGCGACCTCGACGTGATCGCGGAGGTCGACGAGGAGCAGATCGCAGAGGTTCTCGCGAACTGGACCGGTATCCCCGTGTTCAAGCTCACCGAGGAGGAGACCACCCGTCTGCTCCGCATGGAAGACGAGCTGCACAAGCGGATCATCGGCCAGGAGGACGCGGTCAAGGCTGTCGCGAAGGCGATCCGGCGTACGCGTGCCGGGCTCAAGGACCCGAAGCGTCCGTCCGGTTCCTTCATCTTCGCCGGTCCGTCCGGTGTCGGTAAGACCGAGCTCTCCAAGGCACTGGCGAACTTCCTCTTCGGCGAGGACGACGCGCTCATCCAGATCGACATGGGTGAGTTCCACGACCGGTTCACCGCGTCGCGTCTGTTCGGTGCACCTCCCGGCTACGTCGGATACGAAGAGGGCGGCCAGCTCACCGAGAAGGTGCGCCGCAAGCCGTTCTCGGTGGTGCTCTTCGACGAGATCGAAAAGGCCCACCAGGAGATCTACAACACGCTCCTGCAGGTCCTCGAAGACGGTCGTCTCACCGACGGTCAGGGACGCACGGTGGACTTCAAGAACACGGTGCTGATCTTCACGTCGAACCTCGGTACGTCGGACATCTCCAAGGCTGTCGGCCTGGGCTTCACCCACGGCAGCGACAGCGGGTCCAACTACGAGCGGATGAAGAACAAGGTCAACGACGAGCTCAAGAAGCACTTCCGGCCGGAGTTCCTCAACCGTATCGACGACATCATCGTCTTCCACCAGCTGACGAAGGATCAGATCATCCAGATGGTCGATCTGATGATCGGACGCGTGGAGAGGGCGTTGAAGAACAAGGACATGGGCATCGAGCTCACCGAGAAGGCGAAGTCGCTGCTCGCGAAGCGCGGATTCGACCCGGTCCTGGGCGCTCGTCCGCTCCGTCGCACCATCCAGCGTGAGATCGAGGATCAGCTCTCCGAGAAGATCCTGTTCGGCGAGATCGGCTCCGGCCATATCGTGCTCGTCGACGTCGAGAACTGGGACGGCGAAGGCGCCGGTGAGAACGCGAAGTTCACGTTCACACCGAGCGAGAAGCCGGCCGAGGTGCCCGACACCCCGGCGGTCGTCATGGCGAAGACCCCCGAAGGGGAGCCGGAAGCCTGACATCGCGTTCCGATAGACACGCCCGAGGGGCGGCACCCGCAACGGGTGCCGCCCCTCGGGCATCGACGGGATAGTGGCCGTCAGGCGCCGCCCGGTTGCATCCACGGGGCGGTCACGCGGCCGCACCAGTTGGCGAGTCGTTCGGTCGGACCGGCATCCGGAGTCGAGTCGACGACGGGACCGAACGGCACCTCCCCGCCGCGGGGTGAGGCAGGCAGCGCATGCTGCATGATCTCGTGAGCAGCGAGGGCCAGTGCCGGGTCGGCCTCCGGATTCTGTCCGGTGGAGACGGCCAGATCCCAGCCGTGCACGAGTACCTCGTTGAGAGAGACCAGCACGGCGGCCCGCCCGGGGAAGGTGCCCCACGGTGCCGTGACTGGCCTGTCGAGAAGGCTGTCGTCGTCCCAGACCTCCCAGTACCGCTCGGTAACGGCATCCAGCGTGCTGGGCCATGCGTCGTCGGGTGACGAGAGGGCCTCGGGGACCGAGTGGACGTCGCCGCCCATGCCGATGACCCGGCCACGATCGACAGTGGAGGCGAGATGTCCGAGGAGTGTCCGGACATCGAATTCGGGGCAGGGCGTGGGATCGGACATCTGTTCCGGGCGGACACCCGCGAACAAGTCACCCGCCCACCCGAGAGCGCTGCGGAACAGTGGACGAGGATCGTGCTGGGCAGTGGTCATGCAGACAGGATCCGTCGTCACAGCGTGGGACCCGGTCCCGATTCGGACGAGCGATGCGGTATCGAGACCTCGTTCCGCCCGGGGCGCGGGAAAGACTGCGAGTGTGGTTTCGGACGGGCTCGGGTACGCCATCCCGAGACCCCCGTACACCATAGGAAGGACTCAGGATGCCCACACGGACCGCGCGAACTGCTTGGAACGGCGACCTGCAAAACGGAGCCGGGCAGGTGGAACTCACAAGTTCGGGCCGCGGCACGTTCGATGTCTCGTTCCCGAAGCGATCGGCGGAGAACGCCGACGGCACCACCAGCCCCGAGGAACTCATCGCTGCGGCGCACTCCGCCTGCTACGCGATGCAACTCTCCGCCCTGATCGCGGAAGCGGGAGGAACCCCGCAAAGTCTCGACGTCGGCGCCGACGTATCGCTAGGACCGGATCCGGCCGGTGGGTTCCGGCTCACGGGCATCACGCTGAAGGTGCGCGGTGAGGTCGACGGACTGGATGCCGACGGCTTCATGAAGGCAGCGCAGGATGCCAAGGCGAGTTGCCCGGTGAGCAAGGCGCTGACGGGTGTGGAGATCTCGCTGGACGCTGCCCTCGAGTCCTGAGGGAACAGCGCTCCGAGCGCACGCGTTGGACGAGTCGTGACGACTCCTCAAATTGCTCTCCCCACCGCCCACATCGAAGTGTGGTCGGATATTGCGTGTCCCTGGTGCTACATCGGCAAGCGCCGGTTCGCCGCGGCACTCGACGAATTCGAGCACCGCGACCGTGTCGAGGTCACGTGGCGTTCCTACCAGCTCGCACCGGAAACCCCGGTGGGGAGGCGCAAGCCCGAGTCCGAAGCCCTCGCGGAGATGAAGGGCATGCCCCTCGAGCAGGTTCGGCAGATGTTCTCGCAGGTCTCGGGCGCTGCCGCCGAGGTCGGTGTCGAGATCGACTTCGACACCGTGATCGCGGCCAATACGTTCGACGCGCACCGGCTCGTGCACCTCGCCGGCACGCGCGGTGAGGACCTTGTCGAGGCGTTGTTCCATGCGCATTTCGTCGAGGGTGAAGTCGTGGACGATCGCGAGGCGCTGGTGCGCATCGCCGCGTCGGCCGGATTGAACGCGGATGTCGTTCGCGCCGAACTCGAATCCGACGCCGCGGCGGACGCGGTACGTGCGGATCTGCTCGCGGCGCGTCAGCTCGGAGTCACAGGTGTTCCGTTCTTTGTGGCGAACCGCGCTGTCGCAGTCTCGGGTGCGCAGCCCGAGGACGTGTTTCTCGCGTTGCTGCACCGTGCGATCGAGGACGTCGACGCGACCGCCGGGGAAGCGGCACCGGGCGGTGTCGGCGTAAGCGGCGCAGGCGACGGGTGTCCTGTCTGACCGTTACCCGGTCAGGGCTTCCAGATAGCGACCCGCGATGTGCTTCTGCAGGACGGGAGCGATCGGCCCGGCCAGGGCCGTGAACCATCGTCCCGGACGCGAGAACGCCACCACCCGGCCCACGACGCGACCGTCGGGGGCGCGTTCGACGAGGAAGGTCTCCTCACCGATCTCGGGATGGCCGGCGAGCGTGCCGTAGGTGAAGCCCCGCCGATCTGCGGTGTCGACGACGGCAACCACGCGGCACCACGCCGGGAATCTCACCGGCCCGATACCGGCCTCGAGCCGCACGTCGACCCCCACCGCGGGTGCCGGGGTGTTCCGCGGAACGCGGAGTCCCGCCGCACGGTGCATGTCCCACTCGAACAGCCGAGCAGCGGCGGTGTCGAAGACGACATCGCCGCTGCCCAGAACACGTTCGATCCTCATGTGCCGGTACCCGGACGGGAGCGCGCCCAGCGACGCTCCGACCTCCGGATACGTCAGGTCGCGCCCTCCAGGCGCGGTCATCAGGACTTCTTGACGTCCAGCACGACCTCGAATTCCAACAGCGACGCTCCGGACGCGACGGGGTTCTTCGCTTCGCCGGCGTGCGCTGCACGGGCACCACCGTCACGCCAGGCTGCGAAATCTTCTTCGGTTTCCCACTGGGTGACCACGAAGTAGCGGTTCTCGCCGGCGGTGGGGCGCAGCAACTGGAAGCCCAGGAACCCGGGCGAATTCTCGACGGTGTGCGCGCGATTCGCGAACCGCTTCTCCAGCTCGGGTCCGGCACCTTCGGGGATTTCGATTGCGTTGATCTTCACGACTGCCATGGTCGCGACATTACTCCGCTACCTTGGGCCACTGTGTTGCATGACGAAGGTGGTAGCGGTCGGCCGATCCTGTTGTTGCACGGTCTCATGGGAAGCGCGCGTACGTGGCGTCGCCAGGTGCCGTGGCTCCGGGAGCACGGCCACGTGTATTCGTTCGATGCGGCGGGCCACGGCCGCGCGGCGCCGGCGGACCTCGGCACCGACGCGTTCGTTGCCGACCTGGCGGCCCACCTCGGCGGGAGCACCGAACCGTTCGTCGTGATCGGGCATTCGATGGGTGCACTGCACGCGTGGTGCCTCGCAGCGGCGCACCCGGGCCTGGTCGCAGCGCTCGTCCTCGAAGACATGGCACCCGATTTCCGTGGCCGGACCGCCGAGAACTGGGCGGCAATGGTGGGGCAGTGGCCGCAGCCTTTCCCCACCGACGACGCGGTGCTCGACTTCTTCGGTCCGGTCGCCGGACGCTATTTCCTCGACTCGTTCACGCGTCGCGCGGACGGCTGGCATCTGCACGGCGACGTCTCGACATTCCGTGACATCTCCGAAGAGTGGGGCCGCAGGCACTTCTGGGACGAGTGGACGGCCTCGACCGTCCCCGCGCTGCTCATCGAGGGCGAGTTCACCATCACCCCGCCGGGGCAGATGCGGGAAATGGCGAGCCGCCGACCGGGAACCGGCTACGTCCGTATCGAGGGTGCCGGGCATCTCGTGCACGACGATCGGCCCGACGAGTACCGCGCGGTCGTCGAAGAATTCCTGACCGGCCTGCCCTGAAAGCCGCGGACCGGACTACGGCACGACGAGGTCAGCGACCCGCTTCCCCGGCAAGAGCGAACAGGCCGTCGTCGGTCTGCTCGACGAGTCCGTCGACGAGGAGCGAGTGCAGCGCCCGGTCGCGCTGCCCGGGGTCGTCGAGCCACACACTGTCGAGCGCGGGCCGCTCCACAGGTCCTGTGCTCTCCCGGAGGACGGCCATCAGACGCCCCCGGACCTGACGGTCGGTCCCGGCGAACTTCTGCACGCGTTTCACCGGACCGTCGTGGGCCGGTCGACCCGCCTGTACCCATGCGCATTCCGGTAAGGGGCACCGTCCGCAGTCCGGGGTCCGGGCGGTGCAGATGGTCGCGCCGAGTTCCATCAGGGCGGCGGAGAACGTCGCCGCCCGCGCACGGGTGCGCGGAAGCAGAGCCTCGACGTCTGCGAGATCTCGTGTGGTGGAGGGGTTTCCCGGCTCTGCTCGACCGTGCACGGCGCGAGCGACGACGCGGCGAACATTCGTGTCCACCACCGGCACGCGACGCCCGTAGGCGAAGCACGCGACCGCACGCGCCGTGTAGGCGCCTACGCCGGGCAGTGTCAGGAGCACGTCGACGTCCTCGGGGACACGGTCGTCGTGCCGCGCGGCGAGCACCCCCGCGCACTCGTGCAGGCGCAACGCGCGCCGGGGGTAGCCGAGTTTCCCCCATGCGCGCAGGACGTCGGCCTGACTCGACGCAGCCATCGCCGACGGCACGGGCCATCGCCGCACCCACTCCTCCCATATCGGCGCGACGCGCACGACCGGGGTCTGCTGCAGCATCACCTCGGACATGAGGATCTGCCAGCCCGTCACACCGTCGCGGCGCCACGGCAGGTCGCGTGCTTCCGCGGCGTACCAACGCACCAGCGAAGTGGCGTCAACAGGCATTTCTTCTCCTTCTGTCCCGGATGTGGGACCTTTGTGCGCGGCAGTGGGACCACTGCGTGAGGGTCGCGAAGGTCCCGGGTGAATAATGCCCTTATGCCCAATTCAAACCCGATCTCCGCCTGGAAAGCTCTGACCGAGGGTAATCAGCGATTCGTCGCCGGAACTCCGCAGCATCCGAGCCAAGGGATCGACCGCCGGGCCGAACTGGTCAACGGTCAGCACCCCACCGCGGTGTTGTTCGGGTGCGGCGACTCCCGAGTCGCCGCCGAGATCATCTTCGACCAGGGTCTCGGCGATATGTTCGTGGTCCGGACGGCCGGACATGTCATCGACAGCTCGGTGCTGGGCTCGATCGAGTACGCGGTCGAGGTGCTCGGGGTGCCGCTCATCGTCGTGCTCGGGCACGACAGTTGCGGCGCCGTCGGCGCGACGCTGACAGCACTCGACACGGGTGAGGTTCCCCGCGGTCACATTCGGAGCATCATCGAGCGGGTCGCGCCGTCGATCCTGATGGGCCGGGCGGACGGATTGTCCACCGTCGACGAACTCGAGGTCCGGCACGTCGTCGAAACCGGGCGGCTTCTCACCGACCGGTCGCGGATCATCGCCGAGCGGGTTGCCGACGGACGATGCGCGATCGCCGGCGTCACCTACCGGCTCGACGACGGTCATGTCCAGTTGCAGGGGCACATCGGCGACATCGGTGTGACCGCCGACTGAGCGACACGCCGAGCGCTATGCCGCAGCGCATCCGGGCTGGCACTTACCGTGTGAGGCGTGCTTGAACCCACCGGCCCATTGCCCCCCGAGATCTATCGGCGACGACGCACGCTCGCGATCGTCGTCGCTGTGGTCGTGCTGGCGTTGGTCGTGTGGCTCGTCGTCGCCCTGACCGGCGGCGACGACACCGAACCGGAACCTGCGGCAGCTCAGTCCACGTTGACCTCCACCACCGAAACAGAGCCTTCCTCGGGTGCCGCAGAGACTGCGAGCACGCAGAGCGACGGCTCCGACGGCGAAGGAGACACCTCGTCGCAGGATGCGTCGGGGTCGGGCGGATCGACGTCCGGCACGACGACTGCGGATTCGGCGGAGCAGTCCGGAGCCGAGACGACCGCCGCGGCGGCCCCGCCGGGCCAGTGCCCCGACCAGTCGCTCGCAGTGCGCGTCACCGCCGACGAGCCCAACTACCAGACGGGTACCGAGCCCGGTTTCACGATCGTCATCACCAACATCGGCACCGCCAAATGCGACCGTGACCTCGGGGCCGGACTGCAGCAGGTTCTCGTGTACACCCTCGACGGCAACGAGCGACTGTGGTCCAACACCGACTGCTTTCCCGAGCCCACGTCCGACATGCGGACTCTGGAACCGGGTGACCAGGCGGCCTACTCCGTCAAGTGGTCCGCGTCGACGTCCGAGCCGGGGTGCGAGTCGCCGCGCGAGCCCGTCGGTCCGGGTGCGTACACGGTGGTCGGTCAGCTCGGCGGCCTCCGCAGTACGCCGGAGCCGTTCAACATCACGCCCTGAATCGCCGCGTCAGTCGTAATGGTTGATGGCCGATTCGGCCAGCCGTGACAGTCCTTCCCGGATGTAGCGCGCCCACAGGGCACCGATGCCGTCGACGGCCTGCAGATCCGCTGCGGTAGCCGCGAGCAGACCCTGCAACGTACCGAACGCGGCGACAAGCCGATGAATCTGCTGGGATTGCAGCCGCGGCACGCGGTGCAGCACCCGGTATCCGCGGGGACTCATCGGCGCGTCGAGCGCCTCGATGGTGTCGGGATAGCCGAACGCCCTCGAGAGCGTGGTCAGGTCCAGCAGGTCCGTGTCGCTGAGGCCGGCGAGGCGATCGAGCGCCTGTTCCACGCCCAGCGTCGACGGCGGCTCGTCACCCGACAGATAGTCGCGGACGATGAGCTGCCGGGCCAACTGATTGTCGCCGACCAGTTCCTCGAGCTGGAGTGCCAATTGCCGGCCGTCGGTACCGAGTTCGAGCACGTCCTGTTCGATCTCCACCGACAGGCGGTGCATCATCTCGAGCCGTTGCGCCACAGTGAGGGCGTCGCGCAGCGTGACGATGTCTTCGATCTCCACCACCGACAGCTGCCGGGTGACGTCGTCGAGCCGCGCCTTGTAGCGCTCGAGCGTGGAGACGGCCTGGTTGGCGCGGGAGAGGATCGTCGCCGAGTCGTTGATCACGTGCCGGCGTCCCGCGACGTACACGCTCACGATGCTCATCGACTGGCTCACCGACACGACGGGGTAACCGGTTTCGATGGCCGTGCGCTCCGCGGCCCGGTGGCGGGTACCGGACTCGACGGTGGGGATGCTCGGATCGGGAACGAGCTGGACGTTGGCGCGGACGATGCGGCTGCCGTCGGTCGAGACCACGACGGCGCCGTCCATCTTCGACAGCTCGCGCATCCGGGTCGGTGCGAATTCCACGTCCAGTTCGAAGCCGCCGTCGCACAGCGCCGCGACCTTCTCGTCGAAACCGAGAACGATCAGTCCACCCGTCCGGCCGCGCAGAATACGTTCGAGCCCGTCGCGCAGGGCGGTACCGGGAGCGAGTCGGGCGATGGTGTCGCTCAGCGTCGCGGACCGCGCCGACTCGGTCATGTGGCAGATTCCTTCCGTGTCCCGGACCCTGCGGTCGTGGTCACATTTCAGGGAGGGAAGAAAAAGGCTCCCGTGACCGCGCAACTACATTACTTGTTCATGAGCAGTACCTGGACCTTGCCCGACGACCTCGTTCTTCCCGACCCTCCGGCTGACCACCCCGGCCCGGGCGCTCCTGTGCCCCAGCACTGGTCCAAGTGCTTCGGATGCGGAGACGATCAGCCCACCGGCCTCGGAATGGAATTCACCACCGGGGAGGGACTCGAGGTGATCGGCCGGTTCGAGGTCGCCAAGCGCTACCAGGGCGGTCCGGGCTTCATCCACGGCGGCATCCTGATGACCGCGTTCGACGAGGCGCAGGGCATGGCCTGCAACGCCGCGCTGCGTTCGGCTGTGGTCACCGCCCATCTGGGCATCGACTTCGCGCGTCCCATCCCGCTCGGCGCGGTCCTCGAGTTGCGGGCCCGGGTGGAGGGCACGGTGCGTCGCAAGGTCTACACGCGCTCGGAGGCCCGGATCATCGAGGGGCCGCTGGCAGATCCCGACGTGATCGTGGGTTCGTCCTACGGGCTGTTCATCGTCGTGGGACACGAGCATTTCGCCAAGGGGAAGAATTTCGCCGACGGACTGCCCGGCGGCGACCAGGACATCTCCGCGGTCTGATGCGTGCCGGGCTCGGTGCTCGGTCACTGCGTATCGGGTAGCAGCGGTACGCCCGGACGATGGTCGCGGCCGAGCAGCGTCGCCGACGTGACCGAACCCGCGCCGAACCTCCCGCGAAGGTCGTCGAGCACGGAGTCGAGCGCGTGCCGGTCGATCGGCGAGTGGGTGACGCGGCCCGGCTCCTCGCCGGAGCCCGAGCATTCGCGTCGGGGGCCGGCTGGGACCTCCTGATCGAACGGCAACTCGAGCTGCTCGGTGCCCTCCCCGTCGAGGTTGGTGACCGCGATGCCCACCAGCGTCACTCCTCGCTCGGCGATCAGCGGGCGGGCTGCCGCGAGCAATTCGCGCGCGGTCTCGCCGATCAGGTCGGTGCGGGCGGTCGGGCTGCCGAGTGTGGACGACCGCGTGGCCCGCGCGTAGTCGGCGAACCGCAGTCGCAACACCACGGTGCGGCCGAGACGGTGTGCCCGTCTCATACGGCGGCACACCCGGTCGACGAGCAGTTGCAGCGTCGCCTCCACGGACTCGTCGCTGTGCGGCCCGCGGCCCAGGGCGTGCTGCGCACCCATCGAACTGCGTCCCCGATGCCGGACAGGGCGTGGATCGTGACCGACGGCGAGTGCGTGCAGATGGCGTCCCGCTGCGGCGCCGAGGAGCGCCACCAGGTCGGATTCGGAGTGCTGGGCGATGTCGCCGACCTTCCGGAGCCCGTGGGCGTGCAGTTTCGCGGCGGTGACCTTCCCGACGCCCCAGAGTCGTTCGACCGGCAGTGGGTGGAGGAAATCGAGTTCGGCGTCGGGTGGGACACGCAGGAGCCCGTCGGGTTTCGCGACACCGCTCGCAACCTTGGCGAGAAACTTCGTCCGTGCGATGCCCACGGTGATGGGCAGGCCCACCTCGTCGGCCACCGTGCGCCGCAACCGCGCGGCGATCTCGAGGGGCTCGCCCGAGATGCGGCGCACTCCCGACACGTCGAGGAACGCCTCGTCGATCGAGATGCCCTCGACGATCGGGGTCGTGTCGTCGAACACCGCGAACACGTCGCGCGACGCCCGTGCATACGCCTCCATGCGGGGCGGAACGGAGATCACTCCGGGGCACAGCGCTCGCGCGGCGCGTCCCGACATCGCGGTCTTGATGCCGTAGGCCTTCGCCTCGTAGCTGGCGGCCAGCACCACGCCGCCGCCCACGACTATCGGTTTTCCCCGCAACCACGGATCGTCGCGCTGCTCGACCGACGCGTAGAACGCGTCGAGATCGGCATGCAGGATCGTGGCTTCACCGGACACGAACATATGTTCGCATGAGGGCACGACATGATCGCCGTCGTCAGCGCGACAGCGTCGACAATGCCTGTCCCACGTTCGTCACCTCGGTGGATGTCATCCCCTTGGGGACACCTTCGACGCCGCGCGGGACCACTCCGCGGGTGAATCCCAGCCGGTTCGCCTCGGCGAGCCGGCGACCCGCACCGGCGACGCGGCGCACTTCACCTGCCAGGCCGACTTCTCCGAGCAGCACGGTGCCGGCGGGTACCGGTTGGTCCCGGACGGCAGACGCGACCGCGAGAGCCAAGGCGAGGTCGGCGGACGGATCGGTGATCCGCATGCCGCCCACCGTGGACGCGTAGACGTCGCAGTTGCCGAGCTTGCCCAGTCCGCAGCGACGCTCCAGCACGGCAAGCACCATCGCCACCCGAGCCGAGTCGAGTCCGCTCACTGCGCGGCGTGGTGACGGGTTGTGGGTGGGTACCACGAGCGCCTGCACCTCGCCGAGCAGTGGCCGCTTCCCGTCCATCGTGACGGTGACCGCCGTGCCCGGTACCGCTTCGTCGCGGTGCTGGAGGAACAGGCCGGACGGATCGCTGACGCCGACGATGCCGTTCTCGGTGAGTTCGAAACAGCCGACCTCGTCGGCCGCACCGAATCGGTTCTTCACTCCGCGCACCATTCGGAGCGTCGAGTGCTTGTCGCCTTCGAAGTGCAGCACCACGTCGACGAGGTGCTCGAGGGACCTCGGGCCGGCGACGGCGCCGTCCTTCGTGACGTGGCCGATCAGGAGCACGGGCACACCGCTGGACTTGGCGAGTGTGGTCAGGGCACTTGTCACCGCGCGTACCTGCGTGACGCCGCCGGTGACACCGTCGACGTCGGCGGCGAGCATCGTCTGCACCGAGTCGACGACCAGCAGCGTGGGGCGCACCTGCTCGACGTGCCCGAATATCGTCGCGAGATCGGACTCGGCCGCGAGGTACACGCGGTCGTGCACCGCGCCGGTCCGGTCCGCGCGCAGCCGTACCTGCCCAGCCGATTCCTCGCCGGTGACGTAGAGGGCGCGCTCGTCGTTGCCGCGCTGAGCCCACCGATGGACCACTTCCAGGAGCAGCGTCGATTTGCCCACGCCCGGTTCTCCGGCGAGAAGGACGACCGAACCGGGAACTATCCCACCGCCGAGGACGCGGTCGAGTTCGTCGACTCCCGTGGACTTCGCGTAGGTGGCCTTACCGTCGATCTGTGACAGCGGGGTGGCCGGGGTGGACGGCAGCACCGCGGCAGCGCCGGCGCGGGCGAGGGTGGTTCCGGCACGCGCAGCGACGGCCGTGGGTTGAGGAAGGGCCTCGTCCATCGACCCCCATGTTCCGCATTCCGGGCACCGGCCGACCCATTTCCCGACGGTGTGCGCGCAGTCGGAACAGCGGTAGAGCGACTTGGTTTTGACCACTGCCGGAGGATAGTGGCCCGCCCCGACAGAAAAGACCCCGGTCGGCAGTGCTCGACCGGGGTCTTTTCGGAGTCTGGGTGTGGCTAGTGTGCCTCGCCGACGATCGGCGACATGTCGGACTCGTCGCGCGGGGTGATCGGTCCCGCGTCGATCGGCACGGAGACGGTGATGTCACCGGCCTCGGCGAAGGAGAAGGTGACCGGAACGGTCAGTCCCGGACGGACGAGTTCGTTCAGGCCGACCAGTTCGACGGTCGCGATGCTCGGCGCGTCGGGCGGGGTCTCCTGGGTCTGCGCAGGCTGAGGCGACTCGTCGAGGCGGGCGGTCTCGGTGGACTCACCGGCGATCACCGACGACTGGGGCGCGATCTCGATCTCTTCCGCATTCACGGACGACGCGAACTCGGTGGAGATGTCGGTGAGGACGTCCGGGGTGTAGGTATCGAGGTTCACGACCGTGAAACCGAGCAGTGCCGTGCCACCCGGTTCGATGCTGTACTCCTCGGAGTTCGGGTAGATCACGTGCACATTGCGCAGCGCGATCGATCCGACCTCGGCGTTGTTGCCGTTGATCGCCGCGACCTGAATGGCGGTCTGGCTGATCTGGCCGGCACCGCATGCCGACAGCGTGAGCGTCGCTCCGGCCGCCAGGGCGAGAGCTGTCACGACTCGCCGAGTCGGCGCTTTGAGAGCAGTCACGGGTTCCTCCATCGAGTAAGGCTCGCAATCCACTAGGCAGAGTAGTAGTTCCCGGACGACCTGTGTACGGCGGGGCCTGAACTCGCACTTCGGCCGCCGCATCGGAAAGTCCGAACATGCCGCCCCGTCGAGTGTGACACACATCACATAAAGCACGGAACCGACTGCCTGTCAAGCCCTGCGCTCATGCAGCGATGCCCCTGACCTGCATCGTTGATGGGAGGCCGAGGTAGTCACGTGTTAAACTCGGAGAATCGAAAGGGGCACGGGACACATGATTTTCAAGGTCGGAGACACCGTCGTATACCCCCACCACGGTGCGGCGCTGATCGAAGCTATCGAGACGCGCACCATCAAGGGTGAGCAGAAGGAATATCTGGTTCTGAAAGTCGCGCAGGGCGACCTCACAGTGCGAGTTCCTGCAGATAACGCAGAGTACGTCGGAGTGCGCGACGTTGTTGGACAAGAGGGTCTCGACAAGGTTTTTCAGGTGTTGCGTGCACCGCACACCGAGGAGCCGACGAACTGGTCGCGGCGGTATAAGGCCAACCTCGAGAAGTTGGCCTCCGGCGACGTCAACAAGGTCGCGGAAGTTGTCCGCGATCTGTGGCGCCGGGAGCAGGACCGCGGCCTTTCCGCAGGTGAGAAGCGAATGCTGGCCAAGGCTCGTCAGATCCTGGTGGGCGAACTCGCTCTCGCGGAGGGCACGGACGACGTCCGCGCCGCAAGCATGCTCGACGAGGTTCTCGCAGCCGCGTCCTGAGTGGCGAGCCGCGTGAAGAACCCCGAACACAGCAAGTGAACGATCGCAACGGGCCGGTCGTCGGAATCATTCCGGCGGCCGGCCGCGGCGTTCGTCTGGGTGAAGAACTGCCCAAGGCGTTCGTCGAACTGGATGGCCGGACCATGCTCGATCGAGCGGTCGAAGCGATGCTCGACTCCGGTGAGGTCGACCGCGTGGTGGTCGTCGTGCCGCCGGAACTCGCCGCGACCCCGCCGGCGGAACTGGTACGGCCCCCGTTTTCGGAACGGGTGCTCGTCGTCGCCGGAGGTGCCGAACGCGCCGATTCGGTGCGCGCCGGACTCGCCTGCGCGGGCGACGCGCGATTCGTGCTCGTGCACGATGCGGCCCGGGTACTCACCCCGCCCGAGATGTTCACACGGGTGGTGGCGGAACTGCGCCGCGGCAGCGATGCGGTGATACCGGTGCTGCCGGTCACGGACACCATCAAGAGCGTCGACGCCGAAGGTGCTGTCACCGGCACCCCCGATCGCGCGACCCTGCGCGCGGTACAGACCCCGCAGGGTTTCGACGTTGCATTGCTCGCCCGCGCGAACACCGACGTCGGTGATGCCACCGACGACGCGGGGCTCGTCGAGCGGCTCGGGGAGCGAGTCGACACCGTCGCGGGCGATCCACTCGCCTTCAAGATCACTACCCCCTTGGACCTGGTCCTTGCGCGAGCGCTGCTCACGGCCGGGGTTCGAACCGCAGAGGAGCACTGAAACGTCGTGCGTGTCGGAATCGGAACGGACGTGCATCCCGTCGAGGCGGGTCGGCCGTGCTGGATGGCCGGACTGCTGTTCGAGGACGCCGACGGATGCTCGGGCCATTCGGACGGTGATGTCGCCGCGCACGCCCTGTGCGACGCGCTGCTGTCCGCAGCCGGCCTCGGCGATCTGGGAACAGTCTTCGGTACCGACCGGCCGGAGATGGCGGGCGCATCGGGCGCGGCCATGCTCTCCGAGGTGCGCCGGCTCCTCGCAGACGCGGGATGGACGATCGGCAACGCGGCGGTCCAGGTGGTCGGTAACCGTCCGAAGATCGGGCCGCGACGCGACGAGGCGCAGCGCGTGCTGTCCGACGTTCTGGGCGCGCCCGTCTCGGTCTCTGCGACGACCACGGACGGTCTGGGATTGACCGGACGAGGCGAGGGTGTGGCGGCGATCGCCACCGCGCTCGTCCTGCAGCAGAGCGACGACCGGTAGGATCGACGGTCGTGACCTTGCGCCTTTACGACACCGAAACGCGGGATGTGCGGGAATTCGTGCCGCTCGTCCCCGGCCATGCCTCGGTGTACCTGTGTGGTGCCACCGTTCAAGGCGAACCCCACATCGGCCATGTGCGCAGTGGTGTCGCATTCGATGTTCTCCGGAGATGGCTGGCAGCCCAAGGATTCGATGTCGCATTTGTGAGAAACGTCACAGACATCGACGACAAGATCCTCCGTAAGGCCGCGGAAGCCGGCCGTCCGTGGTGGGAATGGGCCGCGACATTCGAGCGCGCGTTCAACCGGGCGTACGACGCGCTCGGTGTCCTCCCTCCGTCTATCGAGCCCCGCGCCACCGGGCACGTCACGCAGATGGTCGACCTCATGGAACGACTCATCGCGGCGGGCCACGCGTACCCCTCCGACGGCAACGTCTACTTCGACGTGAAGAGCTATCCCGAGTACGGGTCGCTGTCCGGGCACAAACTCGACGACGTGCACCAGGGTGAAAGCGCCGGGCTCGGCAAGCGCGACCCCCGCGACTTCACTTTGTGGAAGGCAGCGAAACCGGGCGAGCCCTCGTGGCCCACTCCGTGGGGACGTGGCCGTCCCGGATGGCACCTCGAATGCTCCGCGATGGCGACCTTCTACCTCGGGGGTACCTTCGACATCCATTGCGGCGGAGTGGATCTCGTCTTCCCGCACCACGAGAACGAAATCGCCCAGGCTCGGGCGGCCGGCGACGGTTTCGCTCGGTACTGGCTGCACAACGGCTGGGTGACCATGGGCGGCGAGAAGATGTCCAAGTCGCTCGGCAACGTGCTGTCGGTCCCGAACGTGCTCACGCAGGTCCGGCCGCAGGAGTTGCGGTACTACCTCGGCAGCGCGCACTACCGTTCGATGCTCGAGTACTCCGAGGCAGCGTTGCAGGAAGCGGCCGCCGCGTACCGGGGTCTCGAATCATTCGTGCTCAAGACCCGCGATCGTGCAGGCGAGGTTCCGGTCGGCACGTGGACGGACGAGTTCGCACAGGCCCTCGACGACGATCTGGCCGTGCCCAGGGCGCTCGCCGAGATCCACGGCCGGCGCAGCGAGGGGAACAAGGCGCTCGACAACGGCGATCTCGACGAGGCCGTCCGGATTGCGTCGCAGGTGCGCGCGATGCTCGGAATTCTCGGAGTCGACCCTCTCGATGCACACTGGAGTGACTCCACCGCCGACCGATCGGCGGCCCTGGAAGCGCTCGACGTGCTCGTCTCCGCGGATCTCGTCCGCAGGCAGAATGCGCGAGCAGACAAGAACTGGGCGATCGCCGACGAGGTGCGCGACCGGTTGACAGCGGCAGGTATCGAAGTAACCGATACGCCGAACGGACCCGAGTGGTCTCTGAAAGCAGGACAGTGATGGCAGGCAATTCCCAGCGCCGCGGCGCAATTCGTAAGGGTGGAACCAAGAAGGGGCAGGTCGTCGGCTCCGGCGGTCAGCGCCGTCGTGGTCTGGAGCCGCGCGGTGCGACACCCAAGGCCGAGGATCGTCCGTACCACGCCGCCGCACGGCGATCCCGTGCCGCCGCGAAGGCGACGGATACCTCCCGTGGTGGCGGTCGGCGTCCGGCGGGCCGCAAGCCCGAGGACGGGCCGGAGATGGTGCTGGGCCGCAACCCGGTCGTCGAATGCCTGCGCGCCGAGGTTCCCGCGACCGCGCTGTACGTCGCGGTCGGAGCCGAAGCGGACGAGCGACTCAAGGAAGCCGTTCAGCGGGCCGCCGACATGGGCATCTCGATCCTCGAGGTGTCGCGCGCGGAACTCGACCGGCTGTCCACCAACGGAATGCACCAGGGCGTGGGTCTCCAGGTGCCGCCGTACCGGTACGTGCATCCCGACGACCTGATCACCCGCGCGAAAGAACTCCATGAGCGGCCGCTGCTGGTCGCGCTCGACAACATCTCGGATCCGCGCAACCTCGGTGCCGTCATCCGCTCGGTCGCGGCGTTCGGCGGGCACGGTGTGGTCATCCCGCAGCGGCGTTCGGCGTCGGTGACTGCGGTGGCATGGCGAACCAGTGCGGGCGCGGCAGCACGACTGCCGGTCGCGCGCGCCACCAACCTGACCCGCACGCTCAAGGACTGGCAGGCGCAGGGTGTGCGTGTCGTCGGTCTCGACGCCGGCGGAGACACCACGCTCGACGAGTTCGACGGCACCGATCCGGTGGTCGTGGTGGTGGGCTCCGAGGGCAAGGGCTTGTCGCGTCTCGTCCGCGAAACCTGTGACGCCGTGTTGTCGATCCCGATGGCAGGCGATGTGGAATCGCTCAACGCGTCGGTGGCTGCGGGCGTCGTGCTCGCCGATATCGCCCGGCAGCGCCGCGCGTAGCGTCGCCCGACTACAACACCGCGACCGCCGCTCCTACGGCGGTCGCGGTCGTTTCTACGGCGCGGGTGCGGTGGGCGACCATCCCGTGAACGGCGGCACCGACACGCACGGCACCGGAC
Source organism: Rhodococcus sp. NPDC058639 (assembly GCF_042717545.1). NCBI lineage: Bacteria > Bacillati > Actinomycetota > Actinomycetes > Mycobacteriales > Nocardiaceae > Rhodococcus > Rhodococcus sp. NPDC058639. The sequence continues at coordinate 48,067 of NZ_JBHXRF010000002.1, forward strand.
GCGGGTTGTCCGGGTCGAGGGCGTTGAGGACGACCGCTGCCGCCACGGGATCGTTGACGATGGCGACGTGTTCGGCCCAGTCCGCCTCGCAGTGGTCCTGCAGCACGAAGTTCGTGGCGTTGTCGGCTTCCCGGTACCCGCTGGTGTGCGGAAGCACCAGCTCGTCGTATCGCGTGATGATGTTGGTGTACCGGACCTCGGGCGCGTAGACGCCGTCGGCGTGCAGGTCCCGGAACCACTGGGAGCCGGCGAGTACCTGGGGGCATGCCCCGCAGCCCACGGTCGCGACGAGTTGTTCGAGTTCGTCGCGCAGACCGGCCTGGCCGAAAAGCGAGAAGGTGGCTTCGAGCAGGAACGCGTGGCTGCCGTCCCACAGCGGCGCGAGGGAGATGTGGTCCCGGACCTTGGTATTGCCGCCGAGACGGTTGAGGTAGTACGTGGGCATGAGGGTGCCCTGCGAATGGCCGACGAGCGCGACTTTCTCCGCCCCGGTCGCCTCGAGCACCTCGTCGACGAACACCGACAACTCGGCGGCGCTCTGTTCCATGGGTTTCAGGCCACCGAATGCGCTCAACGGCCACGGCAGGTCGGGATAGTTGCCGTACGTGAGCGCGAAGACGCAGTAGCCCTCATTCGCAAGGAGCGGCGAGAGGTAGGCCCAGTTGTCCTGTCGATTAGCGGCCGTTCCGTGCACGAGGACCACCGGGTCGGGATGCTCCTCGGAGGGCACACACGACCAGTCGTTGGAGCCGGGTGCCGATCCTCCGGGGTTCGCGAGTTCCATTCCGATGCCGTCGAGAAATGTCGGCGGGAGCGGATACTGCTGAGCCCCAGTATCTTCGGCGGATGCAACGCCGCTTCCCATGATCGTGCCCGCTACGACGATCGCTGTACCCATGACCGCTGCCGTTATCCGACGCAACACGTCGCCACCCCTGTCTCCGCCACCGATGTCGCAAGAAAGTTAACAGAGATTCACATCTCTGACGATCGTGGTGTCCTGATTGGCCGAATTGTCTGCCCCGGATCGGTGTGGAAGCGCGTCGGGCGGGGTAAAGAAGCACAACAGTCGACGTGGGGAGGCACCGCATGTACAGCGCTCGATTCGACGGCCGGTTCGAGGTGTCACCACCTCTGAACGCCGGTGAGATCGAGTTCCTTCGCGCCTTCGCCGGCCCCGCGAGCGGGCCGCACAACGCGGGACGGGACGGTCTGCCGTCGCGGGGCCGTCCGATGTCGTGGTGCCAGTGGGTTCCCACGGACGACGGATCGGCCCTGGTGTGGGACGGCGAGGAGCACTTCTTCCGGCACGCCGAATGGCTGGCCTATCTGATCGATTCGCTCCTGTCGCCGCGTGCTCGTATGCGGCGGGTGCTGAGGGGACGGCGCGACCGGTTCCCGGAGGCACTGTCGCACTTCACGTTCGACCACGTCGTCGACGGCGTCGTCACGGTGCATTCGAGTGCGGGAGACGAGGAATGGATCACAGTGCGAGACAACGTCGTCCAGAGTGTCGCGCAGGTAGGCGACCGTTTCCGGTCCGAGGCCACGCGTCCCGTGCAGGGTCTGTGCCTCAGTGCGCTCCACCGACCGGAGCACGCAACCGTTCCGGAAGCGACCGCGGTCCTCTAGTGTTGCGGCCGTGGCCGCTCCGCTCCCGCTCCGTACGAAGCTGTTCGCCCTCATGGAGGGCCTCACCGGCGCGTCCATCGCGGACGAACCGCCCGAGGCGGTACCCGCGCGACGCGCTCGCCGGACGAAGCTCTTGTCCTCGCCCGTCGGGCGATGGGTCGCCGGCCGGCCACACCGCGCCGCGCACATCGTCGACCGCACAGTCGAGTTGCAGCCCGTCGAGATCACCGGACTCGAATCCGCCACGGTGCCGGTGACGTTGCGTCTGCGCATCTACCGGCCGTCGGGTTCGGCACCCGGTCCTCTCCCCGTCGTGGTCCTCTTCCACGGAGGCGGCTGGGTGCTCGGTGAACCCGAGCAGGACGAGTGGTGGGCGAGCCATATGGCTGCGGAGTCTCCGTGCGTCGTGGTGTCGGTCGACTATCGGCTTGCGCCCGAAAACCCCTACCCTGCGGCAGTATTCGACTGCTGGTCGTCTCTGCTGTGGGTGGTCGAGCGCGCTGCCGAACTCGGCGTGGACGCGACGAGGGTCGTGGTCGCCGGGGACAGCGCCGGCGGCAATCTCGCCGCGGTCGTCGCGGATCTCGCCGCGCAATCCGGCCTCTCCGCACTGGTCGGACAGGTGCTCGTCTATCCGGGTACCGAGATGGAAGACGTATTTCCCTCCGAGCGCGAGCACGCGGAGGCGCCCGTCCTGACCTCCCGCGGTATGCGCGCGTTCGTCCGCTTGTACCTCGACGGCGCGGATCCGTACGCGCCCACGGCGGCACCCTTGCGCGGCAGTCTCGCCGGCGCCGCGATTCCCGCGCTCATCCAGGTCGCCGGGCACGACCCGCTGCGCGACAACGGCGTGTTCTATGCGGATGCGCTGCGCGAGAAAGGCGGTGACGTGACCCTGACGGAGTACGAGAACGCGGTCCACGGGTACCTCAGTTTGCCCGGCGTCTCGCCTCCTGCGCGACGCGCCCTCGCTGAGACGATCGAGTTCGTACGGCGTGTCACGAATCCGGAGATCTCGGGGGAACCCGGTTCCCAGGCTCGCTCGGACGCCTGAGAACCGTCTCCGATCAGGAGTCGGACGACAAGTTCTCCTCGCCCGCATCGCACGTTGCCGCACACCCCGGCTCGGCGTGCGGGTCACGGTCGAGGGCGCCCACGGCTCCCATCACGAAGGGGACCACCATCGAGATCACCTCGTCGACCGGCCCGCCGTCGGCCAGCACCTGGCGGTGGGGGTCCAGGCAGCCCAGGATGCACCGGCTCGCGGACCGCGCGTCGATCAGGCGGAACACTCCCGACTTTTCGCCCTCGACGAGGATCCGGTAGACCACGTCCTCGAGTTCGTTGAGTTGCGAGGTGAACTCCAGCTTGGTCGCATTCGGGATCAGGCTCATCACGGGCGGTGTCACGGGGTGGGGTCCGGCGAATTCGAGGAGAACCAGTTCGACGACGGTCTCGAGCATGTCGCGGGGATCGTCCATGCCGGCGAGCTTGCGCGTGAGCAGATCGAGAAACCGCTCGATTTCGTGGGCGGACCACGCGAGGAGCATCTCGGATTTGTCGGCGTAGTAGTTGTAGATCACCGTGCGGGTGAGGCCGGCTTGCGAGGCGACGGCTTTCACCGATGCGCCGTCCCATCCCTCGCGGGCCAGTACCTCGGCGAACGCGCTGAGGATACGAGTGCGGGTGGCGGATTTGTGCTCGGCCACGGTGTGCCCGGCGTTCAGGATAGGCACGTGTTGCTCCGGGATCGGTCGGGGACTTCGGGGACCGCTCGAAGGGTACACCCCGGGGCGTTCGGCGAGCGGCTCGTACGTCGGAACGACGGGCCCGCGAGGTCCGAGAGGGCTCGGCCGGCGTTACCTTGACGACAAGTCGTCATTTAATTTTGCCGCGCGATCATGCATGGTCGTGCCCGGAATATGTGCTGGTGAGAGGGTGTTTTCGAGAAGGTCGGAGCGCAGGAAACGACACGATGTCGTAGGTAAACCTTACTGGCAGGGCCACAAATGTTCTGTTGGAATCGGCCCTGCGTTCCGTTCCCGCCGGTGCCGACCCAGGCACCGGCGCCCGATCGATCCGACTCCCAGGAGCTCGTCTATGTTTCTCGCAGTGCGCGAACTGGTGTTCGCGCGTACACGTGTTCTGCTGATGGCATCCGTCATCGCGCTGATCTCCGTGTTGATGGTCATCCTCTCCGGCCTGTCGTCCGGGCTCGTCGACGACGGCGTCTCGGGCCTGCAGCGGACGCCTGTTCAGGCTTTCGCCTTCCAGGAGGGCACGAAGACGGACTCCGCATTCTCGCGGTCCGTCGTCACCGAAGAGCAGGCGGCAGCATGGGCGGCCCAGCCCGGCGTCGAGCACGCCGAACTGATGGGCAACGCCATCGTCAACGCTCACACCGGCAGCGGCACGGCGATCGACCTGACACTGTTCGGCATTGTGCAGGGCTCCTTCCTCGAACCCACCGCAGGCGAAGGCACCCAGCTGAGCGGACCGCGGGACATCATCCTCAGCGAGACCGCCCGTGACGAAGGTGTCGCTGTCGGTGACACCGTGACCGTCGACCGGCTCGGAACGGAACTGAAGGTCGTCGGGTTCACGCAGGACAAGCGCACCTTCGGTCACGTCGACATCGCGTACGTGCCGCTGGCGACCTGGCAGGAGATCAACGCGGGCACGCTCGAAGGCTCCGCCACCGAACCGCGGGCGTACACGGAGGCGAGTGTCGTCGCGATCCAGGGAACGGACGGCTCCCTTCCCGACCTGGCCGCGGGTGACGCCGCAGCAGGCACTGCGAGCAAGACCGTCGAGAAGTCGTTCGACTCCTCACCGGGTTACTCCGCGGAGACGATGACGATGTCCATGATCATCGCGTTCCTCTACGCGATTTCGGCACTGGTCGTCGGCGCGTTCTTCAGCATCTGGACGGTTCAGCGCCTGCGTGAACTCGCGGTCCTCCGCGCGATGGGTGCGTCTACCGGATACCTGATGCGGGACAGCATCATCCAGGCAGCCCTCATTCTCGTCGTGTCTGTCGCCTTCGGTGTCCTCGTCGGCCTCGGACTCGGCTCCGGACTCGAAGGAACGGGCATGCCGTTCTCGCTTCAAACGGGCCCGATTCTGCAGGGCGCACTGTTGCTGATCGTGCTCGGCCTCATCGGCGCCGGACTCGCGATCGTGCGTATCACCCGTATCAACCCCCTGACGGCACTGGGAGAGAATCGATGAGCGCCCTCACCACCACCACGGGCCTGAGCCTGCGAAATGTCGGTCTGCAGTTCGGCGACGGCGACAGCACCGTCACCGCACTCGACGACGTGAACCTCGAAGTCGCCCCCGGCGAACTGGTTGCGATCGTCGGTCCGTCCGGCGCGGGTAAATCCAGTCTCCTGGCCGTGGCCGGAGGACTGACGCATCCCACCACCGGCAAGGTTGTGCTGCGGGACGTAGACCTGACCGCCACACCGCGTCGTCAGCTCGCCGAAATCCGCCGCAATCAAATCGGGTTCGTGTTCCAGTCCTCGAACCTGCTGCCGGCGCTGACCGCGCTCGACCAGCTGCGGTTGATGTCGACGATCACCGGACGGCCCGGCCGCGACCCTCACGAGCTCCTCGAATCCGTCGGCATGACCCACCGCGCGAACAAGCGGCCGGGCCAGCTGTCCGGTGGTGAACGTCAGCGCGTGGGGATCGCTCGCGCCCTGGTCACCGAACCCGCCGTGTTGCTCGTCGACGAGCCCACCGCGGCGCTGGACCGTGCTCGTAGCCACGACGTCGTGCAGCTTCTGGCAGACGAGACCCATCGTGCCGGGGTCGCCACGATCATGGTCACGCACGACCACGACGTGCTCGTGCACTGCGATCGCGTACTGGAAATGATCGACGGCAGGCTGTCGCCTCTCTCCGAGTGACGTCGCCGACGAAACAGCATGCGGCCGAGAGCTACCGGGTGACGGAGAACCGCACCCGGTGGCCCGGCCGCAGCTGTGCTGCGAGGGGGAGATCGGCGCGCGCCACCACTGCGATCACCGGGTATCCACCCGTGACGGGATGATCGGCGAGGAACAGCACCGGGTGCCCCTCCGGGGGTACCTGTAGTGCACCGGGAACCATTCCCTCGCTCGGAAGCTCGGCCCGCCGCGACCGGTGGAGCGGTCCGGTGCCCCGCAACCTGATGCCGATCCGATCGAGCCGGGGCGTCACCGTCCAGCGTTCCCGCAGCAGGGCGCGCACGGAGGCCGGAGTGAACCAGTCGTCGCGCGGGCCGAGGCTCACCCCGAGTTCCACCGGATCGCCCAGTTCGGCGGGCGGGGGGAACTGTTCTTCGACAGGCAGGGCGTCGGCGAGTGCGCCCACCGCAAGACGGTCACCCGCCCGAACGGGAGCGGGACCGGTGTTCGACAGCGTGTCGGTTGCCCGGCTCCCGAGTACCTCGGGAACATCGATGCCTCCGCGGACGGCGAGGTAGGACCGCAGTCCGATCGACGGTGGCCGGATCGCCAGCACGTCGTCGTTGCTCAGGTGAATCCGCGACCAGTCACCCCGCGGGCGATCGTTCACGGTGACGTCGGCACGCGCCCCGGTCACCGCGACGATCATCGCGCCGACGCTCCGCACCACGAGCCCGCCGGCGGTGACCTCGAGGGTGGCGGCACCGGGGTGGTTGCCCACCAACCGGTTCGCCGCATCGTGCGCCGTCCGGTCGGCAGCGCCGGACGCGGTCAGTCCGGTTCCGCCGTGGCCGGGGCGACCGCGATCCTGGACTGTCGTGAGAACACCGGGGGAGACAACCTCGAACCACGCCACCGCCCCATTTCGGCGCACGGCGCCGTCACCCATCCGTGGGCTGCGCGTCGGGCGCAGACGAACCTGTCACCCGCGAATGCCGGACCGGCCGGAACCGGACGCGGGCACCGGGCCGGAGCAAGGCCGCAGGGGTCCGATCCGGTTGCCACAGTTCGGCATCGGTGGTCCCGATCAGTTGCCATCCTCCCGGTGACCGCTGAGGGTAGATCCCGGAGAACTCGCCGGCCAGCCCCACGGCTCCGGCCGGAACCGCGACGCGCGGCGACTCGCGCCGGGAAACCTGCAGACGATCGTCACCTCCGGTGAGGTACGCGAATCCGGGAGCGAACCCACCGAAGGCGACGGTCCAGACCCGGCCCGTGTGTGCCGAGATCACGCCGTCCGCGCCCAGTCCGGTCCTCTCACCGACCTCCGTGAGATCGGGGCCGTCGTACCGGACATCGATCACGACCTCGTCGGCGACGACGGTGTCCGCATCTGCCGGTGGGGTCTCGGTGATCCATCGGCGCACGGTGTCTCCGCGAATCTCCCGGGGCTCGAAGCGAACCAGCACCGTCCGGGCGGCGGGGACGAGGTCGATGACGCCGTGCGGCCGGTCTGCGTCGAGCGCCCGGTAATGCGCGAGCACGTCGTCGAGCGATGTGAACTCGGCGAGCAGCGCAGCGTCTCCGTTCGGCAGGATCCTCATCGATCGTCCCTCATGCGAATGCTTCGATACCGATGCTCTCGGCGTCGAGCAGAGCACGTACGGCAACAGCCATCGCGGTGGCGCCGGGGGAGTCGCCGTGAATGCACACCGACCGAGCGGTGACGGGCACGTCACTGCCGTCGAGCGCCGTCACCACACCTTCCGTCACCATGCGCAGGACTCGTCGCGCCACCGTGTCCGGATCGTGGAGGATCGCATCGGGTTCGCGCCGGGAGACGAGTGTGCCCTCGGGTGTGTACGCGCGATCGGCGAACGCCTCGGTGACCACCGGCAACCCCGCGCGTTCGGCCTCGTCGAGCAGCACCGACCCGGCCAGGCCGAGAATCGGCAGCGAATTGTCGTACGCGCACACCGCGGCGACCACGGCGCGAGCCTGCTCGCGATGGTGCACTACCGCGTTGTACAGCGCGCCGTGCGGTTTGATGTAACTGACGGACGAACCCGCAACCCGCGCGAGGCCCTCCAGAGCGCCGATCTGGTAGATCACTTCGGCGGTGAGTTCGGCCGGCGTCACATCGATGAACCTCCGGCCGAAGCCGGCGAGGTCCTGATATCCCACCTGCGCGCCGATCCGCACGTCGCGTTCTGCGGCGGCCCGGCAGGTGTCGAGCAACGTCGAGGGGTCGCCCGCATGGAATCCGCAGGCGATGTTCGCGCTGGAGACGAGTCCGAGCATCGTCTCGTCGTCACCGAGCCGCCACTGGCCGTAGCTTTCACCGAGGTCGCTGTTGAGGTCGATGCGAGGCACGAGACAAGTCTAGGGCCCGGTGTGGCCGCAACCGATCCGCGCTTGCGCGACGCTCCGCCGAGCGGAAGTGCTGTCAGAAGACGACGCCCACGTCGCGCGCGACGATGTCGTCGAGCGCGCGCTCGACAACGGCGGCGATCGTCATCGAAGGGTTGCAGGCGGCGGTGTTGCCGGGCATGAGTGCCCCGTCGAGTACATACAGGCCGCGCTGCCCGAGCACCCGCCCGTCGAGATCGCAGACGGTTCCCATACTCGCTCCGCCGAGGGGGTGCCAGGTGGACGGGACAACGGTGTTCGTGTCCGTCAGGATGTCGTTCGGTCCGGCGATCTTGCGGGCGGCGGGATCGATGTGATCGTTCTGGATTACCGCGTCACCGTCTTTCGGCCACCGCAGGATCGCATCGTCGCGGCCGGAGTCGTAGACGAAATGTCCTCGGCCCGCGCTGACGCCGAAGCCGACCATGACCGTGCTGCGGGTGTCGAGTCCGTACGCGGACGGGATGGACGCCTGGATGACGGTGAACGCGTTGTTCGGGTCGTCCCAATTCTTGCTGCCGTACACCACCGGGCCGCCCTGCACTGCGCCGAAGCTGTCTTCCAGACTGGTCCAGAGGTAGATGCGGTCCGCGTTCGACCCCCACCCGCCGCCGAGTTCGTCGGGCATGTCGGTGATCCGGCCGTGAGCCGAAGCGCGCACGAGAAGGCGGGTGGTGTTGAGACTGCCCGCGGACAGTACGAGGGCGTCGGTCGTGAGGATCTTGTTCTCGACCACCGCGCCGGTGGTGTCGATCCGGTCGACGTGCACGGTCCATCGCCCGTCGGCGGCGCGTGCGACGTCGGTTACCTCGTGGAGCGTCTCCACCGTCACCAGGCCGGTCCGCTCGGCCGCGGCGATGTATGTGACGTCGACCGAGTGCTTGCCACCGTTGTTGACACCCAATGCGCCGGACCCGTCGGTGTACGACGGCCGCATCTCGCCGCGAAGTTCGGCCAGTGCGTAGTCCCAGTCGATCGGCATCGGGATCTTGTCGAGCGGCAGGCCCGCTCGTTTCACGCGCTCGGCGAAGATCCGGGAGGTCTTGTAGTGGGGGCTCGCCACCAGCTCGTCGGGTGCGACGGCCAGCTGCAGCATGTGCGCAACTCGCGGATAGTGCACACGGTCCAGGGTGGCCCAGTCGAGCTCGTTCGGGAGGTTCGCTTCGAACACGGACTCGCTGGGCTGCAACGACATTCCCTGATACAGCAGCGACCCGCCTCCGACGCCGGCTGCGCACAAGGCAGTCATGTTCTCACCGGCGACCGCCTCGACGAGACCGGTGTACGGCTCGAACACGTGCGTGCGGCCGAACAGTTCGGGATTCGACCGGTGCCACAGCATCCGCTTGTCGGGTGCGTCGATTCGAGGGAAGGTCGTCGAATTCGGTCCGGTGGGCCACCGCATTCCGCGTTCGAGGACGGTGACGCGCACGCCGGCCTGTGCCAGCCGTAGCGCCGTCACGCCACCTCCGAACCCGGATCCGACGACGACCACGCGGTGTTCTTCCCGCGTGAGCGGGACCCTGTTCACCCGCGCTGCGATGCCCGGTGCGGCCGGGGCGACCCCAGTGCCTGCGAGCGACAATCCGGCGACTGCGGCTCCGGCGAGAAAAGCCCGGCGTGTGACATGTGGCAAGTGATCCCCCGGATGGTCGTGTCGACCTCGGGAGTCTTCGGACAGTCGGCCCCGGAGGCTTCGCAAAACTAGACACTCGCGGGCCGTAGTGTCAAGATCCGGGTCCTGCTTCGGGTCGGGTATGCGACAGCGCCGGTCCGAGCCACCGGGTCAGGAAGCGTCTGAGTTCGTCGTCGGAGTGCACCGCCTCGTCGTCGAACAGCACCACGGACAACCCGAGGAACAGCGAGATCTCGATGATGTCCTCGAGCTGTGATTCCACCTCGGGGTGCCGGGCAACCAGCGGCGCGAACAGGGTGCGCGCGACAGGCTTCGCCCGCGCGACCATGCCGTTGTCGAACACCGGATTTTCTCGTTCCGAGCGCAGCAACGCGCCCAGGATGGCGTTGTCGCGCACGACGGTCCGGCTCGCGACGATGAGTTCGACGACGTAGTCGGCAGGGGTTTCGATATGTCGGAGGCACGTGTGGATCCCCGCGAGTGCCTCCACTGCCACTCCCGCGACGGCCTGGGACACGAGTTCCTCCCGGGACCCGAAGATCGAGTACACGGTCTGCCGGGACACGCCGGCAGTGTGTGCGGCGCCGGCGATGGTCACGCCTTCGAAGCCGACCTCCCCGATCAGTGCGACGGTGGCGTGCAGAATCTTGTTACGGGACCGCATCGGACGATTGTCCGCTACCTGGTCGTCAGTGCCGGACGGTGCTCGCGGACGGGGTGCGGCCGACGCCCCGTCGCCTGCGCGACGACCCGATCATCCGGCACACCAGGTAGATGACGAAGGCGATGGTCGTGATGAAGCTGGACACGGGGACTCCGGGCGCGAGCGCGAGGAGGATTCCTCCCACCGCGGCGATCTCCGCGAAGATCACCGACAGCACGGTTGCGGCGAGCGGTCCGCTCACGACGCGGGAGGCGGCAGCGGCCGGTGTGATGAGCAGCGCCATCACGAGCAGGGCGCCGACGATCTGCACGCCGAGAGCCGCGGTAACCCCGACGAGCACAGCGAAGACGATCGACAGTGCCCGGACCGGCACGCCACGCGCGGCGGCGACTTCAGGGTCGGTGCTCGCGAACAGCAGCGGACGGTAGATGAAGATCAGGGTGCCGATGACTACCACCGCGCACGTCGCGAGCAGAGTGATGCCCGTTCCTCCCGGCGCCACGATCTGACCGGTCAGCAGTGAGAACGCCGCGCCGGTCCGGCCGTCGTACGCCCAGAGCAGCAGCACGGCCAGTCCGAGGCCGAACGCCATGACCACACCGATCACGGAGTCTCGTTCGCGCGCGCGGGTTCCCAGGATGCCGAACAGGATCGCGGCGATCACCGCGCCCACCACGGCACCGAGCCCGACGGAGACGCCGAGAAGCAGGGCGGCGGCCGCACCGGTCAGGGACAACTCGGAGGTGCCGTGGACCGAGAACGCCATCTGCCGGCTGATGATCAACGGGCCGATGATCCCGGCGAGGAGACCGAGGATGGCACCGGCGACGAGAGCCTGCTGGACGAAGTCGTACTGCAGGAGGTCGGCGGTGGTGTCGAAGTCGAACAGCCGTCCCATGGCGTCGGTGAACTTGCTGCTCATGCGTCGTCCTCGTGTTCGTGATGGTGAACGCCCTCGCCGGGACGCAGACCGCCGGCGCTGCCGAGCGCGTCGATGGCGTCCCCGGTACCGATGACGACGAGGCGCCCACGCACCTCGAGGACCTCCACGTCGGTGCGGTAGAGCTCCGAAAGAACCTCCGAGGTCATGACTTCGGAGGGCGTGCCGATGCGGAACTGACCGTCCACGAGGTAGAGCACGCGATCGACGAGCGGGAGGATCGGATTGATTTCGTGCGTGACGAACAGGACGGCGGTGTTGTGGTCGCGACGGCGCCGGTCGATGAGCGACGAGACGAGGTGCTGGTTGGCGAGGTCGAGGCTGAGCAACGGCTCGTCGCACAGCAAGACGTGGGGATCGCCGACCAGCGCCTGCGCGATACGCAGACGTTGTTGCTCACCGCCCGACAGGGCGCCGATGGGAGCCCCGGCGTATGCCTCGGCTCCCACCTGCGCGAGTGCCGCGTCCACCGCGACTTTTCGTTGCTTCCAGAAACGGATCCCGGTGCCCCAGCGGTGACCGTCGACGCCGAGACCCACCAGGTCGCGCCCGCGCAGGGGGACACCCTCGTCGAGTGTCTTCTGCTGCGGCACGTAGCCCAGATGCGAATTACCGGCACGCACCGGTGATCCCGCGATGGTCGCGGTCCCGCCGCTGAGCGGCAACTGGCCGAGGAGGACTTTCAGCAGGGAGGTTTTGCCCGCCCCGTTCGGTCCGAGGACGGCGACGAACTCGCCCGGTTCGATAGTGAGATCGAGATCGTCCCAGAGCACACGATCGCCGAATGCCAGGCGCGCGCCGCGGAGTTCGACCGCGTGGGCGCGGTCGGGTGTCGAAGAGTTCACCGGAGTCCGTGTTCTCGAGCGGGTGGTCAGGATTCGGTGTCGAGTGCGGAAGCGAGTGCCTCGGCTGTCCTGGTCTGCCACTGAATGTAGTCGACACCGTCGGGCAGGGTTTCGGAAACTTCGACGACAGGAATACCCGACGCCTCTGCTGCCGCGCGCATCTCACGGCTCACCTTGTCCTCGGTCTGCGGGTTGTACAGCAGTGCGCGGACCTGCTTGTCGAGGAGTAATTGCCGGGTGGCCGCAATGGCGGCGGGCGACGGGTCGGTGCCGTTCTCGATCGCATTCGCGAAGTCTGCGGGTACCTCGTCGCGGAGTCCGGCGGCGGTCACCAGGTAGGTCGCGATGGATTCGGTCTGCGCGACCGGGGCGTCGGGATGGTCCGCGGCGATCGAGGCCACGCGATCGGCGACGGCGTGCAGATTGTCGTGGAACGCTGCGGCATTGGCTTCGTAGGTGGCGGCACCCTCCGGATCGAGTTCCGTGAGGCGATCGGCGACGGCGTGCGCGACCGCATCGGCGGTCGCGAGGTCGTACCAGACGTGCTCGTTGACGCCGCTGTGGTCGTGCCCGTCGTGCGAGTGACCCGTGCTGCCCGCCGTGTCGTCGGTACCGGCGGCCTCGTGGGAGTCGTGGCTATCCGCGGTGTCGTGGGTGTCCTCGTGGTCGTGGTCGGCGTGCAGATCGGACCCTTCGCCGGATTCGAAGAGCGCGAACGCCTCGACGGTCGCGGGGTTGCCGCTGCCGGACTCGAGGATGTCCTCGACGAACTGGTCGTATCCACCACCGTTGTAGACGACGAGCGACGCGTCGCTGATCGCCGCCGCGTCGAGCGGGCTCGCCTCGTAGGAATGCGGGTCGGCCGACGGTTCGGTGATGAGGGACTCGACCTCGATACGGTCTCCGGCCACGGCTTGGGCGACGGAACCCCACACGTTGGTGGAGGCGACTACGTGCAGGGTGTCCTCGTCATCGGATCCTGTGGTCGCGGACCCGCACGCGGCCAAAGTGGTCGCGCAAGCCACGGCAGCGGCCGCGAGCGCGGTACGGGAGGACAAACGCACTGTGGTCTTCTCCTGATCGAGAGTCGACGAACGGCCCCGGAGGCGCGCCCAATCGTTATTGGTAATCGTTACCGTTCCACTTTAGCGGGTCGAGAAGGTGAATTACGCCGTCCCCGCGTCGCCGTGACGAGACCCACAGGACTACGGTCCCCTCATGCCCAGGTCCCGTCAGCCCCGCCGACAGGCGACGCTGGCCTCGATCGCTGCCGAACTGAAGATCTCCCGCACCACGGTGTCGAACGCGTACAACCGGCCCGACCAGCTGTCCGCGGAACTGCGCCAACGTGTTCTCGACGTGGCCAAACGCCGGGGGTACGCCGGCCCGGACCCGATGGCGCGGTCCCTGCGCACCCGCAAGGCCGGTGCTGTCGGCGTTCTTCTCACCGAGGCGCTGAGCTACTCGTTCCGCGACCCCGCCGCCATGCGATTTCTGTCCGGCCTGTCGGAGGCCTGCGAGGCAGCCGGGCAAGGTCTGCTGCTCATCCCCGCCGGTCCCGGACGCGCCGACACCGAAGCCGCGCAGGTCGTGCACCGATCGTCGGTGGACGGGTTCGTCGTCTACTCCGTGCCGCCCGAAGATCCGTACCTGGCCGCGGTGCTCGAACGGAACCTGCCGGTCGTGGCGTGCGACCAGCCGCGCGGTTTCGACCACACCCCTGTGGTCGGCATCGACGACCGGGGCGCCATGCGGGATCTCGCCGCACACCTCATCGGACTCGGCCACCGGCACATCGGCATCGTGTCCATGCGACTCGGGCGCGAGCGCCACGACGGTGTCGTCGATCTGTCGACCCTCGAGGCCGGCGGATTCCACGTGCAGCACGAGCGCATCCTCGGAGTACAGGACGCGATGCGGGCGGGCGGGCTGGATCCGGCCTCGCTCACCGTCGTCGAGCGCTACACGCACACCTCGGAAAACGGGCTGTCGGGCGCGGCGCAGATCATGAGCGTCAACCCCAGGATCACCGCATTGATGTGCACGACCGACGTTCTCGCGCTCGGCGCCCTGGCGTGGGCCGACCAGACGGGGCTCGATGTGCCGGGCCACCTGTCGATCACCGGCTTCGACGGGATCGACGAAGCGCTGCGCGAAGGACTCACCACGGTGCGTCAGCCGCAGAAGGACAAGGGGCGCCGGGCCGGCGAACTACTGCTCGCCGCCCCGGCGCATTCCGGCGTTCCGGTGCTGGAGACGCTCGATACCCAGCTCTGGTTCGGCAAGACCTCCGGCGCCGTCGAGCGCGAGTGGTACGCCGAATAACCGTCTCTCAGCGCGGCGGACCGGACAGCAACTGCGCGCACCGCAGCAGACCGATGTGGCTGTAGGCCTGCGGATGATTGCCGAGCGAGCGTTCCGCCACAGGATCGTATTCCTCGCTGAGCAGGCCGGTCGGGCCTGCGGCGGCGACGAGCTGCGTGAACAGCGCCTCGGCATCGTTCCGCTGCCCGATCAGGAGATACGCCCCGACCAGCCACGCGGCACAGAGGTGGAAACCGCCTTCGGTGCCGGGGAGCCCGTCGTCGTGCCGGTACCGGTACACCGTCGACCCGCTGCGTAGTTCCGCTTCGGTTGCCTGCACGGTTGCGTGGAATCGCTTGTCGTCCGGGTCCACCAGTCCGGTCAGCCCGATGAACAACGTCGCCGCGTCCAGATCGGTACCGTCGTACGCCGCGGTGTACGACTGGACGTCTTCGTTCCAGCCCTTCTCCTTGACCTCTTCGGCGATCTCGCGACGAAGCTCGGCCCAGCCCTCACCGGCGGGACGACCGAACTTCTCCGCGAGGGTGAGTGCGCGGTCGACGGTGAGCCAGCCCATGACCTTCGAATACACGTGGTGCCGCGGATTGTCGCGGATCTCCCAGATGCCGTGGTCCGGCTCGAACCAGCGGCGCTCGACCGCGAGCACCATGGCGCAGACCAGTTCCCAATCGCGGTCGGTGAGTGCCTGCTCGTGGGCCACGCCCCGCTCCTCGCGCCGATGCGCGAGTTCGGAGATCAGGTCGACGATCGGACCGAACACGTCGAGCTGAACCTGCTGGTTCGCCGCGTTGCCGACGCGAACGGGGCGCGAACCGGCGTACCCCGGCAAGCTGTCGAGAACAGCCTCCGGAGGCAGCGCGCCACCTGCCAGCGTGTACAGCGGATGCAGTCGCTCCGGTCCGGGCAGGGTCTCGAGCACCCCGTGCACCCAATCGAGGTAGTTCTCGGCTTCTTCGAGCGATCCGACTCGCACCAGTGCCTGTGCGGTCAGCGCCGCATCCCGCAGCCAGCAGTAGCGGTAGTCCCAGTTGCGGACCCCGCCGATCTCCTCGGGAAGCGACGTGGTGGCCGCTGCGAGGATCGACCCGGTCGGCGCGTGGACGAGGCCGCGCAGGGTCAGAGCCGAGCGCTTCATCAGATCCGGCTTGAGGGGCGGCAGTTCCAGGTTGTTCGCCCACGTGCTCCAATACGCTTCGGCCTGGGCGCGGCGCTCCTCGTGGGGCACCGGATGCTCACTCAGATCATCTGTACCGCAACGAAGTTCGAGCACGACGTCCCCTTGGGAGGGGTCGACGACGGCGTGCGCCGACTGGTGCGCGCCGTCGGTGGTGATGTCCCAGCGCACGCCGGGGGATCGGAGAACGTAGGGCTCGTTGAAACCCGTCACCCGGATTCCGTCGTCCGTGACCTCCAAGGTCACCTGTCCCTGTCCGAACTCGGGACGCGGCGCGAAGGTCACCAGTGCGGTCGCGCGGCCGGTGATCACCCGGGTGAGGTCGGTTCTGCCCGGCTCGACGTCGTGCGGCAGGTAATCGATCACGGCGAGGGCAGCCCAGCGGGTGACGACAGTCATCGTGGAGTCCACGTAGCGCTGGCTCAGCGGCAGCGACTCGCGGGTGGGGCCGATGGTGAAGTGGCCGGCGGATTCTCCGCCGAGCAGGTGGGCGAACAGCGCGGCCGAGTCCGGCTCCGGGTGGCACATCCAGGTGATGGTGCCGTCCGGGGTGACGAGCGCCTTGGATCGGGGGCTCGCGAGCATCGTCAATCGCTCGATAGGTGCGGCATTGGCACCGGACAACCACGTGCGACGTTCCTCGAGGAGAAGCGCGAGGGCCGAGTTGACGTCCTCGGTGGTGCCGACCCGGTACTCCGCGGCGGTGTCGCCGTCGCCGACCTTCACACCCACGTCGGGACCGTGAAGTGACTCGAATGCTTTCTCGTCGGTGACGTCGTCGCCGAAGAAGATCGCCGCGGTCGCGGCATCCTGGTGTCGGATGAGGTCGAGGGCCGCACCCTTGTCGGTGGCCACGACCGACAACTCGATCACGGACTTGCCTTCGGTGGCCTGCACGCCCGGACGCAGCGCGAGGTCGCCGCGCACGATCTCGAGTGCGCGCTCGGCATCTTCCGTGGATGCGTTGCGCACGTGCAGAGCGACGCTCGCGGGCTTGGTCTCGATGTGTACGCCCTCGAACTTGTCGGCGACCGACGCGAGTCCGTCGACGAGCACGGTCAGCAGTTGCTTGGCTTCGGGATCGATCTCGTTGATGAAACCGATGTCGAACTCGGAACCGTGGCTACCGACCAGCTTCACCTCGATGGGCAGACGCGACAGCGCGGCGAGATCCTTCAACGATCGGCCGGAGATCACCGCGGCGGATGTCGAAGGAAGAGCGGCGAGTCCACGCAGGGCGCGAACGGCGTCGGCCCGGGGATACGCCTGCCCCGGGTCGGCGACGATCGGCGCGAGGGTGCCGTCGTAGTCGGTTGCCACCAGCAGTCGCGGTGTACGCGCTGCGGCGACGAGGGCGCGTCGGAGATCGATCGGAAGGTCGTGGGCACTCACGCGAACCAAGGTAAGCGAAGAAAAGCGTCAGGGTGTCGCCGGAGCGGCTCCTGCGGTGGTGTTTCCCGTTACATCAGGCGCCGGCAGTGGCGGACGACGGACGTGCACCCTCACCGAGCAGCAGGTCGACCGTCAGTTCCAGGCGTCGTGCGACGTCCGTAGCGGACGACCGGCGGGTCAGCCATGCGACGAGGTTGGACAGCCACACGTCGCTGATGACGCGGGCGATCGCGAGTTCCTCTTCGTCGGGCTCGCCGTCGTTCATGGCCTTGGCGAACAACCGGTCCATGAGCTTGCCGACCTGGTCGACCTCGGCGGCGGCGGATGCGTCGGCGAACATGAAAGCGCGCGTCATGGCCTCGGTGAGCAGTGGATCGCGCTGCATCGCCTTGGTGATGAGACTGAGGATGAGGTGCATCCGTTCCAGCGGGCTGTGCCCCGGCGGGATCTTTCCCTTGCTCTCGATCCGGGCGAATTCACGCCCGAGGGCCGAGACCAGCAGGTGGACCTTGGACGGGAAGTACCGGTAGAGCGTGCCCACGGCGACGTCGGCCCGTTCGGCGACGGCGCGCATCTGGACGGCTTCGTATCCGCCCTTCGACGCCAACGCGAGGGTGGCGTCGAGTATCCGCTTGCGACGTTCCTTCTGGGCATTGGAACTGAGATCGTCCTCGGTGAGGGCGGTCAACGTTCCGGTGCCGTTGGAACGTGAGCGGGACGGGGTGGCCATAACTTCGTTTCCTCACGCCTTGACTCTGAACCGGTGTCATATTAGAACACGTTCTAGGTAACCATGTCATTCCGAAAGGCGGAAACCCGCTGTGAGTATCGCCACCACCGAAGAACAGCGGGCCGTTCAGGCATCCGTTCATGCCTGGTCACGAGCCACGGTTCCACTGGCAACCATACGTCGGGGGACTGACGGGGCGTGGCGTGACGGGTGGTCGTCTCTCGCGGAATTGGGACTGTTCGGTGTTGCTGTTCCGGAGGCATCGGGAGGGTTCGGGGCGACCACCGTCGATCTCGCGGTCATGCTCGAGCAGGCCGCACACGAACTGGCCGCGGGTCCGGTGCTGACCACCGCTGCGGTGGCGATCGTGTTCGGCCGCGGCGGCGACACGACGGCCAAGACGACCGCACAACTCGTCGAGGGCGCCCTTCCGGCCGCCCTTGCACTGGACTCCGAGGTGCGGGCGGAACCGGCGACCGAGGGGTTCGTCCTCACCGGTGACGCGGGTCCCGCCATCGCTGCCGAGCCGGGCGTCGCGGTGCTCGTGCGACTCGCCGGGGATCGAGAACGCTGGGCACTCGTCGACGCTGACGCTGCCGGTGTGCGTCTCGAGCCGCTCGACACGCTCGACAAGTCGCGGGCTCTCGCCCGGGTGCGCCTGGACGGTGTCGCCGTGACGGCCGACCGTGTCGTCGAGGTCCCCAGCGGATTCGTGCGGGACCTCACTGCGGGGCTGGCAGCGGCCGAACTCGCCGGCATCGCCGGCTGGGCACTGACGACCGCGGTCGAGTACGCGAAGATCCGCGAACAGTTCGGCAAACCCATCGGCGCGTTCCAGGCTGTCAAACATCTGTGCGCCGAAATGCTGTGCCGCACCGAGAAGATTCGGGCCGTGGCCTGGGATGCGGCACGCGCGATCGATACCGATCCGGACGAGCTTCCCGTGTCGGTGGCCGTTGCGGCTGCCGTGGCACTCGACGCTGCCGTGCAGACCGCGAAGGATGCGATCCAGGTGCTCGGCGGCATCGGCTTCACGTGGGAGCACGACGCCCATTACTACCTGCGCCGTGCCGTCGCCACCCGTCAGTTGCTGGGCGGTTCCACGGAGTGGCGCGCCCGCGTCACCGAACTCGCGCGCGGCGGCGCCCGCCGGCACCTCGGTATCGATCTGTCCGAGCACGAGAGCGATCGCGAGCGTATCCGGCACGACATCGCTTCCATCGCAGCGCAACCCGAGGAGCAGCGCCGTGCCGCGCTGGCCGAATCCGGCTATCTCGCGCCGCACTGGCCACCCCCGTACGGGCGCGGGGCAGGCCCGGCCGAGCAGATCCTCATCCAGCAGGAACTCGCCGAGGCCGGTGTCGACAGGCCCGATCTGGTGATCGGGTCGTGGGCTGTGCCGACGATCCTGGAGCACGGAACCCCGGCGCAGCGAGAACGATTCGCGATGCCGACGCTGCGTGGCGACATCGTGTGGTGCCAGTTGTTCTCGGAGCCCGGTGCCGGTTCCGATCTCGCCGCGCTCCGGACCACTGCGGAGAAGGTGGACGGAGGGTGGATCCTGCGTGGGCAGAAGGTGTGGACCTCGCTCGCGCACGAAGCGGATTGGGCGATCTGCCTGGCGCGAACCGACCGCGAGGCACCCAAGCACAAGGGCATCACCTATTTCCTCGTCGACATGAAATCGGAGGGGATAGCGGTATCGCCGCTGCGGGAGATCACCGGCGACGCGCTGTTCAACGAAGTGTTCCTCGATTCGGTGTTCGTTCCGGACGACTGCGTCGTCGGTCCGCTCGGCGGCGGGTGGAAACTCGCCCGCACCACGCTCGCGAACGAACGCGTGGCGATGGGGGGCAAATCGTCGTTCGGTGCGGCGATCGAGGAACTTCTGGAACTGTCCACACCGGGTGACGCCGTCGCCGACGACCGGATCGCCGTACAGATCGGGGAGGCGACGGCCGGTTCGCTGCTCGATCTACGCACCACGCTCGCCCAACTGGGCGGGCAAGACCCCGGTGCTGCCTCGAGCGTGCGCAAACTCGTCGGCGTACGTCAGCGACAGGACACCGCCGAACTCGCCATGGATCTCGCCGGCGAGGCGGGCTGGGTGGAAGGTCCGCTCACCCGCGAATTCCTCAACACCCGGTGCCTGACGATTGCCGGTGGTACCGAGCAGATTCTCCTCACGGTCGCAGCGGAGCGACTTCTCGGACTTCCTCGGGAGTAGGGGGTGCTTCCCGCGGGACACCACCAAGTGCTACAACTGGAACACGTTCTAGCACGAAGGTGGTAACGGTGGACTTCGCACGTGACGAGACGCAGGAGGACGTTGCCGGCGTCGCGGCCGACCTGCTCGCCCGCGACCTGGGCGCCGACGTCCTGTGGAGAGCCATGGGAGAGGCCGACCTGCTGTCGCTGGCCCTGCCCGAGCGACTCGGAGGTTCGGCGCTCGGTGTCGCCGAGGCCGCCACCGTGCTCACCGAGGTCGGACGTTCGGCGGCACGGATCCCCGCGCTGCCGACCATCGGCTTCGGGGTACTTCCCGTTCTCGCTCTCGCCACCGAGACACAGCAGGACGTCCTGCTCGACGGTGTCCCCGGCGGTGCGGTCCTCTCCGCCGCGCTCGCCGAACCGGGCCGTCCGTTCCCCGGCCGGCCCGGGGCCACCGCCACCGCGACGGACGGCGGTCACGCCGTCACCGGATCGTTCGTGGCCGTGCCTTACGCCGATCGCGCGCGGTTCGTCCTGGTGCCGACCGACTCCGGCGTCGTCGCGGTCGATCCGAACGCCGAGGGCGTCACGCTGAGTAACAGTCCCTCGGCGGTCGGCGACCCCGAGTTCTCGATACGGCTCGACGGCGCGGTGGGAACCCTGCTCGGCGACGGCCTCGACGGTGCGGAGTCCGTGGCCACGCTCTACCGTCTCGCGATCGCCGCGATCGCCGCTTACTCGGACGGATTGCTTTCGGGAGCAACCGATCTCACCGCCCGCCACGTCAGTGAGCGGCACCAGTTCGGTAAGCCGCTCGCTACCTTCCAGGCAGTGGCCCAGCAGATCGCGGACGTCTATGTCACCGCCCGGACCCTGCATGTCGCCGCATTGTCTTCGGTCTGGCGTGTGTCCGGAGGTCTCGACGCCGACGACGATCTCGACGTCACCGCGTACTGGATCGCTGCGGAACTTCCTCCCGCCATGAGGGTGTTGCACCACCTGCACGGCGGTATCGGGGTGGACGCGACCTATCCGCTGCACAGATACTCGTCGACCGCCAAGGATCTTGCACGGTGGCTCGGCGGCGCTTCGTACCGACTCGACCTCGTGGGGGCCCGGTGTTCATCGATCTGACCGACGACCAGCGTGCGCTGCAAGCCGAGTTGCGCAGCTACTTTTCGAATCTCGTCTCCGCCGACGAAGCCGCGATCATGCGCACCGAGCGGCACGGTCCCACCTACCGCGAAGTAGTCCGCCGAATGGGCAAGGACGGATGGCTGGGAGTCGGATGGCCCGTCGAATTCGGCGGCCACGGTTTCGGCGACGTCGAGCAGCAGATCTTCGCCAACGAAGCCATGCGTGCCGACGTGCCGCTGCCCGGTGTCACGTTGCAGACCGTCGGCCCGACCCTGCAGGTCTACGGAACCGACGAGCAGAAGCGCAAATTCCTCCCCGCGATCCTCGCCGGTGAGGTCCATTTCGCCATCGGCTACTCCGAGCCCGAAGCCGGGACGGACCTTGCGGCGTTGCGCACCACCGCTGTGCGCGACGGCGACGAGTACGTGATCAACGGGCAGAAGATCTTCACCACCGGGGGCCACGACGCCGACTACATCTGGCTCGCTGTCCGCACCGGTTCCGCCGACTCGCGGCACCGGGGCATCTCGATTCTCATCGTCGACACGACCGACCCGGGATTCAGCTGGACGCCGATCATCACGTGCGACGGTGCGCACCACGTCAACGCCACCTACTACAACGATGTGCGGGTGCCGGCGAACATGCTCGTCGGTGAGGAGAACAAGGGCTGGCGGCTGATCACCACGCAGCTCAACCATGAGCGCGTGATGCTCGGACCGGCGGGCCGGGTCGCGGGCATCTACGAACATCTGCACGACTGGGTGCAACGGCACAACCTCCTGGGCGAACCCGACGTGCGCCGCGCGCTCGGGGAGATCCATGCGACACATCGGCTCAACGAACTTCTCAACTGGCAGGTCGCGGCGAGTGAGAACGACGCCGTCGACATCGCCGATGCGTCGGCCACCAAGGTGTTCGCCACGGAACGGATCCAGCGGGTCTGCCGACTTGCCGAGGAGGTCGTCGGACGCCACGGCGACCCGGCCGACACCGACACGGCCGATCTGCTGCGTTGGCTCGACATGATGGCCAAGCGGAACGTGGTGATCACGTTCGGGGGCGGGGTCAACGAGGTGATGCGAGAACTGATCGCCACCGCTGGTCTGGGTATGCCCCGGGTACCGCGGTGACGGGCGCACAGACGGCCGGCGCGGAGAGTACGGCAGACGAGATCCTTGCGGCCGCCGAACGCGTGCGCCACGACGGGCCGTCCGCACCCCGGTTCGGTCGCGATCCCGTCAATCTCCCGATGATCCGGAACTGGCTCGAAGCGATCGGTGACGACAACCCGATCTACACCGACGAGACCGCTGCGGTGGCAGCCGGGCACGGCGGTCCGGTCGCACCGCCCGCCATGGCTCAGGTCTGGACGATGCGGGGTCTCGGTGCCGAGCGGGAGAAGGACGATCCACTCGGCCGGATGACGCAGATCCTCGACGACGCGGGGTACACGTCGGTGGTCGCCACCAACTGCGACCAGATCTACCACCGCTACCTTCGCCACGGTGAGCACGTGACGATCGAGTCCACGCTCGAGGATGTGGTGGGTCCGAAGAAAACCGGTCTCGGGGAAGGGTGGTTCTTCACCACCCGCAACGTGTGGAAGGTCGGCGACGAAGTCGTCGCCGAAATGTTGTTCCGCATCCTCAAATTCGCTCCGCCGAGCGAGTCTGCCGAACCTGCCCCGCAGGACACGGTGCCCGAGGATCTGGACCCGTCACGGATGATGCGGCCGTCCGCGTCGCGCGACACGCAGTTCTTCTGGGACGGCGTCGCCGGCCACGAGTTGCGCATCCAGCGCCGTCCCGACGGCACGTTGCAGCACCCGCCGGTACCGGCGCTGTGGCTCGACAAGGACGAGACGACCGACTACGTGGTCTCGTCGGGCCGGGGGAGGGTGTTCAGTTTCGTCGTGCACCACGCACCGAAAGTTCCGGGTCGGCAGGTACCGTTCGTCGTCGCGCTCGTGGAACTCGACGAGGGCGTGCGCATGCTGGGAGAACTCCGGGGAATCGATCCGTCGGACGTGAGAATCGGGATGCCTGTCGAGGCAACGTATCTCGACTTCCCCGGCGACGACGACACCGGAGGAACCCCGTGGACGCTGTACGCCTGGAAGTCCCTCGAGGAGGATTCGTGAGCACCGATGCGGTGACGGCAGGACAGGCGCTCCCGCCCTTGTCGATCCACGCCGACCCGACGTTCGTCGTCTCGACGGCGTTGGCCACCCGCGACTTCCAGGACGTGCACCACGATCGCGACAAGGCGCGGCAGCGCGGGTCCAAGGACATTTTCGTCAACATCCTCACCGACACCGGCCTCGTCCAGCGGTACGTCACGGACTGGGCAGGTCCTCGTGCAGTGGTGCGATCCATTTCGCTGCGCCTCGGCGTGCCCTGGTACGCGTACGACACCCTCACTCTCGCCGGCACGGTGGCGGCCGTCGACGACGGTCTGGTCACCGTCGACATCATCGGGCGTAATGCGCTGGGCGACCACATCACCGCGAAGGCGACCCTCGTGATCGGAGATGCCGAATGAGCGGCTTGTCGGGCAAGGCGGTCGTGGCGGGCATCGGTGCCACCGACTTCTCGAAGGATTCGGGCCGGAGCGAACTGCGACTCGCGGCGGAAGCCGTGCGGGACGCGCTCGACGACGCCGGACTTGCCCCCTCCGACGTGGACGGCCTGGTCTCGTTCACGATGGACACCAATACCGAAGTCGCGGTTGCGCGTGCGGTGGGCATCCCGAACCTGAAGTTCTTCTCGCGCATCCATTACGGCGGCGGCGCGGCGTGCGCCACCGTGCAGCAGGCGGCGATGGCCGTCGCGACCGGCGTGGCCGACGTGGTGGTCGCGTACCGCGCGTTCAACGAACGTTCCGGCGCGCGATACGGGCAGGTGAACAGCACTCTCGCCGCCCAGGTGAACGCCTCGGGTACCGACAACGCGTTCTCCTACCCGCACGGTCTGAGCACACCCGCATCGTTCGTGGCAATGGTGGCGCAGCGGTACATGCACGTCTCGGGTGCCACCGGTGCGGACTTCGGAGCGGTGGCTGTCGCGGACCGGGCCCACGCGGCGAACAACCCGAAGGCGTTTTTCCACGGCAAACCCATCACCTTGGACGACCACCAGAACTCCCGCTGGATCGCAGAACCGTTGCGGTTGCTCGATTGCTGTCAGGAATCGGACGGGGGTGTGGCGCTGGTGGTGACCACGCCCGAACGTGCGAAGGATCTGAAGCAGGTCCCCGCGGTGATCGCGGCGGCGGCGCAAGGCAGCGGACCGGATCAGTACATCATGACGAGCTATTACCGCGACGGGCTCACAGGTCTCCCGGAGATGGGCATCGTCGGGAACCAATTGTGGGAACAATCGGGCCTCGGCCCGAAGGACATTCAGACTGCGGTCCTGTACGACCACTTCACGCCGTACGTGCTCATGCAGCTCGAGGAACTGGGATTCTGTGACCGCGGCGAGGCGAAGAACTTTGTGGCCGACGGGATCGAACTCGGCGGCAGGCTGCCCATCAACACGCACGGCGGGCAACTCGGCGAGGCGTACATCCACGGCATGAACGGAATCGCAGAAGCGGTCCGCCAGATCCGTGGGACGTCGTGCAATCAGGTCGACGACGTCGAGAACGTGCTCGTCACAGCGGGCACGGGTGTGCCGACGTCCGGTCTCGTCCTCACTCGCTGAGCCGCTACCGAAGTCGTGTCTTCTCCGCGGTCCGCGGGCTGGAACGGACGGGGCACACCGGGTCCCGAGATTTTATCGGCACGGATACGGGTGTCGGAGAGAAACTTCGATCTTGCTGACGTGAGTGGTCGGCGCGCGCATACTACGACTATCACTCGCCTCCGAAAGGGACGACCATGTCCGAAGAAGTGCGCGCCACTCGGCGCGAACCCAGTGTGAAGCAAGGCATCGCGGCGGGCACATCGGTAGGTGCCGCAATAATTCTCGCGACCCTCGGTGTCGTATCCCTGTTGCAGGGCATCGCAGCGGTGGCAGAGGACGAAATATTCGTCGTCGGCGTGGCGTATACCTACGAATTCGACGTCACGACCTGGGGCTGGATCCACATCGTGGTCGGTGCGTTGATGATCCTCATCGGTGCGGCGCTCTTCACCGGCGCCACCTGGGCGCGCGTGACCGCCATTGTCATCGCGGCGATTTCCATCATCGTCAATTTCCTGTGGCTGCCGTATTACCCCTGGTGGTCCATCCTCATCATCGCGCTCGACGTCGTGGTCATCTGGGCTGTTTCCACTTGGGATCCGCGTAGCTATGCGTAGGGCCGTCCGGGCGGTCTAGCCGCACGTCTCGGTGACCGCGCCCGCGCGCCCGTAACCCGACGATGACCGCACCTGTGGACGAGTCCCACAACGGGTTCGCCCTGCGGTGGGCACGCCTCGCCTGGATTCTTCTCGCGGCGGCGTTGGTCGTACCGATCGTGGTTGCGGGCCTCCGCGGCGCAGTGCTGTTCACGGTGACGAGCATCGCGGCCGTGGTGGTGGCCGTCGTTGCCGTCTACGGGTTTCTCACGTGGCGTGGTCTTCTCCGGCTTGCAGCGCTCGTGTCGGCGCTGTGTGCTCCGATCGTCGTGCTGGTCGTGATCGTGCGAGAGCGCGAGTTGTGGGTGATCCCGCTCGAGGCGGCTCTCGTGATCGCGGCATTCGGATCTGCCCGCGCCGCGCTGCGGATCCGTTCTTCCGAATCCACGATGCCCGAATACCCTGCGGAGACTGTGCACCGGCCGTTCCTCGTGATGAACCCGCACTCCGGCGGTGGCAAGGTCGTCCGTTTCGACCTGCGACGACGAGCCGAGGAACTCGGTGCCGAGGTCGTAATGCTCGAGGGGCCCGAATTCGTCGATGTCCAGGCGCTCGCGCGCCGGGCGGTGGCGCGGGGAGCCGATCTGCTCGGTGTTGCCGGCGGTGACGGCACTCAGGCACTGGTCGCGGGAGTGGCTGCGGAGCATGGGATTCCGTTCTTGGTGATCAGTGCCGGCACGCGCAACCACTTCGCGCTCGACCTCGGGCTGGACAGGGAAGACCCCGTGGCCGGTCTCGAGGCGCTGCGCGACGGTGTCGAATTGCACGTCGACCTCGGAAACATCGACGGTCGGCCCTTCGTCAACAATGCGTCCTTCGGGGTCTACGCCGAGATCGTGGAAAGCCCTCAATACCGCGACGACAAGGCGAAGACCGTTCTCGACCTGTTGCCCGACCTGCTGGACACCAGCGCACACGCAGGATTGCGCGCACGTATCGACGGCACGGTTCTCGACGGTCCACGCGCGCTGCTCGTGAGCAACAATCCGTACACCACGGACGATCTGGTAGGGATGGGTCGGCGTCTTCGGCTCGATCGAGGCAGGCTCGGCGTCATCGCTCTGTCGATGCACGGAGCCGGCCAGATCGTCGGAGTTCTCCGCCGGGCGCGGACCAGGGGTCTCGTCCAGCGCACGGCCGCGGAAGTCGTGGTGTTCTCGGACGAACACGACATCGCGGTCGGTGTGGACGGGGAGTCTGTGCGGATGCCGTCGCCGGTGCGCTGCACGGTCGTCCCGGGTGCGTTACGCGTCCTCGTGCCCCGCGACCGGCCGGGGATGCGGATTCCCCGGCCGGTTCTGGATTGGGTACAGCTGTCCCGGTTGGCGCGTGCGACTACCAGACGTTGACGACGCCACCGCACGACGTGGTCGGGATTGCCCACAACGGGATGCTGTTCACTGCGCTGACGGTGAATTCGACGTCGCCGGGGCCCGAGCGCACGTCGAAGCGCGCCACTCCGCTGCCCGGGTAGGCGACGTTGACGGAGTCGGTGACGGTTCCGCGCGCACCCGTGTTGCGGTTGTGCCAGTCGAGGCGAACGTCGGACCGATATCCACCGGCGAAGAACCACAGGCTGGATACGTCGGGTAGGGACAGTTCGATCCTTCCCGGTTCGGTCTGCCATCCGAACAGCCGTGCCGGCGCATACGGCTGGTCCACGATGTAGGGGCTGATGCCCCAGCAGCGGTTCATCGGAATCGGAGTCTCTGCAGCGGCGGTTCCGGCGCCCACCCCGAGTCCGGTGAACATGCCTGCGGCAACGAGAGCGGAAGCGGCGGTGCGCCGGAGGAATCGTACGGTCATACAGGCCCCCTTCTTATGGAATGAGCGCTCAGTAGAACACGCGATGTCATTCCGCGCGAAGGATTTCGGGCTGGCCTGGGCCGGACGGCAATCTCCGCCGTGGGCCAGGGCGATGCCTTCTCGCTCGTGCGGCTGACCCTTGCCGCAACCTTCGAATTCCACGCATACCTCACCCGGAAAAGCCCGGGTTGGCGCCTCGTGCGGCCGATGCGTGGGGTACTGCCGGAGCAGCCGATTCCGAACGTGTGCGATTTCTGCGATGAAAAAACCGGTCGAAACGTGTCGGTCATGTAGTGCAGACTGACGACGCAACCACCAGTCAGGGAGGACTCATGGCCGATGCCATAGTCGCAGAAGGACTGATCAAGACTTACGGAGACGTCAAAGCCCTCGACGGAATCGATCTCCAGGTGCCCGAAGGGACGGTCACGGCGCTGCTCGGTCCCAACGGGGCGGGCAAGACGACGATGGTCCGGGTACTGACCACTTTGATCGTGCCCGACGCCGGTAGCGCGCGGGTAGCGGGCTTCGACGTCGTGAACGACGCCCGCGCACTCCGCTCCCACATCGGAGCGTCGGGGCAGTATGCGGCGGTAGACGAATACCTCACCGGTTTCGAGAACCTCGAAATGGTCGGCAGGCTCTACCACCTAGGCGTCAAACACAGCAGGGACAGAGCGCGCGAACTGCTCGCGCAGTTCGATCTCGAAGAGGCAGGAGATCGCCCGGTCAAGGGCTATTCGGGAGGTATGCGCCGACGTCTCGATCTCGCAGGCGCGCTGGTCGCCGAACCGCCGGTGCTCTTCCTCGACGAGCCCACCACCGGCCTGGACCCGCGGGCGCGGCTCGGGTTGTGGGAGGTCATCGACACTCTGGTGGCGCGTGGCACCACGCTCCTGCTCACCACCCAGTACATGGACGAAGCCGAGCGCCTCGCCGACGACATCGCGGTGATCGACCGCGGCAAGGTCATCGCGCGCGGGAATGCCGACGAACTCAAGAGCCTGGTGGGCGGTGAACGCATCGAAATCGGTGTGCCCGATTCCCGAGACCAGCAAGTCGCATGCCGCGAACTCGCCTCGGTCGCGTCGGGCGAGATCCAGCTCGATTCGGGAACCGGAAAGCTCACCGTCCCCCTGAGTGGCGCGGGGGGCGGGGCAGGCGCCGAAGCCCTCGTCGCGGCGCTGGGGAAGCTCGCGGTGGCGGGCGTTCGCGTGACCGATGTGGCACTGCGAAAGCCGACACTCGACGACGTGTTCCTCACCCTGACGGGCCACGAGGCAGAGAAGACAGAGGAGGCGGCGCAGTGAATTCGGTACAGCTGGTCACATCGGACGGCCTCACCATAGCCAAGCGCAACATGATCAAGATCAAGCGCGTGCCCGACCTCATCGTGTTCACGATGCTTTCGCCGATCATGTTCGTCCTGCTGTTCGCCTACGTGTTCGGTAGCGCGATCGACATTCCCGGAATGTCGTATCGCGAATTCCTCATCGCCGGCATTTTCACTCAGACGGTGATCTTCGGGTCCACCTGGACCGGATTGGGAATGGTCGAAGACCTGCAGAAAGGCATCATCGACCGGTTCCGGTCGCTGCCGATGGCACCGTCGGCCGTCCTGATCGGACGGACGACCACGGACGTGCTCATCAACGTGGTCAGTCTGGTCGTGATGTCGCTGACCGGTCTGGTGGTGGGGTGGAGGATCCACTCGTCGTTCGGGGAGGCCGTAGCGGGTTACCTGCTGTTGCTGCTGTTCGCCTACGCGTTGTCGTGGGTGATGGCCGTGGTCGGAATGTGGGTCCGGACGCCCGAGGTGTTCAACAATGCGAGCTTCATGGTGATCTTCCCGCTGTCGTTCGTCGCGAACACCTTCGTCGATCCGTCGTCCATGCCCCCGGTGCTCCGCACGATCGCCGAATGGAATCCACTGTCGGCACTGACGCAGGCTGTGCGAAATCTGTTCGGGAACACCAACCCGATGGTTCCGCCGCCGGACGTGTGGCCGCTGCAGCATCCGATTATCGCGTCGCTCCTGTGGACCGCGTTGATACTGATCGTGTTCGTACCGTTCGCGATCTACAGGTATCAGAAAGCGGTCAGCCGCTGAGTTTTCCGGTGGACCGCGGCTTCCCGGTGGACGCTCGTGGTGGCGGGATCAGCGTGCTTGCCGAGTTGCCCAGTCGTTGATCGCCACCGCGAACTCCGCCGAGACGGGGAACAATGCCACCACGTCGGCGGGGCTCGGAGGCACCGGGCCGAGTTCTTCGAGGCTGTGGTTCGCGGTGGCGAAGTGCTCGAACTGCAAGTCGGTGTGCTCGAGAGCCCGTCGCAGCGGGTCGACCTGTGCGCAGCTGATATTGAGATCCTTGTCCGAGCAGGTGAGTAGCACCGGTGTATCCGCCGCCAGGTCTGCGGCCAGCGCGGGCGGATCGAGCCGGTCCGCCTCGGCGAGGAACTTGGCGTTGGCCTCGTTCAAACCGAGTTGCGCGACCAGAGGATGCTGGTCCGCAGGGACGGTACCCGTGGTGCGCAGCGATTCCACGGTCCGCGGCACGTCGGTTCGCACCGCCTCGGCCTGGTCCGGGCTCAGCTGCCCGGACTCTGCCACGGCCATGAGCTGTGCCGACAGCAGGTCGAGGTAGCGCATCGGGAGGGGCTGGAGAAGCCCGAACCCGTCACCGATTCCCCTGTCGGCGAGAGCGAGTGCGGTCAGGCCGCCTTCGCTGTGCCCGAGAACGAGGACGTCCGACGTGGAGATTCCGGTCCGCGTGGCGAGCAGGTCGGCTGCGGCCGCGGCGTGATCGACCTGCTCGACGAAGCCGTACTCGCCGACGGTATCCGCCGTGAACTTTCCGAGTCCTGTGTCGCCTGCCCCGATCTTGTCGAAACGAAGGCTGGCGATCCCCTGTGCTGCAAGCGAATCGGCCACCCTCAGCAGCACGTCGGAGGACGCAACCCCCGGCTGATTGCCGTTGCGATCGGTCGGACCGCTACCGGGCAGCAACAGCGCAGCACCGGTGGTGGCACCGTTCGGGAGTCGGAGACTGCCGTGGAACGTGCTGCCGTCGGCGTCGAAGGTTACGGCGGTGTCCTCACCCGAGGGCAGGATGACCGAACCGGTGTCGGGCATCGCCGACGCCGTTCCGGCGAGCGTCGCCCCTCCTCCCAGCACCAAGATCGGTACCGCTACCGCACCAGCCCACCGTCGCAGATTCCGCATGGGGCAGAACATTAGCAAAGCTGACGAGACCGGTCAGGGGAGCAACGTGTCGATGAAACTGTTGCTGAACACGCGATGAGGATCCAGCCGGTTGAACACCGCACGCGCCGAATCCCAATTGTCCTCGGACGGAACGCCTTCGCGATAGGTGTCGGGCAGGCTCTGCGTGATGATAGACGCATCGGTGTACGGCAGGTCCGGGCCGAATGCCCACCCTTTCGACCATTCCGGCCGGAACGTCGAATCTTCGCCGTTGTACCGCTGTCTCATCCACTGTTCCATTTCACGGTAGAACGCGAACATGCCGGGGGTTCCGGGTACGCCCAGCACATTGAGCCAGATGGCCGTGTCCCACTCCGGGTGGTCGGGCCGAGGACGCGTCGACGCGAGCGTCGGCGACCCGGCAGAGGGCACGAGAACATCTTCCGGCCGGTCCAGACCGCAACAGCGGATCTCGACGGGCCCGTTGAGCGGGTACTGCCCGAGCGCGCGGTAGTGCTCGATCCGCTCCTGGAACCAGTGCGTGAAGTCGTGAATGACGGTGGCGATATTGGCGCGATCGGTGAGTACGGCGCCGCCGCCCTCGGTGAGACGCAGTGTCGTCGCCTTGATGTAGAACTGCAGGTCCTTCGACCATCCCCAGATGTCGGACGACGCGGTGGCTGCCAGTCCCGCAACCGTCACACCGTAATAGGTCTGCCCGAACGCCGGGGCGATCGCGGTGTTGCCCGCCGTCAACCCGCCCAGCAGATCGGTGATCGGCTCCGGGACGTTGTCGGAGAACGGATAGTTGTACGGCCCGTGTACTTCTCGGGACGAGACGGGCTTCTCGGGTGCGAGAGACCAGACTTTCAGCCACGGCTTGTCGGTGAAGGGATACCAGATCGCCTCGGCGCGCCCGGTACTGCTGACGAACGACTCGAAGGTCCGGCCCTGGGCGCCGGGGAGAGAGAACAACTCGTCCCATGGGATGTCGGTGAAGCTCTGACAGCGCATGCGGTAGTTCGGTCCGGCCTGCAGAGTGACGGAGGTGACGAATGTCCGGCCCAGATGGCACAGCAGCGGCGAGATATCGGGATCGGCGCGGGTGAACGTGCGCAACGAATACGCGCTTCCGTCCCATACGACGGCGGTGAGCTCGGTGACGAGATTGCTCAACGACCCGAAGGTGTGTCCGGGCTCGGTGGATTCACCGTCGGCAGGCAGCGCAGCTCCGTGTGCGTTGACGGCGAGCGAACCGGCGATCGTGAGAACTCCGGGTGCGGGGAGGTTCGCCCAGCCGAGGCCGTGCTGTTGAAGTGCGGTGGTGATGGCGTCGAGTGTGGCGCCGGGACCCGCCGTTACCGTGGGGGGAGAGCTTCCGGGATCGACGTCCACCCAGTCGAGGTGGGCGATGGTATCGGCGAGGATCACCCGGTCGATGGGTGCGCCGTTGACGACCGTCAGCGGCGTCCAGCCGTGCATCGCGCCCCGCGGCCGGATCGTGTAGCCGTGCTGGTGACCCCAATTGACCAGACGCACAACATCATCCGGCGTTCTCGGCGCACAGGTCCAGATTGCGTCCAGCATGATCTCCTTGGACCAGTTCTGGTACGCCTGCTGGTACAGGGCGATGCCCTCGGGAAAGGTCGGCGGTGTCGGAAGGGTGCTCGCTGCCGAACCGGAAGGGACTGCGTGGGCGGGTGTCCAGCCGCCCAGTGCGGTGGCCGCGAGGGTTCCGGCGCCCACAGCAAGGAAGCCACGCCGAGACAGGGACGGCGACGAATCTCGAATTGCCATGTGTGTGTTTACTTTCCCCAGGGTGGTGTTGTCACGACACGGTCAGGACGACATCGGCCAGTGCCGGCGCGAGGTCACGTTCGACCACCGAGGCGGTCACAAGCTTGCGGGAGCCCTCGTCCCAGATCCGTACACGGAGGGTTTCCCCGGGGAACACCACACCGGCGAACCGTGCCCGGAAACCGGCGACTCGGGCGGCATCCGCATCGAGGAGCGCGTCGGTGACGGCTTTGCACACGATTCCGTAGGTGCACAGTCCGTGCAGGATCGGGGCGGGGAAGCCTGCCGCCGCCGCGAACTCGGGATCGGAATGCAGGGGATTGCGGTCCCCGCACAATCGGTACAGAAGCGCCTGTTGCGGAAGAGTCGGGACATCGATTTCGGCATCCGGTTCCCGGTCGGGAAGCTCCACCGACTCGGACGGGCCACGTTCTCCGCCGAATCCACCTTCACCGCGCGCAAAGATCGACGACCGGGCCGTCCACAGAGGATTACCGTCGAGGTCTTCGGTGGTGGATTCCTGCACGATCACGGCGGCCTTGCCCTTGTCCCACACCTCGGAGATGCGGGTGACGGTGCGGCCCTTGCCCGACGGCGGGATGGGCGCGTGCACGACCACTTCCTGACTGCCGTGCACGACCTTGGCGAGATCGATTTCGATTCCGGGGAAGGACACCTTCGGCGGCTCGATCTGGTGGAACGTGGCCGCGACCGTCGCGAAGGTGGGCAGCGCCTGCGGTGCGCGGTCCCGGAGATAAAGCAGTTCGCCGGCGTCGGTAGGCCGGGATCCGGCACCGAGTCCGAGGTTGTAGAGCTGAATGTCGCTGCTCGACCAGGAGAATTCCTGGGCGGGCAACTCGGCGCCGAGAGCGACGGCGGGGTCGATGGGCACGCGATGTTGTCCTTTCGCGAAAACGGCGGCGCGGTGGCCGGTATCGGTCAGCGGCTTTCGGCGGGTTCGGTCAGTTCGTCGTCGACGGGGTCACCGTGACCGGAATCGAGGATGTCGAGAACTGCCAGGTACCCGAAGGTCATCGCGGGGCCGATCGTCGCGCCCGGTCCGGCGTACGTGTGTCCCATGACGGGTGAACCGACGTTGCCCGTCGCGTAGAGCCCTTCGATCGCGGTGCCGTCCTCGCGCAGTACCCGTGCGTGGACGTCGGTGACGAGGCCGCCTTTGGTGCCGAGATCGCCGGGCACGACCTTGAACGCGTAGAACGGCGCCTTGTCGACGACACCGAGGCTCGGGTTGGGCTTGTTGCGGGGATCGCCGTAATAGTGGTCGTATTCCGACTCGCCGCGGCCGAAGTCCTCGTCTTTGCCGGCGCGCGCGAAACCGTTGAACCGTTCGACGGTGTCGGTGAGCGCTGCGGCAGGGACCCCGATCTTCTCGGCGAGTTCGCTGATCGAGCCGGCCTTGACGAGCACCCCGGCCTTCTCCCAGCGGCCGGGAAAGGGTGTTCGCGGGGTGATGCCGGCGAAGGTGTACCGATCACGGTAGCGCTGATCGAGGATGAGCCAACTCGGAATATTCTCCCCGGGCCCGTCCCCACGGCCGTGCTTTCCGCCGTACATCGCGTGTGTGGCCTCGACGTAGGGCGCGGACTCGTTCACGAATCGTTTTCCGGCACTGTTGACCATCATGCAGCCGGGCAGGCTTCGTTCCGACAGCGCGAACCACGGACCGCCGGTGAGCGGGAAGGACGGACCCCACCACGCGTCGTCCATGAAGTCCACTGCAGCCCCGAGTTTTTGGCCCGCCAGGATTCCATCGCCGGTGTTGGCCTTGGCTCCCACCGTCCATTCGGTGCCGATCGGCGCGCGCTGGTACTTCTTGCGCATCTCCTCGTTGTGCTCGAACCCGCCGCTGGCGAGGATCACGCCCTTGCGGGCTCGGATGATCCGCTGCTCGCCGTGCGAGTCGACGGTCACCCCGCGCACGACGCCGTCCTCGACGAGCAGATCGGTCAGCGCGGTATCGAGGAGCAACGGGACGCCGGCGTCTCGCAGGCCGATGCGCAGGCCGGCCATCAGCGCCTGGCCGCGCACCAGGAGGTGCTTCTTGGTGATGTTGGCCCACACGAATCGCGCTCCGACCCGAACGGCACGGAGGGGCCCGCGGGGGTTGCGCACCAGCAGGTTCAGCCATTTGTAATCGGCCTGGGTGATGACGAAGTTCTTCGGGGCACGCGCGTAGTCAGGTTCGAGCAATGCGAGATCGTCGCCGAGGCGGCGGCCGTCGAACGGCGTCGGCTCCACGGAGCGGCCCCCTGCCCGGCCGCCGGGCGCCTCCGGATAGTAATCGGAATACCCTGGAACCCATTGTAATTCGAGCGCACTGTGTTTCTGCACGAACGAGAGCATCTCGGGCCCGCGATCGATGTAGGTATCGATCTTCTCGGCGGGCACGACATCCCCGATGATGCTGTGGAGGTACGTGCGAGCGGCCTCGGGAGTGTCCTGCACCCCGGCGGCCACGAGGGCGTCGTTGTTGGGGATCCACACGCCGCCACCGGAGCGGGCGCTCGATCCGCCGTACCGGGATGCCTTCTCGATCAGGACGACACTCGACCCCTTGCGGGCAGCGGTGATCGCGGCGGTCATTCCGCCGGCGCCACTGCCGACGACGACGATGTCGTACTCCTGATTGCTCATGTAGAACACGTTATAGAACGAGGGGGTGCGGAGTCCATCTTTTCTGTACAACCCACTGTCGGTACAGAGAACGTCGACGGGAACGCGTTCCAGTACCGCGCGTCGAGCCGAAGTGCAGCGGACCGTCTCGAGCCGGTGGGAAACGGGGCATTACCGAATGGCGTCGTATGACCGGATTGCCCGCTTGGTGGATATAGGTGGGTTTGTTCGGTTCCGAGATGGGTATCCGCAGCCGTCCGAACCCTCGGACACATCATCGACTGCGAGGTGGGAACCGTGCGTTTGTTGACTCTCTTGGTGCTGGTCTGGCTGGTGATCGGGGCCGTCGCTGGGTGGCAGCGAGGCTACTTCGAGGATTCCCCGCAGAACTGCAGCAGCGTGGCCACGGTGGCAACCACCGTCATAGCAGGTCCGCTGAACTATGCGGGTGTGAACCCGCAGGTCCAGTGCGAGGGACTGCCCGAGCCCAGCCAGTAGGCCGGTGGGGGACCGAACGACGTGTTCGGCCCCGTCCACTGTTCCGAACGGCCACTGTGGAGTGATATCCCGACACATCCCCGGCGAACTCTTTCGCCGGGGATGTGGGCGTTCGGTTGTGCCCCATGACAAGATCCGGGCAGGGGACGGCGACGGGCACTTGTCGTTACCCGGGCCGAATAAAGCCCAACCGGGCCAGGTGATCGCTCCAGTCCGATTCATGACGATCGCCACGCGTACGGTCGAGTATCCGGCGGATGGCCTGATGATGGTCGGACACCTGGCTCTGCCGACCGGTGCCGACCGCCGGCCTGCGGTCCTGATCGGACCGGAAGGGCCGGGGCTGAACGACTTCCAGCGGCAGCGGGCCACGCTCTCGCCGAACTCGGCTACGTCGCTTTCGCTTTCGAACACAACGGTGGGCGCTGGTTCGACGACCCCGCGGAGATGCTCGCGTACCTGACACCTTTGCTCGCGGACCCGGGCCGGATGCCGGCCATGGGCAGGGCGGCACTGGATGTGGTGCGGGCGGAGCCGCGGACCGATCCGGAGCGGATCGCGGCGGTCGGCTACGGCACCGGCGGCGCGATTGTGCTGGAACTCGGGCGCGACATCATGGCCCTGCTCGACGAGTGCGTGCCCGTCGCGCGAGAATGACGCCCCTCTACGACGCGTCGGGAACGGCGATGGTTCCATCGAGCACGGCCTGGTCGATGGAAGCCTGCAACTGCGGGCACCCTTCGCGGGGGCTGATCGACGCACCGGGGACCACGCCGGAGTCGCGGAAGGTGGGGCACACCGCGTCGGGATTCTCCTGCCACTGCACGCTGGTGTGCTTGTAGCTGTTCTTACGCACCAGCACGCACGTGCCGCACTGGCGACATCTCACCTCGTGCTGACCCGAGTCGAGATAGTTGATCTTGTCGATTGCGGTCTGGGTGGCGATGGCCTCGACCCGATCGGGCCGATCGGCGAAATCCGGTGACTTCGCCCATCTTCTCTGCCGGGTCGAGGAACTCATCGTCAGACCTCGGCTTCCTGCTTGCCGGACTTCTCTTCTGCCGCCTTGCGTGCCAGATTCTCGGCGACCTCTTTTTCCCAGGACTCGTTGGCCTTGGCGGTGTCGACCTCGAATTCGAAACGGCCCGTCATCTTCTCGGTGACATCGGCGACGTCGACGTAGAACTGCTCGTACCAGCGGCGGAGCTGGTAGACCGGGCCGTCCTCGTCGCACAGCAGGGGGTTCTCGATCTTGGTCTTGTTCTTCCAGATCTCGACGTCCTGGAGGAAACCCTCACCGATCCCCTCGGTGAACTTCGCCGCCAGCTTGTCCGACTGCTCGTCGGACATCCCGGTCGGCTTCTTCACGATGATGCCGTACTGCAGCATGAACGAGTCGTGCGTCACGGGGTAGTGGCAGTTGATCAGTACCGACTCGACGTTGTATCCGCCGTAGCTGTTGGTCATCGGGTTGATCATGTAGGACGGCCCGTAGTACGCGGCGTACGACTCGAGCGTCGATTCGAGCCCGTACTGCGTCGACATCCCCTTGTCGGGCCGGCCGCGCGTGTTGAGGTACTGCTCCGCGATATGACCTTCGAACACGTTCTTGAAGAAGGTCGGGAACGCGAAGTGGATGTAGTAGAAGTGCGCCATATCCACGACGTTGTCGATGATCTCCCGGCAATTGGCGCCTTCGATCAGGATCTGGTTCCACGTCCAGTCCGTCCACTCGCCCGTGCCGTGATGCTCGATGTCAGGAATCGTGACCTCGGCCGGCGGCGGATTGCCCTCGGGGTCGTTCCACACGAACAACTGGCCGTGCTTGACCATCGTGGTCCAGGCGCGGGTGCGGGCCAGCGGGGGAACTCGGCGCGAATACGGGATCTCGGTGCACTTGCCGTTGCCACCCCAGCGCCAGTCGTGGAACGGGCACGCCACCGAGTCGCCCTTGATCTCGCCCTGGGTGAGGTCACCGCCCATGTGTCGGCAGTAGCCGTCGAGCACATTCAGTTCGCCCTTGCTGTCGGCCCAGACCACCAATTTGGTGCCGAAGGCTTCGACGGCGTGGGGACGCCCGTCGGCGAACGTCCTGCTGAGCCCGAGGCAATGCCAGCCTCGGGCGAACCGTGTCCGGGCTTCTCCGATGTCGATCTCGCGAATCTGCGCCATGTCAGCTCCCTTCCTTCCGCAATCTCCTGTTAGAACACGTTATAGAATTCTGTCCTCGAGGGGAAGTGAACCGGGACTTTGGTCCTAACTGTTCAGGGGTGTATGCGCTGATCTCGCGATCCTCGACACGAATAGGAACATGTTCTAGTCTTGGTGCAAGCGATCAATTCCTGAACAGACGGGAGCGTCCAGTGGGTGACCACGACAGTCACGAGGTACTGCAGCGGATCGACGCACTGCTGCCCACCCTGCGCGAACGCGCGCAGGAGGCCGAGGATCTGCGCCGCGTCCCGGATGATTCGGTCAAGGCACTTCAGGAAGCCGGTTTCTTCCGGTTGCTGCAACCGGCACAGTGGGGTGGGTACGAGGCAGACCCCGTGACCTTCTACACCGCGGTACGCAACATCGCGAGTGCGTGCGGTTCCACCGGGTGGGTTTCCGGCATCATCGGCGTGCACAACTGGCACCTCGCGTTGTTCGGCCAGGAGGCGCAGGAAGAGGTGTGGGGCGACGATCCCGACGTCCGGATCTCCTCGTCCTACGCCCCGATGGGCGCGGGTGAAGTGGTCGACGGTGGTTACAAGGTCAACGGTGCGTGGGCCTGGTCGTCCGGCTGCGACCACGCGAGCTGGGTGGTCGTCGGCGGTCCCGTGATCAAGGACGGGCGTCCCGTCGACTTCGGCAGCTTCCTGATCCCGCGATCCGAGTACGAGATCGACGACGTCTGGAACGTGGTGGGCCTGCGTGGCACCGGTTCGAACACCATCGTCGTCAAAGACGTTGTGGTGCCCCGCCATCGATTTCTGAGCTTCAGGGCGATGAACGAGCTCGCCTCACCCGGCCTCGAGCAGAATACGGCTCCCGTCTACAAGATGCCTTGGGGCACAATTCATCCCACCACCATTTCGGCGCCGATCGTCGGCATGGCGTACGGAGCGTACGACGCGCACGTCGAGCACCAGGGCAAGCGTGTCCGCGCCGCTTACGCGGGCGAAAAGGCGAAGGACGACCCGTTCGCGAAGATCCGTATCGCCGAGGCGTCGAGCGACATCGATGCTGCGTGGCGCCAACTCTCGGGCAACGTCGCGGACGAATACGCGTGCCTCCTGCGGGGTGAAGACGTTCCGATGGAGATCCGCCTGCGGGCACGCCGCGACCAGGTCCGCGCGACCGGCCGTGCCATCGCCTCGATCGACCGGCTCTTCGAGAACTCCGGCGCCACCGCGCTCGCCAACGGGACACCGATTCAGCGCTTCTGGCGCGACGCACACGCCGGCCGGGTGCACGCCGCCAACGACGCAGAGCGCGCGTACGTGATGTTCGGCGCCGCCGAGTTCGGTCTCCCGCTCACCGACACGATGGTCTAGGAACGCCTGTGACTGCAACAGAAGAGCTCACC
The DNA here is from genome assembly GCF_042717545.1 of Rhodococcus sp. NPDC058639. Classification (NCBI taxonomy): domain Bacteria; kingdom Bacillati; phylum Actinomycetota; class Actinomycetes; order Mycobacteriales; family Nocardiaceae; genus Rhodococcus; species Rhodococcus sp. NPDC058639. Next base: position 86,911 of record NZ_JBHXRF010000002.1, read on the forward strand.
TACGAGTCAACCTCCCGTTTCGCGCAGGTCCGCGACGATCTGCGCCTGCACTATCACGAGGCGGGCGTCGGTCACGACACCACGATCGTGTTGCTGCACGGTGGCGGTCCGGGCGCGTCCTCGTGGTCGAACTTCGCCAAGAACATTCCGGTGCTCGCGCGACGATTCCACGTGATCGCCGTCGACCAGCCGGGTTACGGACGTTCGGACAAGCCGACCGAGCATCCGCAGTACTTCGTGCACAGCGCGTCGGCGCTGGCTGATCTGCTCGACACCCTCGGCATCACCGATCGAGTACACCTGCTGGGCAATTCGCTCGGCGGGGGCGCGGCGGTGCGGTTCGCACTCGACTATCCCGATCGCGCCGGACGGCTCGTGCTGATGGGCCCCGGGGGTCTGAGCGTGAATCTGTTCGCACCCGATCCCACCGAGGGCGTGAAGAACCTCGGCAAATTCAGCTACCAGCCCACCCGCGAGAACCTCGAGGCGTTCCTGCGGATCATGGTGTTCGACCAGTCGCTGATCACACCGGAACTCGTCGAGGAGCGGTTCGCCGCCGCGAGTACACCGGAATCGCTGGCCGCTGCCAAAGCCATGGGCAAATCCTTCTCCAGCGGAGAGTTCGAGAAGGGCATGCTGTGGCGCGACGCCTACAGGCTGCGGCAGCGCGTCCTTCTCATCTGGGGCCGGGAAGACCGGGTCAACCCGCTCGACGGTGCGCTGGTCGCACTGAAGATGATTCCCCGCGCGCAACTGCACGTGTTCGGCGGTTGCGGGCACTGGGCGCAACTCGAGAAGTTCGACGAATTCAACAAGCTGACCGTGGACTTTCTGACGGACGGAGACAACTCATGAGTATCCGATCCCTGGCATACCTTCGCATCGGTGCGACCGATATGGGCGCGTGGCGCGAGTACGGACTCAAGGTCCTCGGCATGATCGAGGGCAAGGGGTCGGTCTCCGACGCGCTCTATCTGAGGATGGACGATTTCCCCGCGCGTCTGGTCATCGAGCCCCACGAGTCCGATCAACTTCTCGTCTCCGGGTGGGAGAGCGCGAACGCTGCCGAACTTCAGGAGGTTCGCGACAACCTCTCGGCTGCGGGCGTGCCGTTCAAGGAAGGTACCGCCGAACAACTCGCGGATCGCCGTGTGGTCGAACTGATCACCTTCCAGGATCCGTCGGACAACACCCTCGAGGTGTTCCACGGTGCGGCGCTCGAACACCGCCGAATCGTCAGCCCGTACGGGCACCGGTTCGTCACCGGCGAACAGGGTCTCGGTCACGTGGTGCTCTCCACCCGCGACGACGAGGAATCACTGCGCTTCTACCGCGATGTGCTCGGATTCCGTCTCCGCGACTCCATGCGCCTGCCCCCGCAGATCGTGGGCCGGCCCGCGGACGGCGATCCGGCGTGGCTCCGGTTCTTCGGGTGCAACCCGCGCCACCACAGCCTCGCCTTCATGCCGATGCCGACCCCGAGCGGCATCGTCCACCTCATGCTCGAGGTGGAGAACTCCGACGACGTCGGACTCGCACTCGATCGCGCACTGCGCAAGAACGTCAAGATGTCGGCAACGCTCGGCCGGCACGTCAACGACAAGATGCTGTCGTTCTACATGAAGACGCCCGGCGGTTTCGACGTCGAATTCGGCTGTGAGGGACTGCAGGTCGAGGATGAGGGCTGGATCGCTCGTGAATCCACCGCGGTGAGCCTCTGGGGTCACGATTTCTCGGTGGGGATGCAGCCGTGACAGTGCCGGTCGGCGATGCCGGCGGTGCGATCGATCCCAAGTCGTTCCGTACCGTTCTCGGTCAGTTCTGCACCGGAGTCACCATCATCACGACCATGGACGGCGATGAGCCCATCGGCTTCGCGTGCCAGTCGTTCGCAGCGTTGTCGCTCGACCCGCCGCTCGTGTTGTTCTGTCCCACCAAGCAATCCCGCTCGTGGGGAGCGATCGAGCAGTCGGGTCGCTTCTGTGTCAACGTGCTCGCCGAGGAACAGCAGGAGACGTGTGCGCGTTTCGGCTCTCGCGAACCCGACAAGTTCGCGGGAATCGACTGGAGCCCTTCGGAGTTGGGTTCGCCGATCCTGACCGGTTCGCTCGCTCACATCGATTGCACCGTCGAGACCGTTCACGACGGCGGCGACCACTGGGTGGTGTTCGGCCGGGTCGCGTCGCTCAGTGAGGTGCGCGACGAGGCGGAGCGTCCGTTGCTCTTCTACCGCGGTCAGTACACCGGCATCGAGCCCGACAAGACGGTGCCCGCGCCGTGGCGTGATGATCTCGAAGCGTTTCTCACCACCGCGTCGGAAGACACCTGGCTGTAGAGCAGAGAAGAGGGCGCCGGACCCGGGGACGAACCCCGGAGCCGGCGCCCTTTTTCGTCTGGATTTTCGACGGTCAGGCGAATGTCAGGACTGCGTGGAGCCGTCGGGATCCTCTTCGTAGTACTCCGTGGTCACCACGCGCTTCACCAGGCGCGGCTTGCGCGGCTCGTCGCCGTGACCCTTGTTTTCCTTGTTCCGGTCGCGGTCCCCGCCGGGACGGGCGTCCGGAGTGCCGGTACGGCGAGTGTCGGCACTCTCCCCGATACGGGTATCCGGGGTCACGTTACCCCGGAGATCGTCGGAGGTGCGGTGGCTCGTGTGCGTATCGGCCGTGGAGGGGATGGAATGCGTGCCGGGGGTGGGGGTGGACAGGGTGCCCGGAGTCGGGTTGTGAGAGTGCCCGGACGATCCCGAATCTCCGAAGCCCTGGGACGGCGATCCGGTTGTCCGGTCTCCGGAGTCGGAGACGCCACGTGCCGTGCCCGAAGGGGACGACGGGGTGGAGGCGGTGTCGCCGGGAACCGAGTGCTGCAGCGGATTGTCGCGCTGGGTGTCGTGCGAGGGACGGTAGTTGCCTGCGATGCCTTCGCGTGCGGCGTCGGGGGGCAGCGTGCCTGTCCGGCCTGCGTCACCGGGTCGATCCGTATGACCGATTCGATCCGTGTCACCGATTCGATCCGTGTCACCGGATCGTCCGGCGGCCGGGTTCCGATGCGCGTCGGTGGACGCGGAATCGCTCTCGTGAGCGCCGCTGTAGTAGCGGTACAGTTCGTCTTCTTCGAGGGGCGTGAGTTCGCCGTTCTCCTCGACATTCGGCGCGCCTGTCACCGTGTCCTTGTCGAACGGCACATGCACACCCGAGTCGTCGAGGGTGGCGTCGTCGACGGGGACGAAGTGACGGCGGGTGCCGAACAGTCCGGTCACCACCGTGATCCAGCCCGGCTCCCCGGTTCTGTTGTCGAGATATACCTCGCCGACTTTTCCTAATTTGGTGCCGTCCGGACCGTATGCGGTGGCACGAGCGAGGGTATCGAGTTCGTTGTTCGTAATCATCATTGCCTCATCGGTCGGCGCTGTTGTCGCTGAGGGCATTCCCTGCTCGCGGACCGATGAAACTCCCTGGGCGCGGCGAAGCCGACCGCCGCGGACGGGGTGGCCGGCCCGACCACACCTCGGTCGAGTTCGACCGGCCCGCTTCGGATGCGGTTCTCCCGCGTGCCGTTGCCTTCGGCGTGGACCCATGTTATGCATATTGTCAACAATCCGACAAGAGCAAGTGCCCGAATTCGGTAGGTGTATCCCGGGAGGGCCCTCATGGCACGACTGTCACCACTTCTCCTGCAAGCCACCCCGGTCACCGTGGACCACGCGTCGGGTTGTTATCTGTACGGCAGCGACGGGCGTCGCTACCTCGACTTCACCGCCGGTATCGGTGTCACCGGTACCGGGCACTGTCATCCGCATGTGGTCGAGGCGGCGCAGCGGCAGGTCGCTACCCTGATCCACGGCCAGTACACGACCGTGATGCACCGGCCGCTCCTCGAACTCGTCGAGGCACTGGGTCCGGTATTGCCCGAAGGTCTCGATTCACTGTTCTTTGCGAACTCCGGCAGCGAGGCTGTCGAAGCAGCGCTGCGTCTCGTGCGGCAGGCGACAGGTCGTCCCAACGTGGTCGTCTTCCACGGCGGGTTCCACGGCCGGACGGTCGCCGCCGCGTCGATGACGACGTCGGGCACCCGGTTCTCCGCAGGCTTCTCGCCGTTGATGGGAGGCGTGCATGTCGCGCCGTTCCCCACCGCCTACCGGTACGGGTGGAGCGTAGACGAGGCAACGGATTTCGCGCTCCGAGAACTGGATTACCTCTTCGCCACCGTCACCGCGCCCGACGAAACGGCAGCATTCGTCGTCGAACCCGTGCTCGGCGAAGGCGGCTACATCCCGGGCAACGTCCGCTTCTTCCAGGGTCTGCGGGAGCGTGCCGACAGATACGGCATCCTCCTCGTGTTCGACGAGATCCAGACAGGATTCGGGCGCACCGGAAAGTTCTTCGGGCACCAGCACTTCGACGTGCGTCCGGATGTGATCACGATGGCAAAGGGACTCGCGAGCGGATTTCCGTTGTCCGGCATCGCGGCCTCCGAAGAACTCATGTCTCGTGCCCGGCCGGGATCGCAGGGCGGAACCTACGGAGCCAACGCGGTGTCGTGCGCGGCGGCGGTCGCCACACTCGAGGTGATCCGGAAGGAAGGACTCGTGACGAACGCGGCGCTGCGCGGGGACGAGTTGCTGGCGGGTGCGCAGACGCGGGCGACGCCCGCCGTCGGTGACGTTCGTGGACTCGGGCTCATGGTCGGATCCGAGTTCACCGGTGCCGACGGTGCACCCGACCGCGACGGCGCCACAGCAGCACAGCACGCAGCCGCACGAAAAGGGTTGTTGCTGTTGACCTGCGGCGCCTACATGAACGTGGTACGCATGATCCCTCCGCTGATCGTGACCGGAGAGCAGATCGAGGAGGCACTCGATATCTGGTCGGAGGTTCTCGCCGAGATCTGAACTGTCACGCGTACGAAGGAGATCCTGTGGCCCGGTTCATCACCATTTCCCTCGACAAGCGCGGCATCTCCTGTCGCGCACGACTGCTCGAAGCGGAGGCTCCGCTGACCTGCGACGCGGTGTGGAATGTTCTGCCGCAGAACGGGTCCGCATTCCATGCGAAATACGCACGCAACGAGGTGTACACCCTCGTTCCGCGCATCACGGCGGCTCCGCATCGGGAGAATCCGACGGTGACCCCGATCCCCGGAGACGTGTGCCTGTTCGATTTCGAACCGTGGGAGATCGGGAACTCCGCATACGGATACGAGCCGGGATCGGAAGCGCATGCGGCGCAGGGTGCTACCGATCTGGCACTCTTCTACGGGCGGAACAATCTGCTCCTCAACGGCGATGTGGGGTGGGTGCCGGGCAACGTGTTCGCGACCATCGAGGAGGGCTTGACCGACCTCGCGGTGGCGTGCAACGACCTGTGGATGGAGGGCGCAGCGGGGGAGACGCTGACGTTCGCCCGTGGGTGATCACGTCCCGTCCCTCGTCACTCCTCCGCGTCGTACTGTTCACGGTGCGCGAGCACCTCGTCCATGTGGGCCTCGGCCCACGCCTTGATCCCGCGTATCACCTGGTGGAGCGACAGTCCGAGTTCGGTGAGTTCGTACGTGACCGTGACGGGCACGGTCGGGGCGACGGTGCGCGTCACGAGGCCGTCGCGCTCGAGTGAGCGCAGTGTCTGCGTGAGCATCTTCTGACTGACCCCCGCAAGCCTGCGTGACAGTTCCGAGTAGCGCATCGCTCGTGGTTCGCCGCTGCATTCGTCACCGGGGCGGGAGGGCCCGTCACTCCCGAGCGCGGCGAGAATCAACGCCACCCACTTGTCCGAGATACGCGCGAGCAGCTGACGGCTGGGGCACTCCGCCAGGAATGCGTCGTACTCCGCCTGTACTTGCGCTCGCTTCTGAGCCGCGGTCATGGTCGGCATGAGTGCTCCTTCCTACCGGTGGGTGCCTTACGCACTTCGGAGTGCGTACTTCCCGCCGGAGAGCTACCTATCCATGATGAAGCGGAGAGTCATTTCGATACAAGTGCCGAGGAGCAACCGATGAACACATCGACTTTCCGCACCGCCGTGGTGCGCACTCCGAACGGGCCCGGCTCGATCGAGATCATCGACGTTCCCGTCGTGCGACCGGGACCCGGGCAGGTTCGGGTCGGGATCGCCGGCGCACCCGTCAATCCGGTCGATCTCGGGGTCGCGGACGGGTTCTTCCACACGATCGGCCTGATCGACCAGCCCGAATACACGGGGCTGGGATGGGAGTTCGCCGGCACAGTGCTCGACTCCGGCCCAGGTGTGGACCTGGAGATCGGCACCCGCGTCGCCGGCATGGTGGGCGGCTTCGATCGCGACTACGGCACGTACGCCGAACAAGTCGTCGTGCCGGTCGCCGGCCTCGCCGTCGTCCCGGACGGACTGGATCTGGCCACGGCATCGACATTGCCGGTCAACGGGCTGGCCGCCGTGCAGATGCTCGACCTGCTCGGTGACCCACCCACCGACTCACACCGGCTCCTCGTGACCGGGGCAGCAGGCGCGGTGGGTGGCTATCTTCTCGCACTCGCGCCCGAACGGGGATGGGAGGTAACGGGCCTTGCGCGGCCCGAGGACGGGGAGTTCGTGCGGAGTCTGGGCGCCCGATTCGCTCCGCACACAGAGCCGGGCTGGGACGCGGTCGCCGACGCTGCCTCACTGCAGGAACGGGCGCTCGAGGTGGTTCGTGACGGGGGGAGATTCGTCGGCGTCAAGCCGAACGCGGTTCCGGCCGCCGAACGCGGAATCTCGGTATCGGCCGTGGAAACGCGCCCCGACGGCGCCCGGCTGGGCGATCTGCTCGTGCGGGCCGCGTCGGGTGGCCTCCCGGCGCGGGTGCATTCCGTCGTGCCGCTCGAGGCGGCCCCCGATGCCCACCGCGCAGTCGCTGCGGGCGGGGTGCGCGGCCGCTACGTGCTCGCGCCGTGACGTCGCACTAGCTCAGCGCGTATTCGGCGAATCGGGCGACCGCGAGCAGCAGGTCGTCGGAGTGGCGCGGTCCGACGATCTGCAGGCCCACCGGCAGGCCGGCGGCCGTCGTGCCGGCCGGGATGCTGATCGCCGGTTGCTGGGTGAGGTTGAACGGGTAGCTGAACGGCGTCCACTGCGGCCACCCGCTCGCGGAGGAGCCCGGGGGAACGTCGTGACCCGCCTCGAATGCGGTGATCGGCACCGTGGGGGTGAGGAGCATGTTGTGTGTCTGGTGGAAGTGGCCCATCGCGATTCCGAGGCTCGCTGCGACCGCCCGCGCATCCAGATAGTCGACGGCGCGTAGGTGCTCGCCTCGCTCCCAGACCGCGCCCAGGCCGGGGTCCACCTTGTTCCGGGTGCCTTCGGGGAAGGACGCCAGCATCGCGGCCGCGCCCGCGGCCCACATGATCTCGAAGGCCTCGAGGGGGTCGCCGAAACCTGGGTCGGCTTCGGTCACCGGGAGTCCGGCCTCGTCGAGTTTTCGTACCGCTGCGTCGACGATGTCGCCGACTTCCGGATCGACCGTCACGTATCCGAGGGTCTTCGAATACGCGATGCCCATGCCCAGTACCTCCCGCTGGAGCGCACCTCGGAAGGTCATGATCGGGGGCGCAAGCGCCGTGGGATCGCGGTGATCGGGAAGCGACAGGATGTCGGTGAGCAGGGCCGCGTCCTCGACCGTCCGGGTGATCGGTCCGGCGTGGGCTAGTGGGCCGAACGGACTGGCCGGAAACAGCGGGATCCGTCCGTGGGTGGGTTTGAATCCCACGACTCCGCAGAACGCGGCGGGGATCCGAATGCTCCCGCCACCGTCGGTGCCGACGGAGCACGGGCCGAATCCGGCCGCGACCGCCGCGGCGCTCCCGCCCGACGAGCCACCGGCGGTCTTCGTCGTATCGGCAGGATTGCGGGTGATCCCGTACAGCGCCGAATCGGTGACGGCCTTCCAGGCGATTTCGGGCGTCGTGGTCTTGCCGACGAACACCATGCCGTCCTCACGCAGCCTGGCGGTCACCGGGCTGTCCACGTGCCACGGCTGATGTTCGTCGACGGCTTGGGAACCCCGCAACGTCGGCCATCCCGCGGTGAGGAACACATCCTTGATCGAGATCGGCACACCGTCCAGGAGACCCTTGGAATATCCGGTGCGCCAGCGCTCCTCGGAACGACGGGCCTGAGCGAGCGCCCTCTCTTCCTCGACGAGGCAATAGGCGTTGATCTCACCGTCGCGTGCGGCGATCTCGTCGAACACCGCACGCGCGGCTTCGACCGGCGACAGCTCACCGGAGGAGAACGCGGTGACGAGTTCGACGGCGGTCATGTCGGTGGGGTTCATCGTGTTCTCCTTGTCCGGGTGGTGTGCCGGGTTCTGCCCGGGCACACCGCCCCTCACGAACTCGGCACGTAACCGAGTCGCTTGTCCACGACATTCTCGAGTGGCAATCCTGCTCTCCAGCGGCGGAAATTGTCGGCGAATGCGTCGACGAGCGTGTCCTGCCACCCGACGAAGTCGCCCGCGTTGTGCGGGGTGACGACTACACCGGGAAGATCCCACAGAGGGTGGTCGCGCGGCAGCGGTTCGGGATCGACGACATCGAGCGCAGCGCCCGCGAGCACGCCCGAGCGGAGTGCGTCGACGAGGTCATCGGTGCGCACGAGTTCACCGCGACCGACGTTGACCAACCGTGCGCCGCGCTTCACGGACCCGAACAACTCGGCATCGAACAATCCGTGGGTGCTGTCGGTGAGAGGGGCTGCGAGCACGACGAAGTCGGCCACGGCCAGCGCCGCCGGGAGATCCTCGGTTGCGGTGACGGTGCCGAAGTCCGGGTCGCCGACCCTGCTGCGGCGACCGGACCCGCTGACCTTCATCCCCGCGGCGGTGAGGAGTCGTGCGATGGCCCGCCCGATCGGTCCGGTGCCCACAACCAGGACGCTGCGACCGGCGATGCGCTCGGAATCGCGGTGTCTCCACGTGTGGTCTCGTTGCAGGCGCAGAGATTCCGGGATGCCTTTGGCGAACGACAGTATTTGAGCCAGAACATATTCCGCGATCGGAACGTCGAAGATTCCGCGTGAGTTGGTGACCGTGACGTCGCTGTCGACCAACTCGGGAAACATCAGCGGATCGACTCCGGCCGAGGCCGCGTGAACCCAGGAGAGTGCGTTCGCCGCGTGCCACGCGTCGGGGAGGGCGTCGGACTGGAAGTCGTAGACGAACAGGACGTCGGCGCCGTCGAGAGCGCCGGCCAGTCCCTCGCGCTTGGTATAGCGAATGGTCGCATGCTCGGCGACCGGTGACATCCGCGCCGCGGTGGGCAGGGCTTCGGCATGAAGCACTGCCACGACCGGGTTCGCGTTCACGTTGACACCGTATGAGCGCATCGTATGATTGTCAACAATCTCACCTGCCGGGGGATTGCCGGAAATGGACGTCGTTCGGGGGACTGCATGGAACTGGACATCCCCGAATTCGAGGGGCCTCTGGCGCAGCGGGGAGTAGGCATCATCGCGCCTTTCGATCTCGCTCTCGAGCGCGAACTATGGCGTTGGGCACCGCTCGAGGTGAGTCTGCATCTGGCGCGGACACCCTACGAACCGGTCCCGGTCAGTCTGGAGATGGCCGAATTGGTTTCGGAGCGAAGACACCTCGTCACCGCTACCCGAGACGTGCTGCACGTGGAACCGGAAGTGGTCGCCTATCTGTGCACCTCCGGCAGCTTCATCAAAGGCATCGGATACGAGAAGACCTTGTGTGACGCCATCTGCGAAGCCGGAGCCCCCTGCGCGGTCACCACTTCCGGGGCGCTACTCGAAGCGCTGCACGACCTCGACCTCACCCGGATCTCGGTGATCACCCCCTACGACGAGCGATTGACGAAACTCCTGCACGGCTTTCTTGCCGAAGCCGGAACAGAGGTGGTCCGGTCGACCCACCTGGGTCTCGGCGGCGGCATCTGGAAAGTCAACTACCGCACCATCGCCGAGCGCATCATTGCCGCGGACAGCCCCGATTCCGAAGCGATCTTCGTCAGCTGCACCAATCTGCCCACCTACGACCTCATCGCCCCGCTCGAGCGGGAACTCGGCAAGCCCGTGCTCACAGCGAACCAGCTCACCATCTGGGCATGTCTCGGGCGGATGAGATTACCGATGACCGGACCGGGCAAATGGCTGAGAGGTGTTTTCTGATGCAGCAGGACCGTTCCGTGAAAGTGGGGATCATCTACCCCGGCCATGCCGCAGAAGACGACTACGTGTTCGCCGCAGAACTCGTCGGCGCCGCTTTTCCCGTCGCCCATATCTACGGCACCGATCTGCACGCGGTACCCGAGTTGCTCGACCTGGGCGGTCCGCGGAAACTCGCGGCCGGTGCCGCCCAGTTGGCGCCGGAGAACCCGGATTCGGTGATGTGGGCGTGCACATCGGGCAGTTTCGTCTACGGAGTAGAGGGTGCGCGCACGCAGGTCGACGACTTGTCTGTCGCGGCCGGGGGCGTGCCCGCATCCAGCACGAGCTTCGCATTCGTCGAGGCGTTGACGGCCTTGGGTTCGACGCGCGTCGCGGTGGCCGCCAGCTATCCCCGTGATGTCGGCGCACTGTTCGTCGAGTTTCTCACCGCGACAGGTAGCGACGTGGTGTCGTTCGGCGTCGCGGGCATCGACACGGCCGCTCAGGTGGGCACGCTCTCCGCGGACGACGTGCTGGACCTCGCCGCGGCCGGCGACCATCCGGACGCCGACGTGCTCCTCGTCCCCGATACCGCGATGCACACCCTGCGCATTCTTCGGGAGCTCGAAAAGCACGTCGGGAAGCCGGTTCTCACCGCAAATCAGGTGACGGTGTGGCAGGGCCTGCGACTGGCCGGATGTACAGTGATGCGCCCGGAACTGGGCATTTTGTTCGAGGAAGGTATCGATCATGGCGCTCGGTGATCTCGACGATCTCCGGCCTGTCGCGCGACCGTCGACAGCGGAACTCATCGCGGAACAGCTTCGGTCTGCGATCGTCAAGGGCGCGCTTGCGCCGGGCACCCAGTTGGGGGAAACCGAACTCGCGACGCATTTCGCGGTGTCGCGCGGACCGCTTCGCGAGGCCATGCAGCGCCTCCTCTCGGAGGGGCTGCTCTACAGCATCCGGAATCGCGGAATCTTCGTCACCGAACTGACTTTCGACGACGTCGTCGACATCTACCGGAGCCGCCGGGTCATCGAGGGTGGCGCCCTCGAACTGATCCTCGAAGGTCGCCGGGAACAGGCGTGGCACGACCTCGGCCCCGCGGTCGACGCGATGCGCGCTGCCGCCGAGCGCGACGATCCGGCCGGTGTGTCCGACGGCGATCAGCGCTTCCACGAAATTCTGGTGGCGAGTTCTTCGAGCCCGCGACTCATCCGGGCGGCGCGCACCCTTCTTGTCGAGACGCGGATGTGCCTGGGTGCGCTGCAGACCACCTATCCCGTACTCGGCGAGCAGGTCGACGAGCACGTCGTGTTGCGCACCGCGATCCGGTCCGCACCGGCCGACCATGTGCACCGCATGCTCGACGAGCACCTCGACGACGCCGTGCGCCGTCTCCGCGGACTCCAGGGCGCCGGCGACGGGGCCGTGCTCTAGCAAGGCAGCGGCCTAGGAATTCACCCGCGTGGCGTCGCCGAACGTCATCTTCAGATCCGGAATGGACGAGGTCACGAGCGCGCGACGAGGAAGTCCGAGCGACCGCAGTTCGTCCGCGATGGGATGCGATCCGAGTTCGAGCGTGGCTCCTCCCGGCCGGGTGCGCACCCCACTGGGATTCATGGACCAGGTCGTGCGGCGCGTCGTCCCGTCGAGGTGGGAGTAGGCGGCAAGAGAGGCGGCGATCCCCTTTCCGGGAAGCGCGATCCCGGGCGCTACGGTCATTTTCGCGATGAGCGCTCCGTCGGCGCTCACCGAACCTCGTTTGACGGTGCCCCGGTGATCGGCGTCGAAGTCGGCCAAGGTCTTCGGGAAACCCCAGATGCCGCGACCGGCCGCGAGGGTGAAGTCTCCGTCCACGGGCAGGCGGTGGATCAGCGCACCGGCACCACCGGTCACCAACTGCCGTACGTCCTGCACCACGCCCCCACCCGGCCGCTCGTGATCGCGGACGAGGAAGCAGACTCCGAACTCGTTGTACGGTCCGAGATCACCGTCGATGTAGTCGACGAACACCAGCGTGCACAGACCTCGCCCCGGCCGGTACTGCAGGATATCGAGGCCGGTGGGGGCGATCAGGGCTTGCGCACGTGCGGCAGGAACCGAGAACACGCCCATGAATGCGGTCGCGGCCCGGACCTGCACCGGCATCTCTACCGGAGTTCCCAGGATCGAATGGGTGGTCGTCTCGCTCATCGCTGCCTCTCCGGGACGTGGAACGCGTGCAGCAATGAGAACACGTTCTACTCCCGGAAGGGAAGGGATCAGGCCGGAGCGCCCATGTTCATCTCGTCCGGATGCATCCCGACCCGGACACCGTCGTCGAGCGTCGCGATCTCGCTCAGGTCGAGGTCGTCGAGTTCGAAATCGAACACGTCGATGTTCTGGGTGATGCGATCGTTGTGGACGGACTTCGGGATGACGATGAGTCCGTTCTGCAGGTGCCAGCGGATGAGCACCTGTGCCGGCGACACGCTGTGCCGGTCCGCGATCCGCGTGATGATCGGGTCGGTGAGAAGGGTGTTCGGCTTCGAGAGCGGCCCCCAGCCGGCGTTGCTGGTGCCGCCGAGCGGGCTCCACGATTCGACGGCGATGCCGTGCTCGGACGCGAAGGTGCGGATTTCGTGCTGGGGGAGATGCGGGTGGAGTTCCACCTGATCGACCGCCGGCAGCATGCCGCCGCGGTCGACGAGCAACTGGAGATGATGCGGCTCGAAGTTGCACACGCCGATGGCTTTCGCCTTACCGGATTCGGCGATCTTCTCGAGCGCCTCCCAGGTGCGCAGCAGCCGGTCGTTGTCCTGCAACGGCCAGTGGATGAGGTACAGATCCACGTAGTCGGTGCCCAGACGGGTGAGGCTCTCGTCGAACGCTGCCAGCGCCCGGTCGTAGCCCTGGTCGGAATTCCAGAGCTTCGTCGTGAGGAAGATGTCCTCACGCGGGACGGACGACGAGGAGAGACCCCGGCCGACGCCTTCTTCGTTGCCGTACGCGGCTGCCGTGTCGATGTGCCGGTATCCGGCCTCGTCCAGCGCGAATCGGACTGCGCTCTCGGTTTCCTCGTTGTCGGCCTGCCACACTCCCAGGCCGAGCTGCGGGATCGTGGTTCCGGAATTCAGCGTGATGTCGGGAGTCGTCATCTTTCAAGGCTAACCACTGCGGCTCCGGCTCAATCATCCGTGCACGCCGGGTGCGCCACCCCGAGCCGTGGGGCAGGGCTACGAGGTGGCGCGCTCCAGGCATGGAGAATCGGCACGGACGAAAGATGTACTCCCGGTCAGCCTGCGATCGCCTGTAGATACGCGCGTGGCGGACCGAACAACTGGGCGGTGCCGTGGGCACGCTTGAAGTACAACTGCGCGTCGTGCTCCCATGTGATGGCGATACCGCCGTGCAACTGGATCGTTTCCGACGCGACCTGCTCGAAGGCCTCCGAACAGTAGACCTTGGCGGCGTACGCGTCCTGCGGGTCCTGCGACAGTGCGGCCGCGTACGACATCGACCGCGCGGTCTCGACCAGCGCGTACATGTCGGCCATGCGGTGCTTGAGTGCCTGGAACGAGCCGATCACCCGGCCGAACTGCTTGCGGTTCTTGGTGTACTCGACCGTGAGATCGAGCGCGGCCTGCGCCGCCCCGACCTGTTCGGCCGACACCGCGATCACCGCGACCGACCGCAGTCGCTCGACGAGATCGGAAGGACACGGCACGCGTGTACCTGTGACCTCGGAGAACGAGACCTCCGCCAGACTGCGGGTGGGATCCATCGTGGGAACCCGGCGGCGCGTCACGCCCTCCGCTGCGGGGTCCACCTCGAACAACGCGGTCGTGTCGCCGTCGGTGGCCAGCACGAGCAGTGCCGACGCGACGTCGCCACCGAGCACGTAGTGAGCGGTGCCGGTCAGGACGTCACCGTCGGCGACGACACCGGGGGTGTCCCAGCCGGACTTCGACGCCCAGCACACGGCCACGATCTCGCCGGCGGCGATTCCCGGCAGCAGCCGTCCCGCAGCGTCGGCATCACCGGACAGCAGCAGCGCCTGCGCCGCAAGGACCGCGGAGCCGAGGAACGGCGTGGGGGCGAGCGTGCGGCCGAGTTCCTCGAGGACCACATGGGTTTCGGCGAGAGACGCGCCGACACCGTCGTATTCCTCCGGGATCGCAAGCGCGGCCACGCCGACCTGCTCGACGAGCCGCGTCCACAGGTCGGCGTCGTACCCGTCGGGCGAGGCGATCGCTTTTCGCACCGCGGCGGAGTCGGAGTGCTTGGCGAGCAGCATCCGCACCGACTCGCGCAGTGCAGCGCGGTCTTCGGATTCGAACGTCACGACGCCACCTCGACCTTCTCCAGCGCTTCGACGATCCGCGCCCGGTGTGCGTCCGGCGTGCCCCAGGCGGTGACCAGGGCGCGGACCTTGGTGATCCACAACGACAGGTCGTATTCCTGGGTGTATCCGATCGCGCCGTGCACTTGCAGTGCGGTGCGGGCGGCCCGGTACGCGGCATCCCCGCAGGCCACCTTGGCGGCCGAGACGTCCCGCGACGCGGTCGGGAGCCCGTCGCGCATCGCGAGTGCGGCGCCGTGCAGGAGCGGCCGAGCCATCTCCAGACCCACGGCCACCTCGGCGAGGTGATGCTTGATCGCCTGGAAGGAGCCGATCGCTCGTCCGAACTGCTTGCGCTGCTGCGCGTATTCGACGGTGGTGTCGAGCAACGTCCGGCCGAGACCCTGCAACTGAGCGGCGGACGCGAGTACACCGATGTCGAACGCCGCTGCCGTATCGGTCGTGCCGAGTGTCTCGGACGGCGAGACTTCGGACAGGCGGCGTGACCGGTCGACCGACTCGCGAGCAGGTCCGGCGGTGCCCACCGATACGGTTCCGTCGGCGACGTGCAGCACCAGGGAGGCGATGTCGGTGTCCACCGCGTAGGGGACATGCGGTGCGAAAGCGACGGTGGCGAGGGACCCGCCCGCGAGCGCGGCGAGTTTCTCGGGTGCCACGGCAGAGAGCAACGCCGGCGCCACCGCGACGGTCTCGACGACCGGTCCGGGCACGGCGTGGCGGCCCAACTGCTCGAGGGCAACGACGAGGTCGACCGCGTCGGCACCGAGGCCGTCGTGCTCTTCGGGGACGAGCAATCCGTTGACGCCGGTGTCGGCGAGTCGCTGCCACACTGCGAGACCGGCGGTGGTGTCACCGGTGTTCCAGGCCCGGATCACCGCGGGCATGTCCGACTTGGTGAGCAGGGCGTCGATGCTGGACGCGAAGTCTTCGTGCGACTCGTCGAGTGCGAATCTCATCGGTCACCCCTCGGAAGGCCGAGCAGCCGCTCGGCGATGACGTTCTTCTGGATTTCGTTGGTGCCGGCGTAGATCGGGCCCGACAGCGAGAACAGGTAGCCGTCGGTCCAGCCGTCGACGAGTTCGGCGTCCGGTCCCTGCAGGCCGAGAGCGGTCTCGTGGGTCGCGATGTCCCACTCGGACCAGAACACCTTGTTGATCGACGATTCCGCACCCAGTTGGCCACCACTCTGCAGACGGGTGACCGTTGCCCACGTGGACAGCTCGTAGGCACGTGCGCCGATCCACGCGTCGGCCACACGGTTGCGGGTCGCCGTGTCGCCGTGCAGGTCGGAGTCGCGGTAGCTGCGCAGCAGGCGGTCGGTGGCCGCGAGGAACCGGCCGGGGGAGCGCAGCGACAGCCCGCGTTCGTTGGACGCGGTGCTCATGGCAACCCGCCAGCCTTCGTTGACCGCGCCGATCACTCCGGACTCGCCGGGGTTCGCAGGGTCGTCGGGCACGAAGACGTTCTCGAGGAAGATCTCCGCGAATCCGGGCTCACCGTCGAGCTGGGGGATGGGCCGGACGGTGACGCCCTCGGCCCGGAGATCGAACATGTAGTACGTGATGCCCTTGTGGCGCTGTGCATCCGGGTCTGACCGGAAGAGACCGAAACCCATGTCCGCGTACGAGGCACGCGAGCTCCAGGTCTTCTGGCCGTTGAGCAGCCAGCCGCCGTCGACCCGGGTCGCGGTGGAGCGCAGCGACGCGAGGTCGCTTCCCGATTCGGGTTCGGACCACGCCTGGGCCCAGATGTCG
This sequence comes from Rhodococcus sp. NPDC058639, assembly GCF_042717545.1. Taxonomy (NCBI): domain Bacteria; kingdom Bacillati; phylum Actinomycetota; class Actinomycetes; order Mycobacteriales; family Nocardiaceae; genus Rhodococcus; species Rhodococcus sp. NPDC058639. Next base: position 103,134 of record NZ_JBHXRF010000002.1, read on the forward strand.
TCGGCGCGCGCCATGCGCGGCATGATCCGTGCGAGCTGGTCGGGGTGCGCGTGTTCGAAGAGCGTGGGGGCGAGCAGGAAGATGCCGTTCTGGCTCACCCGTCCGGGCGCACCCGCGCGGTAGTACTCCTCTTCGAACACGACCCACTGCTGCAGATTCGCGTCGCGGCCACCGAGTTCGGCCGGCCAGGACACCACCGACATCCGCGCGTCGGCGAGTTGCTGCTCCCACCGGCGGTGTTCTTCGAAACCTTCCGCGGTGTCCATGGACTTCAGCGGAACTTGCGGCACGTTCTCTTTCAGGAACGCGCGCACCTCGTCGCGGAATGCGAGGGTGTCGTCGTCGAGTTCGAGGTCCACTACTTCCCTTCCTGGGTGGGCCGCGCGCTCGCGGCCATCGACTTGGCGTTCATGCCGCCGAGCGAATCGGCGCCCACCTCGGCGTTGTGCGCGTGCGCGAAGTGGTGCAGGCCGAAGACGGAATCCATGCCGTTGCGCATGCCCATCTGGTCTTCGCACTGGTTCACGGCGCGCTTGGTCAGTGCCAGGCCGAAGCGCGGCATCTCGGCAATACGCGAGGCGAGAGAGAGGGTTTCGGACTCGAGTTCTTCGCGCGGAACGACCCGGCTGACCATGCCCACCTCGTAGGCGCGCTGCGCGCTGAAGCGATCACCGGTGTAGAGGATCTCCTTCGCGAACCGCGTTCCCAGAATCCACGGATGCGCGAAGTATTCGACGCCCGGGATACCCATGCGCACCACGGGATCGGAGAAGAACGCGTCCTCGGAAGCGACGATCAGATCGCACACCCACGCGAGCATGAGGCCGCCGGCGATGCACGCACCCTGCACCGACGCGATGGTCGGCTTCGGGATCTCACGCCAGCGGCGGCACATCCCGAGATACACCTCCATCTCGCGGGCGTAACGCTGGTCGCCGCCGGCCTTGTCCACGTGGTCCCACCACATGACGGCCTTGTTGTCGTAGTGCACGTGGTGGTCGCGGCCCGGGGTGCCGAGATCGTGGCCGGCGGAGAAGTGCTTACCGTTGCCGGCCAGCACGATCACCTTCACCTCGTCGTCTTCGACAGCCCGCTCGAATGCGGCGTCCAAGGCGTAGGTCATGACCGAGTTCTGCGCGTTGCGGTAGTCGGGACGATTGAGAGTGACGATCGCGACGCCGTCGCGCACCTCATAGGTGACGACGTCGGGTTCGAATGGGACGGTCATGACTTCTCCTCACGCAGAACGTTTTTCAGTACCTTGCCGGACGGGTTTCGGGGCAGTGCGTCCACGAACCGGACCGACCGCGGAACCTTGAAGTTGGCGAGTTTCTCTTTGGCATACGCGATGACGTCGTCCTCTGTGGGCTGCTGCCCGTCCAGTGGGACGACGAACGCCCGCCCGACCTCGCCCATGCGCGCGTCGGGCACCCCGATGACCGCCACCTCGTGCACCCCGGGAACACGCAGCAAGGCGGCTTCGACTTCCGCCGGGTACACGTTGAACCCGCCGCTGATGTACATGTCCTTGAGCCGGTCGGTGATGTCGAGGTAACCGCGCTCGTCGAGCACGCCGACGTCGCCCGTATGCAGCCATCCGTCCGGGTCGATGGTGGCGGCGGTCGCCTCGGGATCGTCGAGGTACCCGAGCATCACGTTGGGTCCGCGGAGCAGGATCTCGTCCTTCTCGCCGATGCGTACCTCGAAGCCGGCGGTGGCGCGGCCCGAGGAGGTGGACACGGTCACCGGATCGTCGTCGACCCGGCACATCGTGGCGACCACGGCTTCGGTCTGCCCGTACGCGGTGAGCACCGCGTCGAAGCTCAGTTCCCGCTGCATGCGCTCGACCAGGGCGACGGGCACCGGCGCGGCACCCGTGATCGCGATGCGGAGGGTCGACATGTCGTACTCGTCGCGCCGGGGGTGATCGAGAATCGACTGGTAGATCGTGGGTGCTCCGGGAAGCACGCTGATGTTCTCCCGTGACACGATCGCCATGACCTTCTCGGTGTCGAACACCGCCATGGGGACCACCGTCGCGCCCTTGAGCAGTGCCGCGACGAACCCGGCCTTGTAGCCGAAGCTGTGGAAGAACGGGTTGATGATCAGATAGTTGTCGTCGGGAGACAGTTCGGCACAGTCACCCCAGGCGTCGGCGACACCGATCGTTTGGCGATGCGCGCTCAGCACGCCTTTGCTGCGGCCGGTGGTGCCGGAAGTGAAGAGGATGTCGGCCACATCGTCGGGTTGCACGGCATTCGCGCGAGCGTCGGCCTCGGCGCGCAGATCCTCGGTCGCCAGTGCCAGGAAGTTGCCCCACTCGAATACGTCGTCGCGCGGAGCGTCGTTCCCGCCCAGCGGGACCCGCACGACGGTGGGGACGACGAGTTCGGGTGCGGCATCGCGCAACTGGGCGAAACGGTCGCTGCCGAGGAATTCCCCGGCCACCACGAGGGCTGCGGCGCCCACTCGCTCGACGATGTCGGCGGCTTCGCTACCCGTGTAGCGGGTGTTGACGGGGACGACGACTCCGCCCGCCCACTGCACGCCCAAAGCGGCGATCTCCCAGTGGAAAGTGTTGGGGGACCAGATGGCGGCGCGGTCACCCGGCCGGAATCCGCGGGCCACGAGTGCGGCAGCGAAGTCCCGTACATGGTCGTGCAATCCAGAGAAGGTCAGACGGGTCTCGCCGTCGACGACGGCGAGTCCGTTCGCGTGGTCGCCGACGGCACGGATGAGGGCGGCCGGCGTGGTTCCGGGTGTTGTGTTCACGTAGCTCCCTACCTAGCAATTGCTTGGTAGGTTATCGTACAGACGTGCACGAGAGCGAGAGCCTGGACAATGCGGAATTCGCGGCCACCGTACGGCAGTGGCTCGAAGAGAATCTGACCGGCGAATTCGCCGGGCTCAGAGGCAAAGGCGGACCCGGTAGCGAACACGAATTCTTCGAACAACGACTCGCGTGGGATCGTCACCTCGCGGCGTCGGGCTGGACCTGCATCGGCTGGCCCACCGAGTACGGCGGGCGGGGCGCGACGATGGAACAGCGCGTCATCTTCCACGAGGAATATGCGAAGGCCGACGCCCCCGCGCGCGTCAACCACCTCGGCGAGGAACTGCTCGGCCCCACCCTCATCGCGTTCGGAACCGAGGAACAGAAGCAGCGCTTCCTTCCCGGAATCCGCAACGTCACCGAGTTGTGGGCGCAGGGTTATTCCGAACCCGGCGCCGGCTCCGATCTGGCGAATGTCGCCACGACCGCCCGCCTCGACGGCGACAAGTGGGTCATCAACGGTCAGAAGGTATGGACGTCCCTTGCGCACGTCGCGCAGTGGGCTTTCGTCGTCGCCCGTACCGAACCGGGATCGTCCCGCCACCACGGCCTGAGCTTCCTGCTCGTGCCGCTCGACCAGCCCGGCGTGACGGTGCGTCCCATTCAGCAACTCACCGGCACGTCCGAATTCAACGAAGTCTTCTTCGACGACGCCGTGACCGACGCGGACCTCGTGGTGGGCACGCCCGGCGACGGCTGGAAGGTCGCCATGGGCCTGCTGACCTTCGAGCGTGGGGTCTCGACCCTCGGTCAGCAGATCGGGTTCGCGCGCGAACTGCAGACCATCACCGATGTCGCCGCGGCGAACGGCGCGCTCGACGATCCCGCTGTCCGCGAGAAGATCGCCCGTGCCCGCATCGGACTACGGGTGATGCGGGCGCACGCGGTGCGTACCCTGGACGACGCAGATCCGGGACAGGCATCCGTCGCGAAGCTGTTCTGGGCCAACTGGCACCGCGACCTGGGCGCACTGGCGATGGACGTGGAGGGCGCGGCCTCACTGGTGGGTCCCGACCACGACCACGCCGGCACACCGTCCGTCCTCACGGACCCCGAACACCTCGAACTCGCGGAGTGGCAGCGACTGTTCCTGTTCACCCGCGCCGACACCATCTACGGCGGATCCAACGAGATCCAGCGCAACATCATCGCCGAGCGCGTGCTCGGCCTTCCCCGGGAGGCACGTCCGTGACCACTTCGCCCAGCGCCATTTCACCCCTGGCCACCGCGCCCGTCGAAACACCGGGCCACGGTCTGCTGACGGGGAAGAAGGTCGTCGTCACCGCCGCCGCGGGTACCGGAATCGGATTCTCGTCGGCACGGCGCGCTCTGCTCGAGGGTGCCGACGTGCTGATCTCCGACTTCCACGAGCGTCGTCTCGGTGAGGCCGCCGACAAACTCGCGGCGGAATTCCCCGAGCAGCAGGTCGCGTCGATCGTGTGCGACGTCTCGTCCACCGAACAGGTCGATGCGCTGATCTCCGGTGCCGCCGAACAACTCGGCCGCATCGACGTGCTCATCAACAACGCCGGTCTCGGCGGGGAAACCCCGATCGTGGACATGACCGACGACCAGTGGGACCGCGTCCTCGACATCACCCTCACCAGCACCTTCCGCGCCACCCGCGCGGCACTGCGGTACTTCCGCTCGGTCGATCACGGCGGCGTGCTCGTCAACAATGCGTCGGTGCTCGGCTGGCGTGCCCAGCACTCGCAGGCGCATTACGCCGCGGCGAAGGCCGGCGTCATGGCGCTCACCCGATGCTCGGCGATCGAGGCCGCCGAGTACGGAGTGCGGATCAACGCGGTCGCCCCGTCCATCGCCCGGCACGCCTTCCTCGCGAAGGTCACCAGCGAGGAACTGCTCGACCGGCTTGCCGCGGGTGAAGCCTTCGGCCGGGCCGCGGAGGTGTGGGAAGTCGCAGCCACCATCGCAATGCTCGCGAGCGACTACACCACATACCTGACCGGCGAGGTCGTCTCCGTCTCCTCGCAGCGCGCCTGATGCGCCCGTGCGCGGCTCCCCGCACCCGGGACCGCGCACGGCAGCTTGAAAGGATGTCTCCATGACTCCACCTCGCGACGACAGCAACGGCAAGTCGGGACGCCGCGCCGAACTGCTCGCCATTGCTGCTGATCTGTTCGCTTCGCGGGGCGTCCGCGCGACCACCGTGCGCGACATCGCCGACGCGGCCGGGATTCTCTCGGGAAGCCTCTACCACCATTTCGATTCGAAGGAATCGATGGTCGACGAGATCCTGCGCGGATTCCTCGACGACCTGTTCGACCGGTATCACAAGATCGTCGCGTCGGGGCTCGACTCCCGTGCGACGCTCGAGGCTCTGGTGACCACGTCGTACGAGTCGATCGACAGGTCGCATTCGGCGGTGGCGATCTACCAGGACGAGGCCAAGCACCTCGAAGGCGAACGCTTCGCGTACATCGCCGAACGGAACACCGAATTCCGGGAGTTGTGGATCGGTGTCCTCGAGCGTGGCGTGGCCGACGGTACGTTCCGGCCGCATCTCGATGTCGAACTCGTCTTCCGGTTCGTCCGCGACACCGTGTGGGTCGCGGTGCGGTGGTATCGCCCCGGCGGCGCCCTCACCGTAGAACAAGTTGCGCAGCAATACCTTTCCATCGTTCTCGACGGACTGTCGAACCCGGATCTGCATAAGGAGCAATCATGACCGAGGCCTACATCGTCGACGCGGTGCGCACACCGATCGGCAAGAAGAAGGGCGGACTGTCCGGCGTGCACCCGGCCGATCTCGGCGCGCACGTCATCAAGGCCGTCGTCGAGCGCACCGGAATCGACCCGGGCGACGTGGACGACGTGGTGTTCGGCTGCGTCGACGCCATCGGCGGTCAGGCCGGCAACATCGCCCGCACCGCGTGGCTCGCTGCCGGATACCCGCAGCACGTGCCCGGCGTGACTGTCGACCGCCAGTGCGGGTCGAGCCAGCAGGCGCTGCACTTCGGCGCTCAGGCGATCATGAGCAATACCGCCGACCTCATCATTGCGGGCGGCGTGCAGAACATGTCGCAGATCCCGATCTCGTCGGCGATGACGGCCGGGCAGCAGTACGGCTTCGACACTCCCTTCGGCGGGTCGACGGGCTGGACCGAGCGCTACGGCAGCGACGAGGTGTCGCAGTTCAAGGGCGCCGAGATGATCGCCGACAAGTGGGATATCAGCCGCGAAGAGCTCGAGCAGTGGGCTCTGCAGAGTCACGAGCGCGCCAAGGCCGCCATCGCCGCCGGCCGCTTCGACAATGAGACCGTGCCGCTCGGTGACGCGACCGTCGACGAGGGACCGCGCGAGACCAGCCTCGAGAAGATGGCATCGCTCCAGCCGCTCGTGGAAGGTGGCCGCCTCACCGCAGCCGTCGCGAGCCAGATCTCCGACGGTGCCTCCGCGGTATTGCTCGCGTCGGACGAGGCCGTGAAGAAGTACGGACTCAAGCCCCGCGCGCGGATCCACCACCTCAGCGCACGCGGCGACGACCCGATCTTCATGCTGACCGCGCCGATTCCGGCGACGCAGTACGCCCTCGAGAAGACCGGCCTGACGATCGACGACATCGACCTGATCGAGATCAACGAGGCGTTCGCACCGGTCGTGCTGGCCTGGATCAAGGAGATCGGCGCCGATCCGGCAAAGGTCAACGTCAACGGCGGCGCGATCGCGCTCGGTCATCCCCTCGGCGCGACCGGCACCAAGCTGATGTCGACGCTCCTGAACGAACTCGAGCGCACCGGCGGTCGCTACGGACTGCTCACCATCTGTGAAGGCGGCGGCACCGCCAACGTGACGATCATCGAGCGTCTCGACTCCTGACGCCCTCGGTATCCGCCCCCGGTTCGTGTCCGGGGGCGGACACCGCGTGCGTGTCACGGAATCGACGGATCGGTGACGCGCTGCCGGTATACATCCGTAACGGGCGAGGCGCTGTCGGCACGGTCGTTCGGGACTACCCTTCGGGATATGTGCCGGAACATCACAGAACTGCGCGGACTCGAACCGGCCGCGACCGCCGAGGAAATCGAGGCGGCCGCCCGGCAGTACGTCCGTAAGGTCACCGGAATCCAGTCCCTGTCCGACGCGACCCGGGAGCCGTTCGACCGGGCTGTCGCCGAGGTTGCCGCGACGACCACCAGGCTGCTGGCGTCGCTTCCCGAACGGAGACAACCTCCCCGCACCGTTCCGCCGTTACGGCGTCCCGAGGTCCGGGCTCGGATGGCGGCGCGCGGCTGACGCCCTACGGCTGCGCAGGGTAACGCGCTCGAACCTCAGCATTCGGACCATTTTCCCGGTTCTCACCGGCTTCGCGCGAGTAGCGTGACGCAGGCCAGCATCGTGCGCGAGGACGCGGACCACCGCGGCGTCGCGCACGGTCCCGCGCCGACCCGGTGAGGAGCCGAAATGGCGGTCGAGCAGTCGCCGTACAGCCGCGAGTACGTCGAATATCTCCGTACGGATCCGGATCTGCCGCCGGTCGGCGTCGTCGATCGAACCCCGATGTCGCTCACCGCGCGCATCGTGTTCGTCCTCTTGGCGGTCGCCGGTGCCGTCGCCTGGGCCGTGATCGCGTTGGTGCGCGGCGAGGACGTCAATGCCGTGTGGTTCGTCATCGCGGCGGTCTGTACATATCTGATCGCGTACAGGTTCTATGCCAAGTTCATCGAGCGAAAGATCGTGCAACCGCGCGACGATCGTGCCACGCCCGCCGAGGTGCTCGAGAACGGCAAGGACTACATGCCGACCGACCGGCGGGTGTTGTTCGGTCATCATTTCGCCGCGATCGCGGGCGCGGGACCGCTCGTCGGTCCGGTTCTCGCCGCGCAGATGGGTTATCTGCCCGGCACGATCTGGATCGTCGTCGGAGTGGTCTTCGCCGGAGCGGTCCAGGACTTCCTCGTGTTGTGGATCTCGACGCGGCGCCGTGGGCGCAGCCTGGGGCAGATGGCGCGCGAGGAACTCGGTGCGGTCGGCGGAACCGCCGCGTTGGTCGCGGTTTTCGTCATCATGGTCATTCTCATCGCGGTACTCGCCTTGGTGGTGGTCAATGCCCTGGCCGAGAGCCCGTGGGGGTTGTTCTCCATCGCGATGACCATCCCGATCGCCTTGTTCATGGGCGTGTACCTGCGGTTCCTGCGACCCGGCAAAGTCGCGGAGGTCTCGCTCATCGGGGTGGCCCTGTTGCTGCTGGCGATCATCTCCGGCGGGTGGGTCGCCGAAACGAACTGGGGTGCAGAATGGTTCACCCTTTCTCCGGTCACCATCGCGTGGCTGATGATCGCCTACGGGTTCGCGGCGTCGGTGCTACCGGTCTGGCTGCTGCTCGCGCCGCGTGATTACCTTTCGACGTTCATGAAGGTCGGCACGATCATCCTGCTCGCCGTGGGCATCCTCGTCGCCCGTCCCGTTATCGAGATGCCGGCCGTGTCGTCGTTCGCGGTCGCCGGGAACGGACCCGCTTTTGCAGGTTCGCTGTTCCCGTTCTTGTTCATCACCATCGCGTGCGGCGCACTGTCCGGCTTCCACGCCCTGATTTCCTCGGGCACCACCCCGAAGATGCTCGAGAAAGAGAAGCAGATCCGGCTGATCGGATACGGCGGGATGCTCACCGAATCGTTCGTCGCGATCATGGCGCTGGTCACGGCCTGCATCATCGATCAGCACCTGTACTTCGCGCTCAATGCCCCCGCCGTGCTCACCGGAGGCACCCCGGAGACCGCGGCGGCCTACGTCAACGGACTCGGCCTGTCGTCGCCGGATATCACTCCCGAGCAGATCGCCGGGGCTGCGGCGGCGGTCGGGGAGGAATCGATCATCTCCCGCACCGGTGGTGCACCTACGCTCGCCTTCGGTATGTCCCAGGTGCTCAGCGACCTGTTCGGTGGCGACGCACTCAAGTCGTTCTGGTACCACTTCGCGATCATGTTCGAAGCGCTGTTCATCCTCACGACCGTGGATGCGGGAACCCGCGTCGCCCGCTTCATGCTCTCGGACTCGCTCGGCAACTTCGGTGGTCCCGCCCGCCGTTTCAAGGATCCGTCCTGGCGGCCCGGCGCATGGTTCTGCTCGCTGGTTGTGGTCGCCGCGTGGGGCGCGATCCTGCTGATGGGCGTGACCGATCCGCTCGGCGGCATCAATACCCTCTTCCCGCTGTTCGGCATCGCCAACCAGTTGCTCGCGGCGATCGCCCTGACCGTCGTTCTCACCATTGTGGTGAAGAAGGGAATGACGAAGTGGGCGTGGATTCCCGGTGTTCCGCTGGTGTGGGACCTCATCGTGACGATGACCGCGTCCTGGCAGAAGATCTTCTCGTCGGACCGTGCGGTGGGGTACTGGGCGCAGCACCGCGCTTTCGTGGACGCAAAGAACTCGGGCGCGACCGCGTTCGGGTCGGCGGACAGCGCCGACGAGATCGACGCGGTCATTCGGAACACGTTCATCCAGGGCACGTTGTCGATCGTGTTCGCGGGACTCGTGCTCATAGTGGTAGCGGCGGGTCTCGTCGTGTGCGTCCGGGCCGTGCGTGCGGGTGGGCTGCCGACGACGGAGTCTCCGGATGTTCCGTCCAAGATCTTTGCTCCCGCAGGGTTCGTTCCGACCCCTGCCGAGCGGGAGTTGCAGAAGGAGTGGGACGAACTGATCGCGTCGGGCAAGGTCCGGTCTCCCGGTGCGGCGGTGACGCGGGACGGCCCGTTGCGCCGGCACGCTCACGAGAAGACGGGCACCTCATGAGCGCGGTACTGCGACGAGTGTGGTGGTGGCTCGGAGCGTTGATGGGCGACCACGACTACGCGCGCTACGTGGAACTGCACCGCAGGCTCCACCCGGGGTGTCCTGTCCCGAGCGAGCGTCAGTACTGGCGTGAGCGTCACGCGGACGCCGACGCGAACCCCGGCGCGAGGTGCTGCTGACCCGCGTAGCCGGCTACTCGTCGTGCTTGCTTCGGCGCAGTTCGTCGTTGATACGGAGGGCTTCGGTGAGCTGATCCTCCAGAATGATGATCCGGCACGCCGCATCGAGTGCGGTGCCCTGGTCGACGAGTTCCCTCGCGCGGGCGGCGATGCGCAGCTGATATCGCGAATACCGCCGGTGCCCGCCTTCCGACCGCATCGGATTGACCAGGTTCGCGGTATCGAGACTCCGGAGGAAGGCTTGGGTGACGCCGAGAATTTCGGCGGCGCGTCCCATGCTGTACGCAGGGAAGTTCTCGTCGTCGAACTTGTCTTCGGCGTCGTTGTTCTGCTTCACGAGGTGTGCGTGTCGCCCTTCGTATACATGGACGGGGACCCCGGCGCCTACGGCGCCGGGGTCCAGGGGCTTACGTTCGTAGATTTCTACTTGCACGGGCCAACTGGTCGGTCGGCCTTTCTACCTGTGTCCCGCCTCGGTGGACGGAACCTGATCTCGAAAACTGACCGCGCACCACCTCCAAGCCGGGTAATTCCTTATGTCCTGGGACCGCACCAACTCCGGCCCCGATGGAGTCGGACGCTTCGAGTACTTACCTACTCAACTCACTGCCTCGACGCGCCCTACCCCAAGCCTTTCGCAACTCCTCAGCGGGCGGTTCGTCCTTGCCCTCTTTCGGACTCGCTCTCACTTACAACACATAATCTACAACTGGGAAACACGAATGTCTACAGCGGCCACTACAGATTTCTGTGATCGTCGTCATGATGCACGGTGGCTGCCGGCTCGGCTCCGGTTGTGCTTGACGAGGGTGAACTGTTGGAGGTCGATCAGGCCCCGCCGGAAATTCTCCGCGCAACCGGTGAGGTATCGCATGTACCGCTGATAGACCTCTTCGGAGGCCAGTTCGACTGCCTCCTCATGGCGTGCTTCCAGTGCGCGTGCCCACAGATCCAGCGTGTGTGCGTAGTGCGGTTGCAGCGATTCGATGTTCTGCACCCAATAGCCGTGGCGCTGGGCACCGGTGATGATCATGTCCCGTTCGGGAAGCTGCCCGCCCGGAAAAATCTCTCTCAGGATGAAGCGGAGGAACAGCGCGTCGTCCCGGTTCACCTCCACGTCCATGTCCTCGAGCAACTGCCGCGAGTGGCCGACGATGGTATGCAGCAGCATCCGGCCGTCGGGGGGCAGGATGCGCGAGGTGCGCTCGAAGAATGCGTCGTAGCGCCGCCGGCGGAAATGCTCGAAAGCGCCGATGCTCACGATGCGGTCCACCGGCTCGTCGAAATCCTCCCAGCCCTGTAGTCGGACTTCGGCGGAGCGGCGCCCCAGCGCGAGCCCGGAGATCATCTCGGAGACGTGCTCGTACTGGTTTCGGCTCAGGGTCAGGCCGATGACATTGACGTCGTAACGCTCGATCGCCCGCCGCATCGTCGACCCCCACCCGCACCCGATGTCGAGCAGCGTCATGCCCGGCCGGAGGTCGCATTTACCGAGGGAGAGATCGATCTTCGCTTTCTGGGCATCCTCGAGCGACATGTCGTCGGTCTCGAAGAACGCACAGCTGTAGGTGCGCGTCGGGTCCAGGAACAGGTCGAAGAAGTCGTCGGAGAGGTCGTAATGGGACTGCACGTTCTCGTAGAACGGGGTCAGTTTCGGCATAGAGGGCACCCTTCGCACTGGCGGCCGCGCGCTGCACACCGCGGTGCGGCTGGGCGACAACCGGAGCGGTGGTGACGATCATTCTTCCAGGAGCGTCAGCACACCGTCGGCAAGTGACGAAACTCGGCGCAGACAAGCCGAGTTCGACGCGTTGAGGACGAACTCTCCCTGCGTGCCGGTCGTCGGCCGCTCAGCGCCCGTCAGCGCGTCTCTCCGATGGATGAAAGGCAGCAGCACCTGGCCGCATGCGACCGGGTGCTGCTGTGCTGTGAGGGCGTGATTCAGGCTGCGGATCGTCCCGACTCGCGCAGGGCGCCGAGAGCGTCTATCCGCTCGACCGCCTCGGCCACGATTCGATCGATGAGTTCCTGGCAACTCGGCAGGTCGTCGACCATGCCGACGACCTGACCGGAGGCGAGGACACCGGCCTCCGTATTACCGTCGACCAGACCGGCTTTGAGAAGCATCGGAGTGTTGGCGGCCATGATGATCTGCTGCCAGGTGCGGTCGCTCGCCTTCTTCATCGCGAGGCCGTCCCGGACGAGGGTGGACCATTTCATCCCGGTCATGGACTTGAACTTGGTCGCATTGCGTGCCGCCGCGATCAAGCCCTTCGCGTAGCTGGACCGTTCGAGGCTGTCCACGAGATCGGTGTTGAGCACGCGATGCGGCATACCGTCCACCTTGAGCGAGACGGTCGTGTCCTGGAGGCCCCGCGCAAGATACTGCTGCTTGACGGAGTCCGGTACCGCGCTGTCGCTCGTGAGGAGGAACCGGGTGCCCATCGCGACGCCGGCGGCGCCGTACGAGAGGGCAGCGGCGAGCCCGCGTCCGTCGAAGAAACCGCCCGCGGCGATCACGGGGATATCGACTGCGTCGAGCACGCTCGGCAGCAACAGCGTCGTTGCGACCGGACCGGTGTGCCCACCGCCCTCGCCACCCTGCACGATCACGGCGTCCGCGCCCCACGACGCGACCTTCACGGCATGCTTGGCGGCGCCGATCGACGGGATCACGACGATGCCGTGGTCCTTGAGCTTGGCGATCAGTTCCTTCTTGGGAGCCAGCGCGAACGAGGCGACCTTGACGTTCTCCCGGATCAGCAGATCGATACGCTCTGCCGCATCCGAGGCGTCGGCGCGCATGTTGACGCCGAACGGCTTCTCGGTGAGGGACTTGGTTTTCGCAACCGCGGCCTCGAGTTCGGCGTACGTCATCGTTGCCGACGCGAGGATGCCGAGACCGCCCGCGTTCGACGTCGCAGCGGTCAAACGGGGGCCGGAAACCCATCCCATGCCCGTCTGGACGATGGGATGCTCGATGCCCACCAGTTCCGTGAGGGGCGTGCGCAGGGTCGTCACAGGGAGACCTCGCGGTCGCGCAGACTCTTCGGGTCGAGCACCTCGCGAATGAGCCGCAGTTCCTCGGCGGTCGGTTCGCGGGTCACGCCGGCCTCGTAGAGCCCGGCAACCTCGAAGGAGGTGTTCTCGGCGACAGTTGCGGCCTCGACACCGGGGTGCAGCGACAGTGCCCGGAACGTGTGGCCCGGGCCGCCGAAGTCGAAGACACCGAGATTGGTGACGACGCGGGGGATGCTCAGGAACCGGTACGCCGGATTCGCGGGATCGATCTTGTCGTATCCGACGCCCGAGACGATGTCGACCTTGTCGGTGAACACCCGGGCGGTGTGCCGGCCGACCCAGTAACTGGTGGCGTGGTTGATGGTGTTGCCCGGGGCGCCGCGCACGCCGAACATCTGGCGGGTGGGGTGCTGAAGCGGACCGAAAGCCGAGAGGTTCTGGTTACCGTGGCGATCGATCTGGTTGGCCCCCATGACCACGTGGCGCCGGCCGGACGCGACCACGTCGAACACCTTGCGGAACGGCATCCATCCCTCGATCGGGGCCTTGGCGCCGAGCGGCGGGACCTCGGCGAGGATGAGTGCTTCCCCGTCGGTGATCAGCAGGTCGGGCTCGGTGGTGAGCTTGGCGAGCCGGGCGCCGATCTGGGGGAGAGTGGCCATCGGGCTGGCCATGATTTCGCCTGCGCCGGAGAAGATCTCGGCGCATGCGATCGCGCAGTACTCGGCGCGAGTGACGGTGTCGGTGGTGGTCATGCCTGCTCCCCACTCTTGGATTCGGCTGCGAACTTCTGGACGGCGGCCTGGTAGTCCTCTTCGCTGCCCGACAGGAAGCGATCGACGAACTTCTGCCAGGACTCGGGGTCCTTGGCCGACTCGGCGTAATGACGCTGGAACTTCTCGTCGCGTCCGTAACTGTCACCCGCGAGGGTGAAGTGCGCACCGCCGGGTGCTTCGACAACCCCGTCGACCATCATCCGGTTGAGAATGATCGACTGCAGCGGAACGGATTTGACGAGTTCTTCGGTGTCGACGATCCGTTCGACCGAGACGTAGCGCTTCTCGGCGGCCATGCAGTAGAGGTCGTCGAAGTAGGGATCGACGCCCGTGTATGCCGCATTGCCGTGTGCATCACCGATATTGAGATGCACCAGCGACGCATCGAGGTTCAGTGCCGGCATCGCGATCAAGGTCTCGGTGCCGTCCGGTCCCGGATACGGGGAGGTGACGGTCTTCAGCTCCCCTTCCCAGAATTCGACGACGTCCGAACCGAGTCCGGCGCGGATCGGGAGGAAAGGAAGGCGCGCGGCGGCGGCCTCGAGGCCGCATTTGACCATTCCCTCATCCATTTCGCGGGCGATGATCTCGCCGCCTGTTCGGGCCTTGGCGAACCACGGGTCGTAGAACGGTGCCGAGTCGAGGGAGACGAAACCGTAGTACGCCTTCTTGACCTTCCCGGCCGAGCACAGCAGGCCGAGGTCGGGGCCGCCGTAGGTCACGACCGTCAGGTCGGTGATGTCCGATCGCAGGATCGCGCGGACCAATGCCATCGGCTTGCGGCGCGAACCCCAGCCACCGATGCCGATGGTCATTCCGCTGCGCAGCTCGCCGACGACATCGTCGAGCGACATTCTCTTGTCACGCATGGGTTTCGAACTCCTGTGAGAGAGGGGACTTCAGCTGTTGGTCCGGGCTTTTCCGGTGGCGACGAATTCGTCGCGATGCTCGTCGGCGACCCCGGCGAGGTTGAGCTCGAACGTGAAGCCCTGCTCGATGCGGTAGCTGGTCTTGACGTCGACGGGGTCGATGCGGTTGATCGCTTCTTTCGCCCGGCGGATGACGCGGGTGTCTTTCGCCGCGATCATCTCGGCGACCTCGCGGGCAGCCCCGTCCAGTTCGTCACGCGGGACGACTTTGTAGACGGATCCGAAGTGCTCGAGTTGCTGTGCCGTTACGTTCTGCGCCGTGTAGTACAGCGTGCGCATGAGGTGCTGCGGCACGAGACGCGCAAGGTGCGTCGCCGCTCCGAGTGCACCACGGTCCACCTCGGGGAGCCCGAAGACGGCGTCGTCGGACGCGAGGATGACGTCGGCGTTTCCGACGAGGCCGACGCCGCCGCCGACGCAGAAGCCGTTCACGGCGACGATGACGGGAACCTCGCAGTCGTAGACCGCTGCGAAGGCCGCGGCACAACCGTGGTTGGCGGCGATGAGGGCGTCGTAACCCTCGGTGGCCTGCATTTCCTTGATGTCGACGCCCGCGTTGAAGCCCCGGCCCTCGGCTCGGAGGATCACGACATGCGTCTTCGGGTCTTTTCCGGCGGTGAGGACCGCGTCGGCCAGGTCGAACCACGCCTGCGAGGGGAGGGCGTTCACGGGTGGGAAGTCGACGGTGACCGTGGTGATACCGGCGCTGTCGGAGGTCGAGGTGATGCCCATGGCATGTTCCTAACGTCTGTACCAAACCAAGCGATTGCTTGGTAAGTTAGCACACGAACCCTGTGGGGCACAGGAGCCCGGAACGCTCGCCCGCCCCACAGCTCTCTCGCCGAAACGCGATTTCCTCGAAATCTGAGGGCGTACTACGTTCGGCCCCAACCTGTTACATAACGAATACGAGGAGAGAAGATGACCGAAGCAGTAATCGTGTCGGCCGTGAGATCGCCCATCGGGCGTGCGCGCAAGGGTTCGCTCGCGTCGATCCGCCCCGACGATCTGGCGACACAGATGGTCGCCGCGGCGCTCGCGAAGATCCCCGATCTGGATCCGGCGGAGATCGACGACCTGATGGTCGGCTGCGGCCAGCCCGCCGGCCAGTCCGGCTTCAACATCGCCCGCGTGATCGCCGTACAGCTGGGTTACGACTTCCTTCCCGGTGTGACCGTCAACCGGTACTGCTCGTCGTCGTTGCAGACCACCCGCATGGCACTGCATGCGATCAAGGCCGGCGAGGGCGACGTGTTCATCTCCGCCGGTGTCGAGTCGGTGTCGAGCTTCGTGACCGGCAACGCCGACGGCCTGCCCGACACCAAGAATCCGCTGTTCGACGATGCGCAGGCGCGCAGTGCCACGCTGGCAGAGGGTGGCGTCGCCTGGACGGACCCGCGCAAGGACGGTCTGCTCCCGGACGTGTACCTGGGGATGGGGCAGACCGCGGAGAACGTCGCCTCCCACACGGGAATCTCCCGCGAAGACCAGGACCGGTGGGGCGTCCGCTCACACAACCGGGCCGAGGAAGCCATCAAGTCGGGGTTCTTCGCCAAGGAGATCACGCCCGTCACGCTGGCCGACGGCACCGTCGTCTCCACCGACGACGGCCCGCGGGCCGGCACCACGTACGAGGCGGTCAGCCAGCTCAAGCCGGTGTTCCGTCCGGACGGCACGGTCACTGCCGGTAACGCGTGCCCGCTCAACGACGGTGCGGCGGCGCTGGTGATCATGTCCGATACCAAGGCGAAGGCGCTCGGGTTGACGCCGCTGGCGCGGATCGTTTCGACCGGGGTGTCGGGGTTGTCGCCGGAGATCATGGGTCTGGGCCCGATCGATGCGACTCGCCGCGCGCTGGCCAATGCCGGGATGGGCATCTCGGATATCGATCTGTTCGAGATCAACGAGGCGTTCGCGGTGCAGGTGCTCGGGTCGGCTCGTGAACTCGGGATCGACGAGGACAAGCTCAATGTGTCCGGCGGTGCGATCGCGCTGGGGCATCCGTTCGGTATGACGGGGGCTCGGATCACGAACACGCTGCTGAACAATCTGCGTGAGCAGGACAAGCAGTTCGGTGTGGAGACGATGTGTGTCGGTGGTGGTCAGGGTATGGCGATGGTGCTCGAACGCCTGAGCTGATCCTCTGGGGACACAACGGCCGGGTGGCTCTGCCTGCGCACGCCGCAGCAGGAGCCACCCGTCCGTTCACATTTCCGGACCGTGCGTACCGCGCCAGCCCTTACGGACGATCTTTCCGGTGGAGTTGCGGGGCAACAGATCATGGGTCAGGCGCCACCGGGTGGGCACCTTGAAATAGGCGAGGTGCTCGGCGGCGAACCTGGTCAGATCCTCCTCGGTCACCGTCGCCCCCGCGACGAGCACGACCACAGCGACGACTTCCTGGCCCCAGTCGGCGTGCGGTGCTCCCGTCACCACGCACTCGCGCACGGCGGGATGCTGCGCAAGCACCCGTTCGACCTCGGAGGGGTAGATGTTCTCACCGTTCTGATGGATCAGATCCGCACGTCGGCCGACCAGCCGAAGCCGGCCGTTCTCGACGACCCCGAAATCGCCGGTCCGAAGCCAGCGGTCCGGCGTGATCGCCTCGGCGGTGGCCTGCTCGTCGTCCCAGTACCCGATCATGACGAAGGGACTGCGGACGCACACCTCGCCGACGTGGCCGTCGGGCAGCCATTCGCCGTACTGATCGCGGATCTCGAGGCTGACGGTGATGATCGGGACGCCGACGGTACCCGGGTGCTTCTCGAGTTCCTGTGCGCTGGCCACTGCGATCGACGTGCTGCATTCGGTGATGGAGTAACTGTCGACCATCGCGTGTCGTCCGAACGGGAGTTGCTCGCGCAGGCGCTGTTTGAACTCCGGTGTCGACGGTTCCGAGGACAGGGTGAACCGTGTCAGCGACGTCAGGTCGTACCGGTCGAGGTCCTCGTCTTCGAGCATGCGTGCCGCCATCGACGGCACGGCCAGCCAATGCGTCACCTGTTCGCGTTCGATGAACTCCAGAACACGGTGGACGTCGAACCATCCCTGGTTCATGACCACGGTGCTTCCCATCGCCAGCCTCGGCACGATCGTGTTGTGCAGGCTCGTGATGTGGAACATCGACGACGTGAGCAGGTAGCGGGCATCGGACGGGGCCGAACGGTCGTACGTTTCGCCTGTCCAGATCGTGTGGATCGCTTCGGTGTAGCGCTGATAATCGACGACGGCCAAGAGGTTGCGCTGAGAGTGCAACGCCCCCTTGGGGTCTCCGCTCGTACCGGAGGTGTACAGCAGGACTGCCGGGTCGTCCTCGTCGATCCGCGGAGGCGGAGGCTGGCGGCCGTCGAACTCGGCGGTCAGTTCGGGCAGATCCGTCTCGACCGACAGCACCACCGTGTCGCTCGGGGCGATCTTCGCGACCGCCTCGGCACGCGGACCGTCGACGAAGACGATGCGCGGGCGGGAATGGCGGATACCGAACTCCAGTTCCGGTTGCACCCACCATGCGTTGAGCCCGACCGTGATGGCGCCGAGAGCCTGGGTCGCCCAGAACACGGTGACCCACTCGGGTCTGTTGGCCGACAGGATGGCTACCCGGTCGCCCGCACGCACGCCGTACCGCAGGTGGAGCGCGGCGGCGAGGGCATAGGACTCCCTCGCGTTCTCGGCGAAGGTGACGCGGCGGTCGGCCGTGACGAGATACTCGCGATCACCCCAGACGAGCGACTGCGACAGCAGATCCGCCACCGCGCGGTTCCGCTTGCGCATGACCGGCATCGAGGTACCGAGGACCTCGTCCATCACGATCTCGAACTCCCCGCCCGGCCCGGTGAGCCGGGAGATGAGTTGATCCAGGAAGGGGAAAGGATTCGACGGAATGCTCATCGTGCACCGCCGAGCCCGGATCGCAGGGCGGCCCGGCTAGGACCGGTCGTCCCCGACGACCGGCGAGTCGTCGGTGATCCTGCACGCTGCACGAATGCCCCTCCTCGTGGATCGGATCGCAAGAATCTCTCACGCCGATGAACACCCTGTTCGAATGTACCGGTCAGTGGGATGCTCGGTGACCCCCGCTACACGGGGTGCCTAGCGTGCGATCAGCACGCTCGGAAAGGACACCAAACGATGCCCGCACACGCTGCACCCACCACCGATACGCCGACCCCGGCGACCTGGCGCGGCGCCGAACTCGGCACCCGCACGGTCACCTATGACGAGCGCGACGCGATTCTGTATGCGCTCGCTGTGGGGGCTCGTGCCACAGATCTCGACCTCGTGTTCGAGGACCGCCTACGGGTGCTGCCGACCTTCGCTCTGACTCTGGCGCAGTGGGCGCCGGATGCGTTGGGGTCGCTCGGTGCATTCGATACGAAGACCGCGCTCCACGGCTCCCAGCACCTGGACGTTCTCAGCCCGCTCCCGAGATCCGGCAGTATCACGATGACGGCCCGCGTCGGGGAAGTGTGGGACAAGGGCCGTGCCGCAGTCTTCGAGGTCGTGGTGGAGAGCGAGTACTTCGTCGCCACATGGTCGCTGTTCGCGCCGGGTGCGGGTGGATTCGGCGGTGACCGCGGCCCGTCCGCGCCCGGGAAACCCGAAGGCGAACCCGACTCGACCGCACTCCTTACCACCCACGCGGAACAGGCTGCGCTGTACCGGCTCACCGGCGATCGTCACCACATCCACATAGATCCGGACGCTGCCACCGGGATCGGACAGCCTCGGCCGATCCTCCACGGACTGTGCACGCTGGCCGCGACGACTCTGCCGCTCGCGCAAAAGCTCGGATCGCACCCTGCGGATCTCGTCGCGTTGTCCGGTCGGTTCGCGGCCCCGGTCTTCCCTGGCGACACCGCCGAGATCCGCGTGTGGGGCGACTCCTCCGATGTCCGGTTCGACGTCACCACCGAGGCAGGAGCAGTGCTGTCGGGAGGACACGCGGTCTTCGCCCAGAGCTAGAGGCCCTCGCGGGCGCTCCCGCTGGCCGGGAATCCGACGCGGTGCCGCGTAAGCGTCTGTTGTGATCGGACTGCCCGTGATGGCCCCATCGCTCGTGACTATCTGGAGGTATGAGTTGGACACGTTCGCCGAAGTAGTGCGAGCTCGCCGCGGCGACGCCAAGGTGGGACTGCGCTTCGAGGACCAGCGCTGGACCTGGGACGAAGTTGTCCAGGAAAGCGCCGATCGTGCCTCGGCGCTCGTGTCGACCGTGCCACTGCCCGAGGGACGGCAACGCCACATCGGCGTGCTTCTCGAGAACGTTCCGGACTTCGTGTTCTGGATCGGTGCGGGAGCGCTCGCCGGCGCGGTGGTGGTGGGGATCAATGCCAGCCGAAGCGGCCCGGAGATCGCCCGGGACGTCCGGCACGCCGACGTGGATCTGATCATCACCGAGTCGCGCCTGGCGCACCTCGTCGACGGCAACGACCACGGCTTGCCCGCCGACAAGATCCTCGACATCGACAGCCCGCGATACCGCGAGTTCCTCGAACCCTTCCGTGGTGCCCCGCTTCCCGAGACCCGGCCGTCGCCGGACGACATGGCGCTGCTGTTGTTCAGTTCGGGTTCGACCGGCGCTCCCAAGGCGGTCGTCGTCAGTCAGGGCCGGCTCGCGCGGCTGTTCGGGCCGCTCTCGGAACGCACACACATGCGCCGCGACTCGGTCACGTACCTGTGCATGCCCCTGTTCCACGGCAACGCCCTGATGCTCAACCTCGGCACCGCGATGAGCGTGGGCGCGACCGTCAGCATGATCCGGAAGTTCTCCGCGAGCCGCTTCGCCGACGACATCCATCGCTACGGTGCGACCTTCGTGAACTACGTCGGGCGTGCGCTCGCATACGTCCTCAGCCGTCCCGAAGACCCGCGCGACCGGGACGGAACACTCGAAGTGGCGTTCGGGACCGAAGCCTCCGAAGTCGACGTCGCCCGGTTCTCCGAGCGCTTCGGCTGCACCGTCATCGAGGGGTACGGCTCGAGCGAAGGGGTCTTCCGTATCAACCGCACTCCCGATACCCCGACCGGTTCGCTCGGGGTCGCGGTGGGCGGTGTCGACGTGCGGATCCTCGACGAGGTCACCGGCGAGGAATGCCCGCCGGCCGAGTTCGACGACACGGGCCGCCTGATCAACGGTGAAGCTGTCGGGGAGATCGTCGCCCGCAACACAGCCCATACCTTCGAGGGCTATTACAAGAATCCCGGTGCGATGGCGGACCGGATCAAGGGCAACGACTTCTGGTCCGGTGACCTCGGTTATCGCGACGCCGACGGGTTCTTCTACTTCGCGGGCCGGTCGTCGGACTGGCTGCGGGTCGACAGCGAGAACTTCTCGGCCGCTCCGGTCGAGCGGGTTCTGCATCGGTGCCCCGGAATCCTCTCCGCGCCTGTCTTCGCTGTTCCGGACCCCTCTACCGGGGACCAGGTGATGTGCGCTGTCGAACTGGACCCCGGATCGGTGTTCGACCCGGCAGCATTCGGCGCGTTTCTCGCCGAGCAGCCGGATATGGGTGACAAGTGGTGGCCACGCTTCGTCCGGGTGACCGACCACATCCCGCTGACCGGCAGCAACAAGGTGAACAAGGCGCCGTTGCGTGCGGCCGCCTGGAACACCGACGACACGGTGTACGTGCGGGTCGCGCGCACGGCGGAGTACGTGCCGTTCGACGACGACGCACGCGCGCGTCTCGAGGCCGAGTTCGCCGCGAACGGCAGGGCTGCGCTGCTTCCCGCGCCGGCGCCCGCACGGACCGTCTGAGGCCGCCGTGAACAACGAGATCCCGGGCCCCGACCGCATTCGCGCCACCGTCGCCGAGTACCTACGGCGGATCGAGGCGTCGTCCGCAGCCGGCATAGCCGACCTCTACACCGACACCGCGACCGTCGAGGACCCCGTCGGCAGCGACGTGCGCACAGGGCGCGACGAGATCCTCCCGCTGTATGCGGGACTCGAGCACTCCCGCAACTCGACGCAACTGCTCACCCTGCGGATCGCGGGCAACGAAGCGGCCTTCCACTTCCGGGTGACCTCGGAGGTGGACGGGACCGAATACGTCTTCGAACCGATCGATGTCATGACCTTCGCCGACGACGGCCGGATCGCGTCGATGCGCGCGTTCTGGTCGGCGTCCGACACCCGGAGTTCGTGAGTCCCGCCCAGTGAGACGACGGGATTGGGCGTGACGGTGATCACCTAGCGTCAGGATCATCAACGCGGCGAGACCCCGACCGGCACCACACGTGCCGACATTCCGCCGGTGTAACCCCGTACTTCCCATTCCTCCCGAAAGGACGGACGACCGTGAGCCTGGGCACTTCCGACACCACCGAGGTCCGCGAGATCGTCGCGGGCTCTGCTCCTACCCGTTTCGCGCGCGGCTGGCACTGCCTCGGCCTTGCCGAGGGCTTCAAGGACGGTAAGCCGCATTCGGTCGAGGCTTTCGGCACCAAGCTCGTCGTCTGGGCGGACACCGCAGGCGACCTCAAGATCCTCGACGGCTACTGCCGTCACATGGGTGGCGATCTGAGCCAGGGCACCGTCAAGGGCGACCAGGTCGCGTGTCCGTTCCACGACTGGCGCTGGGGTGGCAACGGCCGCTGCACCAACATTCCGTACGCCCGCCGGGTTCCGCCCATCGCGAAGACGCGCGCGTGGCACACGCTCCAGCAGGACGGTCTGCTGTTCGTGTGGAACGACCCGCAGGGCAACCCGCCGCCGGCGGACGTCACGATCCCCCGGATCGAGGGCGCGCTGAGCGACGAGTGGACCGACTGGGTCTGGTACCGGACCGAGGTCGACACCAACTGCCGCGAACTCATCGACAACATCGTCGATATGGCGCACTTCTTCTACGTGCACTACTCCTTCCCGACGTACTTCAAGAACGTCTTCGAAGGCCATGTGGCCAGTCAGTTCATGCGCGGCAAGGCGCGTGAGGACGCCCGTCCCCATGCCGCGGGCCAGCCGCGGATGCTCGGCAGCCGCTCGGATGCGAGCTACTTCGGCCCGTCGTTCATGATCGACGACCTGGTCTACGAGTACGAGGGCTATGACATCGAGTCGACCCTCATCAACTGCCACTACCCGGTCTCCGAGAACAAGTTCGTGCTGATGTACGGGATGATCGTCAAGAAGTCCGATCGCTTCGAGGGCGACGAGGCGCTGAAGGTCGCGCAGCAGTTCGGCAACTTCATCGCCAAGGGCTTCGAGCAGGACATCGAGATCTGGCGCAACAAGACCCGTATCGACAACCCGCTGCTGTGCGAAGAGGACGGCCCGGTGTACCAGCTGCGCCGCTGGTACGAGCAGTTCTACGTCGACGTGGACGAGGTGAAGCCGGAGATGACCGACCGCTTCGAGTTCGAGATGGACACGACGCGCCCGGTCGCTGCGTGGATGAAGGAAGTCGAAGCGAACATCGCCCGCAAGGCACTCGAGGAACAACCCACCAGCGCGGGGTAGGAGTAGTAACGATGGAGAACCGGATGGAACCGCTGCGGTGTGCCGAGTGCTCGGCGCAGGTGCTGGTTCAGAAGAACAGCTGGGAGCACACCTCCATCCAGTGGAACGCCGACGCGCGCCGGCGCTGTCCTCAGGTGCAGGACGACGCCGGCCGCGACGGGCGCCCGGGTGCGCCGCTCATGGCGTGCACCCGGCTCGCGGAAACCATCACACGTGCGGCGGCGTCGGGCGTCCTCGACGTCTACGACGACGCGCCCGTGCCAGCACCTGTTGTCCAATGAAGCTTCGACCCGACCACTCCGGAGGATCCGCGATGACCGAACCCCTCAACCTCGATCGTGCACAGTACGGCCCGTGGGCCGTGATCGCCGGAGGATCGGAGGGTGTCGGCGCCGCCTTTGCTGACGAATTGAGCCGTGCCGGATTCGATCTCGTGCTCATCGCACGGAAGCCCGGACCGCTCGAGGAGACCGCGGACCGCGCCCGGGACAACGGCGTACAGGTACGCACGCTCGCACTGGATCTGCTCGCCGCTGATGCCGTCGACGAGATCCGCGCCGCGACAGCAGATCTCGAGGTGGGGCTGTTCATCTTCAATGCGGGCGCCAACAGCTACGGACACGAATTCGTCACCGGCGACCTCGAGGGGTTCCGTGGGGTGATCGACCTCAACGTGCACCGTCAGGTGGAACTCGCGCAACTGTTCGGTGCGCCGATGAAGGAGCGGGGCCGCGGCGGCATCATGCTGCTCGGTTCCCTCGCGGGGTACATGGGCTCGGAACACCAGAGCATCTACTCGGCGTCGAAGGCGTTCAGCCGGGTGTTCGCGGAGAGCCTGTGGCTCGAACTCGCACCTCACGGTGTCCACGTCGTCGAACTCGTCCTCGGTGTCACGCGCACCCCGGCGATGGTGCGCGCCGGACTGAACTTCGATGTTCCCGGCATGCGTGTCTCGGAGTCGGAAGATGTTGCACGCGAAGGCCTCGAACATCTCCAGGACGGTCCGGTGTGGATCGCGGGCGGAAACTACGACGCAGCGGTGAACCGCAGCGGATTCCCTCGTCGCGAGCTCGTCGAAGGAGCAGCGAAAGCGATGCGTGCCCTGATGAACCGCTGAGGCGAACTGTCGACTCCCTCAACAGGGATCACTGCCCCGTCCCGCCCTGATCACAGGGCTGGACGGGGCTTTCGCCGTGCGGCACTGTAGTCGTGAGCACTGTGCTGGAAGGTGGGGGGTCGTGCCATGAGCATCGTCGTCGACAATCGACTGTCGGAAGCCGAACTGTCCCGCATCCTGGATTTCCTGACAGGCGACGCCTATTGGAACAGGTGGCGGTCGCGCGATCAGATTCGGCGACAATTCGAGAGCGCCTGGAAGATCTACGCTGCGAGGGAGTCGGACTCCGGGCAACTGCTCGGCGCGGTCCGGGTGTCCTCCGACGGTGTCGGCTACGGGTACATCGCAGACGGGTTCGTCTTCCCCGAGCATCGGGGCGATGGCGTCGGAAGCGCCGTGCTCGAGTGCCTGCTGTCGGATACCGAGGCAGCAGACTTCCGGTGGATGCTGCATACGGCAGACGCGCAGCCGCTCTACTCCCGGTTCGGCTTTCGCGCCTACGGTCCGACATACATGGAACGCCCGAGCAGACACAGTCGGCCGGCCGTTAGGTGAACGCCCTGCGCGCCCGGGCGGGAACCCGGGCGCGCAGGGTGCCTCCAGATGTCGGGAGGAAACGAGAAGATGTCGGATGGATCAGCCGGCGACTGTGTCCGGGACGCCACGGGGAATCATCACGGTGAGTGCGATCGCGATGAACGCCAGTACCAGGAACATGACGCCGATCATGTTCAGGCCACCGATCGGAGTGGCCGCGAACGCGAGCAACATGGTGGCGACGGACGTGCCGACGCCCTGTCCTGCGGTACGCAGCACCGCATTTGTGCCGGTCGCCTCGCTCGTGTTGCGTTCGGGCACGGCCTCGACGATGAGGTTCGGCAAGGCGGTGTAGGCGAATGCGGTGGCCACCGACACCACCACGACCATCGCGGTCATCGCAACGACCGAATTGTGAGCGGTCATCATGGTCACGGTGCTGGCGATGAAGAGAATGCTGCCGATCAACATCGATACGCGGGATCCGACCGCCGCGGAGATGCGGCCGCTGAGGGGCGTGCACGCGAAACCGAACATCGACCCGATGAAGGACAACCAGCCCGCGTGCGTCGCGCTCAGGCCCAGGCCGAAGCCGTCCGACGTGGGCGTCTGCATGATGATCGGGATGATCATGGTGGCGACGCCCATCGGCCCTGCGGCGATCGCGACCGTCGCGAGCATCGTCAGCGAGAACTTTCGTCCGGCGAAGAGGCGCACATTGATGATCGGTGACGGCACGCGCAACTCCCACCGCACGAGCAGAACGAGTACGACGGCGCCGCCGACGATCAGGCCGAGGGTCCGGCCGTCTGCCCAGCCCCATGCCTGCGACTTGTTGACGCCGAGGAGGATCGCAGCGACGGATGCCGCAAACGTCACCGCTCCGACGTAGTCGATTTTCTCCTTCGAGCCGGTCGGCGGCCGCCACGGCAGGACGAACCACACGAGCAGAATCGCGAACACCGAGTACGCGGCAGCGACGACGAAGATCATGTGCCAGCTGGCGTAGTCGATGAGCAGCCCCGCGACCAGCAGTGACGCCGAACCCGCCGCAACGGCGGATCCCGAGATCAGCGCGACGGCAACGGGAACCCGGCCCGACGGAAGGTGCTCACGTGCGAGGCCGATGCACAACGGAAGGATCGCGCCGGCAACACCCTGGATGGTGCGGCCGACGATGATGCTGGTGAGACTGTCGCCTGCGGCGCTGATGATGGAACCCACCGCTGCGACGACGAGAAGAACGATCAATACTCGTTCACGTCCGTACATGTCGCCGAGGCGGCCACAGACTGCGGCAGATGCGGCCGCGACGAGAAGGAACGAGGTGACGGCCCATCCGACGGTCGACGCGTCGCTGTCGAAATCCGTGATGAGCGTGGGGATCGCTGCGAACATCATGGAAGTTTCGAAAGCGCTGATGATCTCGACGGCGATCAACACCGCCACGATTACCCAGACGGGTTGCCTGCGGTCGAATCGTCCTCGGCCGGAAGTATGTTCGGGCTCCTGGTGGGATAGCTCGTTAGCGTATGACGTCACTGCGCATCCAGACTCTCGGCGGCCCGTCGTGGCCCGCGGGGTTTCCTCACTCCAGTCGGGAGTGGTGCGCATCACTTTCTAGATGAGGTAACAAACTCTCCGAGATGTGTTCCCGCTCATCGAGACTGCCGACGTCTCCGGTGCACCGAGATCAGAGCAGTGCCGCCTCGTGGATGGTGCGGTCGAATTCCGGCAGCGTCGCGCCGTTGCGCAGCGTCGTCGCGAGTGTCGGATCGGCGAGATGAAGGCGCCCGATGGCGATCAGATCGAATTCATCTCTGCTCATCCGGCTTTCGAGTTCCGGAAGGTTGTCGCGCACGGGTGCGCTGCCCTGGGTGCGGCTCTCGCGCAGGGTGGCTCCGATGCCGACGCTTCCGACCGCCATCGACACAGCGCCCGTGACCTTCTTGGCCCATCCGGCGAGGGTGAGGTCGCTGCCCTCGAACGCGGGCAGATCGAAGCGGCGGATGCTTGCGTCGAACACGTCCACGCCGGCGGCAGCCAGCGGCGAGAGAACGGCCTTCAGCTCGTCCGGCGTGTACGCGATCTTCGCCTCGTAGTCCTGTTGCTTGTGCTGCGAGAACCGATAGAAAATCGGCAGGTCCTCACCGATGGTCGCGCGAATCGCTGCCACGACTGCCGCGGGGAATCGGGTCCGGTCTCGGAGGTCGCCGCCCCAGCGGTCCTCGCGCAGGTTGGTTCCTTCCCAGAGGAACGAGTCGAGCAGGTAACCGTGACCGCCGTGCAGCGCGACGCCGTCGAATCCGACTTCCTTCGCAGCCGCTGCGGCACGGGAGTATGCGTCGACGACCTGCACGATGTCCTCTTCGGTCATGGCGCGCGTGGGCTTCGACGCGCGGGCGACGTAGTCGGCTCCGTACGAGGTGACGCCGGGTTCTCCCCACACTCCCGACGGCCGCATCGGGGTCAGGGCGGGATCGACGTCTGCGGTCATGGCTCCCCACAGCGGCCCGACGTGCCACAGCTGCGGGATGATCCGGCCACCTTCGGCATGGACCGTGTCGACGACGCGGCGCCACCCGTCGAGTGCGGCCTCGCCGTACATGTGAGGCACGCGGGGGTTGTCGACGGCGGTCGGGTGGTCGATCGCCACTCCCTCGGTGACGATGAGTGCCGTGCCGCCGGCGGCACGGCGCCGGTAGTACTCGGCCACGTCCGGCCCCGGTACTCCACCCGGCGAGTGCGACCGTGTCATCGGCGACATCACGATGCGGTTGCGCAGCCGAAGGGAGCGGACGGCGAGCGGGCGGAAGAGGGCGGAGTGGGCTTCGGTCATGACTGTTTCGGCACTTTCGTCGGTGGTCACGCGATTGCCGTGACGACTGCAGGTCGATCGGGCACCTTGCTCTCCGGTTGTACCGGCGTCGCGGACCGGTGGACAGGTTCTTCCTGGTCAGTGGGATGCGAGGGTGGTATGTGTACTTCGTCACCTTGCGTAGTAGTCTTGGTGCAGACCACAAGAATGAATTTCAGTTGTTTCGTTCTGTGGGTTCTGTGCAGGTGAACGAAAGGGTGCCGATGTCAGAGTCCGACTACGCGAAACCGGCCGAGACCGCGAAGCGGGAGCTTCCCGCGTCGATGGTGGAACGCATGACCCTGATCCTCGACGCCTTCGACGATCGCTCGTCTCGTCTCACCCTCGAAGAGGTCGCGTGCCGCACGCGACTCCCACGCTCGACCGTTCACCGCATCCTCGACCAGATGGTTCGGCTCGACTGGATCGACCACGCGTCGTTCGGTTACTGCCTGGGCCGGCGGGCGAAGGCCATGACCGAAGGCGACAACGGCCACATCCGGATCCGGGAAGCCGCTGCACCGCTGCTCTACGAACTTCACATGACCACGGGTATGGTCGCGCACCTCGCGGTGCTCGACGGCGGTGACTGCGTCTATCTCGACAAGATCGGCGGTCAGCTCGCCGCGGCACTGCCGTCCCGTGTCGGCGGCCGGGTGCCCGCCTACGCCAGCGCGTGCGGGAAAGCATTGCTCGCAGGCCTCGAACCCGAGCAGGTCGACGACCTGTACGACGAGCGGCTCGCCCGTCGTACCGACCGCACCATCCACGATCTGTCGACGCTGCATCTCGAACTCAACCGCATCCGCAGCCGGCGCGGTCTGGCATTCGAAACCGGTGAGTCCGCGGTCGGGATGGCATGTGTCGGTGCCGCGATCCGCGGACCCGAGGGGCCCATCGCCTCGATCTCCCTGTGCGGTCCCACCCGCGCGGGTCTTCTCGAACGGACTGCGCCGCTCGTCGCGGCGGCGGCCCGCGACGTCTCGCGCGCGTTGTATCCCGAACTGAGTGTTCCTCGGCGGGGCACCCGCACGACGCGGGTCCCCGCGGAGTCGTGGTCCTCGCACGCCATGGAGCGACTGCTCGCCACCCAATCGGGAGAGTGGATATAACCCGCCACGACCGATGACCGCCCGGCACGTCCCGGTGACCGGGAGGTCGCGCGCGGCGTGAGGGCCGTCACTGGGAACGTCTCGGATATGACGACCGAATTGAATTACGACGAGACTGCCAGGGCGCTCCAGACCGACCGGGGCACCCTCCGCTACCACGAGGCAGGTGCCGGAGAGCCACTCGTTCTTCTGCACGGATCCGGCCCCGGAGTCACCGGATGGCGCAACTATCGCGGCGTGCTTGCCGACCTTTCCGAGCACTTTCGGTGCCTCGTCCTGGAGTTTCCCGGATTCGGAGTCAGTGACCCCTGCGAGGGTCACCCGATGGCGATGGCGTCGGTAGCGGTCGCCGATTTCCTCGACGGACTGGGGCTCGATCGGACAGCGATCATCGGTAACTCGATGGGCGGCATCGTCGCTACCCAGTTCGCGATCGCACAGCCCGACCGGGTGAGCAAGCTCGTCACCATCGGCGGCGCAGGGCGTTCGGTCTTCGCGCCGTCGCCGGGCGAGGGCATCAAGCTTCTGATGGAGTTCACGGACGATCCGACGCGCGAAAAGCTCGTCCGCTGGCTGCATTCCATGGTGTACGACCCGGCGATCATCACCGAACAGCTGATCGAGGAGCGGTGGGCACTGGCCACCGAGCCCAAGACCCTGGAAATCGCGCGTCGCATGTACAGCAGCGCGGCATTCGCCGCGGCCGGGCGGGCAGCCCTCGCCTCCGACGCCACCCCCTACTGGGCGCAGCTCGGCCGGATCACCGCACCGACCCTGCTCACCTGGGGCCGTGACGACCGGGTCAGCCCGGTCGACATGGCGATGCTCCCGATGCGGGACCTGCGCCGCGGCGAACTGCATGTGTTCCCCAACTGTGGGCACTGGACGATGATCGAGGCGCGCGACGCCTGGCTCGCGACCGTCCTGGCGTTCCTGAAGCGGGACGACGCGACGGCGTCGTGACCGCCTGAACGCCTTCGGGCCCGGTCGATCCCGCTCAGTGGAACATTTCCGGAGCACGGCTGCGATCTCCTGAGACCGTAGCCACCACCGGAATTCCGACGCCGCCGGCAGCACGTTCGCACGGTGACCGGGCGTCGCCATCAGAAAGCTGGAGACATCATGGGACAGGTCCTCGACTCCCTCGCAGAGTTTGCAGACGAAATCCGAGCGGACGGCGCCGAGGGTGACACGCTCATGCGTCTGACCGACCGCAGTGCCGGACGGCTCCGCGACGCGGGCGTCATCCGGATGTTGCAGCCCAAGGAATTCGGCGGCCTGGAGGCCCACCCGCGGGAGTTCGCGGAGACGGCGATGGCTATCGGCGCGATGGACGGCGCGACGGGGTGGGTCAGCGGCATCGTGGGTGTACATCCTTGGGAGATGGCGTTCTTCGACCCGAAGGCGCAGCAGGAAGTGTGGGGCGAGAACCCCGACACCTGGATTGCCTCGCCCTACGCGCCGATGGGCGTGGCGACTCCCGTCGACGGCGGATACATCCTCAACGGCCGCTGGTCGTTCTCGTCGGGCACCGATCACTGCGATTGGGTGATGATCGGTGCGGCAGTCGGCGACAAGGACGGAAAGCGGGTGTCTCCGCCGAAGAGCCTGCACGTGCTGGTGCCGAGATCCGACTACCGGATCGACCACGAGAGCTGGAACGTCGTCGGGCTGCGTGGCACCGGCTCCAAGGACCTCATCGTCGAGAACGCCTTTCTCCCGGCGTACCGCACGCTGGCGGCGGAACGAGTGATGGGCGGCGTGGCGTGGCAGGACGCCGGACGCGAGGAGACGCTCTACAAGTTCCCCTTCTCGTGCATCTTCCCGCTGGGCATCACCTCGTCGCTCATCGGTATCGCCGAGGGTGCCCTCAACTGCTACATCGAGACGCAGCGTGAACGGGTCACCGTCTCCGGAACCGCGATCAAGCAGGATCCGTACGTGCTGTCCGCGCTCGGCAACGCGGCCGCGGAGATCGCCGCCTCGCGTGCCGCCGTCCTCGAGACCGTCGACCGGTTCTGGGATCTCACCGAGCGGGGCAAGGAGGTCACCTTCGAGATGCGTGCTGTCGGCAGGCGGACGCAGACCGCTGCCGCGTGGCGCGCGGTGGCCGCTGTCGACGAGATCTTCGGCCGCGCGGGCGGCGGCGCCCTGCAGTTGAGCAACCCGCTCCAGCGTTTCTGGCGCGACGCCCACGCCGGTCTGAGCCACGCCATCCACGTGCCCGGATCGATCTTCCACGCGGCGACGCTCACCCAACTCGGTGAGGAACCGCAGGGCATGATGCGCTCGATGATCTAGTTCCACCCCAGGCAAGGAAGGACGGACATGACGGATATCCGTGGACTCGGCTATGTCAGGATTCAGACCCGCGACGTGGCTCGCTGGCGCGAACTCGTCGTCGACGGGCTGGGGATGGCCGTGGGTACCGGACCGGAGAGCGACGGGCTCTACCTGCGAATCGACGAGCGGCGCTCACGCCTGATCGTGCTTCCGGGCGACACCGATCGAGCGCTGGCGGTGGGCTGGGAGGTGCGGGACGAATTCGCGCTGCGGCGGGTGCGGGAGGCGGTCGAGAAAGCCGGTATCGCAGTCGACGTGCTGACGGAGGAGGAGTCCGGCTACCGCGACGCCGAACAGGTCATCGCCTTCGACGATCCGGGTGGCACCCGTACCGAGGTGTTCTTCGGCCCCGTGCTCGACCACAGCCCGCTCGTGACCCCGTTCGGCGGCACGTTCCACACCGGGCCGGAGGGCCTCGGACACGTGGTGCTTCCCTCCGCGGTGTTCGCCGAATCGTACGAGTTCTACACCGAGGTACTGGGTTTCCTTCCCCGGGGTGCGACCCGCCTCGGTGGTCTGTCCTCGCCGCCTCCCGTCCGGCGCGTGCGTTTCCTCGGCGTCAACCGGCGGCACCACAGCCTGGCGTTGTGCCCCGCGCCGCCGCTCGGCGACCCGGGTCTGGTGCATCTCATGCTCGAGGTGGACACTCTCGACGCGGTGGGTCAGGCACTCGACCGGATCGGCAAGCTGGGCTTCTCGATCTCATCGACGCTCGGCCGGCACACCAACGACAAGATGGTCTCGTTCTATGTGCGGGCACCGGGCGGCTGGGACATCGAATTCGGCACCGAAGGCATGCTCGTGGACGAGGCCTTCTACACGGCAGAGGAAATCACCGCAGACAGTTACTGGGGACACGACTGGTCGGCGTCCGAACCCCTCGCGGCGTTCACTCCGCCGTCGCACTGACGGGGTAGTGGGACAGGAGCGCACTCGATGACGTCTTGCCACGTGCTCGACGCGGTACGGGAACTTGCACCCGGATTGGCGGCCCGGGCCGCGCACATCGACGAGTCGCGCAGGATCCCCGACGAGACGATCGCGGAACTGGTTGCCGCCGGCGTCTTCCGGATGCTGCAGCCGCGGCGTTACGGCGGGGACGAAACCGACCCCATGCGGTTCTACGAGGTGGTGCGGGCGCTGTCGGCGGCATGCGGGTCGACGGGATGGATTGCATCGGTCGTCGGTGTGCACCCCTGGCATCTCGCACTGTTCGACGACCGCGCACAGCACGACGTCTGGGGCCGCGACGAGTCGACGCTCGTGTCGTCCGCGTATGCGCCGGTCGGCAGGCTCCGTCAGGTCGGCGACGGATACCGGTTGTCGGGGACGTGGATGTTCTCGTCCGGATGCGAGTACGCGTCGTGGGCACTGCTGGGCGGGATGGTCGTCGGCGCGGACGGCAGGCCGCTGGATTTCGTCACCGCACTCGTTCCGCGTGACGACTATTCGATTCGCGACGTGTGGAACGTCGTCGGCATGCGGGGAACGAGCAGTAACGAAATCACCGTCGACGACGTGTTCGTTCCTTCGTACCGGGTCGTGCGCAACTTCGACACCGCGAACCTTCGCGGACCCGGTCAGAAAGTCAATAGCGGTCCCCTGTACCGGCTTCCGTTCGCGTCGCTCTTCGCGACCACCGTCGCCGTGCCTGTCGTCGGCGTGGTCGAGGGTTGCTACGACGAGTACCTGGCGGCGATGCGGGAACGGGTGCGGTTGAGCCTCGGTGGCGGACGGTTCGCCGACGACCCGTTCGCGCAGGTCGCGGTGGGACGCGCGTCGTCGGAAATCGACGCTGCGATACTGCAACTCGAACGGAACATCCGGGAGCTGTGGCGACTCGCCAAGGCGGGGGACGAGATCCCGTTTTCCCTGCGGCTACGAACCAGGCGCGATCAGGTACGAGCCACCGAACGGGCCGTCGAAGCAATCGATCTGCTGTTCAAGACCGCCGGTGGAACGTCCCTGTTTCTCGGGAACGTCATCGAACGGGCGTGGCGCGACGCGCATGCCGGGAGCATGCACGTCGCGAACGAGCCGGAACGCGCCTTCGCCCTCTACGGGAAGGACGCCTTCGGGCTGCCCGTCGAAGACAACCTCGTCTAGCTCTCGGTCACGGCAGCGCCGGGGAGCACCGAGTCCGCCTGCGCCATGTGCTGGGCCGCGCGATAGGCGAACACCATCGCTGTTCCCAGCGGAGTTCCGGGTGCGGGATAGAAGCGGCCGCTGAGTGACGCGGCGGTATTGCCGGCCGCATACAACCCGGCGATCGCCGAACCGTCCTCACGGAGCACCCGCGCATCGGTATCGGTGCGCACCCCGCCCTTCGTGCCGAGATCGCTGAGAACGATCCGCGCCGCGTAGAACGGTGCTTCGGTCAGGGCCGTGAGAGCGCGGTTGGGGTTCTCGCTCGGCGGGCAGAAGAACACGTCGTACGGGTCCTCACCGCGCGCGAAGTCCTCGTCGACTCCGGTGACCGCCGAGCCGTTGAAGCGGTCGACGGTCGATCGCAGCGCGTCCGCGTCCATGCCGAGTTGTGCGGCGAGTTCTTCGATGCTGTCGGCGCGCACCCATGTTCCGGCGGCGAAATGATCGTCCGCGCTCGCCTCGGGAATCGACATGGCCGGCAGCACCGGACCACCTTCACGCGAATCGAAGATCAGGTACGACGGCACCGACCGCGACACGCCGTGTGCGAGCATCGCCCGCCCGAACCGGTCGTACGGCTGCATTTCGTTGAGGTAGCGCTTGCCGTCCGCGTCGACGAGGACGCCGCCGCGCACGCACACCATGAATGCGCCGGATCCGTCCGGCATCTCGACGCCGGGGCACCACCAGGCCTCGTCCGTCAACGCGATCGCGGCACCTGCGTCGGCAGCCGCGACGTGCAGATCGCCGGTGTTGGCACCGCGCGGCCCCATGCTCCACGCTGCGGCGCCGGGAGTCCCGTGCTCGCTGCGCATGTCCTGGTTGCCCTCGATCCCGCCGGCGGCGAGCAGCACGCCGCGGGTCGCGCGGAATCGCACCGTCTCCCCGCCTTCGGTGAGTGCTTCCACGCCCACGACCCGGTCGTTCTCGATGATCAGCGACCGCACGGCGGTGCCGGTACGCAGGTCCGCGTTGCCGGTGCCCTGCAGGGCGAGGAGCAGCCGTCCGATCAGGGCGCGTCCCGCGATGAGGGTTTCGTCGGGGTGCGGTTCACCGTTGCGATCGAGGCCCGGTTCGGGGCGGATGCGCTCACGGAGAGCGCCGACCTGGGCGCTCGGCAGGTCCAGGGCATTGATCGCGCGTCCCACGTCCACACGCCCCGGTGCGGGGTAGTAGTCGGGGAAGGGGCGCCACTCGAATTCGAGGTGCGGGTCGCGCTCGAGGAAGTCGACGAGGACCGGGGCAGTGGTCAGGAACGCTTCCTGACGGTCCTTCTCCGCGTCGCCCAGTACGGCCGTGAGATAGGTACGTGCCGCGTCGGTGGAGTCACCGAGGCCCGCGCGTTCCTGGACTGTGGTGCCGGGCAGCCACATCGCCCCGCCGGAGTACGACGAGGTGCCGCCGAACAGCCCGGTCTTCTCCAGAACGACGGTGCGCAGACCGGCCGCAGCGGCGGAATATGCGCCTGCCAGCGCTCCGCCGCCCGATCCGACGACGATGACGTCGAATTCACTGGTGTTGTCCTGCACGGGAGTTGTCCTCTCGGTTGTGGTGTGTGTCGCACCTACGCAAGCGCATGTGCGGCGTTGTGCGTGGGCGTGCTCCCGGCCAGCGGGATACTCGGGGCCTACCCGTCCGGGTCCGCTTACGGTCCGCAGGAGACCACTGTGCTGTGATGCGGAAGGGGCTGTGCCCATGAGTAGTTCACCGATTCGCCCGATATCCTCCGAGACCGTCGGCACCTGGGATTTCGAGGCCGACGTCGTGATTGCGGGATACGGCATCGCCGGGGTGTCCGCAGCCATCGGTGCTGCAGAGAGCGGTGCCGACGTGCTGGTGCTCGAGCGCACCGGCGGCGGCGGTGGAGCGGCCGCGTTGTCCGGGGGCATCGTGTACCTCGGTGGCGGCACCCGTGTGCAGAAGGCGTGCGGATTCGACGACACCCCCGAGAACATGAAGACCTTTCTCGCCGAGGCGCTGGGACCGGGCGTCGACGAGGACAAGCTGGATGTCTACTGCGACGGCAGCGTGCAGCATTTCGAGTGGCTCGAAGCGTGCGGGGTCCGGTACAAGGAGAGTTTCTGGTCGCAGCCCGGCTGGGAGTGCCCCGTCGACGACTCTCTGATGTACAGCGGGGGAGAGAACGCCGCACCGTTCCACACGCTCGTGCCGCCGGCACCGCGCGGGCATCTCGCCCAGGTCCCGATGCCGCGCACCGGCGAGCAGGGAGCCGGGCACGTCCTGATGACCACGCTGATCGGAAAGGCGAACGACCTCGGTGTCCGCGTGGAGTCCGATATCCGGGTGCAGCGCCTGGTCGTCGACGGCACCGGACGTGTCGTCGGTGTCGCCGCGACCCGTTTCGGACAGGAGATCACCGTCCGCGCGCACGGCGGTGTGGTGCTCGCGACCGGCTCGTTCGCCTACAACGACGAGATGATGCAGGCCTACGCACCGCGTCTCTACAAGCGGCCCGCCGCGACCGTCGAGGAACACGACGGCCGCGCCATCCTCATGGCGCAGGCGCTCGGTGCGGGACTGGCGCACATGGACGCGTGCGAGGTCGCCTTCTTCTGCGACCCCCAACTGATGGCCCGCGGCATCCTCGTCAACGGGCGAGGGCAGCGGTACGTCCCCGAGGACACCTATCCGGGTCGCGTCGGTCAGCTCACGATGTACCAGAACGACAACCAGGCGTTTCTCGTTCTCGACGAGGCAGCGTACGAGGAGGGGATGGCAGCGCCGAGTTCGAGCCCGCAGCTTCGCAGGCAGCCGACCTGGGTGTGCGAGAGCGTCGCCGAACTCGAAGCGGAGATGGGTCTGCCCGAAGGGGCTCTGACCGCCACCGTGGAGTTGTACAACCGGCACGCCGCCGCCGGCACCGATCCTGTGCTCGGGAAGAAGGCCGAATGGGTCAAGCCGATCGGGTCGCCGATCGCAGCGATCGACTTGCGCGGCATGACCGGTGGTTTCACGCTCGGCGGTCTCCGGACATCGGTGGAGTCGGAGGTCCTGCACGTCGACGGCGATCCGATTCCGGGCCTGTACGCGGCGGGCCGCTGCACCTCCGGGTTGTCTGCCGGAGGATATTGCAGCGGGATCTCGCTCGGTGACGGGAGCTTCTTCGGGCGTCGGGCCGGGATCAGCGCCGCCACCACCGGGTAATCCCCGGGTCGGTCAGCCGTCGAGGCCGAACGCGCCACGGTAGAAGACCATCGGACGGTCTTCTGCCGGGCATTCGAGTTCGGTCACGCGGCCGACGACGATGTCGTGATCACCGGCGACGTGCACGTCGTGGATCTCGGCGTGGACCCGCATGAGCACGCCCGGCAAGGTGGGCGTGCCCCATCGGGACAGTTCCCAGTCGAGACCGTCGAACTTGAGCCCCCGGCTCGAACCGAACCGTCCGCACAGGTCCGTCTGCTCGGCGCCCAGCACGTTGACGGTGAACCGGCCGGCACGACGGATGCGTGGCCAGGCCCGGCCCCGGTGATCCGCGCAGAACAGCACCAGCGGCGGTTCGAGCGAGACGGATGCGAACGACTGGCAGGCGAAACCGACGGGGCCGTCGTCGTCGAGTCCGGTCACCACGGTGACACCCGAAGCGAAACGTCCCATCGCCTTGCGCATCTCGTCGGGAGTGGGTACGTCACCGTCGAACGCACGTTCCTGGGTCAGCGACTGAATCTGCATGTGCCTCACTCCGATTCGATCCCGGGTCGCCTGGGTTCGGCGACGTCCACGAATCCGAGAGTATGGGTGACCTGCGCCACGCCTGAACGGATTCTCGCTCAGCGGACGTTCGCGCGAGATCGTGGCTCCGATGTCTGCGCCGTCGGCGCCGTCCTACTGAGCGAGACGAACTGTGGATTCCGGCGACCCGGCTCCCTCGCCCGGGTGGATGCGGGCACGATGGGACAATCTGCACGTCGAATTGCAGGAAGGGGGCCGGCGATGCCGAGGATTGCCAAGGCGCGGGAGGGCGCCGAACCGACATCGGACGTGCAACGCGAACGTCAGGTGCGGATTCTCACCGCTGCGGCCCGTCTCGGGGCCGAACACGAACTCGCCCGGGTGCAGATGGCGGAGGTCGCGAAGGACGCCGGGGTCGCGATCGGCACGCTGTACCGATATTTCCCGTCGAAGACGCACCTCTTCGTGGCGTTGCTCCTGAGCCAACTCGAACGCGCGAGGGAACGACTGCCCGATCCACCGTCGGGCGTGGCCCCACCTCAGGCGATCTGTGACGCGCTCGTCGTCATGACCCGCGCGATCGTCGCGCGGCCCCGCCTCGCGTCCGCCATGCTCGTGTCCAACAGCACCGCCTCCGCATCGGTGGTGCCGGATTCGGTCGAGGTGGAGCGCGTCTTCCAGGGCATCGTGCTCGCACAGGGCGGCATCGAACACCCCACGGACAGAGATCGCGACGCGGTGCGCCTGCTGTCGATGGTGTGGTTCGGCCTGATCCTGGTGCTCTTGAACGGCAGAGTGTCGATCGAGGAGACGGAGACCGACATCCGGCGCGCCTGCGATCTGCTTCTCGTCCACATGGCGGATACGGCACCCGGACCGGTGTGACAACGCCGAAGCCCCGCCGGCCGCGGATGCGGTGGGCGGGGCTTCGGCGTGCTGAGATGCGACGTGACCGGGCAGGTCTATCCGGCGGCGCCGATCGACGGCGCGCGATCGAGGATGTCGCCGAGTGCGGCGGCGCTGGCATCCGCGCCACCGAGCGTGAAGGACAGCTGGCGGCCCCACAGGAAGTAGCGGTGGATGGGGTAGTCGATGTCGGCACCGATTCCGCCGTGCAGATGCTGAGCCGTCAGGCCGACACGAATGCCGCCGCGCGCCGCCCACCACTTTGCGACGAGCACTGCGGCGTCCGCCTCGTCTTCGCGCCCCGTGTCGATGAGCCACGCGGCGCGGCGCATCGTCAGGCGAATGGCTTCGGTGTCGATGTAGGCGTCCGCTGCGCGCACCGCGACGGCCTGGTTCGTCGACAACGGCCGCCCGAACTGCATGCGCTCGGAGGTGTAGGCCGCGGTCATGCGCAGCGATTCCTCACACACGCCGAGTTGGAGCGCCGCGATGGCGAGACGGATCCGCCGCCGTGTCCACTCGGCGATCTCTGTGCCGTCACCGGGAAGCACGTCCGCGGCCGCGATGACGACGTCGTCGAAGCCAATGGCCGCGTCGGCAGCTTGTCCGGTCACGGCCACGGGCGTGACCGTCACGCCGGCCGCGTCGGCGGATGCCACGACGACGGCGACGGACTCGTCGTCGCACAGGACGGGGACCACCACTCCGGCTGCGCCGGGCGCCCACGGGACGGACGGGATCTCGCCGCTGATCACCAGATCCTCGCCCTTGCGGATCGCGGTCAGCACTGCGTTCTCGCCCGGGTTGCCGTCGAATGCGCCGGTGAGAACGATCGACCCGTCGACGATTCCGGGGACGTAACGCTCGATCTGTTCGGGTGTGCCGAACTGAGCGAGGGGGAGAGCAGCGCCGGCGACGACGGACCACACCGGCACCGGTGCGACGCGGCGGCCCTGCTGCTGCAGGATCGTCGTCAAGCCGAGCATGCCCATTCCCGCGCCTCCGGCGGATTCGGGGAGGGCGAGGCCCAGCAGCCCGGAGTCGGCGAGTGCCTTCCACAGGGTGGCGTCGAAGCCACCCTCGGTCCGTTCCACCGCCACGACGCGTTCGACCGCTGCCAGCGCACCGAAGACCTGCGAGGCAAGGTCCTCGACGGCGATCAGGTCGTCATCGAGCTCGAATTCCATGTCAGCTCCTCGTCTCTGAAGGCGTCGCGGCAGTGGTTGCTGATGCCACCGCCGGCTCCGGTGCTTTCGCTTCGGGCCGCCGCCGGGCGCCCAGGGTCATACCGAGTGTCTTGGCCGCCACGATCTCGCGCAGGACCTCGTTGGTGCCGCCACCGAAGGTGTTGTTCTGCGCGCGACGAGCGAGCGACTCGACGCGGCCTTCAACGACCGCACCGTGGCTGCCCGGACGCAGCAGACCGCGGGCACCGAGCACTTCCTGCAACATGCCGTACGCGGTGACGACGCCTTCGGTGCCGAAGATCTTCGCTGCCGCCGAATCGCCGCCACCGAGGGTGTTTGCAGCGATATCCGACACCAAACGCAGGTTCACGAGATCCGCGGCCGACAGCAGTGCGTAGACCTCCGCCAGTGTCTTGCGGACCCACGGGACGTCGAACAGCACACCCGGTCCGACGGGCTCCTGCTTGGCCCACGCGAGTACTTCGTCGTACATCTCGTTGGCGATACCGCCGCGCGCAGCCAGGGCGACCCGCTCGTGGTTGAGCTGACTGGTGATCAGCGTCCATCCCTGGTTCACTCCGCCGACGATATTGCTCATCGGTACCCGGATGTCCTCGTAGTACGTGACCGCGGTGCTGATGCCGCCGACGGTCTTGATCTCGGTGGCCGAGAATCCCGGGGACGACGTGGGCACCAATACGACCGAGATCCCCTTGTGGCGCGGTGCGTCGGGATCGGTACGCACGGCAAGCCAGATCCAGTCCGCGAAGATCGCGGAGCTGGTGAAGAGCTTGGTGCCGTTGATCACGAGTTCGTCGCCGTCGATGCGCGCACGTGTCTGCAGCGCCGCGAGGTCGGTCCCGGCGCCGGGCTCGGTGTACCCGATGGCGAATTTCAGCTCACCGGTGAGGATCCTGGGAAGGAAGTAGTCCTTCTGCTCCTGGCTCCCGTACTTCATCAGGGCCGGCGCGACGGTGTTGAGCGTGACCAGCGAGACCGGAGCGCCGGCCCGGATCGTCTCGTCGTAGAAGACATACAGAGCCTCGGGATCCTCACCGCGGCCGCCGTACTCCTCGGGCCAGCCGAGGCCGAGCCAGCCGTCGCTGCCCATCTGCCGGTAGATCCGGTCGAAGACCGGGCCGCCCTCGGTCTGGTCGACCAAGGCCCTGCGATCCTCGTCGTTGATGATGCGGGCGAAGTACTCCCGCAGTTCGGTGCGTAGCCGCCGTGACTTGTCGGACAGCTCGGGATGCATGTGGTCTCCTGAGAAGTGGTCGGATGGCGTGGGAGCGGCGCGGTTCAGCGATTGGTCGACAGCACGATCGCGCTGTGCGGAACCGGCGAGCCACCCGTGACGAGGACGTTGTTCAGCACCTTGGTGGGCTGGTTGACCGAGGTGCCGCGGATGAGCCGCACGCCTTCGGCGATTCCGTTGACGCCGTGGATGTAGCCTTCGCCGAGCTGTCCTCCGTGGGTGTTGACCGGCAGGCGGCCGTCCACCTCGAGGTTGCCTTCGGCGACGAAGTCCTTGGCCTCGCCGCGACCGCAGAAGCCGTACTCCTCCAGTTGCAGCAGCACCATGGGAGTGAACGCGTCGTACAGGATCGCGGCGTCGATGTCGTCCGGGCCGATACCGGCCTGTGCCCACATCTGCTTGGCGACCAGTTCGACCTCGGGCATCACGTCGATGTCGTCACGGTAGTAACTGCTCATCGAGATCTGTTGCGGGCCGACACCCTGCGCGGCGCCGGTGATGAGGGCCGGCGGATGCGGAAGATTGCGTGCGCGTTCGGCGCTCACGATGACCAGGGCCTGCCCGCCGTCGCTCTCCTGGCAGCAGTCCAGCAGTCGCAGCGGGTCGGCGAGCATTCTCGAATTCTGGTGGTCGTCGAGGGTGATGGGCCGCTCGTAGAACCATGCCTTCGGGTTGGTGGCGGCGTGCTTGCGCGACAGCACCGAGACACGCCCGAAGTCCGCGCTGGTCGCGCCGTAGCGCTGCATGTACCGGCGCGCCAGGAATGCCTCCTGCTGGGCAGGAGTGAGCAGACCGTACGGGTTGATCCAGTTGCGGTATTCCTGGTCGGTACTCGAGTTGTAGGCGAACGGCGGCGGGCCGGATCCGAAGCGGTGACCCGAGCGCTCGTTGAACGCACGGTAGACCACGACGACCTCGGCGACGCCGGTCGCGACGGCCATCGCGGCCTGCTGGACGGGGGCGCAGGCACCGCCACCACCGTGGGGGATACGGCTGAAGAACTTCAGTTCCGGGATGCCGAGCGCGCGGGCTACGGCGATTTCGGGATTCGTCTCCATGGTGAAGAGCGCGAAGCCGTCGACTTCTTCGACGCCGATCTGCGCGTCTGCGAGCGCAGCCACCACGGCCTCGCACGCGAGTTGCCACTCGCTGCGACCGGAGTTCTTCGAGAACTCCGTGGCTCCGATGCCGACGATAGCGGCTGCCCCGGAAAAGCCCTGCACGGTCATGGAGTATTCCTCTCGTACGGCTCCACGACGACCTCCGCGGTGACGTGGACGCCCTTGCTGTTGCGGCCCTGCACCTTCACGGTGACTGCGCGGTCCTCGACCGCGACCACCTCGCCGCTCATGTGCAGCGGGTCGCCCGGGAAGGCGGGGACGCCCAGACGCAGCGAGGCGCGGCGAATGCGCGCCCCCGGCCCGGTCCAGTCGGTGATGTAACGGTCGACGAAACCGTTCGTCGCATTGATGCTCATGAAGACATCGGGTGTGCCGCGCCGGTGCGCGGCCCCCGCATCGTGGTGCACGTCCTCGAAGTCCTGCGATGCGATCGCGGTCGCGGCGATGGTGGAGCGGTCGAGGGGCAGCTCGAGTCCGGGAAGTGCCTGCCCGACAGTGCATTCGGCGAGGTTCACGACGCGCCTCCGACCTTGCGCAGCTGCGGGAGGATCTCGCCGTGAGCGTGTTCGGCGAAACCCACCTCGAGTTCCATACCGAGTTCGAGGCTGTCGTGTTCCACGCCCGCGATGTCGGCCACGATGCGGATGCCTTCGTCGAGGTCGATCAGTCCGACGGCAAGGGGGTATTCGAACGCCGGGTCCTGCGGGTGATGAATGATGGTCCAGCTGTGAAGGGTTCCACGGCGCGATGATTCGACGGTGTCCCACTCGAACGACCGGCACACGGGGCATGCCGGGCCGGGCGGGTGCCGGAGGGTTTCGCAGTCGCTGCACCGCTGGATCTCGAGCCTGCCTTCGCGGACCGCGTTGAACCAGAACTCGTTGTCCTGAGTGATGGTGAGCCTGGGGACGGTGGTCATCACGCCTCCTTGGGGGTGTTCGGATTGAACCGGAGCATCCGGAAACGCTCCTCGGCGACGAGTTCGCCGTGCTGGTCCTCGTAGCGCTTGTACAACGTGAAGAAGCGGCCGTCGCCGAGACCCGTTCGCTTGACGGGAGATACGGATTCGATGGTCAGGTGGGCGGTGACGCGGTCCCCGGGAACGAGTTCGCGGTGGTATTCCTGTTCGACGTTCGTGGCCACGACGGACGTGAGGCCCTCGCTGTCGAGTTCGGCAAGCATCCTCGAGTACGCGAAGTCCTCCACGATTCCTGCGGCACGCTTGCGGTGCACTTCACGCCACCGGCGGTACCCCGCCATCACCCAGGTGGAGATCATCGCGGGTGGGCACACCACGGAGTCGCGACCTGTGGCGCGGGCCGCGTCGGCGTCGACATAGATCGGATTGAAGTCGTCGTGGGCTTCGACCCAGTTGCGGATCATCGCCTCGTCGACCGCGTACCGGGCGACCCGGGGCGGCTCGGCCACCTGGCCGACGTACTTCTCGTAATCATGCTCGACCGTCTGCATGGCCCCAATCACCTTCTCTTCGGCACACCCCACTCGGACGCCACGCTAAGTGCGGTCCCGAGCCGGTATCGCCCGATTCCCACTGAGCAGGAGCCGGGGGTGGTCGAGCCCGCCGACGGATACCAAACCAAGCGATTGCTTGGTAAGTTGGGCGGGCGGCCCGCCGGTGGGCCGGACGAATCGACCTCGGTCGCCCCGGGCGACCACACGGACGCGGAGGCAGCGAATGGATCTGGGACTGGACGGCACGGTCGTGCTGGTGACCGGAGGCGTCCGAGGCGTCGGTGCGGGCATCACCCGAACGTTTCTCCGCGCCGGAGCGACCGTGGTGACGTGCGCACGCAACGAGGGCGAGCACCCCGTGGAAGCGGACGGCCGGACCGCGGAGTTTCTCGCCTGCGACGTGCGCGACCCGGATCGGGTGGGCCGGTTGATCGACGAGATCGTCGCGAGGCACGGCAGGCTCGACACTCTCGTCAACAACGCCGGCGGTTCGCCCTACGCGCTCGCCGCAGACGCGAGCCCGAAGTTCCACGCCAAGATCGTCGAGCTCAACCTGCTTGCGCCGTTGCT
The DNA here is from genome assembly GCF_042717545.1 of Rhodococcus sp. NPDC058639. Lineage (NCBI taxonomy): Bacteria > Bacillati > Actinomycetota > Actinomycetes > Mycobacteriales > Nocardiaceae > Rhodococcus > Rhodococcus sp. NPDC058639. Next base: position 146,405 of record NZ_JBHXRF010000002.1, read on the forward strand.
CGTCGCGCAGGCCGCGAACGCGGTGATGCAGACCCAGGACGAGGGTGGCTCCATCGTCAACATCTCCAGCGTGAGCGGGTCCAGGCCGTCACCGGGTACCGCGGCCTACGGTGCCGCGAAAGCCGGAATCGACAGTCTCGGCCAATCCCTCGCGGTGGAATGGGCACCGAAGGTGCGAGTGAATTCGGTGGTCGTCGGGCTGGTCGACACGGAGCAGTCGCACCTGTTCTACGGTGACGACGAGGGCGTTGCCGCCGTCGGCGCCACGGTGCCGCTCGGTCGCCTCTCCACTCCCGACGACATCGGTCACTGCGCAGCATTTCTGGCATCCCCGCTGGCGGCATACGTCAGCGGATCGACACTGACCGTCCACGGCGGCGGCGAACGCCCTGCCTACATGGCAGCGGCCCGAACGAAGGAGACAAAGTGAGTGGACTGCTGGACGGACGCGTCGCGATCGTGACGGGCGCGGGCCGGGGAATCGGTCGCGCCCACGCGCTGGCCCTCGCCGCGGAAGGCGCGAAGGTCGTCGTCAACGACATCGGTGCCGGCATCGACGGCGCCGCGACCGGAGAATCACCCGCGGAGCAGGTCGTCGAGGAAATCCGTTCTCTCGGTGGCGAGGCCGTCGTCAACGGTGACGACGTGGCCGACTGGGCCGGTGCGGAGAATCTCGTCAAGACGGCGCTGGAGAACTTCGGCCGGCTCGACGTACTGGTCAACAACGCCGGCTTCCTGCGTGACCGCATGCTCGCGAACATGAGCGAGGAAGAGTGGGACGCGGTGATCCGCGTACACCTCAAGGGGCATTTCGCGCCCATGCGTCACGCCATGTCGTACTGGCGCGCCGAGTCCAAGGCCGGCAACCCGGTCGACGCGCGCATCATCAACACGAGTTCGGGCGCGGGCCTGATGGGCAGCATCGGCCAGGGCAACTACGCCGCTGCGAAGGCGGGTATCGCCGCACTCACGATCCAGGCCGCGGCCGAGTTCGGTCGTTACGGTGTCACCGTCAACGCCATCGCACCCTCCGCGCGCACCCGCATGACGGTCGGCGCCGGCGGCGCGATGGCCGAGATGATGGCCGCGCCGGAAGAAGGATTCGATGCGATGGCGGCAGAGAACATCTCGCCGATCGTCGTGTGGCTCGGCAGCACCGAATCGAAGGACGTCACCGGCCGCGTATTCGAGGTCGAGGGCGGAAAGGTGTCCATCGCGGACGGCTGGCGTCACGGTGAGGTCGTCGACAAGGGCGACCGCTGGGATCCCAAGGAACTCGGACCGGTGGTGGACAAGCTCCTCGCGTCCACCGAGGCACCGACACCGGTATACGGAGCCTGACAGAAAAGATGCGCGCTTCCGGTAGCGGGGCTACCGGAAGCGCGCATCCCAGCGCGGCGCCAGATCAGGCCGGTGTGCGCACGATCAGGGTCGAACCGGGGAAGTAGGCCGCCAATTCGGTGCGTGCCTGCTTGAGAACGGCTGTGCCGTAACCCTGCTTGCGAAGTTCGGGGCGAACCCAGATGCGCACTTCCACGTCGTTGCCGACGAGCTCACCGAACGCGAACCCGACCGCTGTGGGCTCGTCGCCGGAAAGATCTTCGGCGACGAGCCACATCCCGGATTCGTCCTTCATCAAGGCGTTCCCGCGCGCCTGCTCGGCGGCGACGCGTTCGGCGCTGTCATCACCCAGCTGGTCGGCACACCTGGCCTCGAGCAACTCCAGGTCGGTCGCGGTGTCCGAGACCGGACGCACGCGGAAATGCGCGCCCGTCGCGTAAGGCCGTGCTGCCGTCGTCCAGTGCAGTACGGCGTCGAGATCTTCGAGTTCTTCCCGGATCTTCTTGCGCTCGGCCTTGGTCAAGCGGCGGAACGGGAGGTTGAGCACTGCCTCCGCGCAGAACTCACTCGTCTCGAGCAGTGCGGCGATTGCGGTCACCGCCTCCGCTCGGTCGGCGCTCTCGACGATGGCATCGAGTACCTCGTGACGTTGTTCCAGAGCACGCAGCAGCGCCGCTGCGATCTCCCGTCGGTCGAGGACTTGGTCGTGGTTCGTGGTTGCCATCGCGACATCCCTTCTCGAAAGCGTGTAACTACCGGTGCCAGTATTCCCGCATTCCGGTGTCTCCGTGGGTCGCCGTCCTACTCACAGACCACCGCGGGGATGACGCGGTCCGTCCACGACTGGTAATTGTCGAAATCCGGGTACATCGCGACCAGCCGGGGCCAGTACTCCGCGCGCTCGGCGTCCGTCGCGACCCGCGCGTGCATCTTCCGCACCCGCGACTTGATCTGGACGGTGACCTCCGGATTCGCCTGGATGTTGCGGAACCACAACGGGTGTTTGGCCATTCCGCCCTGCGAGGCGACCAGCACCACCTTGTCGCCGTCCTCGAGGAACAGCAGGGGAGCGGTGCGAGGCTGTCCTGTCTTGCGTCCGGTCGTGGTGACCAGACAGACCGGGATTCCCCAGGGGAACGCACTGCCGACGCGCCACTTACCACCGACGCGACCGCCGGTGGCCCGGTAGGCGGCGACGTTCACGCGCGACATCCACTTCATGATCGGGATGGTCGCCTTCGAGTTCAGTCCCTTGGGAGCGGCGTCCGTTCCCACGTCAGATCCGCTCGATGACGGTTCCGGTGGCGAGCGCGCCACCCGCGCACATGGTGATCAACGCGGTCGAGCCGTCCCGCCGTTCCAGTTCGTGCAGCGCGGTGGTCAGCAAACGCGAACCCGTGGACCCGACCGGGTGCCCGAGCGCGATGGCTCCACCGTTGACGTTGACCTTGTCCATGTCGGGGCCGTGCACGTTCGCCCACGACAGCAGGACCGACGCGAATGCCTCGTTGACCTCGAACAGGTCGAGATCGCCGATGCTCATGCCGGACTTCTCGAGCACCTTCGTGGTGGCCTGGACGGGGCCGTCGAGGTGGAATTCGGGTTCTGCACCGACCAGTGCCTGCGCGACGATACGGGCACGGGGCTTCAGACCGAGGGCCTTCGCGCGGTCCTCGTCCATCAGAAGAACGGCGGCTGCGCCGTCGGAGATCTGCGACGACGTGCCGGCGGTGTGGATCCCGCCCTCGAGCACCGGCTTCAGCTTCGCCAGCGTCTCGGGCGCCGTATCGCGCAGGCCCTGGTCGCGGGTGACGGTCTGCTTCTCACCGGTGAGGTTTCCCTGCTTGTCGACGACCGGCGCGACCACCTGCAGCACCTCACGGTCGAAACGGCCTTCGTCCCAGGCCTGCTTCGCGAGTGCCTGCGACCGGAGGCCGAGGGCATCGACGTCCTCGCGCGTGATGCCGCGCCGCCGCGCGATGCGCTCGGCAGCCTCGAACTGGTTGGGCATGTCGATGTTCCACGATTCGGGCCGTCGCGGGCCGGCCTGGTCGCCCACATTGGCGCCGAGGGGGACCTGGCTCATGGCCTCGATGCCGCACGCGATCCCGGCATCGATGGCGCCGGTGGCGATGAGACCGGCGATGAGGTGGTTGGCCTGCTGCGCCGAGCCGCACTGGCAGTCGATGGTCGTGGCGCCCACCTGCCAGGGCAGGCCGGCGTTCAGCCATGCGGTGCGCGTGATGTTGTTGGATTGGGCGCCGGCCTGGGTGACGCAACCGCCGATGACCTGTTCGACGAGGGTCGGATCGATCCCGGCGCGCTCGACGAGCCCGCTCTGGGCGGCACCGAGGATTTCTGCAGCGTGCAGGCCCGCGAGCCATCCACCCCGCTTTCCGATCGGGGTGCGGACGGCCTCGACGATGACTGGGGTGCCCACGGCGGGCTCCTTTCTCTGCAGTTCACTGCACTCTAATGACCTCTGCAAAGTAGAACAGGTTTCCGTCGGTGGCGGCAAGCGTGCGAATCGGTCGGGACGTGCTGCTCTCTTGGTCACGAGCCGAGCCTGTGTTTGAATGGATTTAGAACGTGTTACACATCACGCGAGCGGTACTCGCCAGGCAGGAGAGATAAGTGGCGCAGCCGAACATCCCCGAAGGCATCGACTTCACCGATCCCGATTTGTATGCAGACCGCATGCCGTTCGAAGAGTTCGCCGAACTCCGGAAGACGGCACCGGTGTGGTGGAACAAGAAGTCGCCCGACAAGGGGGGATTCCACGACGACGGTTTCTGGGTGGTTTCCCGGCACGAGGAGGTCCGTGAGGTCTCCCGCCGGAGCGACGTGTTCTCCAACTGGGAGAACACCGCGATTCCGCGGTTCAGCGACGACATGCCCCGAGAGGCTATCGAACTGCAGCGTCACGTCCTGCTGAACAAGGACGCGCCCGAGCACACCAAGCTCCGCAAACTCGTCGCCCGTGGTTTCACCCCGCGCGCCATCAACGGTCTGCGCGACGAACTCGACCGCCGGGCGAAGTCCATCGTCCAGGATGCGTGCACGGCCGGCCAGGGCGACTTCGTCACCCAGATCGCAGCGGAACTGCCGCTCCAGGCCATCGCCGACCTCATCGGTGTGCCGCAGGAGGACCGCTCGAAGATCTTCGAATGGTCCAACCAGATGACGGGCTACGACGATCCCGACAACACCGCAGACCCGGCGGCGGCGTCGATGGAGGTGCTCGGCTACGCCTACCAGATGGCGGCCGACCGCAAGGCGAACCCGGCGGACGACATCGTCACCGCCTTGATCGAGGCCGACATCGACGGCGACGAACTCGCTCCCGAGGAGTTCGGCTTCTTCTTCATCGTGCTTGCTGTGGCCGGCAACGAGACCACCCGCAACGCGATCACGCACGGCATGGCGGCTTTCCTCGACCATCCCGAGCAGTGGGAGATCTTCAAGCGCGACCGCCCGAAGACCGCTGCCGACGAGATCATTCGCTGGGCTACGCCGGTGACGTCCTTCCAGCGCACCGCGCTCGAGGACACCGAACTCGGCGGCCAGGCGATCCGTAAGGGCGACCGCGTCGTGATGCTGTACGCGTCGGCCAACAACGACGAAGAAGTCTTCGAGAAGCCGCGTGAGTTCGATATTCTGCGTGACCCCAACCCGCATCTCGCGTTCGGTGGCACAGGCGCCCACTACTGCCTCGGCGCGAACCTCGCACGCATGGAGGTCGATCTGATCTTCGGAGCGATCGCCGACCACATCCCCGACATCACGAAGATCGGTGATCCGCGTCGCCTGCGGTCCGGGTGGCTCAACGGAATCAAGGACTTCGAGGTGGACTACAAGACGTCGGGTGGATGCCCGGTGAAGCACTGACGCACGGCAGTATCGCTGACCCCCGCACCTTCGGGTGCGGGGGTCAGCGTCGTTCGGGACACCTGGCGGGATGGTCAGGGCGCGGTGGTCGGAGACGGGAATGTCCAGCGGCCGTCGGGTGTTCAGGGCTCGAGCCGGCGCAGATCGTCCACCGTGTCGACGTCTGCCGCATCCGCGAGGGCGGTGCAGTCCAGACGCCGCACCCGGTCCCGATGGTCTGCAAGGTAACTGCGGGCGCCCTCGTCTGCGGTGGCCTGCTGGGCCGCAGCGATGGCGTCGGCGTGGTCGAACACGACCGGATGACCGGGCCGGTCGCCGAACACCGGCACCGTCACCGTTCCGCCGTGGTGTTCGGCCAGTACGTGCCGGACCAGTTCGGCGGTGATGCCGGGAAAATCCACGACGGTGAGCGCCACCGTGGCGTGACCGACAGCAGCATCGACGCCACTGCGCAACGAGGTCGACATCCCAGCGATCCACTCCGGATTGACCACCACGGTGACGTCCGGCGGACACGCTGCGGCGACCTCGTCTGCGTAGGCGCCGAGCACCACGATCACCTCGTCGCACCCGCCGTCGGCGAGCGCGGTGGTCACGGTATGCAGCAGGGGACGGCCGCGGTGGCGCAGGAGCGCTTTCGCGCGCCCACCCAATCGCGAGCCGTCCCCTGCTGCGAGAACGATTCCGGCGGTGCTCATCCCCCGACTCTACGAGGGACCGGCCCTACGGGGCCGGACGTACCGTCTTCATGGCTCGGTCCATCTCCCAGAATGCCCGCAGGGACACGATCTTGCCGTCGCCGTTCACCCGGTAGACGAAGGCCCCCTCGGCATCGATGATGTTCCCGGCCATCGTGGTGCGAATGGTGCCGATATTGACGCACTCGTCACCGCACACCAGCACGTCGTCGATGAGGAATTCGAGCTTGTCGGTGTTGGCGATCGTCATGTCGTAGAACGCGGCGATGGCATCGCGGCCCGTGTGCCCCTTGCCTTCCGGGTCGAATCCCGAGGGTCCCACGGGGTCTTCGACGCACGCGTCCTCCGCGAAGACTGCGAGCCACTCGTCCTTGCGTTTGCCGCTGGCGGCCGTTTGCGACGCGCGCGCCGCCACCCGTGCGGGGTGTTCCTCGCTCATGCCGCATCCTTTCCGTGGATGTACTTGTCTGCGAACTTCCGCAGCGACTCCTGTTTCGCCTCGAGGGGCGAGTCGAACCCGTGGCCGTCGAAGATCCACGGCACCACGATGATGTCGGTGACGCCCGCGTCGGCGAGCTCGGCGTAACCGGACGAACCGAACCGATCGACGCACACAGCCTGGATCTCGAACGGCACGTCGGCCCGCCCGTATTCGTCGCGCAGGACCCGCAGTCGGTCGATGACCGCCACCAGGTCGTCGAACCCGATCATGGCCGACGTCCAGCCGTCACCGACCCGTGCGGCCCGACGCAGCGCGACATCGGTGTGTCCACCGACGTAGAGCGGCACCGGGGTAGTCGGAGCCGGACTCATCTGGAGCCGGTCGAAATCGAAGAACTCCCCGTGATGCTCGACCATGCCCCCACCGAGAATCAGCTTCAGCACATCGATCATCTCGTCGACGCGCTTGCCGCGCCGGGCGTACGGGACGCCGCACCACTCGAATTCTTCCGGTGCCCAGCCGATGCCGACTCCGAGACCGAACCGGTCTCCCGTCAGATTGGCGACGGAGCCGACTTGGCGAGCCAGCAGTACAGGGTTGCGCGACCCCAACTTCAACACCTGGGTATAGAACCGGATGGTCGAGGTCGCCGCGCCCATCGCGGCGGCGGCGATCAGCGGATCCACCCACGGCGTGTCCGCTGTCCACATCCGAGACCCGTCCGGGGTGTACGGATAGTCGACGGTCTGCTTCTCCATGAAGAACAGTGAGTCGGGAAGGGCGATCGACGAGAACCCGCACTCCTCGGCGGTGCGCGCGATACCGCTCAACTGATCGAGCGGCGTCATCGCGACCCCGACGGTGAAATCCACCATGTGACGCTCCTAGTTCGTCGGCCGATCGGAAGAGACCACCCACATCGAGAAGTACTGCGAACCACCGCCGTAGGCGTGGCCGAGTGCTTTGCGGGCACCGTCGACCTGGTGGTCGCCGGCCTTGCCCATCACCTGGATCGCGGCCTCGGCGAAACGGATCATGCCGGACGCGCCGATGGGGTTGGAGCACAGGACCCCGCCGGACATGTTGATCGGCAGTTGTCCCCCGATGGCGGTTTCGCCGGACTCGGTCAGCTTCCATCCCGATCCCTGCGGCGTGAAGCCGAGGTTCTCGAGCCACATCGGCTCGAACCAGGAAAAGGGGACGTAGATTTCGGCGCAGTCGATTTCGGTGAGCGGATCGGTGATGCCCGCCTGCTTCCACAATGCTGCTGCTGCGTCCCGGCCCGCCTGGGGGTCGACCTGGTCGCGGCCCGCGTACGTCGTGGGTTCGGTCCGCATCGCGGTGGCGTGGATCCATGCCACAGGGCGCCCGGCGGCCTCTGCCGCAGCGGCGCTGTCGGCGTCACCGATCACCACGGCACACGCGCCGTCCGACGACGGGCAGGTTTCGTCGTAACGAATGGGGTCCCACAGCATCTGCGATGCCTGGACCTTCTCCAGCGTGATGTCGGGCTGTTTGAGGTGTGCGTAGGGGTTCTTCGCACCGTTGAGCCGGTCTTTGACCGCCACCATCGCACCCACGTGCTCAGGGGCGCCGGACCTGCGGATGTAGGAGCGGACGTGTGGGGCGAAGTAACCGCCCGCGCCCGCACCGACCGGCATCGTGAACGGCACCGGTGTCGACAGCGCCCACATCGCGTTGGATTCGGACTGCTTCTCCCACGCCACCGCGAGAACTCGGCGGTGGACGCCGGACTGCACCATGCTCGCCGCGACGTTGGCGGTGGACCCTCCCACCGATCCCGCCGTGTGTACGCGCAGCATCGGTTTGCCGGTGGCGCCGATCGCGTCGACCATCGACAACTCGGGCATCATGACGCCCTCGAACAGGTCGGGCGCCTTGCCGATGATGACGGCGTCGATGTCGTCCCAGCCCACCTGGGCGTCGAGCATGGCGCGGTCGATCGCCTCGCGCACCAGGCCGGACATCGATACGTCGTGACGCTTGGCGACGTAATGGGTCTGCCCGGTGCCCAGGACAGCTGCGGGTTGCTTGGCCATCAGTTACGTCCCTCCAGAACAGCTACCAGATTCTGTTGCAGCAGTGCGCCACTCGTCGCGTGGGCCAGCGCACGACCCGCTGTCCCGTTCATGATCGTTTGTGCGGCGTAACCGATTCGCTCGAGGCCGCCGGAGAACATCGCGTTGCCGCTGAGCGGACCGCCCGACGGATTGACGACGGTGTCGTCGCCGAGTCCGATCTCCTCACGCAGGATCAGTTCCTGGTGGGTGAACGGGGCGTGCAGTTCCGCGACGTCGAACGCGGTGTCGCCGCCCGTCACGGCGCGCGCCGCGGCACGCGCGGACGGTGCGGTGGTGAGGTCGGCGGCGCCGAAGTTCGGCGAGTCGATCCGATGCTCGATTCCGGTGATCCAGGCGGGGTTCTCACACAGTTCGCGTGCGCGGTCTCCCGTTGCCAGAACGATCGCGGCGGCACCGTCGGTGACGGGAGCGCAGTCGTGCTTCCGGAGCGGGTCGGCGATGTACGGGCGGGACAGGAGTTCGTCGATGTCGAGGTCTCCGGAGAGCTGGGCCTTCGGGTTGTTCTTCGCTGCGGCGAGAGAGCGCACGGCAACTTCGGCCATCTCCCGATCGGTCCACTTCCCGGATTCGAGACCCATCCGGGCCTGCAGTCCGGCGAGAGAGACGGAGTCGACGCCGAGCGGCGCGACCAGATAAGGATCGAGTTGCAGCGAGAGTGTCCGCCGCAGCGTGCCGGCCGACGACTTGCCGAAGCCGTAGACCAGGGCGGTGTCCACTTCGCCGGTGATGAGTTTGACCCACGCCTCGTAGAGCGCCCATGCGGCGTCCATCTCGACGTGCGACTCGTTGATGGGCGGGACGGCGCCGATGGCGTCGATGGCCGAAATGAACGAGAAGGCGCGCCCGGCCAGGTAATCCGACGAACCGGAGCACCAGAAGCCGATGTCGGACTTCGTGATGCCGAGCGTGTCGTAGAGCTCCTGGAAACAGGGGACGAGCATTTCCACACCGTTGGTGGTGCCGAATGTCTCGCGCACGTGGGGGGCGTGCGTGAAGCCGACGACTGCAATGTCTGTCATGGTGCTCGACGCTCCTAGAGGTGGTGTTTGAAGGTGTCGAACTCGGCGTCGGGCTCGCCGGTCGGGCGGAAGTATTCGATGTTGCGCAGGGTGTGGTCCCACTCTTCCCGCGGGCGCCACTTGGCCTCGACCCGCATTCCCATGCGCACTTCGGAGGCGTCGCACTCGAGGATGAGGTGGAGGAACGGGATGTCGGCACCGTCGAGCAGCACATATGCGGCGACGTAGGGAGGCTTGATCTGCTGGCCCATGAACGGCACGTTGACGATGCAGAACGTCGTCACGGTGCCCTTGTCGGGCAACTCGACCGGTTCCTTGGTGGGGACGCCGTCGGTGGGGCTCGCACCGCGCGGCGGCACGTACACCTTCTCACCGGGGCCCGTGCGGCCACCGATGATCTTGCCTTCCTTCAATCCTCGGAGGTACCAGGATTCTTCGGGCGACGCGCTGTGCCGGTAGTGCAGGTCGACGGGAGTGGTGATCATCGAGACGGGCTCGCCGGGCTCTGACGGTGTGTCCGTGGTCGCTTCTCCGGGCTCGAAGGCCGCGATGTCGTGGATTCCGCCGGTGCGCTCGGACGCCCAGCGGACCCGGACGCGCATTCCGGTGTCGATGTCGTCGGGGGACGCGACGTCCACTGCGTGGAGCATCGAGGTATCGGCACCGTCGAGGCGGATGAGGGCCCATGCGAAAGGCCGGTCGAAGGGTTGGCCCGGCAGCGGGTCCGCGTTCCACGTCCAGCTGACGACGGTTCCCGTCAGGCCCACCTCGACGAAATCGGTGAGCGGTTCATGAGTAACGGGGTCGTATTCCGGGGGCGGGACGAAGATCCTGCCGTCGGATCCGCGCGCACCGACGATGCGTCCGTCGCGCAGTCCGGTGACGAACGCGCCGACGGTCGGCCCGGTGGATCGTGTGTAGTCGAACTTCAGATTCAGCGGTGCATTCAGCGGTGGCTCGGCGACCGCACTCTTTCCCAGGCTCACAAGTTCGAGTAGAACAGGTTCTAGTGTTGCTGGCAAGGGTACCGTGTGATCTGCACCTTGCCGCGCTTGGTTCGACCCGAAAGGCGTGCAATGAAACTGGGACTGCAACTGGGATACTGGGGTGCGCAACCCCCGGGCAACGGACCGGAACTCGTTGCAGCAGCCGAAGCCGAGGGGTTCGATGCGGTGTTCGCGGCCGAGTCGTGGGGTTCGGATGCGTTCACCCCGCTCGCGTGGTGGGGGTCGTCGACCGACCGGGTGCGGCTGGGCACCTCCGTCGTCCAGATCTCGGCACGCACGCCGACCAGTTGCGCGATGCACGCGCTGACCCTCGATCACCTGTCGGGCGGCCGGCACATCCTCGGTCTCGGTGTATCCGGTCCGCAGGTCGTCGAAGGCTGGTACGGCGCGCCGTTCGAGAAGCCGCTCGCGAGAACCAGGGAGTACGTCTCGGTCATCCGTCAGGTGCTGGCCCGTGAAGCGCCGGTCACGAGCCCGGGGCCGCACTATCCGCTCCCGTACACCGGAGCCGGTGCCACCGGACTCGGGAAACCGCTCAAGCCCATCACCCACCCGCTGCGTTCGGACATACCCATCTGGCTGGGCGCCGAGGGTCCCAAGAATGTCGCACTCACCGCGGAGATCGCCGACGGGTGGCTCGCCATCTACTACACGCCGCGGCTCGCGCCGATGTACAACGAATGGCTCGACGAAGGGTTCGCCCGTGCCGGGGCACGTCACACGCGCGAGGACTTCGAGATCGCCGCGACGTGCCAGGTCGTGGTGACCGACGACCGTGAGGGCACGGTCGCCGCGATGAAACCGGTGACGGCGTTGTATGTCGGAGGGATGGGAGCACCCGAGCTGAACTTTCACGCGCAGGTGTACCGGCGCATGGGGTACGGCGACGTCGTCGACGAGGTCACCGAACTCTTCCGTGCCGGCCGCAAAGACGAAGCAGCCGCGGCGATTCCGGACGAGATGGTGACCGAGACGATGATTGTCGGTGACCTGGCGGAGGTGCGCGACGGGGTGCGCAGGTGGGAGGACGCCGGCGTCACCATGTTGCTCGTCTCGTGCCGCGACGCCGCCCAGATCAAGGAGCTGGCCTCGGCCGTGCTGCAGTGACCGGGCGGCTGTCGCTCGCACCTCAGGAGGTGTAGGCCGCCTTCAGCTTCCCTTTCACGAGCTTGCCCGTGGGAGTGCGGGGAAGCCGGTCGACGAAGTCCACCGACCTCGGCACCTTGAAGTGCGCGACCCGCTCTCGAACGTAGGAGAGCAGTTCCTCGGCGAGCTCCGGGGATCCGGTGGCCTCCGGCGACAGTTCCACCACCGCCTTGACCTCCTCGCCCATCTCCGGGTGCGGGACGCCGATGACGGCGACGTCGTCGATGGCCGGGTGGAGCGCGAGGACGTTCTCGATCTCCTGCGGATAGATGTTCACGCCGCCGGAGATGATGGTGAAGGACTTGCGGTCGGTCAGGTACAGGAACCCGTCCTCGTCGAGGTACCCGAGATCGCCCACCGTCGTCCACGTGGGATGCTCGGGATGCTGTGCGGTCGAGGTCTTCTCGGGATCGTTGTGATAGGTGAAGGGCACGTGATCGGCTTCGAAATAGATCGTTCCGATCTCCCCGGCTGACAGCACCGTGCCGGCATCGTCGCAGATGTGGGCAGGGCCGATGACGCTCTTGCCCACCGAGCCGGGATGGTCGAGCCATTCCTGGCTGTTGATGAACGTGATGCCGTTCGCTTCGGTCGAGCTGTAGTACTCGTAGATCACGGGGCCGAGCCAGTCGATCATGGCGCGCTTGACGTCGGGTGGGCACGGCGCTGCGGCATGGATGAGCACCCGCAGGCTCGAGAGGTCGTGGCGGGCTCGGATCTGCGGGTCGAGTTTGAGCATGCGCACGAACATCGTCGGGACCATCTGGCCCGCGGTCACGGAGTACTCCTCGATATGGCGCAGCGCGGTCTCGGGGTCGAACTTCGCCGCGAGCACCACTGTTCCGCCGAGTGCGTGGACCGCCGCACCCCAACGTAGGGGCGCGGCATGGTAGATCGGTGCGGGGGAGTAGTAGACGTCGGCGTCGCTGATACCGAACATGTACTGCGCCACCATCACCAGCGATTCACCGGGTTCGTCCACGCGGCGGTCGGGCAACGGCGGCTGGATCCCCTTGGGGAATCCGGTGGTGCCCGACGAGTAGAGCATGATCGCGCCGGACGGTTCTTCGTCGAGTCGTGGTCCGGCGCTCGCGATCGCATCCTCGTACGACTCGAAGCCGCGGACCGCGCCGCCGAAGGCGAGCCGGGCCGACCGGGCGGCAACCGTATCTCCGACGTGTTCGGCCAGGTCGCCGAGAGTCGCCGAGACGACGAGCGCCTTCGCGCCGCTGTCCTCGACGATGTAGGCGACTTCACCGGCAGTGAGATGGCTGTTGACCGCCGTGATGTAGAGCCCCGAACGCAGCGCTGCCCAGAAGACCTCGAAGGCTTCGACCCGGTTGTCCGTGAGCAATGCGACGACGTCGCCCGGCCGGAGTCCCGCGTCGTGCAGTACCCGTGCCAGTGCCGCCGAATGGTCGTCCAATTCGCGATAGGTCAGGCTGCGGTCGCTGTCGGCGAGAACGACAGCGACTTTGTCGGGTGTGGTGCGCGCGTGGACGCCGGGGTACATGGGGCTCCTTACCGCCTGCACCAACAGTGCAGGTCTGTGTCCTGGATCACAACGGAAGGTAACAGAGCCTGGGGTTTCGATGTGGCCCAGGTCTCACAGGTGTGTAGTGCTGCACGCATGGGCGCGCCCGCGCACGGGTGCGCGGGCGCGTCGCTGGGTCGGTGCGGGAGTCAGGCTCCGGTGAACTTCGGGGGGCGCTTCTCGGCGAAGGCACGGGGACCTTCTTTTGCGTCGGCACTCTTGAAGACCGCGGCACCGAGTTCGGCGTCGATCCGGAACGCCTCTTCCTCGTGGAGGCCCTCGGAGTCGCGAATCGTGCGCAGGATGGCCTGGACGGCGACCGGCCCGTTGTTCGCGATGGTCTCCGCGATCTCGAGTGCCTTGTCGAGTGCGGTGCCGTCGGGGACCACGTAACCGATGAGTCCGATCTCCTTGGCTTCGGCCGCCTTGATGTGCCGGCCGGTGAGCAGAATGTCCGCTGCGATCGTGTACGGAATCTGGCGGACGAGACGCACCGCGGAGCCGCCGAGGGGGAACAGTCCCCACTTCGCTTCGGAAACACCGAATTTGGCGCTTTCCCCGGCGACCCGGATGTCGGTGCCCTGCAGGATTTCGGTGCCACCCGCGATGGCCGCGCCTTCGATCGCGGCAATGAGAGGCTTGGTCAGTCGCCGGCCTTTGAGGAGGGCGGGCAAGCGGGACAGGTCCCAGCCGCCGCCTTCGAACTTGTCGCCCGGTGCCGACTGGTTCATGGCCTTGAGGTCGGCGCCTGCGCAGAACGCGCCGCCGGCGCCGGTGAGGATCGCGACGCGGATCTCGGGATCGTTGTCGACTCGATCCCAGGCGTCGGACATGATCGCCATCATTTCGCCCGACAACGCGTTGCGTGCCTCCGGCCTGTTGAGCGTCACGATGAGAACGTGACCGCGTTGCTCCACGAGGCAGTGGGGAGCGCGGGACGAAATGTCCGAATCGGCTGCGCCGGGGGCTGCGGGAGAGGACACTGGAGGACTCCTGGCGGGTGTTGTGAAATAGGTCTCAGTAAAGCCTTGTCAATAACGGTAACACGTTCTACTTTTGTGGCGTGCCCCTTAACATCGCAGACCTCGTCGAGCACGCAATCGACCTCGTTCCCGACCGTGTCGCACTGGCCTCGGACGGGAGAGAGGTCACCTACGGACAATTGGAGGAACGAGCCAACCGACTCGCCAACTACCTGGCCGAACAGGGTGTGAAGCCAGGTGACAAAGTCGGGATCTACTCCCGTAACACCATCGAGGCCGTCGAGGCGATGGTTGCGGTGTTCAAGATCCGGGCCGTCATGGTCAACATCAATTACCGGTATGTCGAGAACGAGTTGCAGTACTTGTTCGACAATTCCGATACGGTCGCGCTCATTCACGAGCGCCGTTACTCGGACAAGGTCGCCAACGTTCTGCCCTCCACTCCGCTGGTCCAGACCGTCGTGGTGATCGAGGACGGCACCGACGGCGACTTCTCGTCGTACGGAGGGGTCGACTACGAGACCGCGCTCGCCGGGAGTTCGGCCGAGCGCAACTTCGGTGAGCGCAGCCCCGACGACCTGTACATGCTCTACACCGGTGGCACCACCGGCCATCCCAAGGGCGTCATGTGGCGCCACGAGGATGTCTGGCGCGTGCTCGGTGGCGGCATCAATTTCATGACCGGCGAGTGGGTGAAAGACGAATGGGAACTCGCGAGGCAGGGTGCCGAGAACCCCGGGCTCGTGCGGTATCCGATTCCCCCCATGATCCACGGCGGCGCGCAGTGGGCGCTGTTCCAGTCGCTGTTCAGCGGCGGCAAGGTCATCATGCACCCCGAGTTCTCGGGCCACGAAGTATGGCGGATCATCGACGAACACAAGGTCAACGTCATCTTCATCACCGGTGACGCGATGGGCCGCCCCATGCTGGACGCACTCGAAGAGGGCAACCCGAAGACCGGTCGGCCGTACGACCTTTCGACCCTCTACGCGATGGCGTCGAGTGCCGCGCTGTTCTCGCCTTCCCTCAAGGACCGCTTCCTGGAACTGCTTCCCGGCAAGGTGCTCACCGACTCGATCGGCTCGTCCGAGAGCGGGTTCGGCGGTCTCGGAATCGTGGAGAAGGGCAAGACCCGCGGCGGCGGCCCGACGGTGAAGATCGACGAGTCGACCACGGTGCTCGACGAAGACGGCAACCCCATCGCTCCGGGTTCGGGGCAGGTCGGGCTGATCGCGCGCAAGGGAAACATCCCCTTGGGCTACTACAAGGACGAAGAGAAGACGAAGGCGACGTTCCGCGAGTACAACGGCGTCCGGTACTCGATCCCCGGTGACTACGCCCGGGTCGAGGAGGACGGCACGGTCACGATGCTCGGGCGCGGTTCGGTCTCGATCAACAGCGGCGGCGAGAAGATCTATCCGGAAGAGGTCGAGGGCGCGCTCAAGCTGCACCCGGCGGTGTTCGACGTGCTCGTGGTCGGCGTGCCCGACGAGCGATTCGGCGAACGGGTCGCCGCGGTGATGGCACTTCGGGAGGGCCACACCGCGACTCTCGAGGAACTGGTCGCGAGCGCCCGCACCAAGATCGCGGGATACAAGGTGCCGCGCAGCGCATGGTTCGTCGACGAGATCAAGCGCTCGCCGGCGGGCAAGCCGGACTACCGGTGGGCCCACGAGCAGACCGAAGCGCGCCCCGCCGACGAGCATTTCACCACGAGCGCTTCCGGCGCGGTGGGCTGAGAGGCAGGGACATGCAGACCAGCCTCGGCCGGAAGTTCGGAATCGACTATCCGATCTTCGGGTTCACTCCCTCCGAACACGTCGCCGCGGCCATCAGCCGCGCCGGCGGACTCGGTGTCCTCGGATGCGTGCGCTTCAACGACGCGGACGAACTCGACGCCGTCCTGACCTGGATGGACGAGAACACCGACGGCAAGCCGTACGGCGTGGACATCGTGATGCCGGCCAAGGTGCCCACCGAGGGCACCGCGCTCGATCTCGACAAACTGATCCCGGCGGAACACCGTGCGTTCGTCGACCGGACCCTCGCCGAACTCGGTGTTCCTCCGCTGTCCGATGACGTCGAGCAGGCGAGCGGTGTACTCGGCTGGCTGCACTCGGTGGCGCGCTCCCATGTCGACATCGCTCTGGGGCACAGGATTTCGCTGATCGCGAATGCTCTGGGTTCGCCCCCGAAGGATGTCATCGACCTCGCTCATGAGAAGGGGGTGCCGGTCGCGGCACTGGCGGGGGCGGTGGAGCACGCGCGCCGGCACGTCGAGAACGGTGTCGACATCGTGATCGCCCAGGGATACGAGGCCGGGGGACACACCGGCGAGGTGGCGTCGATGGTGCTCTGGCCCGAAATCGTCGACGCCGTCGGTGATTCCGCATCGGTACTTGCCGCGGGAGGCGTCGGGTCCGGCAGGCAGGTTGCGGCCGCACTGGCGCTGGGTGCCGAAGGAGTCTGGATGGGCTCGTACTGGCTCACCGCCGCGGAATACAAACTCGGTTCCGCGGCCGACGGCCCGTCGTCGATCCAGCGGGCACTGCTCGGTGCGACGTCGTCCGACACGGTGCGGTCGCGCATCTATTCGGGCAAGCCGGCGCGACTGCTCAAGACCAAATGGACGGAGGCGTGGTCCCGACCGGACGCACCGGCGCCTCTGCCCATGCCGCTGCAGAACATTCTCGTCAGCGAAGCGCACCAGCGTATTTCGGCCGCGGACGATCCCGAGGTCGTCGCAATGCCGGTGGGCCAGGTGGTGGGCCGGATGAACGACATCCGTCCCGTCGCCGACATCATGAACGAACTTGTCACCGGCTACGACCAGGCGGTCGATCGTCTGAACGAAGCCCGATAGTCCGGGGGGTGGCACTGTGCCCGGGAGGTGAATCCTCCCGGGTACAGTCGTCTACTTGCGGACCAGAATCGTGAGCAGTGCCTGAATCTGCTCGACCGTGGGGGAGGGCAATCCGTCGCGGCCGTACACGAATCCGATGCCCGCGTACACCAGTGTCCCGGCCCGGACCCGGGCCTCGTCCTTGTCGAAACCGAGTTCGAGGAATGCGTTCTCGATCACCGTCATGATTCTCTGGTCGAGGGCGCGCACGGATTCGGCGACCTGCGGGTCGCTCCGCGCCCACTCGCGTACCGCCACCTCGGCCTCCCACGCGCGGTCGTCGACGAGCATCGTGCCCATGCGTGTCAGCCGTTCCCGGACGGGTAGTTCTTCCACGCTCGTCAGGCCGCGGGCGGCGTCGTTGTCTTGTGAGGTGTACCGGGTGGCGATGGCCTTCATCAGGTCGTCGATGTCGGTGAAGTGCCAATAGAAACTGCCCTTGGTGACACCGAGTTCGTCGCACAAGCGGGAGATCTTGACGGCATTGCGGCCTTCGGTGACGAGCAACTGCAACCCGGCCGCGGTCCAGTCGTCGAGGGAAAGCCGGGGGCGCCGGCCGGACCGCGAGCCGTCCTTCGTAGGTTGCTGCGCCACGGGGTCGTCACCTCTTGTCTCTCGCTGTACGCGTCGAGCCTACATGTCACCGGATACGAGAATGTGGGCCGGCGATACCGCGGAACGCGAGCGGGGATCGAACAGCGTTCCAGCACAATGCAATACAGATCATCATGTCTACTAAGCGATCGCGGCGAGGGTGGAACGTTCGACCACACCATACCGTATGGTATTGTGATGGCGATCACGGAATGTGCTCCCACTTCGGCTGCGGTCGCGTGAAACGGAAGCCTGGTCCATGCGGAATATCAGTCGCAGAACTCTTCTCGCCGGAATCGCGGCCGGCGCCGGCGCAAGTGCGCTGGTCGGCGGGCGCGCGTTCGCCGACAGCCCCGACCTGCCCCGTCCCATGCTTTTCCCGTCGCCCCGGCTGACGCCCTTCGTCGACGACCTCCCCGTCCTCCCGAGGCTCGAGGGCTCGTCGCTGAGGATCGATGCGGTGAGCGCGACCCACAGCTTCCATCGCGACCTCGCGCCCGGTCCGACCCTGGCCTACGGAAACAGCACGTATCTCGGTCCGGTGATCACCGCGCACCGCGGACAGGAAACGACGATCGAATACCGGAACCGGATCACGGTGCATCCGTTCGCTGCCGACGTCGACACCACCCTGCACGGACTGAGCGAGCGGGACCGCACCGACGTACCCACATCGATGCACCTGCACGGCGGCGTGACGCCACCCGAATTCGACGGTCACCCTCAGAAGATCGCGCGACCGGGAGAGGGATCGACGTACCGGTTCCCGAACAGGCAGGATGCCGCCGGGCTGTGGTACCACGACCACGCCATGGCCGTTACGCGCCTGAACGTCTATGCCGGGCTCGCAGGTGTGTACCTGCTCCGCGACGACTACGACACCGGAGAACGCGGCAACCCGCTCGGATTGCCGGCCGGGGAGTTCGAACTCGAACTGGTGCTGCAAGAGAAGATCGTCCACGGAGACGGACGGCAGAGCATCCGCTCCACCCCGATCGTTCCCCAGGGCAGATGGGAAGGCGGCGCGGTCGGCGACGTTGGCGTCGTCAACGGCAAGATCTGGCCCGAGGCCCGGGTAGCACGGGGCCTCTACCGAATTCGGCTGTTCAATGCCGCGTCCTTCAGCGTGTGGGATCTGCGTTTTTCCAACGGCATGCCGTTCTGGGTCATCGGGATGGAAGGCGGACTGCTCGACGCTCCCGCACCGACCACCCACGTACGGCTCGCACCGGGCGAACGTGTGGACCTCCTGGTCGACTTCGGCACTCTCGAGCCCGGCGCCACCGTCGAACTCCGCAATACCGAATCGGCCGCACCGCAAGCCGCGCAGATCGGTGCTGTGCACATGCCGGTGTTCCTGCGTTTCCGGGCCGAGGCCGCGCGCGGCTTCACCGGACCGGTACCGGACCGACTGCGCGGCGGTACCGGGCAACCCCCGATCGTGGGAGCCACCCCGGAACCTGCGCACATTCGCCACGTGTCGCTGAGTCAGCCGTCGGACGTGCGGCTACCCCCATCGATCATGTCGCTCAACAATCTCAGGTTCCACAGCGAGGACATCGAGATGCCCCGGCAGGGCACCGTCGAGCAGTGGAACATCGTCAACGCCACACCCGACCCGCACCCGATTCACCTGCACCTCGTGCACTTTCGAGTCGTGGGACGCCAAGCGATCGACACCCTCGCGATGTGCGCGCGGCAACCACAGCCGCCGATCGGCACCAAGTGGACCCCCGACGCCGATCCGTTCGTCGTGGAACCGCTGCGCGGTCCCGAGCCGTGGGAGACCGGATACAAGGACACCGTGATCTGTGATCCGAATTCGGTGACCCGCATCGTCGCGTACTTCCCGACCGCCGACGAACTGGGTTTCGATCCCGACGCGACGTTCCCGGCGGCAGTCGGCACCGCTGCGACCGAGAGTGCCGGTCACCACGGGCACACCGGGCACCAGGACGCCCACCGCTTGCAGGGCTACGTGTGGCACTGCCACGTCCTCGACCACGAAGACCACGACATGATGCTCCAGTATCGGACGGTGCGATGAACCCCACGACAGGCAATGAACCGCGCGACCACTTCCAGCGCATTCCCTACCAACCGGCGACGGACGGCCGCATCGAGATGCACTCCGGTCTCAGCCGCCACTATCCGACGCTGCACGGCAACCTCGTAGCGGCACCCGGATACTCACGCGAGGTCGGCGTGATCATGTGTCATCCGGCGTCGAACTTCCTCAGCCACTTCCTGCTCCGCGCGTTCGCCGGCGCCGGCATCCCGGCGATGGGCCTCAACACCCGGTATGCGTCCAACGAACCCGCGCTCATCATGGAGCGCGCCGCGTTCGACCTCGGTACCGGCGTGCGATGGATGACGGACGAACTCGGTTTCGAGAAGGTGGTGTTGCTCGGGTTCAGCGGCGGGGGTTCGCTGGCATCGTTCTACCAGTCGCAGGCGGAGAACCCCACGGTCACGCAGACCCCCGCCGGGGATCCCGCCCCGTTCGCCGACGCGAATCTGCGCCCGGCCGATGCGCTGCTACTCGTCGGAGCGCATCCGGGACGCGCGCGGGTGCTGCGGCACTGGATCGACGGCGCCGTCGTCGACGAGGCCGACCCGTATGCGACCGATCCCGACCTCGACCTGTACGCGCCGGGCCGGACGGTACCGCTCGACCGGGAGTGGGTCGCCCGCTACCGCGACGCGCAACTCGCCCGGATGCGCCGCATCGACGCGTGGGCTCTCGGGCAACTCGACGAGCTGAACCGGGTGGGCGCGTCCGACCGTGGGTTCGTGGTGCATCGCACCGTCGGAGATCCGCGGTTCGTGGATACCACCCTCGACCCCTCGGACCGGGAAGCCGGCAGCATGTACGGCGATCCGGCTGCGGCGAACACCGCCGCCGGAGGGCTCGCCCGATTCGTGACGGTGCGCAGTTGGCTCAGCACGTGGAGCGTGGACCACACCAACGCCGACGCACTGACCGATCTGAACAACGTCACCGCACCGACTCTGGTGATGAGCCTGCTCGGCGACCAGGCCGCTTTCGCCGAGGACTCCCGGCTGATGCGCGATGCCCTGCCGGGCGAGGCGGAACTGATCGAGATGCGCAACCTCAACCATTACCTGGTGGACCAACCGGGGGGCCTTCACGATGTCGTGAGCCGTCTGACCGGATGGATCCGCCGCACGGTGACAGACGACCGAGCCGAGGAGGCATCGGCATGACCGGAACACTGGAAACACTCGCATCCGGGAAATCGGATACCCCGGACCGCTGCCCGAGCGCGTTCCCCTACTGGAACGCGAAGGCCCGGCCCGGTGTCCGGCGGGTACGGGGCTTGATCCGTTCGGTGACGGGTTTCGACATCCTTCCCACCGACGAGCAGGCCCGCGCACTGTGCAACGACCTCTACAGTGGCGACCCCACCGCGGAGCGCTTCGTCGCTGAGGTCTACCACGGTGACCTCGGCCCACAGGAGGCCCGCGCACTGCTCGATCGGGCCCTGGCGGAGGGCATCGACTCCGTTCCCGAGGCACCCGACGCGATGAAGGCGTTGTTCGACGAGTTCGAGACGGTCCCCGAATGGGTGCAACCGGAACTCGTGGAACAGGGCGCCGAAATCTGGCGGCGCTGGGGCACGATGCTGTTCAGCTTCGCCGGTGCGGAAACTCTCGAAATCTATACGGAATCCGCTGTCGCGACACCGCTCTCGCTCGCGGGCGGTTACGCGGGCGACAACGCCCTGCGCCGATTCCTCGAAACCTCGCGGTTCTGGATCGACGTGTCCGAGCCCGGCGCGCTTCTCACCCCCGGATCGCGCGGCCGGGCTACGGCGCTGAAGGTGCGGATCATGCATGTCTCCGTACGTGCCCGCGTGGCCGGGCACCCCGAGTGGGACGCCGCCAAATGGGGACTTCCCATCAGCCAGACCTACATGCTGCTCACACTCATCGCGGGCAGCGTGACTCCGGGCCTGGCACTGTGGACTCTCGGCTACCACACAACACCGCGAGAAATACGGGCGCTCATCCACTTCCAGAAATACATGGGCTATCTCCTCGGCGTGCGGACGACCTGGTACCCCGAGACGATCGGCGACAGCGTGCGGACGCTGCTCACCACCGTTGTGTCGCGGTCGTACGACTCGGGGGAGTACGGCAAGGAACTCATCGAGTCGTACCCGCAGGCGTTCGCTCCGCGAGACGGGCAACGCGGTCTCGCCCTGCTCCGTGCGAAATATAATTTCCGCATCAACTCGGTGTACTCCGCGATGTTCATGTCACCCGGCACCCGGCGGAAATACTCGATGCCGAAGGTATTGCCGTGGATGCTCATCCCGGTCGTGCGGTTCCCGCTGATCACGCTCATGGAACTCGCCCGGCGGTTCGTGCCGGGGGTGAGCACGCTGCACGAGAAGATCATGGTCGTCCATCGGGAGAACTGGTACCGAGCCCAAATGGACGGCCGCGAAGCGCAATTCGACGCCAGCGGCGCGCTGCGTCGTTGATCGGAAATGCGATCGAGCGGGCGGCTCGATCGCACAGTGTGACAAGTACGCCGCCGACACTCGAACTCTTGGAGACAACCCATGCCCGCTCTACAGATCGTCGAAGCCTGGAACGGACCGGGACGCCGCGACGGTGAGATCACCGTCGTCGGACCGAAAGACAATGCCGCTCATCCTTCCAGCGAGAAGCACGCCTTCGAACACTGGTATTTCGACGCGCATCTCGACGACGGCCGGATCGTCGTCGCGATGGTGCAGACGCGGGAACTGGTGCACCGCAGACCCGGAGTGGAGATCCACGTCTACTCGCCCGACGGACAGCGCAGGGAGGAGATCCGGCAGTACCGTGACTCGGACCTCACGGTGTCGGAGGAACACTGCGACGTGCGGGTCGCCCACAACACGGCACGTCTCGTCGGAGAGGACGACGGCAAGCCGATCTACCGTGTCGCCGTCTCCGAAGGCGGCCTCGGATTCGATCTGACGTTCACCGCCCTGATTCCGCCGTGGATGCCGGGAAGGGGCCGGACGAGCTACAACGACCGCGAGTTCTTCGCCTGGGTCGTGGGGGCGCCTCGCGCCTCTGTTGCCGGCACCGTCACGGTCGACGGCGTCACCACCGAGGTCACCGGTCGCGGCTACCACGACCACAACTGGGGTGTCGGTGACATGAAGCACGTCATCGACAAGTGGTACTGGGGCCGGTTGTACACCGACGACTTCTCCCTGGTGTACGCGATGGTGCACACCCAGAAGAAATACGGAGCGCATTGGTCACAGCCGGTGATGATCGCCCGGGACGACCGGATCGTGCTCAGTAACGGCGAGGTCGAGATGACCGAGGGTCCCGCGGTCTTCGACCCGGTCGCCGATCGCACCTATCCGTCGTGGCTGCAGATCCGTGTTCCGGGCTCACTCGATCTGAAGCTCACCGTCCGCGACATCGTGCACGCCCACAATCTTCTCGAAGACGTACCGCTCGCCTCGAGCGCGCTGGTGAAGCCGATCGTCAATCGACTCATCGGCCGCCCGGGGTACTTCCGATTCCGGTCGGATTTCACGATGACGGTCACGGTCGACGGCGAGGAGTACGTCCGTACGGGGACCACACTGCACGAGATGGTCGCGCTCACGTGAGTGGAGGCAGTGACGGTCGCGTGGAGGTCGATGATCCGCTCGGTCTTTCCTATCTGCGGGGATTCGGCAACGAGCATCACAGTGAGGCCGTCGAGGGGGCGCTGCCGTGGGGGCAGAATTCCCCCCAACGCGCGCCGTACGGTTTGTACGCCGAGCAGCACTCGGCGACCGCGTTCACCGAACCGCGCGAACACAACCGCAGAACATGGACATACCGAATCATGCCGTCTGCCGCGCACGGCCCGTTCGAGCGCGTCGACAATCGTGGCTGGGTGTCGGCGCCGGCAGCCGGGGGTGTGCTCACCCCCAACCGGATTCGGTGGGATCCGCTGCCTCCACCGGCACCCGGGACGGATTTCGTGGAGGGGATCACGACCTACGCCGTCAACGGCGACGTCCACGCCCGCACCGGCATAGCCGTACACCTCTATTCGATCTCGTCGTCGATGACCGACCGGTACTTCGTCGACTCCGACGGGGAACTGCTGTTCGTCCCGCAGGACGGTGAACTGCTGCTCTGCACTGAGTTCGGTCGCCTCGCGGTCGGCCCCGGTGAGATCGCGGTGATCGGTCGTGGCGTGCGGTTCCGCGTCGAGCTGCTGGGGGAACGGGCGTCGGGATACGTCTGTGAGAATTACGGGTCTGCCTATGCGCTGCCCGAACTCGGCCCCATCGGAGCGAACGGTCTCGCACACGCACGCGACTTCCTCTATCCCACCGCCTGGTACGAGGATCGGAACGGACCTGTCGAACTCGTGAACAAGTTCGGTGGGCAGCTCTGGGCGACCGAGCTGGATCATTCCCCACTCGACGTGGTCGCCTGGCACGGCACGCACGGTGCCTACAAGTACGACCTCGGCATGTTCAATGCGATGACCACCGCGGGCTGGGACCATCCCGACCCGTCGATCTTCACCGTGCTCACTTCCCCGACGCCGATACCCGGTCAGGCGAACGTCGATTTCTGTGTCTTCCCCGACCGGTGGGTGGTCGCGGAGCGTACCTTCCGGCCACCGCATTTCCACCGCAACGTCATGACCGAGTTCATGGGACTCGTACGCGGGCGCCACGATTCGAAGGCCGAGGGGTTCGTACCCGGTGGTGCGTCCCTCCACAACCAGTGGGGCGCGCACGGGCCCGATGCGGAGACGTTCGACCTTGCCACCGCGGCCGACCTGGCCCCGGTCAAGCTCGAGAACACCCTCTCGTTCATGTTCGAGACGCGATCGGCGCTCACCGTGACCGACGCCGCGTACCGCTGTGCGCACCGTCAGACGGACTACGACGCGTCGTGGTCCGGGCTCATCCGTCGCTTCACCCCGCCTTCTTCCTGAGGAGTCCCGATGACCGACCTCTCCATCCCTGCCCCCGCCCCCGTGACAATCCCCGACTCCGGCCTGCGTATCGGAGGGCGGACCGTCCCGGCGCAGTCCGGTGCACATTTCTCGTCGATCAATCCGGCGACCGAGGAAGTCGTCGCAGAAGTGGCAGCGGGCGGCGCCGCAGACATCGACGCCGCCGTCGACGCGGCCCGCGACACCTTCGAGTCCGGAGTGTGGTCACGTATGCCCGGCGCCGAGCGTGGGCGAATCCTCACGCGCGTGGCGGACCTCCTCGAACAGCACGCGCCCGAGTTGTCCGCGCTCGAGACAGCGGAGATGGGAAAGCTCTACGCCGACACCGTTGCCGGTGACATTCCCGCCGCCGCGGCGTCGTTCCGTCATTACGCCGGCTGGGCCGACAAGATCGCCGGCGAGGCGATGATCCTCCCGGATGTCGGCCCCCAGCACCGATTCGGATTCACGCTCCGTCAGCCCCTCGGCGTGGTCGGTGCGATCACGCCGTGGAACAACCCGACCGTGGTTGCGGCCTGGAAGATCGCACCCGCGCTCGCAGCCGGATGCTCCGTGGTGGTCAAACCCGCAGAGGACGCATCGCTGGCGACCCTCAGGCTGGCCGACCTGCTCGCCGAAGCCGGTGTGCCCGATGGTGCATTCAACGTCGTGCCCGGTCTGGGCCCCGAGGCCGGTGCTGCGCTCGCCGCGCACACCGGCATCGACAAGATCACGTTCACGGGGAGCCCCGCGGTCGGAAAGACCATCACGTCTCTCGCGGGTGAGAAGTTCCGGAAGGTCACCCTCGAGCTGGGCGGGAAGGCCCCGCAGTTGATCTTCCCGGACGCGGACCTCGAAGCGTCGCTGCCGTGGATCGCGATGGGCAACTTCTACCACCAGGGCCAGGTGTGCGCGGCGGGTACGAGGGTGATCGTGCACGAGTCGATCGCCGACCAGGTGGTGGAGGGACTCGTCGAGTTCGCCCGCAGCGCGGTCGTCGGCGACCCCTTCGACCCGGCCAGCACCCAGGGGACGATCGTCAACCGCAAGCAACTCGATCGCATCCTCGGCTACATCGAGAAGGGACGCAGTGAGGGCGCCCAGCTCGTCACCGGAGGATCCCGCATCGGCGACCGCGGTTTCTTCGTCGAACCCACCGTCTTCCGCGGCACGAACGACCTCACCATCGCGCAGGACGAGATCTTCGGCCCGGTCGCCACGGTCATCACGTTCAAGACCACCGACGAGGCGGTCCGGCTCGCGAACACCACCAAGTACGGCCTCAACGCCTTCATCTTCAGCCAGAACCTCTCCACGGTGCACAGCGTCATCCCGCAGTTGCGGGTCGGAACGGTGTGGGTCAACGGCTGGGGAGTGCCCGACCCGGCGTTACCCTGGGGCGGACGCGACGCCAGCGGTATCGGGCGCGAACTGGGCCGCAGTGGTCTCGAAGCGTTCACCGAGGAGAAGACGGTTCACCTCGGCTACTGACCGAAGGAACAGGCAACACAGTGAATTCCGGTAACGCAGGTACGCAGAGTGATTCGGCGCAGACGACGGCAGGCGCCGGTGCGCTCGCGGACATCAGGGTGCTCGAGCTGGGCACCCTGATTGCGGGCCCGTTCGCCGGACGGCTGCTCGGCGACATGGGTGCCGACGTCATCAAGATCGAGGATCCCGCTCGTCCCGACCCGCTGCGTACGTGGGGACAGGGCGAGCGGGACGGGCACCGATTCTTCTGGACCGTGCACGCCCGCAACAAGCGCTGCATCACTCTCGATCTGCGCGCTCCCGACGGGCAGGAACTGTTCCGGCGACTGGTCGCCGAATCGGATGTCATCGTCGAGAACTTCCGGCCGGGCACCCTCGAGAAGTGGGGGCTCGGGTACGACGTGCTGTCCGAGATCAACCCCGGTCTCGTGCTCGCCCGCGTGTCCGGCTACGGGCAGACCGGCCCGAAGGCCGGGCACGCGGGTTACGCGTCGGTCGCCGAGGCCGAGAGCGGTTTGCGGCACCTCAACGGCTATCCCGGGCAGGCCCCGCCGCGTCTCGCGCTGTCCCTCGGCGACACCCTCGGCGGCATGTTCGCCGTGCAGGGGGTGCTCGCCGCGCTGCTCAGCCGCGAACGCACGGGACGCGGACAGATCGTGGACGTCGCATTGACGGAAGCGTGCTTCGCGGTCCAGGAATCCGTGGTGCCCGACTACGACGCCGCCGGCGTGGTGCGGGGCCCGTCCGGCACCCGCCTCGAGGGGATCGCCCCGTCGAATCTCTACCGGACGTCCGACGACATGTGGATCGTCATCGCCGCCAACCAGGACACCGTCTTCCGGAGGCTGTGCGCTGCGATGGACTCCCCGGAACTCGCAGACGACCCGCGTTTCGCCGACCACCTTTCCCGCGGCACCAACCAGGACGAACTCGACGCGCTCATCGGGCGATGGGCGGCGACCTGGACGCTCGACGACCTACTCGCGCACCTGTCTGTGGCGGGCGTCGTCGCCGGTCCCGTCAATACCGTCGCGGAAGTGGTGCGCGATCCGCAGTTCCAGGCCCGCGGAATGCTCGTGCCGCACCACGACGAGCGCACGGGCCGGGACGTGCTCGGGCCGGGTGTCGTGCCGGTTCTCGCCGGCACACCCGGATCGGTTCGCATGGCGGGCGCACCGGTTGCCGGGTACGACAATGCGGCCGTCTACGGCGACATCCTCGGACTCGGTGAGGCCGAGCAGGATGCGCTCCGCGAGCGCGGCATCATCTGAGTTCGGGCGAGACGCCGCTGGGCATGTTCAATCCGCCGCGCGCACTCTAAAGTGGAACCTGTTCCAGTCTTCCGCTGTCTCCTGAGGAGTGCCGAATGCACACGCCCCTTTGCGACGAACTCGGCATCGAGTTCCCCATCTTCGCCTTCACCCACTGCCGTGACGTTGTCGTCGCTGTGTCCAAGGCGGGCGGGTTCGGTGTCCTCGGCGCCGTCGGGTTCACCCCCGAGCAGCTGGAAGTAGAGCTGAACTGGATCGATGAGCACATCGGCGACCGTCCGTACGGCGTGGACATCGTGATTCCGAACAAGTACGAGGGCATGGACACCGACCTCTCGGCCGAAGAACTCACCAAGATGCTGCAGTCGATGGTGCCGCAGGAAACCCTCGATTTCGGGCGCAAGATTCTCACCGACCACGGTGTGCCGCTGCCCGAAGGAGACGATAACGCGTTGCAGCTTCTCGGCTGGACGGAGGCAACGGCCACCCCGCAGGTCGACGTTGCGCTCCAGCATCCGAAGGTCACGCTCATCGCCAACGCACTCGGGACGCCGCCCGCGGACATGATCGCGCACATCCACGAATCCGGGCGCAAGGTCGCGGCCCTGTGCGGATCCCCCTACCAGGCGCGCAAGCACGCCGACGCCGGAGTCGACATCATCATCGCCCAGGGCGGAGAAGGTGGCGGACACTGCGGCGAGGTCGGCTCGATCGTGTTGTGGCCCCAGGTGGTCAAAGAGGTTGCGCCGGTGCCCGTCCTGGCAGCGGGCGGTATCGGCAGCGGCCAGCAGATCGCCGCCGCCCTGGCGCTGGGCACGCAGGGCACCTGGTCCGGCTCCCAGTGGCTGATGGTCGAAGAAGCGGAGAACACCGCCGTGCAGCAGGCGGCCTACGTCAACGCCACCAGTCGCGACACCGTGCGCAGCCGCTCGTTCACGGGCAAGCCCTGCCGGATGCTCCGCAACGACTGGACCGAGGCGTGGGAGCGGGACGACACCCCGGAGCCTTTGGGAATGCCTCTGCAGTACATGGTCTCGGGCATGGCCGTCGCTGCGACGCACAAGTACCCGGACGATTCCGTCGACGTCGCGTTCAACCCCGTCGGGCAGGTCGTCGGCCAGTTCTCGAAGGTGGAGAAGACCTCTGCGGTCATCGAGCGGTGGGTGCAGGAGTACCTCGACGCGACCGGCACGCTCGAGCGTCTGAACGAGGCCGCGAGCGCCTGACCCGGATGATCGCGTGGCCGCTGCGCTCCGGCGCGGCGGCCACCGTTCGTTCGTCGACCGCACGCGGTCGTGTTCTGCCCACGCTCCCGCGCAGGGTGCCGCTCCCGGCTACTCAGCCTGTCGGGGTCAGCAGACCTTCCAGACCGGTGGCCGGGTATCCACCGTCGCGACACAATTGCACGGTCGGTGCCCGTCGTCCCGGGTACTCGATGCACGGCATGTTCCGTGCGCCGCGCACCGCGACCGGCGAATCGGCCGGCAGCGTGCAGTACAGATCCGGTGGGGTTGCCGGAACGTCGAGTTCGGTGGGCGACCGGCGTTGCTCCGGTGGCAGGAAACCGCTGATACACGGCGGCGGATCGTTATACGAATTGACGAAATACGTGTTCTGCGACGGGTTGTCGACGTTGGGAAGTCCAGCGGATTGCGTCGACGCCATGATCGAGGGGAAGAGCACGAGTATCTGCTCGAGCGACGGTCGATACACCGCCGCGACCTGCTCGACCGTGATGAGGTTTGCCAGGAGCAGGGGCAGGGTGGGTTCGGCGTCCTCGAACAATGCCTGCACCTGCGCGGCGGCCGGCGCGCCGACCCCGAGCAGGGTTCGGATATCGGTGTCGGAGTCTCGGAGTTGCCCGGTCGTGCCGGCCAGTGACGATGCCCAACGGGTGATGGCGTCCGAGGATGCCACCTGTGTCTCGAGCAGCGGCCCGACCTGATCCAGCAGCGTCGCCGTGCTGTCGATGCTCGAAGCGGCCTCACCGCTCACTGCCGCCGCCGACTCGATGAGCGTCCGCAACGCGTCGTCCGAATCGGCAACAGCGGAGTGGGTTTCGTCGAGCAGCACGGAGAGGCGGTCGGTCCCGACCGACTGCAAGGTGCGATCGAGTTGATCGAGTGCCCGTCCGACGGGCTCGGGCACCGACACACGGCCGGACCCGACGACGTCACCGTCGCCCAGGTACGGCGCGTCGGCGCCGGCAGGCAGGAATTCGACGTACTGCTCACCGATGGCCGACATGCTCCGGACCTGCACCGCGGCGTCCGCGGGTACGGGTACGCCCGAATCGAGGGACAGCACTGCTTCCGCACCGCCGACCGTCATCGTCACAGCGGTCACGCGCCCGATCTCGACTCCCCGGTAGGTCACGTTGGCCGACGGGTACAGACCCGCTCCGTCGGTGAGTTCCAGCCGGATGTCGTAGCGGCCGATGCCGACCAGGCGAGGCACCTCCACGACCCAGAGGGCGACAACGAGGACGGCAGCGAGTCCGATCGCGAAGAACGCGAGCAGCCGGGTTCGCAACGCCGCGGTAGGGCTCATCGTGGGCCCTCCCCGGTCGGGGGAACGAGCAGCGACACCAGGTCGGGGAGGGGAGCGGCAGAGCCTGTGAGCGCACCTTCGAAAGGGGTGCCGAGCAGCAACGCGTTTTCGAGCGTGGGCAGGGTGAGATCGAGAATGACGGTGCCGTTCGCGTAGTCGCCCCGAACCGCGTTGCGGTACGTGTCGATCGGGAACGGGAAGGTCAGCAGGTATCGCAGCGATTCGGTCAGCGAGTCGCCGGATGCGGCCAGCGACGACAGGATCGGCTCGAGATCTCGCAGATTCGCCACCACGTCGTCGCCGCTCGCCTCGACGACCTCGGTGGCGACCCGCCCGAACTGCCCGAGGGAATCAGCGGCACGAGTCAGTTCCGCGCGCTGGGCCGCCAGCACTTCGAGCGCAGGTGCGAGTTGATCTGCGGCCGCGGCGATCCGGTCGTTGTGCACGGCAACCTCCGCGGCAAGTGCGTCGATGGATTCCATCGCGCTCACGATCCCGTTTCGCTGGGCATCGAGTCCGCTCAGTACGGCATCGAGCCGGATGAGCACTGCACGCGTCGATTCCTGCCGTCCGTCCAACGCGCGGTTGAGCTCGAGAGAGATTTCCTGAGCCTGGGCGAGCCCGCCGCCGCTGAGGACCAGGGACAGCGACGAGAGAGTCTGTTCGGTTGTGGGAAAAGCGCCCGAACGTTCCAGGGGTATGACGTCGCCGTCCGCGAGACGGCCGCGTGCAGGTTCGCCTACCGGCGGCGACAGTTCGACGTGTGCGGAGCCGAGCAGGCTCGTCTGACCGATTGCGGCGCTCGCGTTGGCGGGCAGCACGGTGGAGCCGTCCAGCATCACCGTCACCTCGGCGTGTCCATTGCTCAACCGAAGCCCGGAAACGCGGCCGACCGTCACATCACCCACGCGTACGCGCGAATTTCGTTCCAGCGTCGTGACATCCGGCATCTCGAGTGTGACCTCGAAGGCGTCGGCCCCGTGCCCGCGCGTGCCGGGCAGGTCGAGCGAGTTGAGCCCCTGCCAGTCGCATCCGGTCACCACGAGAACACAGGCGAGCATGCCTGCCGCTACCGCCGGGCGCGTAGTCACGGCGACCCCGGCGAGAGGAGTTCGGTCAGGTCGGTGGGCGACGGGGCGCCCGGCGCGAGATCCGGCTCGGTGTAGACGAGTTGGTCGGGCAGCGCGCCGACACCGCGGGTGGGATTGATGCGGACCGGTGGATACTCCATCGCGAGCAGCGGCAGGATCGGGCCCAGGTACTGCACGCACAGTTCGGAACCGGTGTGGGCGTCCACCTGTTCCGCGGCGGCCAGCGCCGAGCAGATGAACTGGGCGGGGTTCGCAAAGTTGGTCAGCGCGAGCGCCGACACGACGGTGTTGTGGGCGGGCTGATAGATGTTCTGCAGGTTCGACAATGCGGTCGGCGCGACGTGGAGCACCTGGGCGATGCCGTCACGCTGTGCCGCAAGCGTCTCGGCGAGCACAGCGGTGCGGTCCACCGTCGTGTCGATCTCCTCCCGATTGGTGCGGACGAACCGTTCCACATCCACGAGCACGGTGTCGAGTCCGGCCAGCGCAGCGCCCATCTCGTCGCGGTTCGCGTCCAGGACGCCCGTCACCGCAGCGAGCCGATCGTGGAAGGACACGATCTGGTCGCCACTCGCCGACAGCGCGTCGACGAACACGTGCAGGTTGCCCAGCGTGCCGAAGAGGTCGCGACGTCCGTCCGAGACGGTGCGCATCGCGGCCGACAGTTCCTGCAGAGAATCGCGGATCGCGGGGCCGTGGCCCTCGGCATTGTCGGCGGCGACGTCGAGAACCTCACCGAGTGGCCCCTGCGGATCGTCACCGGTCGGACCGAGTTCGGTGGTCAGGCGAGCCAGTTGCGCGGTGATCTCGTCCCATTCGACGGGTACCGCTGTGCGGTCGAGCGTGATGCTCGCGCCGGGAGCGAGTTCGGGTCCGCCGGTGTAGGGCGGAGTGATCTGGAGGAATCGGGCCGAGACCAGTGTCGGCGCCATGAGGGCGGCCTCTGCGGCGGCCGGGATGCGATGGGCGGCGTCGACGGTGAATGTCACCAGTACCCGGTCGCCGCGCGGTTCGATGCCGGTGATCCGTCCGACCTCGACCCCCATGATGCGCACATCGTCACCGACGTACAGGCCACGCGCGGTCGTGAACTCGGCCGAGTACTCGTCGGTCGCGCGCCAGGGCACCACGGTGAACGACACGACGGCGATCACCGCCAGGACGAGCAGCGGCACCACCCACGTCAGGAGCCCTGTGTTCCGCTTCACGGAGTACCTCCCGGAACGGCGATACCGGCATCGTCGAGCGCCTGCGTGAGGGCCGGTTCGATGATCTGCATCGGCAGCAGATTCTGGATGTAGGAGTTGAAGAACGGGCCCGACGCAACGGCCTCGCCGAGTTCGGTCGCGTACGGACCGAGCCTTTCGATGGCGAGTGCGATGTTGTCGCGGTTGCGTTCGAGGACGGCAAGAACCGCGTTGACCTTGGTCAGCGTGGGCGTCAGCTGGGCCTCGTTGTCTGCGACCAGGTTCGAGATCTCCACGGACAACGCGTCGACGTTGGCGAACAGGGTGTCGAGTGCTGCGCGACGGCGGTCGAGTTCGCCGAGTACGAGGTCGGCGTCGACGATGAGCGAATCGATCGCGTCGCTGCGCTCGGCGAGCACCGCGGTGACCTGCTCCGCGTGCGTGAGCAGTTCGCGCAGCGAGGCGTCGCGGCCGGCCACCGTCTCGGACAGGCGCATCACCCCGTCCACGGCGGCACCGACGTCGTCGGGTGTCTCGCGCAGGGTGTCGGACAGCACGCGCATCGAGGTACGGAGCTGGTCGGCGTCGAGTTCGGCTGCGGTATCGGCGAGATCACCGAGGGCGTCCGTCAGCTGGTACGGGGCGGTGGTCCGGTCGAGGTTGATCGTGCTGCCCGGTTCGAGTCTCCCCGGTCCTGCCGGACGCACCCGCAGGTGCCGTGCACCCAGTGCGGTGGCGGTCGCGATGTCGACGGTCGTGTCGGTGCCGAGCGTGACTCGCTGGTCGACGGTGAACGTGACGGCGACGGCGTCGTGGTCGATGACGATGTCGAGCACACGCCCGGCGTCCTTGCCCGACACCTGCACGGCGTCGCCGGTGTTCATACCGCCGGCGTCGACGAAACGCGCGCGATAGGTGGACCCGGAGTCGAACAGCGGCAGTGACCGGATGTTCAGAGCGCACAGCACGAGAACGATCAGCACCACCGTGCCGATCACACCCACGCGGGTGGGATTCATGTCGCGGAACTGTTTCATGCCGGGGCGCACCTGCCCGTCGTCTGACCGAACAGGGGCGAGGTGACGGTGTTTCCGGAGGGGTCGCTGACCTTGATGAGCATTCCGCACAGGTAGTAGTTGAAGAACCCACCGTAGGCGCCGAGCCTGGTGAGTGCGGCGTACGCATCGGGCAGACGTGTCGCCAGGCTGTCGATGGTATCGCTGCGGGACTCCAGTTGTGCCGCCACGAGTTCCGTTTCGCGGAGCGTCCCGGCAAGCGGGGAGCGCGTCCGGCCGAGAAGGTCCGCGACAGATCCACTCGCGGCATCGAGACGGGTGACCGACTCGCCCAGCATCACCGAATCCTGCGCAAGTCCCGACAGCAGTTCCTGCGCACGCACGAGTGCGGTGTCGAACGTGTCGCGGTGCGCAGCGAGAGTGGCCAGCACCGCGTTCAGGTCCGTGATCACCTGTCCGACCAGGAGGTCACGGTCAGCGATGGCCGACGTGAGGGAGGCCGCATGTGCCAGCACCGACTCCACCGTTCCGCCCTGACCCTGCAGTACGGAGATCAGGTCTGCGGACAGCCGGTTGACCTGGTCCGGTTCGAGCGCCCGGAACAGCGGTGTGAAACTGCCGACGAGCACGTCCAGGTCCAGGGCCGGGTGGGTCCGTTCGGGGCCGATCGTCTCGTCGGCACTCATCGGGACGAGTTCTCCCGGACCGTCGGACAATTCGAGATAACGGTCGCCGACGAGGTTGAGGTAGCGGACTGTCGCGACGGTCGCCCGGGTAGGCGTGTAGACGGAGTCGACCTCGAAGACGACGTCGATGCGGTTTTCGTCGGCGAACTCGACCTTCTCCACCCGCCCCACTTCCACGCCGGACACCCGGACGAACTGCCCTGGCTCGAGTCCGGACACATCGTCGAACACAGCGTGGTACCGGGTGTAGTCACCGAAGCGCACCTGCCCGAAGACGACGAACAACCCGGCGAGGATCAGCGTCATGACGAGGGCGTAGATGCCGGCCGCGATCGCGGTTCGCGTCATCCGACTCCTCCGCCCAGCAGTTCGAACAACGATTCCGGAACGAACACCGGTGCGGTGTTACGTCTCTCGAACGGATCGGCACCGGTGCGAGCGACCAGATAAGGCGCAGGTGTTTCGTCGAGGGTGACGATAGGCAGTGCGCCGCACCGCGGACCGCCCGTCGCGGCGACCACCGGAAGGTTGCGCGGATACTCGTACGGGTCGACACCGAGCAACAGCGTCGAATTGAGCATCATCGACGATCCGTTGCCTCCGGACGCCGGTTCGGCCAGTTGCCGGGCGCGGTCGGCGCCCTGGAAGAAGCACGGCAGGACAGGGGAGTACTCCTCGAGTAGTGATGCGGTGGGGCGCAGGAGGTCGAGCACGTCGATGATCTGCGCGGTGTTCGGTTCCACGACGCGCCGCCCGGCGTCGCCCATCCCGATGGTGGCGAGCAGCAACCGGTCGAGATCGTCGGCGCGCTCGACGATCGTTGCTCCGGTCACCGTCAGGTTGCCGAGCGACTCCGTCACCTCGTCGGTGACCGGTGTGTAGATGTCTGCGGTGGCTTCGGCAGCGGTGAGGTCGCGTCGGATCACCTCCAGTCGCGGCTCGAGCCGTGCGAGCACGGCATCGGTGTCCGACAGAGCCGCGCCGAGTGTGTCGCCCCGGCCGCGCAAGGCGGCCGCCAACGCCCCGAGGGTTCGGTTGAGCTTCGCGGGGTCGACGGCCTGCAGCACCCCGGACAGCGACTCGAACACGGTCTGCGTCTCCACCGTCACGCTCGAAGCCTGCAACACCGCACCGTCGGACAGCCCGGAAGTGCCGGCCGATCCGGTGCCGGTGAGCGAGACGTACTTGGCACCGAACACTGTCGTCGCGAGGATCTCTGCCTCCGCGGTGGACGGGATGCGCGCCGCGTCGGCGGGGTCGAGGCGAACGACGACCTCGGCTCCGGCAGGAGTGTGCCGGACCTCGGTCACGGTGCCGACCTGCACACCGTGTGCCTTGACCATCGCGCCGCGCTCGAGCATCAGCCCCGCCCGTCCGGTTTCGACCGTGACGGTCACCCCCGAAGCGAACGCTCCCCGGAAGGCGAGGCCGACGACGACCAGTACCACCGCGGCGACGACGACGAAGCCCGCTGTGGCCAGTCTGTGCAACCCGGTGCTCCGCATCCTGTGCAACCCGGTGCTCCGCATCCTGTGCAACCCGGTGCTCCGCATCCGTCCTGCCCGCACCGCCCTCACCCGGCCAGATGCAGCTGGCGGGCGCTGCCGTAGAGGACCAGCGAAATGAGTAGGGTGATCGTCACGACGGCGATGAGGGACATCCGCACCGCCCGGCCGGTCGCGACACCAACACCGGAGGGGCCACCGCTTGCGGTGAATCCGTAGTAGCTGTGCACGGTCATGACGACAAGTGCCATCGCGACCGCCTGGAAGAACGACCACGCCACGTCGGCCGGGCGCAGGAACGTGGAGAAATAATGGTCGTACACCCCCGGGGACTGACCGAGAACGACCACGGTGGCAATACGACTCGACAGGAACGCGGCGAGCACGGACAGCGCGTAGAGCGGAATCACCGCGATCAGGCCGGCCAGGATGCGGGTACCGACCAGGTACGGCACCGAGCGGATGGCCATGACTTCGAGGGCGTCGATCTCTTCGCTGATGCGCATCGCGCCGAGTTGTGCGGTGGTGCCCGCGCCGATGGTCGCGGCCAGGCCCACTCCCGCGGTCACGGGCGCGACGACCCGCACGTTGACGTAGGCGGACAGGAAACCGGTCAGCGCTTCGACCCCGATATTGCCGAGAGACGTGAATCCCTGCACCGCGACCGTCGCACCGGCGAACAAGGTGAGGAACCCCATGATCGCGACGCTTCCACCGATCATCGCGAGAATGCCGGTCCCGAGCCCGATCTCGGAGACCACGCGCAGTGTTTCGCGTGGATAGTGGCGGGCGGCCCGCCCTGTCGAGGCGAGTGCACCGATCGAGAAGACCACCTGACGGCCGACGGTGTCGACCGCGCGGTCGAGTCCGTGACCGGCCCGGCGCGCAGTGTGAGCGACCCGCCCGCCGGTGGGCCGTGGCACGCTCACCGACCCATCACCGCGATTCCGATCGACGTGAGCAGCATGTTCGCGAGGAACAGTGCGACGAACGCGAACACCACGGTCTCGTTGACAGCCTCGCCGACACTTTTCGGTCCGCCGGTGACGGACAGGCCGCGGTGACACGCGATGAGACCTGCGAGCAGCCCGAACACTGCCGCCTTGAGTTCCGACAGCAGGAGTTCTCCCGGCCCCACGAGCAAGGTGACGCCCGCGGCGTAGGCGCCCGGGTCGATGTTCTGGAAGGTCACCGAGAACAAGAATCCGCCGGTGAGCCCGATCGCGCACACCGCCCCGTTGAGCGTCACGGCGACTGCCGTCGATGCGAGCGCACGCGGCAGCACCAGGCGCGCCGCGGGATCGATGCCGAGGACTTCGAGGGCAGCGATCTCCTCACGGATGGTGCGCGATCCGAGATCCGCTGCGATGGCGGTGGCTCCTGCTCCGGCCACGACGAGAACCGTCACCAGGGGACCGATCTGGGTGATAGCGCCGAGTCCGGCACCCGCGCCGCTGAGATCACCCGCGCCGATCTCCAGCAGCAGTGAATTGAGGGTGAAGACCACCAGGACGGTGAACGGGATGGACATGAGGACCGTCGGGACGAGGGACACGCGCGCGATGAACCAGAACTGCGAGAGGAATTCACGCCACTGGAACGGTCCCCGGAACGCACCCACGAATGCGTCGAGCGACAACGCGTAGAAACTCCCGAGGGCGCGCGCTGCGGTACCGGGCACCGATCCCATCGATCCTCGCTTCTCCCACGGTCTTCCTGGTGTTCGGCTAGACGTTATCGGTGTCCCGACGTCGTTGTGAGAGGTTCGAGGAGGTGTGTCGTTCCCGGTGACAATCGCACGAATTCGGCATCGCCGCGTTCGCGGACCCAGATCGGATCGGCGCAGTGCCATCGTTCCGCGGCGAGCGATCGGGTGAGGATTTTGAACGTCGCGGTCCGGGGAAACTCGCGGCAGACGCGCACGAGCGTGGGCACCTGTTTGGGGCCGAGATCGGTCTGCTCGGCGAGAAAGAGGGCGAATTTCCTCGCATCGAATTCCTCGGCGACAGTGGGTATCACGGCAGCCATCACGCGATCACCCACGTGCCGGTCGGGAACCCCGTACACGGACACCTGGGCGAAACCCGGGTACCGCATCAAGACTCGCTCGATGGGTGCGGCCCCGAGGTTCTCGCCGTCGACACGGAGCCAACCGGAACTGCGGCCGGCGAAATAGACGAACCCGTCCGCGTCCCGGTAACCGAGGTCTCCGCTGTGGTATTTCCCGTCGCGGAGACGTTCGGCGTCGGCTTCGGGATTGTTGTAGTAGCCGCTGAACATTCCGGCCCCACGAGTGTTGACCAACTCGCCGGTGGCGGCGTCGGCGTTGACGATCCGGCCGTCGCTGTCGAATTCGGCCGGAGGGCACGGCCTCCCGGTTTCCGGATGGAGGATGTCGATGCCGTCGGGGAGCGTTCCGAGTGCCCCGGGCGGCGCACCGGGGGTGGCGGCGATGGACACGCCGCCCTCGGTGGAGCCGAAGCCGTCCACGACCCGGGCGCCGAATCGACGGGTGAACTCCGCGACCGCAGGCGCCGTGCCTTCGTTGCCGTACATGATGCGCAGACGATTGTCGACGTCGTCGGCACGCTCCGGTGTCGCGACAATGTACGACAAGGGTTTGCCGACGTAGTTCGCGTAGGTGACGCCGAACTTCCGGAGATCTGTGACGAACCCGGAGGCCGAGAACCGGCGTCGCAGCGCCACACCGCTCTCGGCTGCCAGCGCCACGCCCCAGCCGGCCATGATCGCGTTGGAGTGGAACATCGGCATCGACAGGTAGACCACGTCATCCGGTCCGAGGCCGAACCGCTCCGCCAGCATGAGCCCCGGGCCGGTCACCTTCCCGTGGGTGCAGCGCACCGCTTTCGGATCTCCACTCGTTCCCGACGTGAAGATGAGCATGAACAAGTCGTCGGGCTTCGTCTGCGCGACCACCGGGGCCGAGCCTGCGAACGGAGCGAGCATCGTCGGCCACTCGGCGGAGTCGACGTCGATCACCCGCACCCCGGGAAGATCGAGACCGTCGAGCAGTGGCAGGTGAGCGGATTCGGTGAAGACCACCCGGCAGTCGGTGAGCGCGATGTCGCGGGCGAGTGCCTCGCCTCGGCGGGTGGTGTTCAGGCCCGCGACCACCGATCCGGACAGTGCGGCGGCACCGAGCAGCAGGGAGAACTCGGGCACGTTGTCCATCAGCACCCCGATGTGCGGGGGAGCGTTCTCGTCGAGCAGGTCGCGGAGCAACGCCGCACGGTCGTGCGAGGCGCGGACGTGTTCCCGCCACGAGATTCGGGTGTCCTCGAATGCCATGCCGCGGTCGTCGATGTCGGACAGGCGTGTGAGCAGCGAGGTCACAGTGGGATCGGCGGTCATGGCAGTCCTCGTCGTCCGGTCAGGCGGGCGTGTCGGCGAGTAGCCGGCCGAGCGCACGCAGTTGCGAGGTGGCCGATCCGAGCAGGAATTCGTGCTGTTTGGCGGCGAGGAAGTATCGGTGGACGGGATGGTCCTCGTCGAGGCCGACGCCGCCGTGCACGTGGACCGCCGTATGCGCCACGCGGTGTCCCGCATCCGCCGCCCAGAATGCAGCACTGCGGAGTTCCTCGGCGTGCGGTTCGCCGGAGGCCATCCGGTAGGCGGCCTGCCACAAGGTCAGGCGTACCGCCTTGGTGTCGATGTAGGCGTCCGCGAGTCGCTGCGCGACAGCCTGGAAGCTGCCGATCGGCCTGTCGAACTGGACGCGTTCGCGGGCGTACTGCGCGGTGAGCTCGAGTGCGCGGTCGAGCACTCCGCACTGGTATGCGGCCGACCCGAGCAGTGTCCGATCCCGCAGCCGGGCAGCCACTGCTGCGCCGTCCGTGCCGAGCACCCGCCCGGCGTCGAGCTGTACCCCGTCCAGCGTGAGGATGCCTCTGCTGCCGCGATCGGTCGTTGCCTGGCGGGTGACCCCGACACCCGGGTCCTCGGACCGCACCAGGAAGACCGCGACGGAGTCCTCCAGCGACGCCGGGACCAGGAATCCATCGGCGACCGGCGCTGCGTCGACGACCGTCTTGGTGCCGTCCAGCACGTACCCGTCGTCCACGGCGTGCGCTCGGGTGGTGGGGACCACCGGATCGTCGTCGAGTTCTTCGGACAGTGCGGCGGTGAGGATCGTCCCACCGGCGGCAGCCGACCTGCCCCACTCCGACAACTGTTGCGGCGTACCGAATTCGCCGATGACGGAGGCACACACCGCGATCGACGTCAGATACGGGACGGCGGCAACCCCGCGGCCGAGTTCGAGCAGGATGCTTGCCTGCTCGAGCGGCCCGTATCCATCGCCGCCCACCGACTCGGGCAACGCCGCGCCGAGGATTCCCGACGAGGCGAGGAGGTCCCACAAGGTCCGGTCGATCCGGTCGTCGAGCGAGTCGAGCACGCGCAGATGGTCGTTGGTGACGATATCGGTGACGATGCTGCGGGTCAGGCTCGACAGGTCCTGTTGAGCCTCGGTGAGGGTGAAGTCCACGGTGGAGGATCCTTCGTTAGCGCTTGGCGGGAGGCTGGCCGAGGGCGGCCATCGCGATGATGTCGCGCTGGACCTCGTTGGTGCCTCCGCCGAAGGTGAGAATGAGGGAACTGCGGTGCATCCGTTCGATCCGTCCGCGCAGCAGCGCGCCCGGAGAGTTCTGGCGGATCGTCGCCGCGGGCCCCAGAATCTCCATGAGCACACGGTAGGCCTCGGTGGCGAATTCGGTTCCGAACACCTTGTTCGCCGACGCGGGCCCGGGCCCGAGCGGTGTCTTGCCGGAACTCGACGCGATGTCCCAGTTCATCAGCGCGAGGTATTCCGCACGGGCGTGCACCCGCGCCAGACCGACCTGCACCCATTCCTGGTCCGCGACGCGGCGTCCGTCGGGCAGCCTCGTCTGCTGGGCCCAGCGGCGCACCTCGCGGAGCGCGGTGAGCACCGGTCCGGCGGACGTGAGAGCGACACGCTCGTGGTTGAGCTGATTGGTGATCAGGGACCATCCGGCGTTCTCCTCGCCCACCAGAGCGGACGCGGGGACACGGACGTTCTCGAAATAGGTGGCGCTCGTGTCCGGACCCGCCATGGTGTGGACCGGGGTATACGAGAACCCCTCCGCGTCGGTCGGCACGATGAGAACGCTGATGCCTTTGTGCTTCTTCGCATCCGGGTCGGTCCGCACCGCAAGCCACACGTAGTCGGCGTACGCGATCAGGCTCGTCCACATCTTCTGACCGTTGATCACCCACTCGTCGCCGTCGCGCACGGCCGTGGTGCGCAACGACGCGAGATCCGTGCCGGCTTCGGGCTCGGAGTAACCGATGGAGAAGTGCAGTTCGCCCGCGGAGATGCGCGGAAGGAAATACTCCTTCTGCTCCGCGGTGCCGTAGTGCATGATCGTCGGCGCCACCGAGTCGATGGTGAGGAACGGGACCGGTGCGCCTGCGATCGCGGCTTCGTCGGTGAAGATCAGCTGGTCCATCGCGGAGCGGTTCTGGCCGCCGTACTCCTCGGGCCAGCCCAGCGTGAGCCAGCCGTCCTTGCCCATCTGCTGCACGATCTCGCGGTACACGTTGCCGGCCCCGTATTCGCCGGTCGTCGCGGCGAGAGCCTCGCGCCGTTCCGGGGTCATGAGGTGGGTGAAATAGTGTCGCAATTCCTCACGGAGCGCTTGTTGCTCGGAGGTATAGCTGATGTCCACGAACGCTCCACT
The DNA here is from genome assembly GCF_042717545.1 of Rhodococcus sp. NPDC058639. Taxonomy (NCBI): domain Bacteria; kingdom Bacillati; phylum Actinomycetota; class Actinomycetes; order Mycobacteriales; family Nocardiaceae; genus Rhodococcus; species Rhodococcus sp. NPDC058639. The sequence continues at coordinate 187,560 of NZ_JBHXRF010000002.1, forward strand.
TCGCCGCTGCGGGATTAGCGCGAATCATTGCACAGAAATGGAACGCGTTCTAGCCTGAGGCGGTCGGGTCGGTACGAAAGTGAAACGGGGTTCGGGTCATGGATGTCAAGGTCGACTTCGACCGCTGCGAGGCGAACGGCGTGTGTGTCGGGGTGGCACCCGAGGTGTTCGATCTCAACGACGACGACGAGTTGCTCGTCAAGCTTCCGGTTCCCGAAGGCAGTGAGGCGGATGTACGTGAGGCAATTGCGCAGTGCCCCAGGGCCGCACTGTCCGAAGGGTGAGGTAGGACCCCGTCGCGTCTTGTCATAAATAGGAACACGTTCTACATTCTCTGGACTGTCCCGATGTGGTGCCGGGGACGTCCACCGGGGTGTGGCCGTCCGGCCGGCCCGAATCGCAAGGAGTGCGTGGATGAGTTCTGTCGGCAGCGGTGTGTCCCTCGAAGGCAAGGTCGCCGTGGTCACCGGCGCAGGTGCGGGCCTCGGGCGGGCCGAAGCGATCGGCTTGGCTCGCGCCGGCGCGTCGGTGGTCGTCAACGATCTCGTCGCGAACGACTCCGTGGAAGACACCCTCGCTCAGATCCGCGCCGTCGGACCGGGTGCGGCGTTCGTGCCGGGAAGTGTCGCCGAACGCGCGACCGCCGATGCGATGGTTCAGGCCGCCGAGAAGGAGTTCGGCGGTGTGGACATCGTGGTCAACAATGCGGGTATCACGCGTGACCGGATGCTGCCGAACATGTCCGACGATGAATGGGACTCCGTCGTCGCGGTTCACCTGCGTGGCCACTTCCTGTTGTGCCGCAACGCTGCCGCGTACTGGCGGGGTAAGTCCAAGGAGGCAGGCGGACCTGTCTACGGGCGCATCGTGAACACGTCGTCGGAGGCGGGCCTGCTCGGACCGGAGGGGCAGGCGAACTACGGTGCCGCGAAAGCCGGCATCACAGCACTGACGGTGTCGGCCGCGCGGGGACTGGCCCGCTACGGTGTGCGAGCAAACGCGATCTGCCCCCGTGCCCGCACCGCGATGACCGAATCGGTCTTCGGCGCCCCGCCCGAGGGTGAGGTCGATCCACTCTCGCCCGACCATGTGGCGAATCTGGTTGCCTACCTGGCCTCGCCCGCCGCAGATCACATCAGCGGGCAGGTCTTCATCGTGTACGGGCCGATGGTCGCGCTCATGGCCGCGCCGGTCGTGGAGCAACGGTTCGACGCGGACGTGCAGTGGACACCGGACGCCCTCGCGGCCGAACTGGGGGGTTACTTCGCGGACCGCGATCCGGCCGCGACGTTCTCGGCCTCCGACGCGCTCAAACTGTGAACGCCTTCCGACTCGCCCGAGTCGGAACTCTCTGCAACCCTGCGTGACACGTATCCTGGGCGTCGGGTACGTATCACGCCGACGGGTGCAGTCCCGCGTCGGCAGTGCGCCGCGCTTCGGCAGCAAGGGATACCTGTTCTAGTTTTATCTCCGTTCAATTTCAGTCTTCAACTGTTTTGAATCGTCTTCCGGGGTTGGGGCGAGTGGGAGAGCAGTGCCGAACCAACGGAAAAACGGCTGATCAATGCGCCTTATGTCCGAATTAGTGAGAGTGGGGACGCGGAGAGAGTGCGGCCGCGAAAAAAACGGATGAATTGTCTACAGGATGTTTCTTTGACACGTGAACACGTTCTAGTTACTATGACGCGGGTCACAGCAGATTTCTGCGCACGGTCGGACTTCGGTCGGGCCGGCGAACGAAAGGGGAGACGGTGGTAGATCTCCTCGAGGTTCCACTGCGCGCCGTCGGCGGCCTCTTCGCAATGACCGGCGACACCGCGAGGGCGGTGTTCACGAGGCCCTTCCAGCGACGTGAATTCGTCGACCAGGCGTGGTTCGTCGCGCGGGTGTCTCTCGTGCCGACCGTTCTCGTCGCCATTCCCTTCACCGTCCTGGTGAGCTTCACCCTGAACATCCTGCTCCGCGAGATCGGTGCGGCAGACCTCAGCGGTGCCGGGGCGGCGCTCGGAGCCGTCACGCAGGTCGGGCCGATGGTCACGGTGCTGATCGTGGCCGGTGCCGGAGCCACCGCGATCTGTGCAGATCTCGCAGCCCGCACCATCCGCGAGGAGATCGATGCGATGCGGGTGCTCGGCATCAACCCGATCCATCGTCTCGTCGTCCCGCGCGTGCTCGCGTCCACCGTCGTCGCGCTGCTGCTCAACGGGCTCGTCTGCACGATCGGCATCCTCGGTGGCTTCGTGTTCTCCGTCTTCCTTCAGGACGTGAACCCCGGAGCGTTCATCAACGGCATCACGCTTCTCACCGGCTTCGGCGAACTCATGATCTCCCAGGTCAAGGCAGGATTGTTCGGCATGATCGCAGGCCTCGTCGCCTCCTATCTCGGACTCAACGTCAAAGGCGGCCCCAAGAGCGTCGGGGACGCCGTCAATCAGACGGTCGTCTTCGCGTTCATGGCTCTGTTCGTCGTCAACCTCCTCGTCACCGCGGTCGGCATCAAGCTGACGGCCGGATGAGAAACGCGGAGGACACACAATGGCAGTGATCTCCGGGCGATTCCCGAAGGCCGTGCGGCGGTTCTCGCGCGCCTCGACGTCGATCGACGGCTTGGGTGAGCAGGCCCTGTTCTACGGCAAGGCGCTCGCGACGATCCCTCGCGCGCTCCGGCAGTACCCGAAGGAAACCCTCCGGCTCGTCGCCGAAATCAGCATGGGGACAGGTGCCCTCGCCGTGATCGGCGGCACGGTCGTCATCGTCGGATTCCTCACCCTGTTCACCGGCGGCATCATCGCGGTGCAGGGGTTCAGTTCCCTCGGCAACATCGGCGTCGAAGCACTCACGGGGTTCTTCGCGGCGTTCATCAACGTCCGCATCGCGGCACCCACCATCGCCGGGATCGGCCTGGCCGCCACCATCGGTGCGGGGTCCACTGCGCAACTCGGTGCGATGCGCGTGTCCGAGGAGATCGACGCACTCGAGACCATGGCCATCCCGTCGATCCCGTACCTCGTCTCCACCCGGGTCCTGGCGGGAATGATCGCCATCGTCCCGCTGTACTCGCTCGCGGTGATCGCGTCGTTCGTCGCCAGCCGATTCGCGACCGTCGTCATCTACGGCCAGTCGGCCGGCGTCTACGACCACTACTTCACGACCTTTCTCATACCCACCGACATACTCTGGTCGTTCGTCCAAGCGATCGTGATGGCGATCGCCGTCATGCTCATCCACACCTACTACGGGTTCACCGCCGGCGGCGGACCTGTCGGTGTCGGCGTGGCCGTCGGCAACGCGGTGCGCGCGTCGCTCGTCGCGGTCGTCACCGTCACCCTGCTCATCTCTCTCGCCGTGTACGGCGCGACCGGCAACTTCAACTTGTCGGGATAGGGCGCGGCACATGGACACTCCCTCGTGGAAGAAAAAGCTCGCGGCGTTCGTGTTGGTGGGTGGGCTCGCCGTGATCGTCTTCGTGGCACTCACGATGTTTGCCGCCGGATTCACCTCCACCACGCCCGTCACCGTGACCGCGCAGCGGTCGGGCCTGGTGATGGAACCCGACGCGAAGGTCAAACTGCGCGGCGTCGAGGTCGGGAGGGTCTCGTCCATCGAGCACACCCCTGACGGTGCCGTGCTACGGCTCGCGATGCAGCCGGGACAGATGCACCTCATTCCGTCCGACACGCGCGTGTCGATCGAGTCGACCACCGTGTTCGGTGCCAAGTTCGTCAACCTCGTCGTCCCGGAGGATCCGTCACCGGTGCCGCTGCAAGAGGGTGCGGTGATCGCGGCCGACAGTGTGACGGTCGAGTTCAATACGGTCTTCGAGCATCTGTCCGAGGTGCTGACGCAGGTGCAACCCGAGAAGCTCAACGCCACCCTCGGTGCCCTCTCGGAGGCGCTCAACGGTCGCGGCGATGCGCTCGGGGCCACCCTTGCGGACGCGGACGCCTACCTGGCCGAGATGAACCCCTCGCTCCCGCAATTGCAGTACGACCTGGGAGCGGCCGCCGACGTCGCCAACCTCTATGCGGACACCGCGCCGGATCTGATGACCACGATCGGCAACGTCACCGACGTCGGTAACACGATCGTCGACGAACAGTCGCAGCTCGACCTGTTGCTCATGAATCTCACCGGTCTGGCCGATACCGGTCGTAACGTGCTGGGGGAGAACGAGAACCAAGTGGTCACCGCGCTCGACAGCCTGTCGTACACCACCGGGCTCCTCGGCGAGTACTCGCCCGGACTGACGTGCTTCATCATCGGTCTCAACGATGCTCGCATCGCCTTCGAGCCGATGGCCGGAACCGGCGAATACGCCGCGCTCACGCTGAGCGCGAGCTTCATGGGTGGTGCCACGCCGTACAACGCGGCCCAGGACCTGCCCGTCGTCGGGGCGTCCGGCGGCCCGAACTGCTGGGGCCTGCCGGACTTCGATCCGCGACGCGACGGGAACGCGAAGTTCGTGGTGACCGATACCGGGACCACGCCGTACAAACCGGCCACGGAGGCATGGGTGCGTTACCCGACGATCTTCCAGTACCTGTTCGGCGATCACCTCGCGGCAGGGCAGTGATGATGCGGCCCAACACGATCAAGTTCCTGATCTTCGCGCTCACGATGGTGCTCGTGTTCGCCGGGCTGGCAGTGGTGTTCAGCCAGGCCCGGTTCACCGGAAGCGAGACCTACCACGCGGCATTCACCGACGTCTCCGGGCTGAAATCCGGCGACAAGGTGCGTATCGCCGGTGTCCAGGTGGGGTCGGTCGACGGGGTCGACATCGGGGACGGCAACCACGCGGAAATCGAATTCGGCGTCGATTCGAAATACACGCTCTTCACCGGCACGCGTGCGACCGTGCGCTACGAGAACCTGGTGGGAGACCGGTATCTGGAACTGCTCGAGGGACCCGGCAGCGTCGACGTTCTCCAGCCGGGCGGAAGTATCCCGATCGAGCAGACCGAACCCGCCCTCGACCTCGACCTGCTGCTCGGAGGGTTCAAGCCTCTGCTGCAAGGACTCGATTCCCAGCAGGTCAACGACCTGTCCGGCGCGTTGCTCCAAGTGTTCCAGGGGCAGGGCCAGACCCTGGTCTCCTTGCTGGGCAACACGAATTCGTTCACCAATTCGCTCGCTGATCGCGACCGGTTGATCGGCGACGTGATCGACAATCTGAACGGCGTTCTGGGCACCATCGACGACCACGACCGTGAGTTCGCCGAGACCATCGACCAATTGAGTGCCCTCGCCGGCGGGCTGGCCGCAGACCGCGACCCGATCGGTACCGCGATCCCGCAGATCGCGGCGGGCACCGCGGATTTGGCAGCGCTGCTGCAGAACAACCGACCCGACCTGCAGTCCGTGATCGCCGAAACCAATCGGACCATGACACAACTCGATCTGGGTGAGGACGACATCAACCGCACACTCGAACGTCTCCCGTCGGATTACAAGAAACTGATCCGGGTGGGCGCCTACGGCAACTTCTTCCAGTTCTTCCTCTGTGCCAACACCTTCAAGTTCTCCGGACCCGACGGCACCACCGTCAGGTACACGACGGCGAACCACGACACGGGAAGGTGTGCGAAGGTCGAATGAGTGCACCGCGCGAACGCAGTCATCTCCAGATCGGCATCGTCGGTCTGGGTGTGTCCGCCGCCATCGTCCTCGCCGGGTTGCAGTACGACCAGCTCCAGTTCCTCTCGGGCGGACTGAGCTATTCGGCTCGATTCGAGGACGCGGGTGGACTCGTCGCCGGAGACGAGGTGATGCTCTCCGGCGTCACCGTCGGCGACGTGACCGACGTGAAACTCGACGGCCAGACCGTACTCGTGAACTTCACGATCCAGGACGGGATCGGCCTCGGCGACGGCACCGGCGCCGACATCAAGACCAACACCGTGCTCGGCCGCAAGTCGCTCGCGGTGCGTCCGGGTGGCTCCGGCGTGATGCGTCCGGGCACGATCATCGAGATCGAGCGAACCAACTCGCCGTACTCGCTGACCGACGCGCTCGGCGACCTGACGACCACCGTGTCCGAACTCGATACGGGACAGATCAACGAGTCGCTCGATGCCCTGTCGGATTCGCTGCAAGACACTCCGCCGGAGATACGCGGTGCCCTCGAGGGCATGACCCGGTTGTCCCAGTCGATCAACTCGCGGGACGAGTCCCTGCTGCAGTTGCTCGAGCGGGCCGAAGACGTGACCGCGATCCTGTCCGAGCGCAGCGATCAGGTCAACGCGCTGATCGTCGACGCCAACGCCTTGTTCGGCGAACTGAACCTTCGGCGTGACGCCATCACCGAACTCATCGCGAACATCTCCGCGGTCTCGCGCCAGCTCACCGGCCTCGTCCAGGACAACCAGAGCCAGATGGGGCCGACTCTCGAGAAGCTCAACGCGGTCACCGCGAACCTGCAGGCGAACAAGGACAACATCGCGGGCGCCCTCGACGGTCTCGGACCGTACATCAGTGCTCTCGGTGAATCCGTGGCCAGCGGACCGTTCTTCAACGCCTACGTGTCGAATATCCTGCCGGCGCCGTGGTGGAAAGCCATCGTGGACAGCCAAGTTGCCCCCGACCTTCTCCCCGAGGATCTTCAGAACGTGATTCCCAAAGAGCCGCCGTCGATCACGAGGGATGGCGAATGAGTACCGACACCATGCCGGTGGACAACCACGAACCGGCGCCTCCGAAAAGCTCCCGACTCCCGCGCCGGTTGCTGATCGGTATCGCGGCCGCCGTCGTCCTTGCGCTGGTCGCGGGCTTCGTGTGGTTCGTGCTGCCCGGCCTCGGCAAGCGGACGGTCTACGCCGAATTCGTCTCCACCAGTGGGTTGTACGAGGGTGACGACGTACGCGTGCTCGGTGTGTCGGTCGGGCGCATCACCGATATCGAGGCCGGCGACGACCTCGTACGGGTGACCATGTCGATCGACGACGCGGTCGACGTGCCGGCCGACGCCGCTGCCGTCGTCATCGCGCAGAGCCTCGTCTCTGCCCGCTTCGTCCAGCTCACCCCCGTCTATTCCGGCGGCCCCGCCCTCGAGGACGGCGCGACGATTCCTGTGCAGCGCACCGCATCGCCCGTCGAATGGGATCAGATCAAGTCCGAACTCATGCGCCTGTCCGAGGCGCTCGGGCCGGAAGAACTCGATCCACAAGGGTCGCTCGGCCGGTTCATCGACACCGCCGCGGAGAACCTCGACGGAAACGGGCAGACCATCCGCACCACACTGCGTGAGCTGTCCGCGACCATGCATACGCTGTCGGAGGGACGCACCGATCTGTTCTCGACGATCCGGAACCTCCAGACCTTCGTCTCGGTGCTGTCGTCGAGCAACGAGCAGATCGTGCAGTTCGGCGGCCGGCTGGCCTCCGTCTCGAATGTCCTCGCCCAAAGTTCCGACCAACTCGGGGTCTCGCTCACCGATCTCGGCATTGCGGTCGGCGACGTGCAGCGTTTCGTCCAGGACAACCGTGCCGGACTGACCGAGTCGGTCGAGCGCCTCGCCGACGCCACCGAAGTGCTCGCGCGCAAGCGGCCGGAGATCGAGCGGATTCTGCACTCGGGCCCGACGTCGCTGGCCAACTTCTACAACATCTACAAGCCGGCACAGGGGTCGTTGACCGGCGCCCTCGCCATCAACAACCTGGCCAACCCCGTGGAGTGGATGTGTGGGTCGGTCGCTGCCGCCGCGAACGCGACGTCCGAACGAAGCGAGGAGTTGTGCCGTCAGCAACTCGGTCCGGTCCTGGCCTCGATGAGCGCCAACTACCTGCCGGCACTCGCCAACCCGCTCGCCAGTGTGCAGGCGTTCCCCGGCGACATCGTCTACAGCGAACCGTGGCTCGAAGGTGCGTCCGCGGGACGAGGGACCGCACCGCCGCAGGCGGCGCCCGCACCCACGCCGCTCGACGGACTGCTGGGCGGATTACCGAACGTCGCGGTCCCACAGGACCTGGGAACACTGCTGCAGCCGGGAGGGGGACGATGATCCTGTCGAATGGACGGCGCATCACCGCGGCCGCGGTCGTGCTGGCGGCAACGCTGGCGCTGACGGGCTGTGAATGGGACGGGCTCAACTCGGTTCCCATGCCGGGCACCGCCGGACGCGGTGAAGGTGCGTACCGCGTCGAGATCGAGATGCCCAACGTCACGACGCTCACCCAGAACTCACCGGTCCGCGTCGACGATGTCACCGTCGGTTCGATTGCCGCGATCGAGGTGGACGGATGGCACGCCCTGGTCACCGTGGCGCTCGACAAGGACACCGTGGTGCCCGCCAACGCGACGGCCAAGATCGGCCAGACGAGCCTGCTCGGTTCGCAGCACCTCGAGTTGCTGGCCCCCGTCGACGAACCCGCGCGTGGACGGCTCGCGGACGGCGATCGCATTCCCCTCGAGCGTGCGGGTGTCTATCCGACGACGGAGCAGACGCTCTCGTCGCTGTCGCTGGTACTCAACGGCGGCGGTCTGGCCCAGATCAACGACATCACCACCGAACTCAACGCCGCATTGGTCGGGCGGGAGGATTCCATCCGCAACCTGCTCCCGCGTCTCGACGAACTCGTGTCCGCGCTCGACACCCAGCGCGGCGATATCGTGTCCGCGCTCGAAGGGATGGACCGGCTCGCGGTCACGGTGAACAACCAGAACGAAACCCTCGTGCGGGCACTCGAAGAACTACCGCCCGCGCTCGAAGTCCTCGTGGACCAGCGGCAGAACCTCACGTCGGCGATGTCCTCGCTCGGTGAGATGAGCACGGTGGCGAGTCGTGTCGTCGAAAGCTCCAACGACGATCTCAAAGCGAACCTGCAAGGGCTGGCACCGACGTTGCGGGCGCTGGCCGACTCGGGCAGCGCGCTCACCGAAGTCCTCGGCGTACTCCTGACATACCCCTTCCCGCAGGCCGGTATCAACAACGTCATCCGGGGCGATTACGCGAACCTCGCCATGACCATCGACATCACCCTCGATCGGCTCGACCTGAACTTCCTGACCGGAACCCCACTGGCGGGCCGGTTGGCCGGACCGGAGGGAATACTCGGCAGGGACGCCGGACTCGCCGCCCAGGCAGTCGATCCGTTCCAGGCGCCGCTCGCGCCGCCGCCCGCACAACCCGCTCCGGGACCTGCCGGCACACTCTCGATCCCCGGAATCGGCGAGATCACGATTCCCGGACTTCCCGAGGGGGTGTTCGGACCATGATGCTCTCGCGATTCGTTCGCATCCAGCTCTCGATCTTCGCTGTGCTCACCGTGATCGGTCTCGTCGTGATGACGCTGCAGTACGTACGTCTGCCGGCGCTGCTGGGGGTCGGCCAGTACACGCTCACCGTGGAACTTCCGTCCACCGGCGGCCTGTATCCGCACTCGAACGTGACCTACCGGGGTATCACCGTCGGGACGGTCCAGTCGGTTGCGCTCTCGCCCGCGGGCGTCGACGCGACGCTGTCGATCGGCAGCGACTACAAGATTCCTGCCGATGTGGACGCGGCCGTTCGCAGTGTGTCCGCCATAGGTGAGCAGTATGTCGATCTCGTTCCCCGCCAAGGTGGTTCGAGTGGTGGTTATCTCGCGGACGGCGACGTGGTGCCGGTGGAGCGCGCTACCGTCCCGCAAGAGGTCGGTGCCCTGCTGGACCAGGCGGACGTGTTGCTCGCCAGCATCGGTGACACGCGACTGCAGGCACTGGTGGACGAAGCCTTCGAGGCGTTCAACGGGTCCGGTCCCGAATTGCAGGACCTGATCGACTCGACCCGCCTGTTCGTGCAGGAAGCATCGGGGAACAGCGCCGAAACCCGCCGACTCATCGACGAGGTGGGGCCGCTGCTCGACACCCAGACGGTCACCAGCGACGCGATCCGGTCGTGGACGCGGGACATGGTGACCTTCACCGACCGGTTGCGCGAGAGCGACCCCGATCTGCGGACACTGCTGGAGACGGGTCCGTCGGCCGCGGCCGAAGCCGAAGTGCTGCTGCAGGATCTCCGCCCGACACTTCCGCTCCTGCTCGCGAATCTGGTGAGCGTCGGTGAAGTCGGTGTCATCTACAACTCCGGGATCGAGCAGATCCTCGTGCTGTATCCGCCGATGACGACCGCGCTGATCACGGCGGCCGGGTCCGGACCGCCGGAGGACGGTGCGGTCGTCGACTTCCACCTCCAGCTTCACGACCCGCCGCCCTGTCTCTCCGGATTCGTCCCGCCGGATCAGTGGCGCAGCCCCGCGGACACCACGATGGTCGATACGCCGGGCGATGTGTTCTGCCAGTTGCCGCAGGACTATCCGAATGCCCAGCGCGGTGCCCGGAACCTGCCGTGCATGGAGTATCCGGGCCGCCGCGCACCGACACCCGATCAGTGCCGTACCGGCTACACACCGAAATACTCCGACAATCCGTGGCAGGGTCCACCTACACCGGTAGCGTCCGACAATGTCGTGCCGACGCCTGCGTCACACACCGAAGGCAACGGTGCTGCGGCACCGGCCGGCGTCACCGCGCGCCGGATCGATCCGCAGACGGGGACATATATCGGTCCCGACGGCACCGTGTACACCCACGCCCAACTGGGAGATGACCGAAGTTTGGAGACTTTCATGAAGGCACAGCAGGGCTGATGGCGAACGAACTCGACAAAGACGGTCCCAGCGTCGACCCCCACTCGGTTTCCGACGAGGGCGCCGCGCCGACGAGTGCGACCGATACCAAGGGCAGCGACACGGCACCAGCCGCGTCCGTGGCACCGGCTGCGCCGACATGGCCCAAGCGGGTGGTCGTGGTCGCATCGATTCTGCTGATGGCCGTTGTGGCCGCCGGTATCTGGCTGATCGTCGACCAGCGGTCTGCCGACGAGCGTGACGAGCGACGTGCGGCGTTCGTCCAGGCTGCGCGTCAGACCGTGCTGAACCTGACCACGATCCGCGCCGACTCCGCAGACGCGGACGTGCAGCGGCTGATCGACGGGGCGACAGGCGACTTCAAGGCCGAATTCGAAGGGCGGGAAGGTCCGTTCGTCGAGGTCGTGCAGCAAGCCGGTGTCACGACGATCGGGGAGGTGCTCGAGGCCGGAATCCAGAACGAGGACGGTACGTGCGCGTCGTCGCTCGTCGCGTCGCGTGCGATGGTGAGCAATGCCGACCAGACCGAGCCGGAACCACGTGATTTCCGTCTGCGCGTGACGATCTGCGACGAGAACGGCAGACTGCTGGCGTCGAAGGTGGAGTTCGTGCCGTGAGTGAAGACCGGAAAGACAAGCAGGTGACGTCAGTGAACACGGACAGCCAGACGGACAGGCACAGCGAGACCACATCCAGCGACACCACATCCGGGGAGACCGCAGGCGCGACCGCTGCCGAGCCCGTGGATACCTCAGCCGTCGACACCGCGCCTGCACCCGTCGACACCGCGCCTGCGCTCGTCGACACCGCGCCTGCGCCCGTCGACACCGCGCCTGGGCCCGTCGACACCGCGCCTGCGCCCGTCGACACCGCGCCTGCGCCCGTCGACACCGCGCCTGCGCCCGTCGACACCGCGCCTGCGCCCGTCGACACAGCACCCGCCTCGCATTCGTACCTGCGGCACGTCGCGATCGGGCTGTCGGTGGCCGCGCTCGTGTTCGCGGTCGTCGTCGGCTGGCTCGCGTACGGAGCGCGGGCCGACTCGGCCGCCGAGGCGGCCCGTACCGAAGCCCGCGTGGCAGCGGAGGAGCAGGCCGTGGCGATGCTCGCCTACACCCACGGTGAGGTGGACGATCAGATCGCCGTGGCGGGCGAGGGCCTCACCGGAGACTTCCGTGACGAGTACACGAATCTGATGAAGAACGTCATCGCGCCGGGGGCCAAGGAGAAGGCCATCAGCGTGCAGGTGAGCGTGCAGGGATCGTCGGTGGTGTCCGCCGACGCCGACAGCGCCGTGACCCTGCTGTTCCTCAACCAGATCACCACGAGTTCCGAGAATCCGGAGGCCGTGAGCAGCGGCAGTCGTGTGCGAGTCGAACTCGAAAAACACGACGGCCGCTGGCTCGTCAGCCGGCTGACACCGATCTAGGCTCCGGGTCGTTCTCGGTCCTCCTGCAACACACGGTGTTCCCGTCAGAGCACCGTCGCGACGTCCCACGCGGAGTGGATCGCCCCTTCGATGTAGCCGACATCCGCGGCGTCGCCGACCACGTGAATTTCCGGCACCCTGCCCTCGAGTTCGGCGGCGAGCGGCGCCGCGGCCGAGACACCGGACGCCACGACGACCATATCGGCCGGGGCGCTGAGGGTTTCGTCACCGACCCGGAATTCGACGGCGTCGGCGGTGATGCGCTGTACCCGTGCCCGCCGGTGAACGGTCACGCCCGCTTCGCCGGCGTGCCGAACTGCCGTCCAGCGTCGCGGCATGGCCATGGGCAGGCCCAGTTGTCCGCCCTCTTCGAGCAGGGTCACCCGGCGCCCACGTTCGGCGAGGAACTCCGCGAGTTCGAGACCGACGAGCGAGCCCCCGATCACGACCACGTCTTTGCCCATGGGCAGGAACTTGCGGGTGACGGCCCGAATTGCCTGTGGGCTCTTGGTGATTCCCGACAGCTTGCCGAGGCGCCCCATGGTGCGGAGGAACAACGGTTGTTCCGACGTGTCGCCGGCCCCGGTCATCAGGGCTCGCAGCGTATCGCCGGTGTGCACGTGTGGCAGGTCGCCACCGGGAACGTCGGGCCGGCCGCGCACCGCGCCGGTGGCGATCACGACGACATCGGGTGCGAGTGCGGCGACGGAGTGGGCGGTGGCCTCGGTGTTCAGGCGGACATCGACGCCGAGGCGTTCGATCTCGGAGCGGAGCCATGTCAGCAACTGCTCGTTGTCCGGGGTGGTGAGGGCCGAGAACCAGAGTGTGCCGCCGAGCCGGTCCGACTTGTCGAGCACCGTCACCCGGTGTCCCCGCTCGGAGGCGACGCGCGCGACTTCGAGCCCGCCCGGCCCGGCCCCCACCACGACGACGTGCTTCGACGCGGACGCGGGGATGAACGGCACCAGGGTCTCGTTGCCCAACGCCGGATTCACCGCGCAGATCGGGGTGTCGTCCCAGAAGTTCTCCTGGACACACACATAGCAGTTGATGCACGGCCGCACCTGCTCCGGTGTGCCCGCCGCCAGCTTGCGGACCAAGGAGGGATCCGCGAGCAACTGGCGACCCATCGCGACGAAATCGGCGTGACCGTCGGCGATGGTCTTCTCGCCCACCTCGGGCAGCACGCGACCGACTGCGATCACAGGGATGCCGACAGCCTTCTTCACCGAGGCGGCGAGACCGGTGTAGGCGCCGACAGTGTTCGGGAGTGGCCCGTCGGTGAAGTTGGAGAACGGGTTTCGGCCCCACCCGGTCACGTGGATCGCGTCGGCTCCCGCGGCTTCGAACAACTGTGAGGCCCGCACTGCCTCGTCCGTGCTCAGGCCGTCGGCTTCGCCGAATTCGCGTCCGGCGACGCGCACCAGAATTGCCAGGGAGTCGCCGACCTCCGCCTTCACCGCGCGGATGACCTCGCACGCCAACCGCGCACGGTTCTCGAACGAACCCCCGTATTCGTCGGTACGCCGATTGTCGGCGCGGCTGAGGAAAGCGCCGAGCACATAGCCGTGGGCACAATGGATTTCGACCGCGTCCGCGCCTGCCGCTTTCACCCGGCCCGCGGCGTCCGCGAAGCAACGCACGAGCCACGCCAGGTCCTCGTGCGTGGCTTCGTGGTATTCGGCCTGCTTACCGTGGGTGACCGCAGCCATCTTCTGGAGTTCTTCACCGGTGTTGTCGGCGAGCGCGCTCAGGTCTGGGCTCGAGTTCGGGGTCGACGGAACGAGCAGCGGCCGATCGTTGACGGTGTCGATCCGTGCGACCTTGCCGTGGTGCGTCATCTGCACGCACAGAGCACTACCGGCCTGGTGGACAGCGTCGGCGAGTGCGGTGAGGCCGGGGATGAACCTGTCCTCCGACAGTCCGGGTTCCTTGGTGCTGGCGCAGCCGAGCGGATAGGCGACAGCGCAGCATCCGGTGATGATCAGTCCGGTGCCGCCCTCGGCGCGGGCGACGAAATGGTCGATGTCGCCCTGCTCGATCTCGCCGTCGTCACACAGGTTCATGTCCATGGCGGGCAGGACGACCCGATTCCGCAGCGTCACGGGCCCGATGGTGCCGGGGGAAAGGAGGTGGGAGAAGGTCGTCACACCCAGACGTTATGCCCGCAGGATGTGTCCCGCGGCACAGTTCCACTCAGTGGGACCGACTCCCGCTGTTCCCGCTGTTGCCTTCGCCCGGCGTGATCAGCGCGGGTCCCGCAGCGCCGGTGTGCGACAGCGCTTCGAGGAACGAGCGTGCCCACCGGTCGACATCGTGCGTGAGGACCTGACGGCGGAGGGCACGCATCGTCTTGCGTCCGGCGTCGCGGGGTTGCTCGATCGCTGCCTGCATCTTGTCCTTGACGTCCTCCAGGTCGTGCGGATTGCACAGGAAGGACTGACGCAGTTCGGCTGCTGCGCCGGTGAATTCGCTGAGCACCAGCGAACCACCCAGATCGCTGCGGCACGCGATGTATTCCTTGGCGACGAGATTCATCCCGTCGCGCAACGGCGTCACCAGCATCACGTCGGCGGCGACGAAGAAGGCGATGAGTTCCTCGCGGGGCACCGGGCGGTGGATGTAGTGGACCACCGGGCGACCGACTTCGGCGTACTCACCGTTGATGCGACTGACCATGCGCTCGATCTCGCCGCGCATCTGCACGTACGACTCGACGCGCTCGCGGCTGGGCGTCGCGAGTTGCACCATGACGGTGCGGGCCGGATCGACCCGTCCCTCGTCGAGGAGTTCGTTGAGGGCGTCGAGCCGGACGTCGATGCCCTTGGTGTAGTCCAGCCGGTCGACCCCGAGCAGGATGTGGTCCGGGTCGCCCAGTTCCTTGCGGATCGCTTTGGCCCGGTCGCGAATCTTCTTGCTACGCGACTGTTCGTCGAGTTCGCCCGACGCGATGGAGATGGGGAAGGCGCCGACGCGCACCGAACGGAATCCGACCTGGACCACACCGAGTTTCGAGCGGACACCGATGTTGCCGCGCGAGGTCTGGTGGCCGGCGAGCCTGCCCGCCAGGTAGAGGAAGTTTTGGGCGCCGCCGGGGAGATGAAAGCCGATGAGATCGGCGCCGAGGAGTCCTTCGACGATCTCGGTGCGCCAGGGCATCTGCATGAACAACTCGACCGGCGGGAACGGAATGTGCAGGAAGAACCCGATCGTGAGGTCGGGTCGCAGCATCCGCAGCATCTTCGGCACCAACTGGAGTTGGTAGTCCTGGATCCAGACGGTGGCGTTCGGTGCTGCGGCCTTGGCCGCTTCTTCCGCGAAGCGCCGGTTGACCTCGACGTAGACGTTCCACCATTCGCGCCGGTATTCCGGGCGGACGATGACGTCGTGGTAGAGCGGCCACAGCGTCGCGTTGGAGAACCCCTCGTAGTAGTCGGCGATCTCCTGAGTGCTCAGGGGAACCGAGTACAGCGTGAGGTCGTCCTCGACGATGACACCGGCATCGGCGTCCGCAACCCCGGCCCAGCCGACCCACGCTCCGTGGTTGGAACGCAGGATCGGCTCGAGGGCCGTGACGAGACCGCCGGGGCTGCGCTTCCATCGGGTCGTGCCGTCCGGCAGGCGTTCGAGATCCACCGGCAGGCGATTCGCGACGACGACGAAATCGGACGGGGTGATCGACTCGGATTCTTCGGTCGCATCCGCGCCGCCTGCTGTCACGTCGTGTCCTCTCGAGGTGCCGGTCCGATGGATCTGGTCAGTACTTTTCGGCCGGGCCGATGCCAAGCATCGACAGCAGCATGCGGCACTCGTCCGCAGTCTCGGCGTAGGCGGCGACGACGCGCTGTGCCTGTCGGGCGGTCTCGTCGGCGACAGGTTCGAGATCGTCGTCGGCGAGAACGTCGGGGGTGGTGGGGTCCGCGGTCATGTGTTCCTCCCGGGTAGCTGCTCGGCGCGAGCATGCATCTGCCTCGACTCTAGGAGAGTGGGACACCGGGGCGCCACCCGCCGGGTGCTGGATCGATCATGGCCGGGGCCCTCGCGGTACCGTGGGGCCCGTAACGCCGCGCTCGCCGATCTGTGCGCGGTCGTCCCCCGCAGTCTTCGAGGAAGGTCTCCATGCCCATTGCGACGATCAACGGAATCCCGCTGAACTACCAGGTCAGGGGATCCGGCGACCTCGTAGTTCTCGTGATGGGAACCGGCAGCCCCGGCCGGGTGTGGGACCTGCATCAGGTGCCTGCGCTCGTGAAGGCGGGCTACCGCGTGGCCACGTTCGACAACCGCGGCATCGCGCCGTCGGGGGAGAGCCTGAGTGGGATGACACTCGATGATCTCGTGGCAGACACCGCAGGCTTGATCGAGTTGCTCGGCGGCCCGGCGCATGTTGTCGGCACGTCGATGGGTGCGCGCGTCGCACAGGAACTGACGTTGGCGCGTCCGGATCTCGTCCGCAAAGCGGTGTTCCTCGCCGGCCACGCACGGATGGACCGGTTCCAGATGACCCTCACCGAGGGCGAGCGGCAGTTGTACGACAGCGGTGTGGAGTTGCCGCCCAAGTATCAGGCCGCGGTGACTGCGGTGATGAACCTGTCGCCCGCGTCGCTCGCCGACGAGAACACCGCACGCGATTGGCTCGACGTGTTCGAGTTCAGTGGCGGGAAAATGTCGCCCGGGGTGCGGGCCCAGCTGGGCATGGACCGCGAGTTCGATCGCCGTGCCGCCTACCGGGCGATCACGACGCAGTGCCTTGCGGTGGGGTTCGCCGACGACCGCATGATTCCGGCGTATCTGTCGCGGGAAGTGGCGGAAGCGATTCCCGGCGCACGGTACGAGGAGATTCCGGACGCGGGTCACTACGGCTATCTGGAGCGTCCCGAGGTGGTCAACAAGGTGTTGCTGGACTTCCTGGCGTCCTAGCGGACCGGGCACGTACGCGGCGAGCGCGGGGGTATCGAACACGATCCCGCCGCGCTCGTGTCGATCGGGGAGGGTTGATGTCTCGCTGACCGGAAGTCGCTGGCAATTCGGAAGTTCGGGGTCTCCCACTGGCGCACAACCCTTGGTAGGCTCTCCAAACCAAGGTTAGCCTGAGCTACATTTCGAGGGCTGCGTCTACTGACCGTGGGCTCACGCCCCCGAGTACGGAAGTTGAGTGATGACCGACCGATCCAGCGCTACCGCAGGTGATTCGGAGAATCCGGACGAACCTCGAGGGGACGTATTCGACCTCGTCGGAATCGGTTTCGGCCCCGCCAACCTCGCTCTGGCGATCGCCATCGAGGAACACAATGCGGCCGATCCGGACTCAGCGCTCCGAGCCACGTTCTTCGAGCGGAGACAAGACTTCGCGTGGCACCCGGGGATGCTCCTCGAGGGCGCGACCATGCAGATCGCCTTTCCCAAGGATCTCGTCACCTTCCGGAATCCCACCAGCAGCTACAGCTTCTTCGCGTACCTGCACGAACGGGAGCGGCTCGCGGACTTCGTCAACCACCAGACGTTCTTTCCGACCCGGCACGAATTCCAGGATTATCTGCGGTGGGCCGCCGACCGCGTCACCGCGGACGTCCGGTACGGAACCGAGATCACCGCCGTCGAAGCGGTCCGTCACCACAACGGCACAGCCGATCTCTTCGCGATCCACTCAGCCGACGGCAGCGTGGTCCACGCGCACAGCGTTGTGGTCGGTGTCGGACTCCGGGCACAGATCCCGCGCTGGGCCACCGAATCGGTGCGGTGCTTCCACAACCACCAGTTCCTGTTCCACCTGGACGCGATGCCCGAGCCGACGCATCAGCGATTCGCCGTGGTCGGGGCGGGACAGAGCGCCGCGGAAGTGGTGCAGTATCTGCACACCCACTACCCGCAGGCCGAAGTTCACAGCATCTTCAACCGCTTCGGCTACAGCCCGGCCGACGACAGCCCGTACGCGAACCGGATCTTCGATCCCTCGGCCGTCGACGAACTTCACGGAGCGTCGCCCGCAGAGCGGGAGCGGGTACTCACCCTTCATCGCGGCACCAACTACTCCGTCGTGGCCCCGGAACTCATCGAGGCGCTCTACGCCACCGAGTACCGGGAACGCGTCAGTGGGCGTCGCCGGCTGTTCATGCGTCGAGCCTCCGAAATCGTCTCCACCACGGAAAGTGCCGCGGGCATCGAGATCGACGTCCGGAACAACCTGGACGGCGCTGTCGAGACGTTGATGTGCGATGCGGTGGTCCTCGCGACCGGTTTCGAGCCTGCTCCGCTCACTCCGCTCCTCGGCGATCTCGCGCCGGACGGGCCGGTACTGTCGGTCGACCGTGACTACCGGCTGCCGACGCCGGAGGACATCGATGCCGACATCTACCTTCAGGGCGGCACCGAGAAGACGCACGGTCTGACCTCGTCGCTGTTGTCGAACGCGGCGGTACGAGCGGGAGAAATCCTGGCTTCCGTCCTCGGTCGCCGGGACCGAAAGATGTCCGGAGCCCTGGGCGTTATCGGTGAACTTGATAGGATTCCGGACCATCACACCTACGCAACAAGTGAGGCGAGATGAGCACGAACCCATTTGACGACGAGGACGGCCGGTTCTACGTCCTCGTGAACGACGAGGAGCAGTACTCGCTGTGGCCGACCTTCTCCGAGGTTCCGCAGGGGTGGCGGGTGGTATTCGGCGAAGAGTCGCGTGCCGCGTGCGTCGAATACGTCGAGCAGAACTGGACCGATATGCGTCCGAAGAGCCTTCGCGATGCGATGGAAGCCGACGAAAAGGCTCGTCAGGGCTGACCGTTCGTCACGGCTGATACACCGAATACTTCTACATTCTGCGAGAGTCACGCCCGCGCCAACCGAGGCGCAGCGTGGCTCTCGTTGTTTCGGTTGCCGCGGCGTCGACGATCGGGATCGTGTCGGTGATGGGGATCGGGCCGGTCACCGGTGTCGGGGCCGGCCGGATCGCCCGCTTCTTCTCCAGCCTGATCCGGGGGATCCGGCGAAGCTGCGGGCGGCGCAGTGACCCCACCTTGAGAATGCTTCGCGGGTTGCGGGTGCGCCGCGCGAGCCACTCGCCGAGCGTGACGCCGGCCGCGAGTGCGCAACCGATACCGAATGCCGCGAACAGCGCGGTCATGCCGATGCTCATCTCGTTTCGCAGCATCGCGTACAGACCGCGATACAGGGCGAGACCGGGAAGCAGCGGAGTGATACCCGCGACCGCGACGACCAGCGGCGGGGTGAGGGCCCGGCGGGCCATCAGGCCACCCGCGAAGCCGATGACGGTGGCGGCCACCGCCGAGGAAATGATGGGGCCGAGCGAGAGCCCGAGGGCGAGCTGATAGCCGAGGCTGCCGGCAGCTCCGGCCAGGGCCGCGACGGTGAGCGCGCGGCGCTCCGCGTAACAGGCGAGTGCGTAGAACGCGGCGGCGGCGGCACCGGCCAGGATCTTCGTCGGCAGCTGGGTGAGGTCCGGCAGTGCCGCGTAACTGATCAACGGCAGTTCGGCGCCGAACACCTCCGCGACGCGCAGGGTGGTCGCGACGCCGGCAATGATGCCGCCCGTCATCATGAGTACTTCGAAGAATCTGGCCGACGCGGTGATCGGGGCCCCGGTGATCGCGTCCTGCACCGAACCCACCAGCGACAAACCGGACAACAGCACGGTGACGCCGGCGGCGATGATCAATCCCGGGGACACTTCGAAGCCGAGTGTTTCCCGTAGCCCGTACAACGTGATCGCCGGGGCGGTCGCGATGATGCCGCCCACGAGGTGCTGGAAGAAGAACGGCAGACCGGCGTGGTTGAGGGCGCGGTTGACCCGGTCGATGACGAATGTCGACCCGAAGGCGACGAGAGCGACCAGGGCGTCGCCGCCGAGCAGCACCGAGATCGCCGCGGCCATCCCCGACCACGCGATCGTCGCGACCCAGCGGTTGTAGGGGTGGGCCGCCGACGTGATCGCGAGCAGTTCCTCGTGTGCTTGCGCCGGGGAGATCGCGTCGCGGCGGATTCGGCGCGTCAACCGGTCGACCGCGGCCAACCGCGTGAAGTCCATCGAGCGGTAGTGCACGACGCGCATCGTGCTCGCGGGAGGCATCGTCTGCCCGCGATAAGCGGACAGCACGATCGAGTTGTAGGTGACATCGACATCGCACTGCGCGAGGCCGTAGGTCGCGGCGACGAACCGGACCTGCTCGGCGGTGTCGATCGCGCCCGTGCCTGAGGCGAGCAGAACTTCGCCGACGCGGACCGCGACGTCGAGCGCCTCGGCGACCACCGCGTCGTCGGTCAGGTCGATCGGCTGCAGCGGCGTGGGTGCTGCGATGACCGCGTCGATGGTCGCGCGACGCGTACCGAGTGTCCGGTCCAGGACGTCGCCCAGCAGGCTCACTGCCCGCCACCTCCGGTACGGACGGAAACAGGTGGGGCGGTACGCATGCGTTCCACCGTAACGAAACGGGCGGTGTGCGCCGGAGGCGGGACGGCCTATATGATGGGCGGCGTTCGCTGCCTCCTTAGCTCAGCGGTAGAGCACTCGCCTTGTAAGCGAGCGGTCAACGGTTCAATCCCGTTAGGGGGCTCGAGAGTAGGCCGATCTGCAGATAAGTGCAGGTCGGCCTATTTTTTTTCGACATGACGACCGGTGGCCCCGGCAGGGTCGGCCTCGGGGTCGCCGGGTGTGCGAGTGCCTGCGCCCGGCAGATGCGGCACTTCGATCCGCACCCCGCTTCGTCTACGTGCGGTGTGGGATCTCACAGCACGGTCGGTGCGAGTCGGTGAGGAAGCGCGCCACGAGACGACTCCGCCCCCGCCACAGGGGGCGGGGGCGGAGCACAGTGGATGAGGGGCAGATCAGCGGAGAGCGAGCTTTCGACGTGCCTGGTCTTCGAAGTCGCTGTCGACCATCAGGTCGTACCGGGCGGCCTCGATGCTCTTACGGGAGACGAAGTCGCGGCGTCCGCCGGTGCTCCAGTGCGCCGCGAAGCCGAGTGCTCCACCCCACACCGCACCGAAGGCGACGCCGGCGAGGAGGATGGCCGCCATGCTGGTGGCCGGGAGGAACACGGCGAGCAGGAAGCCGAACAGCAGGCCCGTCCACACGCCGGCCGCCGCGCCGTTGAGCGCCGCTTTGCCATTGGTCATCCGGCCTTCGATGCTCTCGACGGTCGTCACTCCCTGACCTACGACGCGCAGGTACTCGACAGGAAAGCCCTCGTCGGAGAGGTGGTCGATAGCGCGCTCGACTGCTTCGTATGTGCGATAGCTCTCGAGAAGGGTCTCCGAATCGGTGGCATAGCCCGTCGTCGGTGCGTAGATCTCAGTCATACGTTCCTCCTCGATGTGAAATTTAACGATACGTATAGCGTAGCGTAGCGTTTCGTAGCGTTTGATTCGGGTCTTCTTTTCGGAGACACTCGGATCATGCGGGGCATACTCGCCTGAAAAGGAGTGACATGGTGGTCGATACCGACGCAGATCCGGTGTCCGAATCGCCGCGACGCCCCGGCAAGGCGCGCGCGGGAACGGATACGCGGATCATGCGGGCGGCGCTGGAGATCCTGCGTGTGCACGGCCCCCATCGCGTCACCGTGGAGGCGGTCGCCGCCCTGTCCGGTGTAGCGAAGACGACGATCTACCGGCGCTACGCCAATCGCGAGGAGATCCTCGACGCAGCGTTGGACTCGCAGGCGATCGCGCCGTGTGTGCCGGACGGTCTGTGTGTCTACGACCGGATGAAGTGGACGCTGGAACAGGTCCGACGCGCGTTGGCGAGTGACATGGGCATGGGCAGCGTGGGCGCGGTACTCATCGACGAGGATCCGGACTTCACAGAATCGTTCCGGGAGATCATCAATGCCCGCAGCGACGTGGTGGCCGGTGTGCTTCGCGCCGCTGTCGACGCCGGTGCGGTCCGCGCCGACCTCGACATCGACACGGCTGTATCCATGCTCGTCGGTTCGTATCTCGGTGCGTACCTCCGTCACGGTGAGGTGAGCGAGTCGTGGGCCGACGGTGTCGTCCACGCCATGTGCCCGGAACTCGAACCGGACGCGCACGAGCACTGAGTCGCTCGGCGGACATGCCGCCCGTAGGGTCGAGAAGGTGACAGACGTTCAGGGCTGTGTGGTTGCCGTCGTCGGATCCTTGAATCTGGATCTGACCGCCACGGTTGCGCGGGCGCCCGACGAAGGCGAAACCGTACTCGGCCGACGCCTCGACACCTATCCGGGCGGCAAGGGTGCGAACCAGGCCATCGGCGCCGCGCGGATCGCTCCCACCGCCGTCGTCGGCGCGGTGGGATCCGACAGTGCCGCCACTGCACTGCGTTTCGCGCAGACGGCCGCGGGGGTGAACACCAACCACCTTCTCAGCGTCCAGGTACCCACCGGGCGTGCGATCGTCGTCGTGACCGACGACGGCCGGAATCGGATCATCGTGATACCCGGAGCGAACTCGAAGGTGTCGGCGACCGACGTCACCGCGGCACTCGACGCGCTGGACCCGGCGGTCGTGCTCACCCAACTCGAATTGCTTCCCGCCGCGACGGCGGCCGCCGCCGAGTGGGCGCGTGCCCATCGGCGACGGCTTGTGCTCAACCCCAGCCCGGTTGCCGCGCTCGACGACTACGTCCTCGCCGACGCCGATCCGCTCGTCGTGAACGAGAGCGAAGCGCTCTTCTACGCGGATGCCTCCGCCGGCGACGACCTGGACGAGATCGTCGCCAGGCTCCTCGAACGCGTCCGGACCGTCGTGATCACCCGGGGCGCAGACGACGTGGTGGTCGCGACCGAGGACTACGTCGAACGCATCGCGGTTCCGACGGTGCGCGCCGTGGACACGACCGGTGCGGGCGACCACTTCGCGGGAACCCTGGCCGCGCTGCTCGGTACGGGCGAAGACCTCTTCGCCGCGGCACACGAGGCGGCGAGGGCAGCGGCGATCCTCGTCGCGTCGCACCGTGCCCAGCGCTGACCGGGCGAGACGCCGGAGTGCGTCACGTGGGCGGAATCAATTCGCCCTTGCCGCCGCGTAGCCATCGTCCGGGCAGCCTGCCCGCGAGATCACCGAGCGGCCCGACCGCGCCCCGGAGCAGTTCGACCGTCTCCCGCAGCATGTCGACGCTCGCGTTCATGCTGATGATCCCCGGCGTCAGTTCTGCGAGCGTGGCGGCCAACGACTCGATCTGATCGAGCGGCCCACCCTTCGTGAGCAGACGGTCGAGGGCGCCCTGCTCCGCGAGCAGCACTTCGAGCACACCGCCCGGTGCCAACGCCCGTTCGACGACACCACCCGGCCGCGTCGCGACGTCGACGATGCCGCCCGGCGCGGTGAGCCGTTCGACGGCGCCGTCCTGTGCCAGCAACCGCTCGAGAGGCCCTTCCGGCGCGGTCATCCGGTCGAGCAACCCGCCGTCCGAGAGCAGGCGGTCGAGCGCGCCGTCGTCGGCGAGGACCCGATCGAGCGGTCCGCCGGGCGCGGTCAGGCGATCGAGGGCACCTCCCGGTTCCAGCAACCGGTCGAGCAGTCCTCGGGGAGCAGTGAGTCGATCGACCGGTCCGCCCGGTTCCAGCAGACGGTCGAGAGGGCCGCCGGGCCGCATCGCCTGGCCGAGTCCGCGATCCTCGGACGTGAGGGTCGAGAGTTGCTGCAACAAACCCATCGAACTGCGTGCGTCGGGAAAGCCGACGGCACCGAGCGCCGAATACGTCTGCGGTGACACCGCGATTCGGACCGTGCCGATGACTGCTTCGGTGATCCCGAGTGCGGTGTCGGCTACGGACAGACCGACTCGGAGGGGGAGTGCCAGCGTGAAACCGAGGCTCATGGGGTCACTGTAACCGCACCGCGGCCGACTGCAGGGGACGTCGTGGACCGGTCAGTGCACCAGCTTCAGACCCACGACGCACGCCACGATTCCGGTGATCAGCAACAACTTCACGAGTGTGGCGGACTCGCTGCCGGTCACCATCGCGTAGCCGACGGTGAGGGCGGCTCCGATGCCTACCCACACCGCGTACGAGGTGCCCACGGGCAAGGTGCGCATCGCGTACGCGAGGCCCGCCATGCTCGCGACCACCGTGACGCCGAAGATCACCGTCGGCCAGAGCCGGGTGAAACCGTCCGATTTGCCGAGCGCGGTCGCCCATACGGCTTCGAGAACACCGGAGAGGACGAGAACGATCCAGGCCATGACGCAACGCTCCTACACCGTCTTGTCGCTCGCCGGGTACGGTGCGCTCGTCCGGGGGACCCGTCTACGGTCCCTCATCGACAGGTTAGGAACACTCGGAGCGGGCGGCAAGCCACTGCCGTCGAGTGTGAGGTGCCCGACCACGACGGGTCAGGACGCGACGAGCATCTCCGTCTCCTCGGCCACCACGGTGCAGACGCATCCGCCGACGAGGTCCGTGCAGTCGGCGACCAGCGCATGCCGCACGATCGAGAGGTCCAGGCAGGTGTCGTCGGTGCACTCGACATCCACCGCCGAGTGCAGGATCAACGAACCATGGCAATGGTCGATTCGGCTGTCGCACTCCCTACACGTCATATCCCTTTGATAGCACTGACCACGGACAGGGTGTTCGACGTGGGTACCCCTGGCGTGTTGCCCGTCGCTCCCAGCGACTTCCCAGGAAACTCACCCCGGAGACCGAGACTCGCGCGGCAGAATCGGCATCGTGACCTCATCTTCTCCCACCCGACCCGAGGCTCGGGTCCTCATCGTCGACGACGAACCCACCATCGTCGAACTGTTGTCGGTGAGCCTGAAGTTCCAGGGCTTCGAGGTGGAGACGGCGTCGAACGGCCCGGAGGGTCTCGATCGGGCGCGGGCCTTCAGGCCCGATGCGGTGATCCTGGACATCATGATGCCCGGCATGGACGGATACGGAATGTTGCGCCGGTTGCGAGCCGACGGCTCCGACGTCCCCGTTCTGTTCCTCACCGCCAAGGACGGCGTCGAGGACAAAGTTGCGGGTCTGACCCTCGGCGCGGACGACTATGTCACCAAGCCGTTCAGTCTCGAAGAACTGATCGCGCGGCTCCGCACGGTCTTGCGACGCGCAGGCAAGCTGTCGGACCGGGAACGCTCGTCGCGCATCACATTCGCCGACATCGAACTCGACGAGGAAACGCACGAAGTGTGGAAGGCCGGCACTCCGGTGCCGCTTTCACCCACCGAATTCACCCTGCTGCGATATTTCATGGTCAACGCCGGCACGGTGCTGAGCAAACCCCGCATCCTCGATCACGTATGGCACTACGACTTCAGTGGTGACGTAGGTGTCGTCGAGTCGTACGTGTCGTATCTGCGACGCAAGATCGACACCGGGGACAGGCCCCTCATCCACACCCTGCGGGGAGTGGGTTACGTGATGCGCGAGCCGAAGTGAGCGTGGACTCGCGGGCCGGATGGACGCGGCGTATCCCGCTGCGGTTCTCGCTGGTGGCGACGCTGGTACTGCTGTCCGCGCTGGGTCTGCTCGCGTCCGGCGTCGCCGTCACGTCGGCGCTCCAGACATCGTTGCTCGCGCGCGTGGACCGCGACCTCCAGGATGCCGCCCAGGGCTGGGCCAAGCCGCTCGGCGCCGGCCCGAACGGGTCCACCCCCGCGCCGCCCGCCACCACACGGCCACCGAGTCCGTTCTTCGTCCAGGTCACAGACGCGGTTGGCGCGGTGCAGTTCACGATCAACGACCGGGTTACCGCTCCTGAGGTGCCGGCCGATCCCGGAACCGGGCCGACAACCGTCGGCTCGGCCGACGGCTCGGACGTGCAGTGGCGACTGCTCGCCACCGCGCGACCGGACGGTGGCACGACCACTGTCGCGATGGCACTGTCGGACAGCGAGGAAACTGTCGGACGACTCATCGCGCTGCAGTGCGGCATCGGTGCGGTCGTGCTTGCCGGTCTCGGTGTCGCCGGATACTTCGTGGTCCGCCGCAACTTACGTCCGTTGCGGGAGGTGGAGCGGACCGCGGTCGCCATCGCGGAGGGCGACCTGGATCGGCGGGTTCCCGAATCCGATCCTCGCACGGAGGTCGGACGCCTGTCGGTGGCGCTCAACACCATGCTCACCCAGATCCAGCAGGCCTTCGCCGCGACAGAAGCCTCGGAAGAGTCAGCGCGGCGCTCCGAGGAGACGATGCGCCGCTTCGTCGGCGATGCCAGCCACGAGTTGCGGACCCCACTGACCACGATCCGGGGGTTCGCGGAGTTGTACCGGCAGGGCGCGAGCGACAATCCCTCGATGGTTCTCGACCGCATCGAGAACGAGGCGAAACGAATGGGTGTGCTCGTCGAGGATCTGCTCGTGCTCGCACGACTCGACGAACAGCGACCGCTCGAGCATGCTTCCGTCGACCTGCTCGCGCTGGCAGCGGACGCAGTGCAGAACGCGCGTGCGGTCGCACCGCAACGCCCGATCGGGCTCGAGGTGCTCGACGGGCCGGGCACCCCGGAAGTGCTCGGGGACGAGGTGCGACTGCGTCAGGTGGTCGGCAATCTCGTCACCAATGCGCTCACCCACACGCCCGCCGACACGGCGGTGACCGTGCGGGTCGGCACAACCGAGGAACAGACGGTTCTCGAGGTCGCCGACCGCGGTCCCGGTCTGTCCGAGAACGACCGCGAGCGGGTCTTCGAGCGTTTCTACCGGACCGACAGTTCCCGGACCCGGTCGTCGGGAGGCAGCGGACTAGGACTGTCGATCGTCGCGGCGCTCGTCGCTGCCCACGGAGGCACTGTCGAGGTCGACAGCACGCCCGGTGGGGGCGCCACGTTCCGCGTGCGACTTCCCCGATCGTCGTCACCGTAGCCCGCCCCGTGAACGGATCGAGTGCCCAATACGATCTTCGTACGCGGAACGTTCACCGAGCAGCGGAGGCATCTCATGGGTATCACGGACTCGGTGAGGCGGGCGGTCCACAACGCGTGGTCATTGTTCGTCGCAGACGGAGTCGCGGCACCTCACCGGACGCCCTCGGTTGTCGTCGGGCGGGGCCCCCACCGGACGCTGCGCCGGTTCGGTGCCGAGGACGACGGCGGCGATCCGGTCCTTCTCGTGACGCCCCTCGCTGCGTCGCCCGCGTGCTTCGACCTGATGCCGGACCAGAGTCTGGTGCAGTATCTCGCCGGCCTCGGCCGCAGCGTCTTCGTCGTGGAATACGGAGCCATGAGCGCCGAGGACCGCGATCTGGGACTCGACTACTGGATCGACGACATCGTGCCCGACGCAATCCACCGGGTATCCGAACTGTGCGGCGATCGCGACGTGGACGTCGTCGCCTGGAGTATCGCCGGAGCCATGGCACTGCTCACCTCCGCCGCGCATCCGGATCTGCCGGTGCGGTCGATCGCCGCCTTCGGCAGTCCGCTCGACTTCTCCAAGATCCCCGTGATGGCGCCGCTGCGGCTGGCCGGGAAGATCTGCGCAGAGCCCACGATCGATGTTCTCGACGCGGTGTTCGGCGGCGTTCCGGCCCCTCTCGTCCAGGCCGCGTACCGCATCACCTCGCTCGACCGGGAACTGACGCGGCCGTGGTTCATCGCCTCCAACATCACCGATGCGGACAAGCTGGGGCGGATGGAGTTCGTGGACCGCTTCCAGGAGCAGATCCACGGCTACGCGGGCCGCGTGTTCCGTCAACTCGCCCGGATCACAGTCGCCAACGACCTGTCGTCCGGGGCGCTCCACCTCGGTGAACGGATCGTCGACCTTGCCGATGTCACGGTTCCGGTGCTCGCTTTCGCCGGGACAGAGGACATCCTCGCTCCGATCCCGGCCGTCGAACCGGTCACCCGGCTGCTTCCGAACGCACAGGTGCGGTTCGTCCGGGTGCCGGGTACACACCTCGGGATGCTCACCGGTGCCCGCGCCCGCACCACGTCGTGGGCCGAACTCGCCGCGTTCCTCGAGGACCCGCGCGGCGACGTTCCGGCACCCGGCGACGCCGCGCCGGCCGATGCGTCACACGCAACATCGGCCGACGCATAGCCGGTATCAGCCCACCGGTTCGGTCTCCGGCTCCCGCCGCGCGAGGTCCGCGGATTGCGGCTGCTCGGGCACGGGTTCGATCGTCGTGGCGGGCCGCCGGACGAAGAACGCCCCCACGACTGCGATCAGTGAGATCGCCGCACCCCAGACGAGTGCGCCGTGGACACCGTCGCCCAGTGCGGCCACGGGATCGGCGCCGCTCTCGGCACCCGCGACCGTCGTGCGCGTCATCACGGTGATGAACAGTGCGGTCCCGGCAGCACCGGCGACCTGCTGCATGGTGCTCACAATGGCGCTGCCGTGCGAGTACATCCGCTGGGGGAGCGCGCCCAGTGCGGAGGTCAGAAGCGGCGAGAACATCAACGCGAGCCCGATGTTGAGCACGACGTGCCAGGCGATGACGGTGCCGACCGTCGTCTCGGTTCCGAACGACGTCATCCCCCACAGTGCGATGCTCGCGACGATGGCGCCGGGCGCGACAAGCGGGCGCGGCCCGAAACGGTCGAACAGGCGCCCGACCACGTAACCGAGCACGCCCATGGCCAGACCGCCGGGCAGCAACATCAGACCGGTCGCCAGGGTGGACTGCCCGAGAACGTTCTGCAGGTAGATGGGCAGCAGGATCAGGGTGCCGAAAAGCGACATCATGCTGATCGACACGAGCACGACCGCGAGGGAGAACGACGGAGTGCGGAACGCCCGAAGATCCAGGAGAGCGTCGTCGCCGAGTCCGACCTGACGAACCACGAACAGGACGAGGGCCACCGCACCCACAGCCAGCGGGAGCCACGGCGGAAGCAGCGGGTCGCCCTCGGCGGCTTCACCGATACTGCTCAGACCGAAAACGAGACCGCTGAACGCGAATGCCGACAGCGCCACCGACACCGCGTCGAGCGGGATCGCGCGCGGCTCGGTCACGTTCCGGATCCACTTGACGCCGAGAGCCGTGGCAATCGCCGCGATGGGAAGCACCAGCCAGAACATCCAGCGCCACGTCAACTGGTCGAGCACGACACCGCCGATCGTCGGGCCGGTCGCGGGGGCGACGGCGATCACGATCGAAATGACGCCCATCATGCGGCCACGCCGCTCGGCGGGCACCACGTTGAGCACCGTCGTGAACAACAGCGGCAACATCAGGGCCGTACCCACGGCCTGAACCACGCGGCCCAGAACCAGAATCCAGAACACCGGCGCCACGGACGCGATGAAGGTGCCGAGCAGGAAGCTGGACATCGCCACGGCGTAGACGGTCCGCAGAGCCAGGCGCGTCATCAGGTATCCGGAGACCGGGATGACAACTGCCATCGTGAGCATGAACGCGGTGGTGAGCCACTGCGCGGTTGCCGCTCCCACGTCGAACTCGATCATGAGCTTGGGAAGAGCGACGCTCATGATCGTCTCGTTCAAGATGACCACGAAGGCCGCGCCGACGAGTACGGCGATCAGACGGCCGGCTCCCTCGGGAAGGGAGCCGGCCGGACGTTCGGGGGAGTGTGGCGGGTGTGAAGACATGTGAGTCTCAACCCACGGGAGGGCAAACTTGTTCCGGGCCTGCCGTCAGGCCGGAACGTTGTCGCCGTGGCCCATCTCCCGGAGCGCCGCACGGATCTTGTCCTGCGCCCGGTCGAGGGACTCGGACGAGGGATCCTTCTCCGCGGTCGCGAAGTCGAAATCTTCCATCGAGTGGGCCGGGAAGACGTGAAGGTGCAGGTGCGGCACCTCGAGGCCCGCGATCACCAGACCGGTGCGCGGCGAGTCGTACGCGGCGGACACCGCCCGCCCGACGATGCGTGCGACGCCGTTGATCTTCGCCCACAGCTCGTCGTCGACGTTCTGCCAATGGTCGACTTCCTGCCGGGGCACGACGAGCACGTGCCCTTCGGTGAGCGGGTTGATGGTCAGGAAGGACACGACGTCGTCGTCCTGCCAGACGAACCTGCCCGGAAGTTCCCCGGAGATGATCATGCTGAACACGGAAGCCATAGGGGGAGGATAGGCGGATCCGCGCTGCCCCGCCGGAGGACAGCCGGTCGCGTCCTGGACTAACGGCGGGCCGGACCGGTTTCCGGAATCGACGGTATGCGGATCGAACGACCGCGAACCGGCCCGGTGCCGCGACCGTCGTATCGTCAGCACCATGGAGGCCCCCGAATCCGTGCGCTCGGCACCGCTGCGGGAGCTCGTGGACGAACTCGTCACCTATGTGCTGGCGGGACTACCGGCGGACCGGCGCACCGTGGTGGGCCTGTGCGGTCCACCGGGAGCGGGAAAAAGCCGCGCCGCCTGGTTGCTCATGAAGGCACTGCGGCGTGCGGGGATCGCCGCCGGGCAGGTACCCATGGACGGATTCCACCTGTCGAACCGGCAACTCGACGCCCAGGGCGCCCGCTCGAGAAAAGGAGCACCCGACACCTTCGACGTCGCGGGTTTCCGGAACATCCTCGAGCGGATCAGAGCCCGTGGCGACGAGACGATCTACGCACCGGATTTCTCCCGGCCGCTCGACGAGCCGATCGCCGCGGTCCATGCCGTGGCCCCCGACGCCCGTGTGGTGATCACGGAAGGCAACTACCTGCTGTTCGACGAGGACGGCTGGGCCGAGATCCGGCCGCTGCTCGACCTGGTGATCTACCTCGACGTCCCCGATCACACGCTCGCCCGTCGTCTCGTGCACCGGCACCGCACCCACGGACGGGCCGACGATCAGGCCCGCGATTGGGTGCACACTGTCGACCTTCCCAACGCTGCGGCCGTCGGCCGGACCCGCTGCCGCGCCGATCTGGTGTGGAAACCGGTCCCGTAGTCTGTCGTGCGTGCGCGTACTCGTTATCGGCTCCGGTGCCCGTGAACATGCTCTCGTCCTGGCGCTGAGCCGTGACCCCGGAGTGACCGCGGTGATGGTCGCCCCCGGTAACGCCGGGATCGCCACGATCGCCGAGCAGTTCCCGGTGGACGCGGCGTCCGCCGACGAGGTGGTGGCACTGGCAACCGCCCAGAAGGCCGACCTCGTCGTCATCGGCCCCGAGGTCCCCCTCGTGCTGGGTGTTGCCGACGCCGTCCGCGCGGCGGGTATTCCCTGCTTCGGCCCATCCGCCGAAGCCGCGCGCATCGAAGGGTCCAAGGCGTTCGCCAAGGATGTGATGGCCGCGGCCGGAGTGCGCACCGCCCACAGCGAGGTCGTCGACACACCGGCGCAGATCGACGAGGCCCTCGACCGGTTCGGACCCACCTGGGTCGTCAAGGACGACGGTCTCGCAGCGGGCAAGGGTGTCGTGGTGACCACCGACCGCGACGCTGCCCGCGACCATGCCGCGGAGATCATCGAGAACGGCCATCCGGTACTGCTCGAGTCGTTCCTCGACGGCCCCGAGGTCTCGCTCTTCTGCCTGGTGGACGGCGAGACCGTCGTACCGCTGCTTCCCGCGCAGGATCACAAGCGGGTGGGTGACGGCGACATCGGCCCCAACACCGGCGGGATGGGTGCCTACACCCCGCTTCCGTGGCTGCCGGAAGGCAGCGTCGAGCGCATCGTCGACGAGGTCGTGAAACCGGTTGCCGCCGAAATGGTCCGACGGGGCTGCGGGTTCTCCGGTCTGTTGTACGCGGGTCTGGCAATGGGCGCGGACGGTCCGGCCGTCGTCGAATTCAACTGCCGGTTCGGAGATCCCGAGACACAGGCCGTGCTTGCGCTGCTCGAGTCGCCGCTCGGCAGTGTGCTGCATGCGGTCGCGACCGGCACGCTGGACAGTCTGCCTCCGTTGCAGTGGCGCGACGGAGCCGCGGTGACGGTCGTCCTCGCGGCCGAGTACTACCCGTCGATCCCGCGTACGGGCGACGTGATCACCGGTGCGGACGGCCCCAACGTGCTCCACGCCGGAACGAAGCGCGGGCCCCAGGGCGAGTTGCTCTCGTCCGGTGGCCGCGTGCTCAGCGTGGTCGGTGTGGGCGACGACCTGGCCGCCGCCCGTGCCGACGCCTACGCGACGCTCGACGGAATCAAGCTCCCGGGCGGGCATTTCCGCCGCGACATCGGTCTCGCCGCGGTGGAGGGTCGCATCGCGCTGTAACACGCGCACCGAACCGGGTAAATCTTGCGCCTGCCAGGTGCATGTTGCACACTCTGTGCATCTTTCTGACGTGCCAGGGGTGAAAGCATGGTTTCGTGGAAACGAACACTCACGCAGGATCCGACACCGTTGCGGCACCACAATGTCGTGAGGTACCCGCTTCCCGACGACATCGTCGTCGAGCGTGATCTTCCGATCCCGGCAGCGGACGGCACAATTCTCCGCGCCGACGTGTACCGGCCGGGACATGCGGCCGACGAGCAGTGCCCCGCGCTCGTCGCCGTCACCCCCTACGGCAAGAACGCCGGCGTCGACGACTACCCGATCGATTTCGCAGCGCTCGCCGCATCCGGCACGTTCGTCGGCGACCTCGAACTCAGCGAGGCGACGTCGTTCGAAGCCCCCGACCCCGCGTACTGGGTGCCGCGCGGATACACCGTCGTCGTCGCGGACATGCGCGGTTGTTTCGCGAGCGCCGGTCGTCCCAGGCTGCTGCTCGGCCGTGCCGCCGCAGACGCGGCGGCCGTGATCGAGTGGACTGCGGAACAGCCGTGGTGTACCGGCAAAGTAGGTCTCGCCGGCGCGTCGTACCTCGCCACGCTGCAGTGGTACACCGCTGCGCTCGCGCCGCCGCACCTCGCGGCGATCGCACCGTGGGAGGGCATCACCGATCCCTGCCGCGACACGCTCACCCACGGCGGAATCCCCGAGACCCGCTACAGCGAGTTCTGGTACCGCGCGATGCATACCGGATCCAAACCGGCGTCGGCGTCCTTGCGCCGCCTCACCCCGTGGCTTCTGCGGCGGTTTCCCGACAGGTTCCGGCACGTCGCCGGACCGCCCAAACTCGAAGACGTCACCGTGCCCGCGCTCGTGGGGGCGTCGTGGTCCGATCAGGGTCCCCGCAATCGCGGGTCGGTCGAGGGCTACACCCGTATCGGATCGGCCGACAAGTGGCTCTACACCCACGGACGCAAGATGTGGCAGACCTATTACAGCCCCGAAGCGCTCGACGTTCAGCGCCGGTTCTTCGACCGCTTCCTCAAAGAGGAGGACAACGGGTTCGACGCCGTGCCGCGCGTGCGTCTCGAAACCAGGCACGACCTGCGTACCTACTCGGAGCGATTCGAGCAGGACTGGCCCATCCCCGACACGCGATACGTGCCGCTGTATCTCGACCACGGCACGAGTTCGCTCGAGCCCACGGTGCCCGACGAACCGCAGTCCCGGCGCACCTTCCCCGTCGCGGGTGACGAACTGACCTTCACCACCACCTTCACCGAAGACACCGAGATCACCGGGCACACCGCCCTGCGGTTGTGGGTCCAGGCGAAGGACGCCAACGACATGGATCTGTTCGTCGGCCTGAAGAAGCTCGACTCGTCCGGCGAGGACGTGTGGTTCGAAGGGCACGGCGGCTACGAGAAAGGCTTCGTCGCACACGGCTGGATCCGTGTATCGCATCGCGCGCTCGATCCCGAGGCGTCGACCGCGTACCGGCCGGTCCTGGATTACACCAAGTACTGGCCGCTGCTGCCCGGCCAGCTCGTGCCTGTCGACATCGAGATCATGCCGCACAGCACCTTCTTCGAGGCAGGTTCGACGCTCGTGCTCCTCGTCACCGGCCACGACCTCGACGACAATCCCGCGGTCGGGCACGACCGCACCGTCAACCAGGGTTTCCACATCGTCCACGCCGGCGGCGACTTCGATTCGCATCTGCTCCTTCCCGTTGTTCCGGCCCGCCCGCCCGCCGCGCTCGAGGGCGCGGCCGGGGGCGGGAACGAAAGCGACCCCGAGCAGTGCGGCGAGACACCGGGGTTCCCGCACCGGGCCGCACGGTTCGTCGCCCCGGACGAAATGCCGATCGCGTGGTCGGCCCTCGGGCGGCAACGGGTCGGCCTCTAGGGGGCTGGTCGGGCGTACTACCGTCGAGGCGTGCGCACCGAATCGCAACGCTCCGGTATCGAGACCTTTCACGTCATGGACGTGTGGAAGGCGGCAGCCGAACGGCAGCGCTCCCACGGCGACGTCCTGAGCCTGGCGGCGGGCCAGCCCTCGACTCCGGCGCCCGCACCCGTGCTCCGCGCGGCCGGACTGGCCATCGATGCGGAACTGCTCGGCTACACCGAAACCTTCGGGATTCTCCCGCTACGCGAAGAAATCGCCGCGTACCACCACGACCGCTACGGCATCGACGTCGACGCGGACGACGTGGTCGTCACCACGGGATCGTCGGGCGCGTTCACGCTGCTGTTTCTCGCTGCTTTCGACCCGGGCGACACGGTGGTGGTCGCACGACCCGGATATCCCGCCTACCGCAACACTCTCGCAGCGCTCGGATGCACTGTCGTCGAACTCGACTGCGGCCCGGAGACGCGGTACCAGCCGACGGTGGCGATGCTCGAGGCACTCGACGCTCCGCCGGCCGGTCTGATCGTCGCGAGTCCCGCCAATCCGACGGGCACCATGATCGAACCCGCCGAACTCGCAGCGCTCGCCCGCTGGTGCGACGAGCACGACGCGCTGCTCGTCTCCGACGAGATCTATCACGGCATCGAGTTCGGGACGCCCGGTTCGCCCGCGACGTCGACGGCCTGGGCGACCTCCCGGGACTCCGTGGTGGTCGGTTCGGTGTCGAAATACTTCTCGATGACGGGATGGCGC
This sequence comes from Rhodococcus sp. NPDC058639, assembly GCF_042717545.1. Taxonomy (NCBI): domain Bacteria; kingdom Bacillati; phylum Actinomycetota; class Actinomycetes; order Mycobacteriales; family Nocardiaceae; genus Rhodococcus; species Rhodococcus sp. NPDC058639. Next base: position 222,330 of record NZ_JBHXRF010000002.1, read on the forward strand.
CTCGGCTGGATGCTGGCACCCGAATCATTGCGTCCCGCGCTGCAACGGCTCGGATCGAACATGACCGTGTGCCCTCCGTCGATCGCGCAGTTCGCCGCGATCGAGGCATTCGGTACCGAGGCGCGTACCGAACTCGACGGCCATGTGGAGCGCTACGCCGTGAACCGCGAGTTGCTGCTCGACGGACTGCCCGATCTCGGCATCACCGAACTCGCCCCCGCGGACGGTGCGTTCTACGTCTACGCCGACATCCGGCATCTGCTGCTCTCCGGGGAGACGTCCACCGCCTGGTGCGCGCGCCTGCTGCACGACACCGGTCTCGCGCTCGCACCCGGCGTCGATTTCGACACCGTGCGCGGCGACGGCACCGTGCGGTTGTCCTTCGCGGGTGCCACCGCGGACGTCACCGCCGCGCTCGACCGGCTCGCCGGATGGCTTCCGCTGCCGTGACCTGCGGTTCGGCCGGGTCCTAGCCGCCGTCCGCGACGATGCGGGCCAGGTTGCGTTCGGCGAGGGCAGCGATCGTCAGCGACGGGTTCACAGTGCCGGTGCTTCCGGGTATCAGGGCGCCGTCCACGACGTACAGGCCGGGATGACCGTGCACGCGCCCGTAACCGTCGGTGGCGTCGCCCAGGACCGCCCCGCCGAGCGGATGAGCCGTGAACGACGCGTTGACGTCCTCCGCCATCGGCGGGGCGCCCGGGACGGTGCCACCCGCCGCGGCCATCGCGTTGTGCACCGTGCGCAGCGCGTCGACACTCGCGAGTTCACCGTCGGCGGGCCAATCGACGATCGTGCGGCCGGATGCGGCGTCGTAGACCATCTCCGCGCGAGTGGGGTCGAGCGTCATCCCGAGCGAGGCCAGCATCCCCACGTCCTTGGCGGTGCCCGCGACGAACCAGTTCTCGAGGCTCAGCGGCAGACCCGACTCGTCGACGATCCGCGACGCGGACGGTGCGCCCTGGTCACCACCGAACCCGTCCGTCATGGCCAGGGAACGCACCAGCACCGCGTCCCCGTTCGTGCCCCAGCCCCGGCCGACGTGTTCGTTCAGGCGCGGCAGCGACCCGGTGTGGCGTGCCTCGACGAGCAACTCGGTCGTGCCGATCGACCCGGCACCGAGCACCAGGCGGTCGCACGTGAGGGTCGTGGTGTTCAGGATTGCGCCGGTCGGGTCGACGGCCTGCACCTCGACCCGGTACCGGCCGTCGGGCTCCTGGCCGACCGCGAGCACCCGGTGTCCGTGACACACCAGGGCGCGTCCCGTCGCCTCCGCTGCCGGAATGTAGTTCTGCGTCAGGTCGAACTTCGCCCCGTTGGAGTTGCCGAGGTTGCTCTCGCCGGCGACGGCCGAGCGGCGTACCGAGCCGGCCAATTCGGCGCGGACCACGTCCCAGTCCCAGATCCCGTCGATCCGGTGCGGCGAGTATCCCGCCGCCCGCGCGTCGTCGTCCCAGCGGCGAGAGTGCGTGAACTCCGGAGCGTGATAGATGTCGTCGGGCATGGCGTCGAGGCGCAACATCGACCGGACCTTGGGATACCAGGTCGAGGCCATGTCGTCGTAGCTCAGTGTGCTGCCGAAGACCTGCTCGAAGAAACGCTGTTCCGGTGCGATCATCACGCCGGAGAACACGATCGATCCGCCGCCGACGGCAGCACCACGCCACACCGACATGTGCGGATAGTCGACGACATCGAGGACGCCGGCGAAATCGTCGCAGTGCACCGGGATTCCGGTCGGGCCGGTGAAGTGCGTGCGGTGGTAGTAACCGCGACCGTCGGCGAGCAGATCGGACGTGAACACCTCACGCCACGGATCGCGCGGCCAGCGCATCCCTCGCTCGAGGACGGTGACGCGGCTCCCGGCTTCCGCCAGCCTGAGCGCGGCGACACTCGCACCGAACCCCGAACCGACGACGATCACCTCGGAATGCTGCGGAGGCACCGGCGACGGCGCGAACAGTTCCGGAAGGGTGTTCCGATACGTGTCGAGCCCGACGGGCAACGCCGACGCGACCCGAACCGGGCCGGCCGGCACTCCGAGGGCGGCAACGGCGGCACCCAGTGCGGAAGCCTGAAGCAAGCGGCGACGTCTCATCCGGTACGGCTCCGATCGTTTCGTGAATAGGCGAGCGGGCCGCGCAGTCCGGGCCCCCATCTGACGACTGCGGCGCAATCGTACCGGGTGGTATCAACTGGCGTTTTCCCCTGGTGAGCGCGGCAGGCTGTCACGATGTGATTGTGACTATCGCAGCCACACCGAAAGGGGAGCGGCGCCGTCAGGCGCTGGTCGAGGCTGCTGCCGATCTGATTCTCGAGGAGGGAATCGGCGCGGTACGCCACCGCGCCGTCGCTACGCGTGCAGGCTTGCCACTCGCTTCGACGACGTACTACTTCGACTCCCTCGAACACCTCGTCCTGTGCGCCATGCAGCACAACGGCGCGCGGGACGTCGAAATGATGCGCGCGCGTGTCCGGGACGTTCCGTCGTGTCCCCGCAGCCTCGAGAAGACCGCCGATCTCGTTCTCGACCTGCTCGTCGGGAAAGCGGTGTCCGACGACGACCGCGGCCGGCTCGTCGCCCGCTTCGAGGGATGCGTGGCCACCGTGCGCCATCCGGAACTGCGCGAAGCACAGGTGGGCATCCGGGAGCAGGTCGACGAGGTGCTGACCGACCTGCTCGAACGGTGCGGCCGCGCGGTCCGGGTGCCGCAGTTGCACACCCTCGCGGTGGCGGTCGACGGGGCAGTGTTGTGCGGGCTCGGCGATCTCGATCCGGACCCGCGCGCCCTGGCGAGGACGATTCTCCTCGATGTCATGCACACGGTCGCGCCGCCTGCCGAACCATGAGTCCGGACACGGAACGTAAACTGGCCACTCGTGAGCCACATCCCGAACGTCCTTGCCACTCGCTACGCCAGCCCCGAACTGCGGGAGCTGTGGTCACCGGAGCACAAGATCGTGCTCGAACGGCAGCTGTGGATCGCAGTGCTGCGTGCGCAGGCGGAGCTCGGGATCGATGTGCCGGCGGAGGCGATCGCCGACTACGAACGGGTCGCCGACCGGGTCGATCTCGCGTCCATCGCCGACCGCGAGCGCGTCACGCGCCACGACGTCAAGGCCCGTATCGAGGAGTTCAACGCCCTCGCCGGTCACGAGCATGTCCACAAGGGCATGACCAGCCGCGATCTCACCGAGAACGTCGAGCAACTGCAGATTCTGCGGTCGCTGGAGCACGTCCATGCGCACGGTGTCGCGGTGGCCGCGCGACTCGCCGAACGGGCCGCGGAGTACTCGTCGTACGTGATGGCGGGCCGGTCGCACAACGTGGCCGCGCAGGCCACGACGCTCGGTAAGCGCTTCGCCTCGGCGGCCGACGAACTGCTGCTCGCCCTGCAGCGTGTGCGCGAGTTGATCGAGCGGTACCCGCTCCGCGGCATCAAGGGACCGATGGGCACCGCGCAGGACATGCTGGACCTGCTCGGCGGGGATGCCGTCAAGCTCGCGCAGCTCGAGGAGAAGATCGCCCAGCACCTCGGGTTCTCCCACGTGTTCACCAGTGTCGGGCAGGTGTACCCGCGCTCGCTGGACCACGACGTCCTCTCTGCCCTCGTGCAGGTCGGTGCCGCGCCGTCGTCCTTCGCACACACCATCCGGCTCATGGCCGGGCACGAACTGGTGACCGAAGGATTCCAGCCGGGCCAGGTCGGGTCGTCCGCGATGCCCCACAAGATGAACACCCGGTCGTGCGAGCGGGTCAACGGCCTGCAGGTCGTGCTGCGCGGGTACGCGTCGATGGCCGCCGAACTCGCCGGTGCGCAGTGGAACGAAGGCGACGTGTTCTGCTCCGTGGTGCGGCGCGTCGCGCTGCCCGACGCGTTCTTCGCGATCGACGGCCAGATCGAGACCTTCCTGACCGTGCTCTCCGAATTCGGCGCCTATCCCGCCGTGATCGACAAGGAACTCGTCCGCTATCTGCCGTTCCTGGCGACCACCAAGGTGCTCATGGCCGCGGTGCGCGCCGGTGTCGGACGGGAAACCGCCCACGAGGCGATCAAGGAACACGCGGTGTCGGTGGCACTCGCGATGCGTGAGCAGGGCCGCGAACCGGACCTGCTCGACCGTCTCGCCGCGGACGACCGGCTTCCGCTCGACCGTGCCGCGCTCGACGAGGCGCTCGCCGACCGGTCGGCGTTCGTCGGCGCTGCCGACGCGCAGGTGAGCGCGGTGATCGCGTCCGTACAGGAGTTGGTGGACCGTTACCCGGACGCCGCTCGGTACTCGCCGGCGCCGATTTTGTAGTAAGTAGGGGGCGGCTACGGGGGAGTCCCGAGGGGATAGCTGCACACACAGGGGAGGAAGCAGTGCTCGAGAAAATGAGCCCGGGAAGGGTGAGAAACGCGCCGCGCACGCGCACAGCGTTGCTGGACGCAGCGCTCGAAGTGTTCTTGCGCGACGGGTATGCCGCAGCGGCGACGGAGGACATCGTTGCCGTCGCGGGGGTGACGCGCGGGGCGCTCTATCACCACTTCGCGAACAAGCGGGATCTGTTCCGGGGTGTCGTCGAGCGGGTGCAGAGGGAGGCCGAGCAGACCCTGCATCCCGGCGAGGTCGACGATCCGTGGGACGGTTTCACCACGGCGGTGCTGGCGTCCCTCGACGTGGTCAACGACCAGCCCACTCGCCGACTGCTGCTCATCGAGGCGCCGGCAGTGCTGGGGTGGACCGAAGTGCGGGAGGCACATCGGCATTCCACCCTGCGCGTGGTCGAGGAAATGCTCGCATCCCTGGCTCCCGGCACGCATCGGTCGTCGTCCACGCGCACGTCGGTGCTCGCACATCTGCTCGTCGCCGCGGTCGAGGAGGCCATGCTCTACCTCGCGCACAGCGACGATCCGGTCGGTGATCGTCCCGCAGTGCAGGCCGAACTGCTGCGACTGCTCGGTACTGCACGCGAGCCGGTTGCCGCGGAGGCGCCGGGCCGGTGAGCGAATGCATCTTCTGCGCCATCGTGGCCGGTGACGCCCCGGCGAGCATCGTGCTCGACGAAGCGGACGTCCTCGCCTTCATGGACATCCGGCCGTTCACACCGGGGCATCTGCTCGTGGTGCCGAAGCGGCATGCGTCGGGTCTGGCGCAGCTCGACCCGGCCGACGGCGCGAAGGTGTTCGCCGCCGGTCAGCGCATCGCCACCGCGATGCGGTCGAGCGACCTGCCGATCGACGGCGTGAACCTCTTCCTGGCCGACGGCGTCGCCGCCGGCCAGGAAGTGTTTCACGTCCACCTGCACCTGGTGCCGCGCACGAGTGGCGATGGATTCGGTATCCGTGCGCGTGCGCAGACGCCGAACCGTACGGTGCTCGACGGCACCGCAGACGCACTTCGGACCGCCGTGGAGTCGTTCGGGGCATGATGCGGTGACAGGCACATATATCCAGCCGATCTCACCGATCGGCGGCTCGCTCGCGTGGTCGGCACTCGTCGCGGCGCTTCCGTTGTTGACGATGCTGGTGCTCCTCGCGGTGTTCCGTTTCAAGTCGCACGCGGCGGCGGCGGTGGCGGTGCTGGTTGCACTCGTCGTCGCTGTCGCCGGGTACGGCATGCCCGTCGGGTCGGCGCTCAGCGCGGGTCTCGAGGGTGCGGTCTTCGGTCTGTTCCCGATCATGTGGACCGTCCTCAATGCCGTGTGGGTATACCGGCTGACCGTCGAGTCCGGTCACTTCGACGTGCTCACCCGCGCGTTCGCGCGGATTTCCCCGGACCACCGCATCCTGACCATCGTCATCGCGTTCCTGTTCGGTGCGCTGCTCGAGGCGGTCGCCGGGTTCGGTACTCCCATCGTCGTCGCGACGGTGGTGCTCATCGGGGCCGGGTTGCCGCCGGTCCGCGCGGCGGCGGCGTCGCTCCTCGCGAACTCGGTGGTGACGCCGCTCGGGGTGATGGGTACGCCGATCCTGACGATGTCGCGGGTGTCGGAGATTCCGGTCGACGAGATCGGCCCGGTGGTGGCCCGGCAGGTGTGCCTGCTCGCGGTGTTCGTGCCGCTGGTGCTCGTCGCGGTGGTCGGCGGGCGCCGCGGTGTGCGCGAGACGTGGCCCGTCGCGCTCGTGGTCGGTGCCGCGTTCGGTGCCGCGCAGTTCCTGTGCGCGAGCTACCTGACCGTGGGACTGAGCAACATCGCGGGAGCGGCGGCCGGTCTGGTTGCGCTCCTGATCGTGCTGAAGATGCGGACACCGCCTCCGGACGCGGTGCGTACCGGCGGGAACGAGGGAATCCAGGACACTCGGCGTCGGATGATCGAGGCGTTCGCGCCGTACGCGCTGATCGTGGTCGTGTTCCTCGTCAGCCGTCTCGGCCCGGTCGAGTCGTTCCTGTCCAACGCCACCTTCTCGTTCACCTGGCCGGGTCTCGACGTGACGGGCGCCGACGGCAGGGTTCCGACGGCGGAGACGTTCACGCTCAACCTGCTCACGGCTCCGGGTTCGCTCGTGTTCGTCGCGGCGCTGCTCTCGACGGTCGTGCTCGGAGTGGCAGCAGGAGACGCGCTGCGGTGCCTCGTCGCTGCGGTCGTGCAGTTGCGCTGGTCGTTCGCGACGGTGACGGCTGTGCTGGCCCTCGCGTACGTGATGAACCTGTCGGGCCAGACCACCACCATCGGCCAGTTCCTCGCGGGAGCCGGCGCCGCGTTCGCGCTGCTGTCTCCGCTGCTCGGCTGGCTCGGTGTGCTGGTCACCGGATCCAACACCGCGTCCAACGCGATGTTCGGCAGTCTTCAGGTCTCCGCCGCGCAGCAGGCGGGGCTCGACCCGACCGTGCTGGTGGCGGGCAACATGGCCGGCGGGACCGCGGGTACCCCCATCGCGCTGCAGAACCTGGCGTTGGTGTCCTCGGTGCAGGGGCTGTCCGGACGAGACGGGTTGCTGATGCGGCGCCTGTGGCCGATCAGCGTGGCCATGGTCGTCGTCCTGGCTGTGCTCGTCTGGTTGCAGACCACGGCGGTCTTGTCGTGGATGGTGCCGTAAGTACGTTCGGGGATGTAGTGGCACCGGGGCCGCTCGCGTGAACTACGGTGAGACCGTGGCGCGTTCCCAACCGATCTTGACTCCGCTCACCGAAGCGGCCATCTTTCTCGTCCTCACGATCGACGAAGGTCGAGAAGACAAAGTGCGCAGTCTCCTCGAAGATCTGTCCGGTCTGCGACGGTCCGTCGGTTTCCGGATTCCGGACGGTGGGCTGTCGGTGGTGACGGGCATCGGGTCGGAGATGTGGGACCGACTGTTCGACGGTCCGCGTCCCGCAGGGCTGCATCCCTTCGTCCCGCTCGACGGCGGCCGGCACCGTGCGCCGTCCACCCCGGGCGACCTGTTGTTCCACCTCCGCGCGTCGTCGACGGATCTGTGTTTCGAACTTGCGGCGAAGATCAACGACCGGCTGCGGGGCGCAGCGACGGTCGTCGACGAAACCCATGGTTTCCGCTACTTCGAGCGTCGCGACCTTCTCGGATTCGTGGACGGCACCGAGAACCCGGAAGACGAGGAGGCGGCGGCTGCCGCACTCGTCGGCGACGAGGACCCCGAGTTCGCGGGCGGCAGTTACGTGATCGTGCAGAAGTACCTGCACGATCTCTCGACCTGGAACGCCATCAGCGTCGAAGAGCAGGAGCGCGTGGTCGGCCGGACGAAACTGGACGACATCGAACTCGACGACGCCACCAAGCCCGCGAACTCGCACGTCGCGCTCACCTCCATCGAGGACGACGACGGTGAGGAGCGCCAGATCCTGCGGGCGAATATGCCGTTCGGCAGTTTCGGTGCCGACGAGTTCGGTACGTACTTCATCGGATACGCCGCGACGCCGGATGTGACCGAAGAGATGCTGCGCAACATGTTTCTGGGCAATCCGCCCGGCAACTACGACCGCATCCTCGACTTCTCCACGGCCGTCACGGGTTCGCTCTTCTTCTGTCCCTCGTCGGAAATGCTCGAAGATCTTCCGCCCGCACCGGCGGACGCACCCGGAACTGCCGACACGAGTGCATCGACGCCGTCGGATGCGGACGGGTCACTCGGAATCGGTGCTCTCAGAAGGAGTTCAACGCTGTGAACAATCTCTATCGTGACCTTGCTCCGATTACCGACGCGGCGTGGGCCGAGATCGAGGAGGAGGCGACCCGCACGTTCAAGCGGCATGTCGCGGGCCGTCTCGTGGTCGATTTCTCAGGCCCCCACGGGACAGATTTCGCCGCGGTCGGTCTCGGCCGGCTGGGCGAGGTCGAGTCACCCGCGGCGGGTGTCCGCGCGCGTCAGCACCGGGTGGCGCCGCTGGTCGAACTGCGGGTGCCGTTCACTCTTTCGCGCGAAGAACTCGACAACGTCGAGCGAGGCGCCAAGGACGTCGATCTCGATGCCGTCAAGGAAGCTGCGCGCCAGATCGCGTTCGCCGAAGATCGGGCCATCTTCGAGGGTTACGCCGCCGCCGGTATCGAAGGCATCCGCGCGTCGTCGTCCAACACCGCGTTGCAACTGCCCGACGATCCGCGCGACATCCCCGAGACCATCAGCCAGGCGCTGTCCGAGCTGCGACTCGCAGGTGTCGGCGGGCCGTACCACGTGCTACTCAGTGCCGACGAATTCACGAAGGTCAGCGAAACGTCCGACCACGGCTATCCGATCCGGGAGCAGATCAGGCGCCTCATCGACGGGGACATCATCTGGGCTCCCGCGATCGATGGAGCATTCGTTCTCACCACCCGAGGCGGGGACTACGACCTGCAGGTCGGGCAGGACCTGTCGATCGGTTACCTCTCGCACGACAGCGAGAACGTCCAGCTGTACTTCCAGGAGACGTTCACATTCCTCGTGTACACGAGCGAAGCGTCGGTGCCGCTGATCTCGCAGGGCTGAGCCTCGCTCGCCGAAGGCCGGGGGCCTGCACTCAGCGGGGCGGATCCCCGGCCTTCAGCGCTGCGGCGTTGACCCGGACGAGAGCGGTGTGCAGCGCCTCGAGTTCGGCGACGTCGACGCCCAGGGAATCGAACACCTCGCCGGGCACGGACTCCGCGTCGCGGCGCAGGGCACGGCCCTCGTCGGTGAGGTCGACGACCAACTGCCGTTCGTCGATCGTGCTGCGCTCGCGCGTGAGCAATCCGAGGGCTTCGAGCCGCTTGAGCAGCGGGGACAGCGTCGGGGAGTCGAGTTGCAGCACCCGCCCGATGTCCTTCACCGTCATCGGGGCGTGCTCCCAGAGGGCCAGCATCACCAGGTACTGCGGATGGGTGAGGCCGAGCCGGTCCAGGATCGGCCGGTAGACGGCGAGAACAGCGCGGTTCGCGACGGCGAGCGCGAAGCACACCTGCCGGTCGAGGGCCAGAGGATCGTCGCCGGAGGAGGAGAACTGCGCTGCCGGGGTATCGACGCTCATGGCCTGACAATACCGAACCCGACGAGGGCCGTATCGGGGTGATCGGGGGTCGGGTCCACCGGACGACCGGGATGCCGGGCGACGCCCGTCGCTCTTGACCTCGAGTGCAGTCGAGGTCGTAGCGTCATCGTTCATGACGGTTGCGACGTGGACATCCGACACCGCGCCCCTCCAGGGCCTCGGCCTGATGCGACTGACGGACGACGGGTGGGGCGACGACGACCGTGACCCCGCCCGCCTGGTCCGGGCCGCCGTCGATGCCGGCGTGTCCGTGCTGGACACCGCCGAAATGTACGGAAACGAGGAAGTGGTCGGCCGTGCACTCGGCGGCTGTCGCCAGGACGTCACGTTGTGCAGCAAGTTCGGCGTCTATTGGGGGCCATCGGGCCGGATGGACGATTGGAGCGTCCGCGCGGATCCTGCGACAGTGCGTTCGGCCATCGACGGTTCGTTACGGCGTCTCGGCGTCGACCACCTCGACCTCTACTATCTGCATCACCGCAGCGAGGAGACACCCATCGAGGAGACCGTCGCCGCGATGGCCGAACTGCACCGAGCCGGGAAGATCGGTGCGCTCGGGTTGTCCAATGTCACGCTCGACGACATCCGGCGCGCTCACGCTGTGCACCCGATCGCCGCGGTCCAGTTGGAGTGGTCCCTCGCGCAACGCAGCGTCGAAACCCTGCTCCCGACTCTCGCCGACCTGGGGATCGCGCTGGTCGCGTATTCGCCACTGGGGCACGGCAGCCTGACTCACTCCGCCGGCAATCCTCTCGGGCAGGCCCTTGCCGACATTGCTGCGCGAGAAGGAGCGACCCGTGGCCAGATCGCCCTCGCGTGGGTTCATCATCGCGCTCGCCGGGTCGCCGGCGCGGTCGTTCCCTTGCCCGGAACCACGAGCATCACGCATCTTCACGCCAACATCGCCGCCGCCCGGATCGAACTCTCCGGGAGTGACGTCGCAGCCCTCGAGGACGCTGCGCGGCAACTCGGCGACCGTTGAGTCGGGGTTTCGGTCAGTCCAGGCCGGTCGCGCGCAAGGTGATGTTCAGCCGGCCGCCGGACAGTCCCACCTGTGCGCTGCCGGTGCCCGGGAAGACGACGGGCACACCGTGAAAGGCGAATCGTGACGGCCCGCCGAACACGAACAGGTCGCCGGATTCGAGACGAACATCGGTGTAAGGACGGCCCCGGGACTCGCTGTTGCCGAAGCGGAACGTGCAGGCGTCGCTGATGCTCAGCGACACGATCGGGGCCGCGACCCGTTCGTCCTTGTCCTGGTGCATGCCCATGCGTGCGTCGTGATCGTAGAAGTTGATCAATGCGGCGTCCGGTGTGTAGTCCGCTCCCGCGGCCGCGTCCTGATACGCATCGGCGACCGCGCGCCGCCCGAGATCGACGAGCAGGTCGGGGAGGGGCGCGACGGGCGCATCGTCGACGTCCACCGCTGTGCGGCTGTACCGGTAGGGGGACCAGTGCCAGCCGAGGCACACCGTACGCACCGACATCTGCCCGCCGCCCGGTAACACGGTGTGCCGCATCGGCGCCGGGCCCCGTGCCCACTCGCGGCAGAGTTCCACCAGTTCTCGCTGCTGGTCGACATTCAGCCAGTCGGGCACGTGCACCGCACCGGGCGCGATCTCGCGGCGCGGACGGGGGATGGAGAACAGTTCGTTCACAGTCAGGGTCACTCTCGGCGGATCGTGGCAATGCGTCCGTCTCCAGGATGCCAAGCCCCGGCACGGACGACGACTTGCCCCCGCGTCGTCCGGTGTTCGCCCTATAGTCCGGTGCAGCGTGCGACAGTGCGGGCAGCGAGCATCACGACCGAGAGGGGTCCGGTGAAGGTTGACGGCAAGGTAGCCATCGTGACGGGTGGCGGCGGTGGAATCGGTGGCGCTCTCGCGGCCAGGCTCGTGGCGGAAGGGGCCCGTGTGGTCGTGGCCGACCTCGACGAGGACGCCGCTCAGCGTGTCGTGGACGCTCTCGACGCCACGTCGGCGATCGCGGTGGGAGGCGACGTCTCCGACACCGACGCGATCCGTGGTCTCGTCGAGCGCGCCGAAGCGGAGTTCGGGCCGGTCGACCTGTATTTCGCGAACGCCGGCATCACCGGCCCGCCCGGACTCGATATCGGCGAATCCGCCTGGGATCAGGTCCTCGACGTCAATCTGCGTGCCCACATCCGTGCTGCGAACATTCTCGTGCCCGGATGGGTGGAGCGGGGCGAAGGGTATTTCGTGAGCACCGCGTCGGCTGCCGGTCTTCTCACCCAGATCGGGTCGGCGGCGTATTCGGTGACCAAGCACGCCGCGGTCGGGTTCGCCGAGTGGCTGTCGGTCACCTACGGGGACCGTGGTGTGCGAGTGTCGTGCCTGTGCCCGATGGGCGTCAACACTCCACTGTTGTACGCGGGAAAGAACTCCGACAGCGAACTCGGCGCGCTCGCCACCCGTGCGGTGACCGGTGCCGGTGCCGTTCTGGAACCGGACGACGTCGCAGAGGTCGTGCTCCGGGCGCTCGAAGACGAGCACTTTCTGATCCTTCCGCACCCGGAAGTCCTCGAGATGTACCGGCACAAGGGCGCCGACTACGACCGATGGCTGAGCGGCATGCGCCGGTACCAGAACATCCTCCGCGGGGAGTCGGCGCAGCAGTAGGAGTGCGGTCCCGCCGAAACCCGATCCGTATCCGCTCGTGGTGACATAGCGTCTGCGCCATGGCTTCTGTCGACACCGTCCGCGGCCCCGCCGACACCGGTGATCTCGGTCGTGTCCTCATGCACGAACACGTCTTCGTGCTCGGGGAGGAACTGCGCGAGAACTACCCCGGATACCCGACCAGGTGGGACGAGGAACTGCGCGTCGCCGACGCGATCTCGAAACTGCGTGCATTGTCGGACCGTGGGATCGACACGATCGTCGATCCCACCGTGATCGGACTCGGCCGGTACATACCGCGGATCCAACGCATCGCCGAACACACCGACATCAACATTCTCGTGGCGACGGGGCTGTACACCTACAACGAACTGCCGTTCCAATTCCACTATGTAGGACCGGGATTGCTGTTCGACGCCCCCGAACCCCTTACCGAACTGTTCGTCCACGACATTGTTGAGGGCATCGCCGACACCGGTGTGAAGGCGGCGATGCTCAAGTGCGCGATCGAGGCGCAAGGCCTCACGCCGGGGGTCGAGCGCGTGATGCGCGCGGTGGGCCGGGCCCACGTCGAAACGGGAGTCCCCATCACCGTGCACACCAATCCGCACACCGGGTCCGGCCTCGTGGCGCAGCAGGTGCTGGCCGAGGAAGGTGTCGACCTGACGAAGGTCGTGATCGGGCACAGCGGAGACTCCACCGACCTCGAGTACCTCCGCAAGATCGCCGACGCCGGGTCGCTCCTGGGAATGGACCGGTTCGGTCTCGACCTACTGCTGCCCTTCGAACAACGCGTCGATACCGTTGTCGCGCTGACGGAGAGCGGATACGCGGACCGCATGGTGCTCGCGCACGATGCGTCGTGCTTCATCGACTGGTTCCCGCACGACGTCAAGGAACTTGCGGTACCGAACTGGAACTACAACCACATCAGTGACGATGTGCTGCCGGTTCTCCGCGAGCGTGGCGTCAGCGACGAGCAGATCACCACGATGCTGGTCGACAATCCGCGGCGGTTCTTCGAAAGGTGAGGCTGCCGCCGAGCCGGGTCCGCACTCCTCCGGACAAGCGTCGACGCATGCGACCGTCGACGCTGATCAATACAGTGGAGTCATGACATCGTCCGGTTTGCCGATCACGGCTGCTCGCGGCGTCGGGGTGGACACCGACACTGCAGTGAGGGGAGTCCTCACCGGCGGCCCTCGCCGCCCCGAGGACCGTCCTGCCGACGTGACGGTGCGCCCGCTCGAGGATCGGGACTGGGATGCGGTGCGGCGGATCTACGGTGAGGGGATCTCCACCGGCACCGCGACCTTCACCACCGAGGTTCCCGCTCGCGAGGTGCTCGACGAGGTGTGGCTGCCCGACCACCGTTGGGTCGCCGAGATCGACGGGTGCGTCGTCGGCTGGGCGGCGTTGAGCCCGGTATCGAGCCGCGAATGCTATGCCGGGGTGGCGGAGAACTCGATCTACGTCGCCGACGGGATGCGGGGGCGCGGGGTCGGCAGGGCGCTGCTACGCACCCAGGTCGACGCCGCCGACGAGGCGGGTTTGTGGACGCTGCAGACCTCGATCTTCCCGGAGAACCGCACCAGTCTCGCCCTGCACCACGCGGCGGGATTCCGCACCGTGGGTATCCGCGAACGTATCGGCAAGCTCGCAGGAGTCTGGCACGACACCGTCCTGCTCGAACGCCGGTCCGAGACGGTGATCTGACCGACCCCCGGAATACTGCCGATCTCGCCGGCTGCGGAGTTCCCGCCGGCGCGCTCACGCGGCGTCGTGCAGCACCAACCCGAGCGTGCGCCGCAGACCGGACCGGACGGTGCTCACGCCGTGCCGCACCGGCGACCGCGTCCATCCGCGGGCACCGCGCGTCGGACGGTCGCGCGTGGTGAAGATCAAGGCGTGCCCTTGCTCGATCACGGTGGCGGTACCGCGGGATTGGGCTCGGGGACGTTGCTCGACGAGCATGAACTCGCCGCCGCTGTAGTCGACACCGGGACGGTCGAGCCCGATCACCACCTGCAGCGGGAATGCGAGATCGCCGTAGAGGTCGCGGTGCAGCGCGTTCCAGTCGCCGCCCACGTAGCGCAGCATCAGCGGCGCCGGCTTGCTCTGGCCGGCAGCGTGACACATTTCCAGCCACTCGTCGAAGTCGTCGGGCCAGGGTGCGGGATCACCCAATCGCTCGGCCCACTCGCGCGCGGGGGCGAGCAGGCGGTGGTAGAAGGTGGCGCGGAGTTGTGCGACCGGGTCGGGGACGGGCGCGCCGAAGTACTTGTAGGTTCCGTGGCCGTAGCGGTGGCGGGCCATATCGACGGTCGTGCGGAATCGGGTGTCGTCGTCCCACAGCGACAGGATCTCGGTGCGCTCGGACGGTTCGAGGAGCGGGCCGGTGGCGGCGCAGCCGTAGTTGTCGAGGTCGTCGGCGAACTGCGCCCATGGCAGGGCGTCGACGCGGTCAGCGAGTTTCGAGGTGTGGTGCGCCATGCGGCCTCCTTCGCTCTCGTACCGTAAACGCACCGGAGTGCGAGAACGTGAGATCTCAGCGAGGGGCGTCGTCGACGAGTTTGCGCAGCAGCCGGGCGAGGTCGGCGCGTTCGGAGGGGTCGAGCCGGGCGAACACCTCCGCGGCGTCGGTGTCGCGTGCCGAGTCGAGTTCGTCCAGCACTGTGCGACCGTTATCGGTGAGCTGCACACATACCGCGCGGCGATCGGCGGGATCGGGAAGGCGCTCGGTCAGTCCACGGGATTCGAGGCGGTCGACGACCTCGGTCGCCGACCGGGGCGCGATACGCAGTGCCTTTGCGACCACGCCGAGGCGGATCGGAGTGTCGGTGTCGCCGATGACCCGGAGTGCACGGTGTTCGTGTGGGGACAGCTCCCACGGGTTCAGCAGGTCGTGCCAACGTCGCCGCAGGGTGCGGGTGGCGCCCATCAGAAGGTCGCGCAGCACAACGGGAGAATCGGACATGACCGGACTATACCTCACTTGACAGGTACCTCTTAATGAGGCAACCTCAGTAATTACGTACGAATCATGAATCGAGGTGGTGTGCATGATGCATCCCCCACCAGGTCGAGGCGGTCACCCCGGTGGCCGTGGAAAAATCGATCCCAAGGACGTCGAGCAGCTGCGCGAATCTCCCGTCAGCTTGCGCCGGATCGGCGCTCTCTTCGCCCCTTACCGCCGTCAGATCACCCTCGTGGTGGTGCTGATCGTCGCGTCGTCCGCCGTGTCTCTCGCCACGCCGTTCCTCGTGCGCGCCGTCATCGACGACGCGATTCCGCACCAGAATGTGAGTCTGTTGCTGTGGGCTGTGGGCGGCATGCTCGCGGTCACCGTGATCAGTTCGCTGTTCGGCGTGGTGCAGACCTGGATCTCCACCACGGTCGGCCAGCGGATCATGCACGGCCTGCGGACCCGGGTGTTCACCCACCTGCAACGGCAGTCCCTGAGCTTCTTCACCCGCACCCGCGGCGGTGAAATCCAGTCGAGACTGACCAACGACATCGGCGGCATGCAGTCCGTCGTCACGACGACGGCCACCTCGCTCGCCGCCAACATCACGACCGTGGTCGGCACCGCGATCGCCATGGCCGTCCTGAGCTGGCGGTTGTCGCTGCTGTCGCTGATCGTGCTTCCGCCGGCCATCTGGCTCACCCGCCGCGTCGCCCAGATGCGACGGGCGATCACGACGCGCCAGCAACGCCGGCTCGCCGACATCCAGACCCAGATCGACGAAGGCCTGTCCGTCAGCGGCGTACTGCTCGGCAAGACCCTCGGCACCGGGCCCGCGCTGTCGGACAAGTTCGCCAGGACCTCCGCCGACCTCGCCGACCTCGAGGTGCACGCGCAACTGTCGGGACGGTGGCGCATGGCCACCATGAACATCGTGTTCGCGGCGATTCCGGCGGTGCTCTATCTCGTCGCAGGTCTGCCCGCGACCTCGGGTGGCATGACCATCGGCACGCTCGTCGCATTCACGGGGCTGCAGGGGGCGCTGTTCCGTCCCCTCATGAGCCTGCTCGACGTCGGCGTGTCCGTCACCAGTTCGCTCGCACTGTTCAGCCGCATCTTCGAGTATCTCGATCTGGACGTCGACATAGAAGAACCTGCTCACCCGGTCCCGGTCGACCCCGAGAACATCTCCGGCAGGGTCCGATTCGAGAATCTCAGCTTCCGGTACGAAGGGGCACACCGTCTCGCGCTCGAGGGGATCGACCTCGAGGTGCCGGCCGGTGCGCAGGTCGCGCTCGTCGGCGAGACCGGTTCGGGCAAAACCACGCTCGGGTCACTGATGGCGCGGTTGTACGACCCCACTTCCGGCCGGGTGACGATCGACGGGATCGATCTGCGCGACATGCGGCTCGCCGATGTGGCGGCTCTCGTCGGTGTCGTGTCGCAGGAGACCTATCTGCTGCACGCCACTGTCCGGGAGAATCTGCGCTACGCAAGGCCGGACGCCACCGACGCGGAGATCGAGGACGCCGCGCGTGCGGCGCACATCCACGACCTGATCACCTCGTTGCCCGACGGCTACGACACCGTGGTCGGCGCACGCGGACACCGATTCTCCGGTGGCGAGAAGCAGCGACTGGCGATTGCCCGCACCCTGCTGCGGGATCCGCGGATCCTGGTGCTCGACGAGGCGACCAGTGCCCTCGACAACGACACCGAACGCGCCGTGCAGCAGGCGCTCGACAACGCCCGGGCCGGGCGGACGACCATCACCATCGCACACCGCCTCTCCACGGTGCGCGACGCCGACGAGATCGTCGTCCTCGATCACGGGCGGATCATCGAGCGGGGCACCCACGACGCGCTCGTCGCGCGCGGGGGCAAGTACGCGGCACTCGCGCGGCGAGACGGCCGTACGCTCTCCGAGCACCCCGACCGGTCCGTAAGCGTGTGACTCAGGCGCGCACCGACGAGAGGGCACCCACCACGTCGTGCGTCGGAAGCACGACCGCGCATCGCGAGGCGACGTAGCTCAGCGCGTCGGCGTGCTCGCGTTGTGAGAAGTCGGCCGTGGCGTCCGAGACGAAGAAGACCTGGATGTCGTTCATGAACCCGTCCAGGGCGGTCGTCAGGCACCCGATGTGCGCGTACACGCCGGTGACGATCAGCTGGTCGCGGCCCCACTCGCGCATCCGTTCGAGCAGATCGGTGCGGATGAAGGCGCTGTAGCGCCATTTGGTGAGCATGGTGTCGCCGGCGTGCGGTGCCAACTCCGCGATGATCGACGTCTCGGCGGGGTCTTCGGACAGCCCGGGACCCCAGAAGTCGGACAGCAGCGCACGATCGGCCGGGTCCTGGTCTCCCGGTTGCGCGGTGTACACGACCGGAGCCCCGACATCGTGGGCGGTGTTGCGCAGCAGGTCGATATGGGGAACCACGGTGGCCAGCGGATCGGCCGCCCGGTCGAACGACCGCACGAAATACTCCTGCATGTCGTGCACGAGTACGACGGCTCGGTTCGGATCGATCGACCACGACACCACGTTCGCGGGCTGCTCGTAGGGAAGGGAATAGGACACGGACTTCGGCAGGGCCATCGGATGTTCGCTTTCTGCGGTGTGGTCGGTCAGTTCTGGAGGGTGGCGGCCAATGCGCGACGCAGTTCGTTGCGGCTGATCTTGCCGACACCGGTCACCGGGAATGCGTCGACGAAGCGCACCTTGTCCGGGATCTTGTACGCCGCGAGTCCTCGCTCACGCAGGAAGGCTTTGAGCGCAAGCGCTTTCGGAGCCTCCCCCTCGGTCACGACGAAGGCACACGTGCGTTCGCCGAGGTACTGGTCGGGCATGGCGACCACGGCGGCATCGAGCACCGAGGGATGCGCGACGAGGTGGTTTTCGACCTCCTCGGCCGCGATCTTCTCGCCGCCCCGGTTGATCTGATCCTTGGCGCGGCCTTCGACCACGATGTAGCCGTGTTCGGTGATGCGCACGATATCGCCCGTGCGATAGAACCCGTCTGTGGTGAATGCCGTCGAATTATGTTCGGGCGCATTGTAGTAACCGCGGATCGTGTAAGGACCGCGGGTGAGGAGGTGCCCGGGGGTGCCGAACGGGACGGGCTCGCCGGCGTCGTCGACGACACGGATCTCGTCGTGCGGGCTGATCGGGCGTCCCTGGGTCTGGACGATCGTCTCGTCGTCGTCGTCGAGACGGGTGTAGTTGACGAGGCCCTCTGCCATGCCGAAGACCTGCTGCAGCGTGCAACCGAGTTCCGGGCGCACCCGCTTGGCCGCCTCCGCGGGGAACTTCGCGCCGCCGACCTGCAGTACCTCGAGGGAGGACAGGTCGTGTTCGGTACGGGCCCGTGCGGACAACCACGCCAGTGCGAGCGGCGGGACCAGCGAGGCCATCGTCACCCGTTCGCTCTCGATGAGTGCGAAGGCGGTGTCCGGACTCGGGTCCGGCGCCAGCACGACCGTGCCACCGGAGTGGAGGACACCGAGAATCCCGGGCGAGCTCATCGGGAAGTTGTGTGCCGCAGGAAGTACGACCAGCATGCGGGTGTGCTCGTCCACTCCGCAGATCCGGGCGGAATCGCGCACCGAGTAGAGGTAATCGGCGTGGGTGCGGGGGATGAGCTTCGGGGTTCCGGTGGTACCGCCGGAAAGTTGGAGGAAGGCGACGGACTCGGCATCGACGTCGGCGATCGGTGCCGGCTCGTGCGTGCGCAGCGACGCCAGGGAGATGAACTCGGTGGAGTCCCCGGCGACGATCACTGCGGGCGGGTTTTCCAGTGCGCCGGTCACCTCGCGGGCGAGCGTGCGGTAATCGAATCCGCCGTGCTCGGCAGCGACGACGTAGGCGGCGGCGTCCGCGAAACGGCAGAAGTAGCCGACCTCGGAAGCGCGGTGCGCCGGGAGAGCGAACACGGGCAACGCCCCGATGCGGAAGACCGCGAAGAGGACTTCGGTGTACTCGACGATGTTCGGTAGCTGCAGCACGACCCGGTCGCCGGCACGGACACCGGAATTCTGGAGCCCGGTGGCGATGCGCGCGGCGGACTCGTCGAGGTCACGGTAGGTGAGGTGCCGCCGCGCCCCGGTGGCATCCGGTCCCACGACAGCGATCCGGTCGCCGAACTGCGCGGCGCGGGTCGGCATGAACTCCGCGAACGTCTCCCCGGTCCAATACCCGGCGCCGCGGTACAGCTCGCTGAATTCCTCGGGAAAACGGGCGATGTCGGCAAGCGCGCTGCGCCGGAGGCCGGAGGTCACGAATGATTCCTTTCGGGGACAGAACGGGTTTCAGGCGCGAAGGGTCGCGCCACCGTCGACGTACAGGGCTTGCATGGTGATGTGCCGGGCACGGTCGGAGAGCAGGAACTCGATGGCGTCCGCGATGTCGGACGGCTCGGCGATGCGCCCGAGCGGGATTCCGACCTTGAACTGCGCGGGGTCGCCCTCGATGGCGTTGCGCGCACCGCGGTCGTCGTCGGGGTCTTCCCACAGCGACCGTTGCATCGCGGTATCGGTGGAGCCGGGGGCGACGATATTGGCGCGGATTCCGTACTGCGCCAGTTCCAGTCCGGCGACCCGCACGATCATCGCTGCGGCCGCCTTCGACGATCCGTACGCGCCCATTCCCATCCGGGGCACACCTGCGGAGTTCGATCCGACGACGACGATCGAGCCCGAACGGCGCTCCCGCATCACACGTCCCACGGCACGGAGCACCGCCACCAGCCCGGTCACGTTGACGTCGAACATGCGCTGCCAGTCGTCCGGGTCGGAGTCGAGTACGGATCCGGTGGTGAACACTCCCGCGACGTGGGCGAGTCGCTCGAGCGGGCCGTGGTCGGATTCGATGCCGGCGACGGTGAACTCGACCGCGTCGTGGTCGCGGATGTCGACGGGGTACACGGGGGTGTCGTCACCGATCAGCGCTGCTGTCTTGCGTAGGCCGCCCGGATCGCGGTCCATGAGGGCGAGCCGGTGTCCGGCGCGGGCCAGGGTGACAGCGGTGGCGCGTCCGATGCCCTGGGCGGCGCCCACGACGAGGGTGACGGGGGCGCTCATCGCCGCACCCCGAGTGCATCGAGCACGGTGCCGAATTTCACGGTGGTCTCGGCGAGTTCGTCTGCGGGATCGGAATCGGCGACGATCCCGCCACCGGCGTAGGCGGTCAGGGTGAGCCCGTCCGCGTCGAGTACGGCGCACCGGATCGTCACCATCCAC
Source organism: Rhodococcus sp. NPDC058639 (assembly GCF_042717545.1). Taxonomy (NCBI): domain Bacteria; kingdom Bacillati; phylum Actinomycetota; class Actinomycetes; order Mycobacteriales; family Nocardiaceae; genus Rhodococcus; species Rhodococcus sp. NPDC058639. The sequence continues at coordinate 242,611 of NZ_JBHXRF010000002.1, forward strand.
TCGCCGTCACCGTCGGCGTCACACCATCCGACAGCCCCGGCGTAGAACCCGCGGTCACCTTCGACATCGCGGATGAAATCTCGCGCCGCGTCGGTGGGCGTGCCGCAGATCGCGGGAGTCGGATGCACCGCGAGGGCGAGATCGAGCGCTGTGGTGGAGCGATCGCGCAGTCGCCCCGACACCGGAGTACCGAGATGCCACAACTGCTTGGTGCTCGTCAGCGACGGCCGGTCCGGGATGTCGAGGTCGGTGCACAGCGGTTCGAGTACGGTGCGCAGCGCGCGAACGACGTGCGCGTGCTCCGCGAGATTCTTCGCGGACTTCGCGAGCCGCTCGGCGGTCGCGCGATCCGAATCGGGGTCGGCGTGACGCGGTGCCGATCCTGCGAGCGGATGTGCGGTGACGAGATCGCCCCGGCGCCGGATGAGCACCTCGGGACTCGAGCCGATCAGGTGCCGTCCCCGCCAAGATTCTCCGGCCGGGGTGAGGTCGACGGCGAATCCGTTGCCGGCGGGGTCGTTCCCGGCGAGTCGTGCGAGCAGGTCGGCGGTCGGGACCGGCCGTTCGGAGCGCAGTTCGAGCGCGCGTGCGAGGACGACCTTGACGAGGTCGTCGTCGGCGGAACGCAGCAGGGTGAGTGCGCTGGCTACACGGTCGATGTGCGCCTGCTCGGTGGGAATCGCGTGGGCGATGCGGATGGCGGGGAGATCGGGCCTCGAGACGCCGAGCGGCGTGGAGGTGTGCCGCAGCGCGCGCGGTGCCGTCAGGGCGGCGGGGTGCGCGGGATCGAAGGGGAGCGCACCGGCGAGAGCGCGCACGCGCCCTGTTCGCAGAGCCTCGGACGCGGCGTCGGCGCGGTCGAACCGGTCGTCGAGTCCTTCGGCGACCACGGTGCCGTGAGGGCGGGACAACACGAACGGGCGTGGCACGGTCCGCTCGGCACAGTCGGGTGTCGGTGCGTCGACAACCGATGTTTGCATGCTCGAACCTCTCGATAGCGGAGTGAGAAAGGCGGATCGAGCGCAAGGTGCACAAGATCGCTTCAGCAACATATACGGTTAGCCTTACCTTTGGTACTGTTCCGCATTGCCGAGAGTTGCGCAACACGGGTGTTCTGCTCGCGCCCAAGAGTTTTCGAACGCAGAAAAGGGGATGACAGTGCCCACGTCCAGGCCGTCGACTTCGGGACTCGCGCTCACGCGCGCCCAGACGGGCGTATGGTTCGCTCAGCAATTGACCCCCGACAACCCGATTTTCAACACCTCGGAATGCCTCGAACTGCGCGGATCGGTCGATACGGACGCCCTGGTGGTCGCGGTTCGTCGTGCCGCCGACGACTGTGAGGCCCTGGTCGCGGCCTTCGAAACTCAGTCCGACGGTACGGTCGTCCAGTTTCCCGGACGCAGGCAACTCGACGACCCGCCCGTAGTGGACGTGCGCGGCGTGCCGGACCCGTGGGCCGCGGCCCACGAGTGGATGACGAACGACCTGGCACGCGCCATCGACCCGGCCGTCGACGTGTGTGTCCGCGCCGCCGTGCTCCGACTCGCGGACGACCGTGTCGTGCTGTACGTGTGCGGGCATCACCTCGTGTTCGACGCGTTCGGGTTCTCCCTGTTCAACCGCCGTATCGGCGAGCACTACACCGCGCTGGTCGCGGGGGCCGAGCCGCCCGCACACCGTTTCGCGCCCGTCGAACCGGTCGTGCTGGAAGAGCAGAGCTACCGCGAGTCCGACGCGTTCGCCGCCGACCGGGCGTTCTGGGCCGAGTATCTCGCGGACGTCGAGGAGGCGGTGGCACTGCGCCCCGGGGCGAGCGGAATCGCGCGCCGTTCCCGGGCTGTCCGATTCACCCTCGACGCACAGCAGCAGAACGCGCTTGCCGCACTCGGTAAATCCGCCCGCGGAAGCTGGGGCGATGCGGTGACCGCCCTGGTTGCCGCGTACCTGCGCGGTGCGACCGGACGGGACGACATCACCATCGGATTCCCGGTGATGAACAGGCTCGGTTCCGCCGCACTGAATGTGCCGATGACGGCGGTCAACGTCGTGCCGTTGCGACTGCGCCCCGCCGCCCGCGACAGCCTGTCCGGTCTCGTCGGGCAGGTCCGCGATTCGGTTGCCCGGTGCCGCAAGCACTACCGCTACCGCGGTGAGGACATCCAACGCGACCTGCGCCTGCCCGCCGGGTCGCGAGGCGTCATCGGCCCGTCCGTCAACGTCAAACCGTTCGGCGACCGGTTCCGCTTCGCCGACATCACCGCCGCCGTGCACTCGATCGCCCGCGGACCCCTCCAGGATTTCATGATCACGGTGCGGCCCCTCGACGAGAGCGCCGGCCTGGAAGTCTTCGTCGACGCCGACGCCGACCTCTACGACGAGGACGATCTGCGGATCCACGCCGCGCGTCTCGAGCAGTTGTTCGATTCGGTGACCACCCTCGATCCGGCGACAACGCTCGCGCAACTACCGATCCTCGTTCCCGCTGAGCGGACACGGATCCTGGAGCACTGGAGTGCATCCCCGGACGTCCCGGTCGAACCGGACCTGACTCTCGTCGATCTCCTGCACCGGCAGGCAGCCGTGACACCCGACGTGCCGGCCCTCGCGGACGCGACCACCACGCTGACCTACGCGGAGTTGCGCGCCCGGGTCGACCGGCTCGCGCGATACCTCGTCTCCGAAGGACTCGGCGACGCTGCCGAACCGAGGATCGCGATCGCCCTTCCGCGTACGGTCGACGCTGTCGTCGCGATTTTCGCAGTGCTCGAAACCGGCGCGGCCTACGTGCCGCTCGACATCGACCAGCCACTCGAGCGCCTCGCATACGTGCTGGCCGACGCTTCGCCCGTGTACGTACTCACCGACCGCACCACGGACGGACGGGTTGCGGACGCCGACGAGGCCACCCGCCGGATTCTCCTCGACGACATCGACACCGACGACCGCGTGGAGGCAGGTCTGCCGCCCGTCGGACGGTCCGGGCCCACGCCCGACTCGGTCGCGTACGTCATCTACACCTCCGGATCCACGGGACGACCCAAGGGCGTGGTCGCACCCCACCGCGGCCTGGTCAATCTCCTGCACAGCCACCGCGAGCAGGTGTTCACCCGCGCCGCACGCGAAGCCGGCCACGACCACCTGCACCTCGGTCTCGCGTGGTCGCTCGCGTTCGACGCCTCCGTGCAACCGCTGCTGTGGATGCTCGCCGGGCACACCCTCCACATCGTCGACGAATCCGCTCAGCGCGACCCCGCACGGCTCACCGAACAGGCGCTGCGCGAGGACTGGGACTTCGTTGAACTGTCCCCGGCGCAACTCGACCACGTCGTCGAGGACGGGATGCTTCCCGAGAACACCGTCTCCACCCTCGGCTTCGGCGGCGACGCGGCCACCGGCCGGCTGTGGGAGAACCTGCGCTCCCGCCGCGGCGCCGCGTTCAACTTCTACGGCCCCACCGAGTGCAGTGTCGACGCACTCGTGGCCGAGGTGCACGACAGCGAGACTCCCGTGGTGGGCCGGCCGGTCGCGAACCTGCGCGCCTATCTCCTCGACAGCGGTCTCGCCCCGGTGCCGCCGGGAACGGAGGGGGAGCTGTACCTGTCCGGTCCGGGTGTCGTCCGCGGTTATCTCGACGCACCCTCCCTCACCGCGACCCGGTTCGTCGCGAACCCGTTCGGGACGGGCTCGGCCGATCCCGCCCACGCGCGCCTCTACCGCACGGGCGACCGTGCGATGTGGACGGAGGACGGGAACATCGTCTACCGCGGCCGCGTCGACAACCAGGTCAAGGTTCGCGGGTTCCGTATCGAACTCGGGGAGGTGGACGCGGCGTTGCTGCGGCTTCCCGGTGTGGTGCGGGCAGTGTCGGCGATCCACACGGACGCTGCCGGTACCGCACAACTTGTGGGCTACCTCGTCGGCGATGCACTCGATCCGGCGGTCGCCCGGGCACAATTGACCGAGTGGCTCCCGGCAGCGATGGTGCCTGCCGCGCTCGTCGTGCTGGGTGAGCTACCGCTGACCTCGAACGGAAAGCTGGACCGGAAGGGTCTTCCCGCACCGGACTTCGCCACGCTCGTCTCCTCGCGAGCTCCGGCCACCGAACTCGAACGCCGCCTGTGCGAGCTGTTCGGAGAGATCCTGGGGCTCGACAGTGTCGGCGCCGACGACGACTTCTTCGCACTCGGTGGGCACTCGCTCTCGGCGGCAAAGCTTCTCGCCCGGGTGCGGGACACTCTCGGCGTCGAACTGGCGATCCGGGAAGTATTCGACCACCCGACTGTCGCCGGGCTGGCTGTGCGCTGCGCGAGCGCGGGTGTGGACGCCGGGCCCGCACGCCCACCGCTGGTCGCGAGGAACCACGGTGATCTCGTCCCGCTGTCCTTCGCGCAGCAACGGTTGTGGTTCCAGTTCCGGATGGAGGGGCCCAGCCCCACGTACAACGTTCCGCTGACCGTGCGGCTGCACGGTGACGTCGACGCCGACGCGATGCGCCGTGCCGTCACCGACGTCCTCGCGCGCCACGACAGCCTGCGCACGGTGCTGGCGGAACGGGACGGAACCGGGATGCAGCGGGTACTCGAGCACGTCGAGACACCGTTCGCGGTCGTGGAGACCGGCCCGGACACGGTGGAAGCAGACGTGAGGTCGGCGGCGCGCTACGCATTCGACCTCGAGCGCGAAACCCCGGTACGGGTGCGGCTGTTCACCGTCGCGCCCGGCGAGAGCATCCTGTTGCTGCTCGTGCATCACATCGCGAGCGACGAACTGTCCACGCCGATTCTGCTGCGGGACCTCGGAACTTTCTACGCCGCGCACACAGGTGCCGCCGTCGCCGAGCCGGCACCACTGCCCGTCCAGTACACGGACTATGCGGTGTGGCAGCGTGAACTGCTCGGTGACCCGAAGGACGAGACCGGGCTCGCCGGACGGCAACTCGACTTCTGGCGCACCGAGCTGGCGGGTATACCGGCGGAACTCGCACTGGTAACCGACCGGCCTCGGCCGGCCGTGGCATCGTTCGCCGGTGGAGGTGTCGAACTGGCCGTCCCGGCCGGGCTGGCCGATGCGGTCCGCGCCGCCGGCCGCGCCACCGGCACGACGATGTTCATGATGGCGCACGCCGCCGTGGCGCTGGCGCTCTCTCACAGCGGGGCGGGAGAGGACATCCCGATCGGCTCACCCACCGCGGGCCGGCCCGCCTCCGAACTCGACGATCTCGTGGGGTTCTTCGTCAACATGGTGGTCTTGCGCACCGACCTGTCCGGTGACCCGACCGTGCGGGAATTGCTGGCCCGCATCAAGAACGCCGACATCGCCGCGTACGCCCACCAGGACGTGTCGTTCGACCGGGTCGTCGAGGCACTCGACCCCGAGCGCAGTGCCGCCCGTCACCCGCTGTTCCAGGTGATGGTGCAGTACCGGAACCCACCGGCGCTGCGTGCGTTCGAGCATCTGGCGCCGGAGGTGTCCCTCGTCCCCAACGATGCCGCGATGTTCGATCTGACGTTCGACGTGGTGGACACACCGGACGGGTCCATGCGGGTGCGCGTCGAATACGCCCGTGATCTGTTCGACCACGACACCGCCGAGTCTTTCGCGGCGCGCGTGGTGCGTGGGTTCGCCGCTCTGGCAGGAGATCCCGACCGGCCCCTGTCCCGTGTGGACCTGCTCTCCGGCACCGAACGCGACTGGCTCCGCGCCGGCCGACCGGCACCGGAACCCGCACGCGCGGAACCCGTTCCGGAGACGCTCGTCGATCTGTTCGACCGCACGGTTGCCGCAGCGCCGCATCACCCCGCCGTCGTCTCCGCCGAGGGAACCCTGACGTTCGGGGAACTCGACGCGTGGTCCGACCGGATCGCGTGCCACCTCGTGGATCGCGGCGTCCGGGCAGAAACGGTCGTCGCGCTACGGCTCCCGCGCGGAAGCGCCGTGGTCGCCGCGATTCTCGGTGTTTGGAAGGCGGGCGGGGCATACCTGGCGATCGACCCGAACTACCCGCCCGAGCGCATCGACTACATGACGCACGATGCAGGCGTGACCGTCGTCCTCGACGAGAGTGCTGTCGCGGAGTGCGGCGATGCGAGCATGCCGTCGACGGCCACGGAACTGCGCGGTCGCGCCGGTGCGGACAACGTCGCCTACGTGGTTTACACGTCCGGTTCCACCGGTCTGCCGAAGGGCGTCGTCGTGCCGCACCGCGGTGTGGTGAATCTCTGGGAGACGGTACGTTCCGGTACCTACGGTGATCCGGCGGAACAGCGGCTGCGGGTGCTGCTCAGCTACACCTTCGCGTTCGATTCGTCGGTCGACCAATTGCTCGCGATGCTCGGCGGCCACACCGTGCACGTGCTTCCCGAAGAGCTGACCGCCGACGCCGACGGCATCGTCGGCTATGTCCGTGAGCATCGAATCGACGCCCTGGACTGCGCGCCGGTGCTGATGACGCAACTCGTCGCGGAAGGGCTTCTCGACGCGGCCGCGGATCACCGGCCGTCGGTGGTCGCCGTCGGCGGGGAGGCCGTGCCCGCCGAGCTGTGGGCCGGGCTCGCCGCCACTCCGGGGCTGCGCGCACTGAACATCTACGGTCCCACCGAGTGCACGGTGGACGCGACTGCCGCGGTCATGACGGCGGACGTGGGGCCGCATATCGGCGAGCCCATCGCCGGCGGTCGTGTACTGGTCCTCGACCGGTACCTGCGCCCCGTGGCGCCGGGTGTGCCGGGTGAGCTGTACCTCGGCGGCCCACACGTGACCCGGGGATACCTCGGCCGGCACAGCCTCACCGCCGGCAGGTTCGTGGCCGACCCGTTCGGCACACCGGGGAGCCGGCTGTACCGCACCGGCGACACGGTGCGGTGGACATCCCGCGCGCCCCACCGCCTCGAATACCTCGGCCGGACCGACGATCAGGTCAAGATCCGCGGTTTCCGTATCGAACTCGGTGAGGTCGAGGCGGTCCTCGCCGGCCATCCGGACGTGACGGCCGCCGCGGTGCTGGCCCGCGAGGACGAACCCGGACGCAAACGCCTCGTCGGCTACGTCGTGCCGGGGACCACGCGGGCGGACGGTGACGCGGTCCGGGCATACGTGGCCGACCGGCTGCCCGACCACATGGTGCCCGCTGCGTTGGTGGTGCTCGAGGAGTTCCCGCTGACCGCGAACGGCAAGGTGGACCGGGCTGCGCTCCCTGCCCCGGTGTTCGCGCCCGCGACGGCCGGCCGGGTGGCGGGCAGCGACATGGAGCGGCGGCTCTGCGCCGTCGTGGCGGAAGTGCTCGGACTCGACGCGGTCGGCCTCGACGACGACTTCTTCTCGCTCGGTGGTGATTCCATCGTGTCGATCCAGCTCGTGGCCAAGGCCCGCGCGGCGGGTCTGCGGTTCACCGCGCGGCACGTTTTCGAGCACCGGACCGTCGCGGGCCTGGCGCGAGTCGCCGAGGTGGATACGGGCCGACAGGAAACGGATGTCGCGGCGGCGCTCGGCAGCGTTCCGGCGACGCCGATCGTCCACGACCTGCTGGACCGAGGTGGGTCGTACGCCAGGTACGCGCAGTCCCGGCTGCTGCGGACCCCGGAAGGTCTCACCCTCGAGGCGCTGACCGGCGCCGTGCAATCCGTGCTCGACGTCCACGACGCGCTGCGTTCGGTGTTCGACTCGGCTGCACGCGTTCTCGAGGTCCTGCCGGTGGGGTCGGTGACGGCTGCGCACGTGGTCACCCGGGTCGACATCTCCGGCCTGAACGACCCGTCCGCGGTGATGGTCGCGGCGACCGAGGAGGCGTACGCAGCGCTGGACCCCGGGTCCGGGGAGCTCGTGCGCGTCGTGTTCTTCGATCCGGGCCCCGGCGCGCAGGGCCGGGTGCTGCTCGCGGTGCACCACCTGGTGGTCGACGGTGTGTCGTGGCGGATTCTGGTCCCGGATCTCGCCGAGGCCGTCGCGGGGACCGCGCCGCTTCGGTCCGGTACTCCGTTGCGGGTCTGGGCACGCGGCTTGCTCGATGCCGCGCCGGCGCGGCGATCCGAACTCCCGTTGTGGCGTCGCATCACGGCGCCCGACGGCCGTACCTCATTTGCCTCCCGCCCCGTGGATCCCACGCGGGACACGATGTCCGCGACGGCGCAGGCGCATGTCGACGTGCCGGTCGCGGTGACAGAGGCTCTGCTCACGACGGTGCCCGAGCAATTCCATGCGGGTGTCGACGACGTTCTGCTCACTGCGCTGGCACTTGCCACAGCCAGAGTGTGCGGTGCGGGTGCGGTGGTGGTGGATCTCGAAGGGCACGGACGAGAAGAGCAGGTGGTGCCCGGCGCCGATCTGTCGCGCACCGTCGGATGGTTCACGAGCCTGTACCCGGCGCGGCTCGATGTGTCGGGGGCAGACCTCGACGACGCCTTCGCGGGTGGCCGGAATGCAGGAGAGGCGCTCAAGAAGGTCAAGGAGCAGCTCCGCGAGATCCCGGACAGCGGTGTCGGATTCGGGATTCTCCGTCATCTCGACGAGCAGGGACGGCAGGTTCTCGCGTCGGCGGCCGCTCCGGAGATCGGGTTCAACTACCTGGGCAGACTGACGCTGGGTGAAGCGGAGGGACAGCCGTGGTCGAGCGCGCCGGAATCGGCGGGCCTCGGCGGCGCCACAGAGGCCGACATGCCGGTGAACCACGCGCTCGAAATAGGTGTGTTCACCGAGGAAACGGGGGAGGGTCCGGTCCTCCGGGGCACGTTCGGTTACAGCCCGGCGCTGGTGCCCGAGCACGTGGTCGCAGACCTCGTGGAGAGTTGGGTTGCGGCATTGCAGGCACTTGCCGGACACGCGGAGTCGGGGGATGCAGGCGGCTTCACCCCGTCGGATCTGACTCTCGGCGGCCTCGATCAGTCGGAGATCGACGAGTTCGCCTTGGAATTCGGATGATCGTGACGCTTGGCGTGGCCAATTGTTTCGGTTAGCCTAACCAATCGTGACCGGGGGTACATCCCGGCGAGAACACATCTGGGAGACATGTCATGCGGGTTCTTGAACGTAGCCGGGCGCGTAGCGTCGCGGTTCTCGGTGCGGCTGCGCTGCTCACGGCCGGCCTGGTGGGCTGCTCGAGCGACAACGGCGATGCTTCGGACGGCACGGAGGCCGCGGCCACCCGGACGTTCGAGGCGCAGAACGGCTCCATCGAGATCCCGGCCGACCCGCAGCGCATCGTCGCGTGCGGCTACGCCGCGTTTCCGCTCATCCAGGCCGGGGCGAACCTTGCCGCGGTGTGCGAATGGACCCGCGAGATCGGGAGCATGGACGAGGAGACCCTCGCTGCATACGAGGAACTGCCGAAGGTGGCACCCGACGGAGCGGCGAGTGAGCTGAACTACGAGGCCATCACGGCTGCCGAGCCCGACCTGATCATCATGGGCGTTCCGGCCCGCGTGCAGTCCCAGGTGGACATGGCCAAGCTCGAGGCCCTTGCGCCGGTCGTCTTCCTCGGCCCCACCAACCCCGGCGACTGGCGCGCGCTCGGCGACCAGTACGCCGACGCAGCCAACGTCGGTGACGCCTACGGAGAGTTCAAGTCGGAGTACGAAGCGCGCGCCGCCGAGATCGCGGACAAGTACGGGGATACTCTCGGCAGCCTGAACTTCGCCGGCCTGTGCAGCACCTGCGGCACCGAGCCGGGTGAGTTCTTCCGCGAGTACAAGTCGTCCTACACCACCAACCTGTTCGACGACCTCGGCTTCACGTTCCCCGGTGAGCCCGTCGATCCCGCAGACGTCCACGGCGAATACGTCTCGCTCGAGCAGTTGCCGCAGAACCTCGCGGACGCAGACGTGATCGTCTACGGCCTCGAAGCGGACGGCTCGGTCTCTGCCGAACTCCAGGAAGTCTTCGATTCACCGCTGTGGCAGAACCTGCCCGCCGTCAAGGCCGGCAACCTCGTCGGCGTCCAGCACGCCAACGCCGCCACGTACGAAACCGCGCTGCTCGCACTCGACTCCATCGACGCCGCGCTCGAAAAGCTGCCCGCGAACCAGAAGCAGTAACACCGTCGCGGTCGATCACCGCGGCTGCCACCGACCGAACGGCCCCCGATGTCCCCGACTCGGGGGCCGTGTTCGTCGTGCCCGACAAGCTCGTCTCCGCCCCGGAAAGCAGTCATGACTCACTCCACTGCGCTCGAAGACATCGTTCCGCTCTCACCGTTGCAGCAGGGTCTGCTCTACCTGAGCACGATCGCTGCTCCCACCGAGCCCGCCGCCGGCACAGACGGCAGCGCCGAGCCCGACGCGTACACCGTGCAGTCGGTCCTGCGCCTGTCGGGAACGGTGGACGAGGATCGCATGCGCACGGCAGCGCAGGCGCTGCTCGATCGGCATGCGTCGCTGCGGACGTGTTTCCGTCCACGAAAGGACGGACGCACTGCAGGACTTGTCGTGCGCGGTGTCGAAGCGCCTTGGCGAAGCGCCGATCTGACGGGAACACCCGGCCCGGAAGCGGAACGGCGCCTGCAGGATCTGATCGATGCCGACCTCCGCCACTGGTTCGACCTCACCCAGCCCCCGCTCGTGCGATGGCACTTCGTCCGGTTCGGTACCGACGACGTGCGGCTGCTCCTCACCACGCATCACATCGTCGTCGACGGATGGTCGACACCGATCATGGTGCGGGAACTCCTCGAGCTGTATGCAGCGGGCGAGTCGGCCGCGCGCGCCGGTACGGTGCTCGGTCCGGTGCGGCCCTATCGCGACTACCTGGCGTGGCTGGAACGACAGGATCACGACACCGCGCGCCAGCTGTGGCGCGAGACCCTCGCGGATTTCACCGAGCCGAGCCTTGTTGCCCCGCCCGGCTCCACGCGCGCCGCGGAGCCGTGCGCCGAGCTGGCCGTCACCGTGCCCCCCGGCCTCGCCGAGCGTCTCGGCACGTTGACCCGCACGGCAGGCGTCACCTTCAACACCGTGCTGCAGACCGCGTGGGCGATGCTCCTGTCCGGTCTGCTCGGCCGCGACGACATCGTGTTCGGCGCGACCGTGTCGGGCCGCCCAGCCGAACTGGCCGGGGTCGAATCCATGGTCGGCTTGTTCATCAACACCGTCCCCGTCCGCGTCCGGCTCGACCCGCGCGGAACCGTCACCGAGACACTGCGACGGGTCCAGCTCGACCAGTCACGCACGGTGGACCACCAGTACCTCGGGCTCGCGGACATCCAGCGCGACGCCGGGATCGGCGAATTGTTCGACACTCTCACCATCTTCGAGAGCTACCCGGTGGACCGCGAGGCGCTCGAGCGCGCGCAACAGTCCGGCGGCGTCACCATCGCCGGCGTCGAGGCCCACGACGCCACCAACTATCCGCTCGTCCTCACCGCGGGACTTGCCGACGACCTCGTCGTCAAGCTCGACTACCGTCCGGCGCTGTTCACCCACGACGACGCGGCGGCGCTCGGGTCCCGGCTCGTCGCGATCCTCGAGGCCCTCGCGTCCGATGCGGATGCGCCCGTCGCGGCACTGGACGTGCTGCCCGGGGCCGAGCGCGAGCAGGTGCTCGGAGCCTGGTCTTCGGGAGCCGGTTCTTTCGCGGCTGCCGAACCTGCCACGGGCACGGTCGTGGATGTGCTCACCCGGCAGTTCCGGGCGCGTTCCGGAGATCTCGCGGTGGTGAGCGGCGACCAGCGGCTCACGTTCGAGGAGCTGGGCGCAGAGTCCGCCCGCCTCGCACGGCTGCTGATCGCACGAGGCGTGGGACCCGACGACCGTGTCGGGCTCGCACTGCCGCGCACTGCCGTGATGGTCGAGGCGATCGCGGCGGTGCTCGCCGCGGGCGGGGCGTACCTGCCGCTCGACCCGTCGTACCCGGCCGACCGTTTGAAGCACATGGTGACCGACGCTGCGCCGGTCGTCGTGATCAGTACGTCCGCAGTCGCCGGAGAACTCGGTGACGTGCTCGCCGGAGTCGACGTGCTGCTGCTCGACGATCCCGGCGTGGAGCGGGCGCGTGCCGAGTTCCCGGCGCACCCGGTTACGGACGGCGACCGTTGCGCACCGCTGCACGCGGGACACGCTGCCTACGTCATCTATACGTCCGGCTCGACGGGGACTCCGAAGGGGGTCGTCGTCTCCCACGACAACCTCGCAGATCTTCACGCGGCACAGAGAAAGACGTTGATGCTTCCCGGGATACGGGAGCCGCGCGGAGACCAGTGGCGTGTGCTGCTGACGTACCCGTTCGCATTCGACTCCGCCGTCGCCGCGCTCACGTGGTTGTTCGACGGGCACACCCTGCACCTCCCGGACGACGACCGCCGGACCGACGTGCAGTACCTCGTCGAGTACGTCCGCGCCCATCGCATCGACTACGTCGACACGGTGCCCGTGCTCATGACCCGTTTGCTCGAGGGCGGCCTCCTCGATCCCGCATACCACCGGCCTGCCAAGGTGACCGTCGGCGGCGAGGCCGTGAGCGGCGACCTGTGGCACACGCTCGCCGGATCCGGCGTCGAAGCCTTCAACTGCTACGGCCCCACCGAGTGCACCGTGGACGCCTCGTATGCCCCCATCTCCGGCGGGCCGGTCACGATCGGCGGGCCGATGCCGGGCACCCGGCTGTACGTGCTCGACCACTGGTTGCGCCCCGTCGCGCCCGGCGTGACAGGAGAGTTGTATGTCGCCGGAAACGGTGTCGCGCGAGGGTATCTCGGGCGACCGGGCCTGAGCGCCGACCGCTTCGTGGCCGACCCCTGTGCCGGGTCCGGCGAGCGCATGTACCGCACCGGCGACGTGGTGCGCTGGACCCGCGCGGGCGTTCTGGAATACGTGGGCCGAGACGACGACCAGGTCAAGATCCGCGGCTACCGCATCGAACCCGCCGAGGTCGAGGCCGCGACCGACGCCTATCCGGGCGTGCGGGCGTCCGTGGTCGTTCCGCACACGGACGGCAGGGGAGTGACCAGACTGGTCGCCTACGTGGTGGCCGACGACGCCCTCGAGCCCGCGGACCTGCGTACCGCCCTCGCCGCGCGCCTGCCCGAGTACATGGTTCCCGCCACCGTGGTCGTGCTGCCGGCTCTACCGGTGACGGCGAACGGAAAAATCGACAAAAAGGCCCTTCCCGAACCGGATTTCGCGGCTCTGGCCGGTTCCGGCGAGGCGACCACCGAGCTCGAGACGACGCTGTGCAGTGCGTTCGCCGACGTACTCGGTCTCGAACGTGTGGGCGTCGACGACGACTTCTTCACCCTCGGCGGGGACTCCATCGTCTCGATCCAGCTGGTGGCGCGACTCCGGGCCGCGGATATCCAGGTCACCGCGCGTCAGGTCTTCGAACTGCGCACCCCCGCTGCGATCGCGGCGGCGCACGACACCGCGTCCGCAGCAGAGGTGGGACGCGAGACGACCTCGGCCGTCGGACCGGTTCCGCTCACTCCGATCGTTCACGACACGCTCACGCACATGCCTGCCCACACACTGCGGACATTCACCCAGTCCCGCCTACTGGTGACACCGGCGGGTCTCGGCACCGGTGACCTCGTCGCCGGTGTCCGTGCGCTGTTGACGACCCACCACATGCTCCGGTCGCGCTTCACCGTCGGCACGGACGCCGACGGGAACGACTCTGCCTCCTGGATCGTGCCCGACGAGGTACCCGATGCCGAGGGGCTGGTCCGGCACGTGGACGTGCGGGGACTCGACGCCGCCCGGTGGCAGGCGGAGTTCACCGCCGCCCAGGATGCTGCCCGGGCCGCGATCGATCCCGCCGCCGGCGTGATGGTGCAGCTCGTCTTCTTCGACGCCGGACCCGAGGTGCCCGGCCGCGTGCTGGTGACGGTGCACCATCTCGTGGTCGACGGGGTGTCCTGGCGCATCCTCGTCCCGGACCTTGCGAGTGCGGTGGACGGTGCCCGCCGTGGTGCCGCCGGTGCGCTCGAGGAACCGCGAACCTCGTTCCGGGACTGGGCGACCGGACTCGCGGAGGCCGCACACTCGGATCGGGTGACACAGTCCCGCCCGGTGTGGTCGCGGTCCTGCACGGACACCGCGGGCGGCGCGAGCGAGCAGACCGCGCTCGGTTGCCGCGCGCTGGACCCCGCCCGCGACACGGTGTCGACCTCGGCGTCGGTCGAGGTACGCGTCCCCGGCGACATCACCGCACGCATCCTCACCTCCGTGCCCGCCGCCTTCCGCACCGGCGTCGCCGATGTCCTGCTCGCGGCCCTCGCGATGGCGGTGACGTCGGTCCGTGGCGGATCGGCGGTGCGGGTGCACCTGGAAGGACACGGCCGCGAGGAGCACATCGTGCCCGGCGCCGACCTCTCCCGCACGGTCGGCTGGTTCACCTCGATGTATCCCGTCGTCCTCGACCTCGGCGCATCTCCCGACAACCCCGCCCTCTGCCTCGCACACGTCAAGGAGTCGCTGCGCGCGGTGCCGGACAACGGAATCGGATTCGGGATCCTGCGGCGCCTGTCCGGCGGGAACGACGATCTGTTCACCGGCTACCGCGCCCCCGAGATCGTCTTCAACTATCTCGGACGCATGACGCTCGGAGAGACCGCGTCGGCTCCGTGGTCGGCGGCTCCCGAGGCTGCCGCGCTCGGCGGATCCGTCGACCCGGCCACGCCGCTCGATCATGTGCTCGATGTCAACGCGATCACCGACGACGGCCCGGACGGTCCGGTGCTGTCCGCCGAATTCACCTATGCCACCGGCGTACTGGACGCCACGACGGCAGAGCGGATCGCCCGCGCCTGGGGCGATGCGCTCGCCACCCTGTCTCGTGTGGCAGACGAACCCGCCGCAATCGCCCTCACCCCGTCCGATCTGACGGCGACCGGGCTGACCGTCGAGGAGACGGCGGAACTCGACCGCGCGGTCACCGGCGGGCTCGAGGACGTCGTGCCGCTGACCCCGCTGCAGCGCGGCATGTACTTCCTGTCGGGACTCGACGAGGACAGCGTCGACGTCTACACGATGCAGTCGGTTCTCGATCTCGACGGTGCAGTCGACACCGTGCTGCTGCGCCGCAGCATCTCCCGTCTCATCGAACGGCATGCAGTGTTGCGCACCGGTTTCCGGATCTCCGGTTCGGGTGTCCCGATCGGGGTCGTCGCAGCCACGGTCGAGACGCCGTTCGAGGTGATCGACCTGTCCGCGGCCGCCGACCCTACCGGACGCGCCCACGCATTCGTGGAGTCCGACCGTGTGGACCGGTTCGCTGCCGACACCGCACCGCTCGTCCGCTTCCGCCTCCTGCAGTTGTCCGGTGACCGGTCGCGCCTGGTGTTCACCGCACACCATCTCGTCCTGGACGGCTGGTCCACTCCGCTGCTGGTGCAGGAACTGTTCCAGATCTACGCGGCCGGCGGGGACACGTCGGGTCTGGCCCGCGCGGTGCCGTTCACGGACTACCTCGCCTGGCTGGACCGCCAGGACGGTGCCGCCGGACTCAAGGTGTGGCGCGAGGCGTTGTCGGGGGTCGACGAACCGACACTCGTCGCACCGGCCGGGTCGTCGATGCAGGCCGAACTGCCCGGCGAACTCACGATAGCGGTACCGGACGCGCTGTCGGAGCGGCTTCTCTCCGTGAGCCGCTCCCGCGGTGTCACGGTGAACACCGTGGTGCAGACGGCGTGGGGACTGCTGCTCGCCGCGCTCACCGGACGGCCGGACGTGGTGTTCGGCGCGATCGTGTCGGGGCGCGTGCCGGACGTCCCCGGCGTGGAGTCGATGATCGGACTGTTCATCAACACCGTCCCCGTGCGGGTCCGGACTTCAGCCGACGAGTCGGTCGCAGAGTTGCTCTCGCGCATACAGTCCGAGCAGAACCGGGTGATGGATCACCAGTACGTCGGTCTCGCGGATGTACAGCGTGCCGTAGGAGTGGGTGAACTGTTCGACACCCTGCTGGTGTTCGAGAACTATCCGGTGGACCGTGACGCCCTCGACCGCGCCCAGCGCGACAGCGGAGTCCGGGTGTCGGCGATGAACGGCACGGACGCCACCAACTTCCCCCTCGTCCTCGTCGCGGGGCTGCAGGACACGCTGCGCCTGGTGCTCGAATACCAGCCTGCGGTCTTCGGTGAACACGACGCCGCAGCCGTAGGACAGCGACTCGTCCGGATCCTCGAGCAACTCGTCGCAGACCGGCCGGTGCCCGTCGCGCACCTCGATGTGCTGACCGACGCGGAACACCGGGACGTGCTCGACCGGTCGGATACCCCGCACGCACCCGCTTCGGGAGCGGCCACGGTTGCCGACCTGCTCGACGCGCAGATCGCCCGCACCCCGGACGTTCCGGCAGTCGTGTCCGGCGCGGTGACAGTGTCCTTCGCCGAACTCGGGGACCGGTCGGCCCGTCTGGCGCGTCTGCTGATCGATGCAGGCGTCGGCCCCGAGACGGTCGTGGGATTGGCCCTGCCCCGGTCCCAGCACATGATCGTGGCCATCGCCGCCGCCATCCGGTCGGGTGGCGTGTACGTCCCCATGGACCCGTCCTATCCCGCCGACCGCCTGGCGCACATGATCGCGGACTCCGGACCGTGCGTGATCGTGACCACCGCGGACGTCGCCGGCCGGATCGACGCCGTCGCGGGGGACACCCCCGTGGTCGTTCTCGACGACCCCGCGACCCGGAATGCCCTCGCGTCGCTGCCGGCGACCCCCGTGACCGACGCGGACCGTCGCGCGGCGTTGCAGCCGGACAACGGCGTGTACGTGATCTACACATCGGGATCGACCGGCTTGCCGAAGGGCGTCGCCGTCACCCACGCCAATCTGCTCAACCTGTTCGACAGCCACCGCGCCGACCTCTACGTGCCCACGGTCGCCGCGTCGCAGCGCGAGGTCGTCGGCGTGGGCCACGCGTGGTCGTTCGGCTTCGACGCGTCGTGGCAGCCCACGCTCTGGATGTTCGACGGCCACACCGTGCACGTCTTCGACGAGGACACGATGCGTGATCCGGAACGGATGGTCGCCTACACGATCGAGCACCGGCTCGACTTCCTCGAGGTCACGCCGTCGTTCCTCGACCGGATGCTCGCCGCGGGGCTCTACGACCATCCGCACCGGCCCGCCACGGTGGGATTCGGCGGTGAAGCCGTCAACCCCGCGTCGTGGCGCCGCCTTCGGGAACTCACCGACGGGCGCGCATTCAACCTGTACGGGCCGACCGAATGCACCGTCGACTCCCTCGTCGGCAAGGTCACCGACGCCGATACCCCGTGTCTGGGCAGAGCGGTGCACGGCGGCGGCGCCCACGTCCTCGACGCGATGCTCAGGCCCGTTCCGACGGGCGTGGCGGGCGAGCTCTACATCTCCGGAGACGGTGTCGCACGCGGCTATCTCGGCCGTCCCGACCTCACCTGCACCCGGTTCGTTCCGAACCCGTTCGGCAGCAGCGGATCCCGGTTGTATCGCACCGGTGATGTCGTCAAGCGGGTGGCCGGTGCGGACGGCAACACCGTGCTCGAATTCCTCGGTCGCGGCGACGACCAGGTCAAGATCCGGGGTTTCCGCGTCGAACTCGGCGAGGTCGAAGCGGCCCTCACGGCAGTACGCGGCGTACGCGACGCGGTCGTGGTCGCGCACACCGACAACCGCGGCGTGGTCCGTCTCGTCGGCTACGTGACGCCGGACGGCGACGTCGACCCGGCCGCCGTACGGACGGCGACCGCGGTGACATTGCCCGACTACATGGTCCCCGCCGTCGTCATGGTGCTCGACCGATTCCCGGCGACCGTCAACGGCAAGGTCGACCGGAAGGCGCTGCCCGAACCGGATTTCGCGGCGCTCGTCGGGTCGCGGGAACCGAGCACTCCCGCAGAGGCTGCGCTTGCCGCCGTCGTCGCAGACGTCCTCGGCCTGGACCGCGTCGGTGCCGACGACGACTTCTTCTCCCTCGGAGGAGATTCCATCGTCTCGATGCAGCTCGTCTCGAAGGCGCGTGCTGCCGGCGTGCGGATCACGACCCGCCAGGTCTTCGAACTGCGCACCGTCGCCGACCTCGCCGCGGCGGCCGACACGGCCGGTCCGGTGCACGACCGGGTCTACGGCACCGACGAGGCGATCGGTGACGTGCCGCTCGTGCCGATCGTGTGGGAGGCCCTCGGCTGGGGAAGCGACCTCAGCCGCTTCTCCCAGGCCCGGTTGCTCGTTGCCCCGTCCGGGCTGACGTTGCCCACGTTGCAGACGGCGGTGACCGCGCTGCTCGGTGCGCATCCGATGTTGCGGTCCCGGTTCTCCGCCGGTGGCGCTCGTCCGGCGTGGACGGTCCCGGCGGAGCACGCGCCGGAGATCCCCGCCGTCGACGCACTGGTCCGGCGCGTCGATGCGACGCATCTCGACGAGGCCGGCGTCGACGACCCACGGTGGCAGGACCTGTTCGCTGCCGAACGGGAACGGGCCTATTCCTCGCTCGACCGGGAAGCGGGCGTGATGCTCCAGGTGGTCTGGTTCGACTTCGGGCCCCGGACCGCAGGCCGTGTTCTCGTCGCCGTTCACCACCTGGTCGTGGACGGGGTGTCGTGGCGGATCCTGGTCCCGGATCTGGCGGACGCGGTCGAGCAGGCCGCCGGTGGCGGAACCATCCGGCTCGCCGCCTCCGGTACCCCGTTCCGCGCCTGGGCCACCGGACTCGCGGAGGCGGCACGATCGAAGCGGGTCGTCGAGTCCTGGCCCGCCTGGGAACCTGCCCTGTCGGCATCCGAGCCGTCCCTGGGAGAGCGCGACCTCGATCCTTCCGTCGACACCGTGTCCGCGCTCCGCTCGGTCCGCGTGCGTGTCCCGGTCCCCGTGACCGAACGGGTGCTCGCCGGTGAGTCGATCAACGAGGCACTGCTCACCGCGCTCGCTCTGGCAGTGGCGTCGGTGCGTGGCGGTGACACCGTTCGTGTCGAACTCGAGGGCCACGGTCGCGAGGAGGACGTGGTGCCGGGCGCCGACATCTCCCGCACGGTCGGATGGTTCACATCGATGTTCCCGGTTGCCCTCGACCTCACCGGAATCGACATCCACGACGCGCTCGAGGGCGGCCCGGCCGCAGGTGACGCACTCGCTCGCGTCCCTCGGTCGCTGCGCGCTCTGCCGGACAACGGGATCGGTTTCGGTGTGCTGCACCGCTTCAATCCGGACTTCGCGGATCGGTTCGCCGGGTACCGCCGACCCGAGGTGGTGTTCAACTACCTCGGCCGGATGACGCTCGGCGAAGAGACCGGCGCCCCGTGGTCGGGCGCCCCCGAAGCGCCGGCACTCGGCGGGTCGGTGGATCCGTCGACACCGCTCGATCACGTCCTGCAAGTCGACGCGATCACCGAGGACACCGAGGACGGACCCGTCCTGGACTGCGAATTCGCCGCGGCCACCGGAGTTGTCGGCGCCGGCACCCTCGAACTGCTGTCGCAGCGCTGGGTGCAGGCACTGACCGCCCTCGCCGGCCGCCGATCCCCGGTCGCCTGAACTACTTTCGTACCGTCAGCAGAAGGAGACAGACATGTTGGACCGCGCGACCATCCTCGCCGATACCGCCCGCATCCTGGAGGTGGAGCCGGACGAGCTCGACCCGACGGTGAATCTGGTGGATCAGGGCCTCGATTCGGTGCGCCTGATGGCGCTGATCGAACAGTGGCGCGGCGCGGGCGCCGACATCGATTTCGTGTCGCTCGCGTCCGAACCCGACCTCGAGCAGTGGTGCGCCCTGCTCGCCGGACAGTGAGCGGACCGCCGTGGCCCTCCTGGAGAAACTGACCATCGATCTCGATCCGATCCGTACCAGTCGCGAGTTCCGGTACCTGTTCACCGCGCGGGTGGTGTCGCTGCTGGGCCTCGGGTTTCTCATCGTCGCGGTCCCGGTGCAGGTCTACCAGCTCACCGGATCCACCGCCCAGGTCGCGGCAGTGACCGCGGTCCTCGGAATCACCACGTTCGCCGCGACTTTCGTCGGCGGTGTCCTGGCGGACCGGTTCGACCGGCGCAACGTGATCGCCATTGCGCGAGGGACCGCGGCGGTGGCCTTCGCGCTGCTCGCCGTCAACGCCTACCTGCCCGAGCCGCAGATGTGGGCGATCTACCTCATCTCCGTCGTCGACGGGGCGGCGGGCGGTATCTCGGCGACCGCGCTGATGGCCGTCACTCCCAGCCTGGTGCCGCGCGACAAGCTGGCGGCGGCGGGCGCCCTCATGGCGCTCACCGCGGATCTCGGCTCCATGGTGGGCCCGGCACTGGGTGGTGTCGTGATCGCCGCCGGTGGGGTGGGCCTGGCCTACGCGTTCGCCGCGTTCACCACCGTGATCACCACCTTCTGCATCACGCGGCTGCCACCGCTGCCGCCGGCGACGGTGTCCGTCGAATCACCGCTGAGATCGATCGCCGCGGGTTTCACGTATGCGTTCCGCAACCGGGTGATCGGCCAGGTTCTCGTCGTAGGTTTTGCCGCGATGCTGCTCACCGGCTGGGCAGTGCTGCTCCCGGCGTTCGCCGACCGCGTGCTCGGCGCGGGGCCGTCGGTGGTCGGGTTGCTCTATGCCGCGCCGGCTGTCGGTGCCGTTCTCGGTTCGCTCACGAGCGGCTGGACGGGTTCCGTCCGACGGTCCGGTCTGGTCGTCTTCGTCCTCATGGCCGTCTCGGCCGCAGGGCTCGCCGGAGCAGGCGCGACCGGCGTGACCGCGGTCGTGCTGCTGGGCCTGGCAGCGTACGGATTCGGCGACTCGCTCGCCGATGTGATGCGGTATGCGACGGTGCAGCGCAACACCGCCGACGAGTACCGCGGGCGTATCGCTGCGGTGTGGTCTGCCCAGGTGACTGCGGGTACGTCGCTCGGTGCGATCGCCGCCGGTGTGATCGCGTCGGTGGTGCCGATGTCGATGGCGCTGACGGTGTACGGAGTCGCCGGCATCGTGCTCGTCGTCGTGATGTGGACGTCGTTCCCGACGTTGCGGCGTTTCGTGGACGACGATCAGTTCGAACCTGCGTCCTGACCGCGGTACCAGGGAAAGGCGAACTGTACCGGGCGGCAACGAATCCTCTCGACGGAGTCCGGGCGGCGGCCCGGCCGAGTAGGGTTCGATGTCCGACCGTGGGAGGTGCCGTGAACCGATCCGTCGAGAATCCGGGCGACGAGTGGCCGAGTCTGCGTGTCGCAGACTGGGCCGCCACCCGCGACAGCCTGCACATGTGGCTGCAGATCGTGGGTAAGATCCGGTTGGTCCAGTCGCCGCCGGTGAACCATTGGTGGCACACGACGTTGTACGTCACGGCACGCGGCTTGGGTACCTCGTCGATTCCCTACCGCGGCGGTGTGTTCGACCTCGAATTCGATTTCTGCGAGCACAACCTCAACATCCGTGCGAGCGACGGAGGCAGTAGCGCCGTCCCGCTCACGGCGCAGCCCGTGTCGGACTTCTACTCGCGCACCTTCGGTGCTCTGGACGAGCTGGGCATCGAGACCCGGATCCATGGTGCGCCCAACGAGGTCGACCCGGCGATCCCGTTCGCGCAGGACCACCAGCACAGCGCGTACGATCCCGACGCGGCACACCTGTTCTGGCGGCAACTGCTCCGAGCCGACCGTGTCCTGCAGCAGTTCCGGGGCGAGTACCTGGGCAAGGTCAGCCCGGTTCACTTCTTCTGGGGAGCAATGGATCTGGCCTGCACCCGATTCTCGGGTCGCACCGCACCGCCACATCCCGGTGGAATCCCTCACTGCCCCGACGAGGTGATGACCGAGGCCTACTCGCACGAGCTGAGCAGCTGCGGATTCTGGCCCGGTGGTGGCGACGAGGGCGCCTTCTACGCGTATGCCTACCCCGCGCCGGACGGCTACGCGGACCGTCCTGTGCGCCCGGATGCCGCGTACTACTCCGCCGAACTCGGCGAGTTCGTGTTGCCGTACGAGGCGGTGCGCACGGCAGCCGACCCCGACGCGGAAGTGCTGGAGTTCCTCCGCAGCACCTACGACGCCGCAGCGGATCTCGGGAACTGGGATCGCGCGCACCTCGAGCGTCCGACGTAGCGCGCGCTCGGAGCCGGCCCGTCGGCGCTGCACGACCTTCGGGGGCAGGCTCGGATCTCAGAAGTGTGCGTTCCGGACGCCGTGCGCCCACAATTCGATCGCCGCGTATCCGTCGCCGACTCCTTGGGTGTACGCCACCAGCGCACCGTAGAGGCGGCTGCCTTCCGCGGCCAGTTCGATGGTGCCCACCCAGTCGGCCGCACGCGCCATGACGTGCGACGAGATGTCCGTGACGTCGCGCGTCGCGGCGGAGACCGCGGTGAACGACTCGTCTGCGATCCGGAAGGTCTCGGTCACGCCCCGCCAGTAGTACTCGGCGTCCATCGCGGAACGCAGTGACTGATAGTCGGTCGTGTCCTGCATGGCCCTGGCATTCCGAAGCTGGTTCGCCGCATGCTCGGACGATCCCAGCGGGACGTATGTCATGTCGTCGACGGTTTCGTTTCCTGCACGTCTGGTCCTCACCGCAGAGATGGTGCCCGATCGCGCGGCAGAACGAAACATCCGGTCTGTAACGATCCGCGCGACCGGGGTGGGCCCTCAGTGAGCGTGCTGGTGATCGTGGTCGTGATCGTGGGGGAGGACCTCGTCGTGTTCGTCCTCGACCCGGTCGTGGTCGGCGGTCTTGCCGTAGCCGGTCTCCGTCATCCCGCGTCGCCAGTAACCGATGACGAGCGTGGCCTTGCGGTCGAACCCTGCCTCATTGCGCAGCCACTTGCGCATCGCCAGCACGGTCTTCGACTCCGCCGACACCCACGCGAACTTCGTGACATCACCGCCGGGAATCTCGACCGCGGTCGCGGCGTCGAACAGTTGATCGGTGGTGCCCGCGGGTGCGCCGTGGCGGTGGAGCCAACGGATCTCGACTCCGTCGGGATGGCGCAGGTCCTGCTGCTCGTGTTCGTCGGCCACCTCGATCAAGGCGACACCGGTGGCGTCCTCCCGCATGTGCTCGAGCATCCGCCCGATGGCGGGCAGGGCCGTCTCGTCACCGACGACGAGGTACCAGTCCGCTTCACCGGCGGTCACTCCGCCCGCGCCCGCCGCTGCGATCACGTCCCCGGGACGGGCGTGTTCGGCCCAGCCGCTCGCGAGGCCCTCGTCGCCGTGCTTGACGAAATCGATGTCCATCTCGGCGGTCTCGGGGTCGAGGCGGCGGACCGTGTATGTCCGGACCTGCTGTTTCACGGTGGGATCGGGCCATGCGAGCCGCCCCCATCCGTTACGGGCCGGCACCTCGAGTCGACCGTTCGCGCGGGGGAACACCAACTTGATGTTCGGCACCCGGCCCGGGACGGCTGCATATTCGGCTACGCCGGGGCCGGCAAAGGTGATCCGGCGCATGTGAGGCGTGATGTCCTCGACCCTCGCCACTTCGATGAGGACGGGGAGCATCCCGTATTCGTTGGTCATAGCGGACACCTTAGGGCACCCTGACCACATTCAGGCAGAGTCGGATTCCGATTGCCGGCGGTTCGGAATGAGTGCGACACAGAAGGTGAGGATCACCGCGCAGACGAGCACCGCCGTGAAGACGGGTGCGACGGACGTCGCGAGCTGCGGGGCGTCCGGGACGGATTCGGCGGAGGAGCCATCGGAACGGGACAGCGCGGTGTTCGCGAGCGCACCGAACACGGCGACACCCACGGCGCTTCCCAATGCGCGGGCGAAGGCATTGGCACCGGTGACCACGCCCCGTTCGGCCCACTCGACACTCGATTGTGCGGCGATGAGTGCGGGGCTCGCGATCAGGCCCAGCCCGAGACCGATGAGCACGCAGCACCCCGCGACGTGCCACGGCGACGAGCCGATTCCGAGCCGTGTGAGCAGGACCGCGCCGGCGAGCAGCGGCACCGCACCGACCAGGCCGGTCAGCCGGAACCCGATCCGCAGATACAACCGGCCGGACTGCGAGGCGGCGATGGGCCAGCCGATGGTCATCGTGGCGAGGGCGAATCCGGCGACCAGCGCGGACGTACCGAGGGCACCTTGCACGAACGACGGGACGTATGACGTCAACCCGAGTACGACCGCGCCGACGAGGGCCGAGACGGCGCTCGTGGTGATCAGGACCCGGCGGGTGAGCACCCACATCGGCAGGATCGGTTCGGCCGCGCGGGACTCGATCCATCCGAAGACCACCAGCAGTGCGATCCCACCGGCGAAGATGCCGATGCTCCGCCCCGAGGACCACGCCCACGACTGGCCACCCTCGAGCAGGCCGAGGATCACCAGCGCCGCGCCCGCGGCGAGTGTCACTGCGCCCGCCCAGTCCACGCGTCGCGCGCTGCCGGAGGGACGGTCCTCGTGGAAGTTACGGACGATCACCCATGCAGCGACCGCGCACAGCGGCACGTTGATCCAGAAGATCCACCGCCATGACCAGAAGTCCACGAAGACGCCGCCCAGGGCCGGTCCCACGACCGCGGACATCCCCCACACACTGGCGAGATATCCCTGTGCTTTCGCGCGCTCGGCCACGGTGTAGATGTCACCGGCGATGGTCTGCGCCATAGGCAGCACGGCACCTGCACCGAGGCCCTGGACGGCGCGGAACGCGATGAGGGCGGGCATGCTCCACGCCAGCGCGCACAACACCGATCCCAACGCGAAGGCCCCGATGCCGAACAGCAGCACCGGGGTACGGCCGAAGGTGTCCGACAACTTGCCGTACACCGGGACCAGCACCGCCTGCGTGAGCAGGTAGCTGGAGAACAACCACGGGAACTGGGTGAATCCGCCGAGGTCGGCGACGATCGTGGGCACCGCTGTCGCGAGGATCGTGCTCTCGAGCGCAACCAAGGAGGTCGCGAGCATCAAGGCGATGAGGATCGGCCCGCGCTCGGACCGGAACCCGACATCCACCCGTGACGATGCAGTCATGACGCCCCTGTCCTGGCTTCGAACACCGGTTCCGGACCATTGTCGTCGATGGGATATCCGCCACGGCGTTCGGTCCCCGTCCGCATCGCGCACTAGGGTGTCAGCGTGCGTCCTTCACTCGAGTCCTATCCCCACCTCGCCGGCGGCAAGGTCCGTGATCTGCACGTCGTCGACGACGAGCACCTGCTTCTCGTCGCCAGCGACCGGATCTCGGCCTACGACCACGTGCTCGACACGCCGATCCCCGACAAGGGCCGGGTCCTCACCGCGATGAGCGTGTTCTTCTTCGATCTGCTCGATGCGAACAACCACCTCGCGGGTGAACCCGACGACGAGCGCATCCCCGAAGAGGTGCTCGGCCGCGCGCTCGTGGTGAAGCGGCTCGAGATGGTGCCCGTCGAGTGCGTCGCCCGCGGTTTCCTCACCGGGTCCGGTCTGCTCGACTACCGCGCCACCGGCACGGTGTGCGGCGTCGCGCTTCCCGAGGGTCTCGTGGAGGCGAGCATCCTGCCCGAACCGATCTTCACTCCGGCCACGAAGGCCGCCCTCGGTGATCACGACGAGAACATCACCTTCGACCAGGTCGTCGAGAAACTCGGCGTGAATCTTGCGATGAAGTTGCGTCAGGACACCCTCGACATCTACGGCCGCGCCGCGATCTACACCTCCGAACGTGGCCTCCTGCTCGCCGACACGAAGCTCGAGTTCGGCCTGGACACGGCCGGCAATCTCGTCCTTGCCGACGAGGTGCTCACTCCCGACTCGTCGCGGTACTGGGATGCCGCCGAGTACGAGGAGGGCAAGGTGCAGCCGAGCTTCGACAAGCAGATCGTCCGCAACTGGCTCACCAGCGAGGAATCCGGTTGGGACCGCGCGTCCGACACTCCGCCGCCCGCGCTCCCGCAGTACATCGTCGACAAGACGCGTGCGCGGTATATCGAAGCCTACGAGCGTATTTCCGGGCTCTCCTTCGACGATTGGATCGGCTGAACGCAGATGACCTCCTCGAATTCGACCCCGCCGGTCGCCCAGAAGGTTCCCCACGAGCGTGTCCATCACGGCCACACGTTCGTCGACGACTACGAGTGGTTGCGCGACAAGGAATCACCCGAGGTCGTCGCGTATCTCGAGGCCGAGAACGCGTGGACCGACGCGCAGACCGCGCACCTGGCGCCGTTGCGTGAGTCGATTTTCGAGGAGATCAAGTCCCGTACCCAGGAAACCGACATGTCGGTTCCCGCTCGTATGGGCAACTGGTGGTACTACGCCCGGACCGTCGAGGGCAAGCAGTACGGCATCCAGTGCCGGGCGCCGATCACGGATGCGGACGACTGGACGCCGCCCGAGGTCACTCCCGGCGTCGACCTGCCGGGCGAGCAGGTGCTGCTCGACGGAAACGTGGAAGCCGAAGGGCACGAGTTCTTCTCCATCGGGGCGTTCTCGATCAGCCAGGACGGCACGCTGCTGGCGTACTCGACCGATGTCGTCGGTGACGAGCGGTACACGTTGCGTTTCAAGAATCTCGAGACCGGCGAGTTGCTCCCCGACGAAATCACCGGCACCGCACCGGGAGCCACCTGGGCCCTCGATCACAGCCACGTCTTCTATCAGACGGTGGACGAGTCGTGGCGCCCCGACACCGTGTGGCGGCACAAACTCGGCACCGCGCGCGACGAGGACGTGAAGGTCTTCCACGAGCCCGACGAGCGGTACTGGGTGTCGATCGGCTCGACCCGCAGCGAGAAGTACCTCATGATCTGGGTCGGATCGAAGATCACCACCGAGGGGTGGATTCTCGAATCCGATAATCCCACAGGCGAATTCAGAGTTCTCCTACCGCGTCGTGAGGGTGTCGAATACGGCGCCGAGCATGCGGTGATCGGCGGCCGGGACCGGCTGCTGATCATGCACAACGATGTCGACCCGGACACGGGGGAGAAGGCCGAGAACTTCGTGCTCGCCGAAGCGCCGGTCGACGACCCGTCGTCACTGCGCACCCTCATCGGGCACCGCCACGACGTGCGTCTCGAAGACGTCGAGGCGTTCGAGGGTCACCTGGTTCTCGGGTACCGCCGAGAGGCGCTCACCCGGGTCGCCGTGTGGCCCCTCACCGACGACGGCTACGGAGAACTCACCGAACTCGAGTTCGACGAGGAACTCTTCGCGGTCGGTCCGGGTGGCAATCCCGAGTGGAAGCAGCCCGTCCTGCGCCTCGGCTTCACCTCGTTCATCACGCCGACCCGTGTCTACGAGTACGTCGTGGCTACCGGCGAACTTCTGCTGCGCAAATCGCAACCGGTGCTCGGCGACTTCGATCCGGCACGCTACGAACAACGCCGAGAATGGGCGACCGCCGAAGACGGCACCCGGATTCCGTTGTCGATCGTGCGGCGCAAAGACCTGGCGCACGGGCCGGCCCCGACTTTGCTGTACGGGTACGGGTCCTACGAAGCCAGTATCGATCCCGGATTCTCGGTGGCTCGATTGTCGTTGCTCGACCGCGGCATGGTGTTCGTGGTCGCGCACGTGCGCGGCGGCGGCGAGATGGGCCGGCACTGGTACGAGAACGGCAAGACCCTCACGAAGAAGAACACCTTCACCGACTTCGTCGCGTGTGCGCGGCACCTCATCGACGAGGGTGTGACCAGCCCCGACCGGCTCGTCGCGGACGGGGGCAGTGCGGGCGGCCTGTTGATGGGTGCGGTCGCCAACATCGCTCCCGAACTGTTCGCGGGCATCCTCGCGAACGTGCCGTTCGTCGACCCGCTCACCTCCATCCTCGATCCGTCGCTGCCGTTGACGGTGATCGAGTGGGACGAGTGGGGCAACCCGCTCGACGATCCCGAGGTGTACGAGTACATGCGCTCCTACAGCCCGTACGAGAACGTCGGAGCCCACGACTATCCGGCGATCCTCGCGATCACCAGCATCAACGACACCCGCGTGCTGTACGTCGAACCCGCCAAGTGGGTCGCGAAGTTGCGAGCCACCAAGACCGGCGACTCGCAGTTGCTGCTCAAAACCGAAATGAGTGCCGGCCACGGTGGTGTCTCCGGTCGCTACGAGAAGTGGCGCGAAGTGGCTTTCGAGTTCGCATGGGTGCTCGAGACTTCGGGTGCCTACCGCGGGGAGGCCGCGCCGCGACCCGCCGGGTCGTAACCGGCGGGCCTGCCGACGCTCGACACAACCGCGGCTCGCGCGTCGGGTTCGTGCAACTGCCGGGCGGTGCCGGTGGGGTTTCCTCGTTGTGCCCGCGCTCGCGCTCCTCGGCGGACTGCCCATGCCCAGTGCCGTGGGGTCCAGTGCCGTGGGCACTTCACCCATCGTGATCGCCATGAAATCTTTCGCGGGGCTCGGAGGGCTGCGAAAGGGCTTCGGGTGGTTCGTCCTGCTGATGCCCGCACGTCCGGTGGTCCCGAGACGGCCGTCGAGATGCGAGACGACCGGGGTTGATACCCCAGGGGGTACGATGGCGGGACATTCGCGAAAGGAATCGACATGGTCGGCGACGAAGAAAGCATCACCCTGGTCCTCAATCGGTTGCGCCGTGCTCAGGGGCAGCTCGCCGGAGTGATCGCGATGATCGAGCAGGGCCGTGACTGCAAGGACGTCGTCACGCAGCTCGCTGCGGTGTCGAAAGCGCTCGACCGTGCCGGTTTCAAGATCGTCGCCAGCGGCCTGCGGGAATGCATGGCCGATTCGGGTGACGGAAACAAGGAACCCATGACCGAGGCCGAACTGGAGAAGCTCTTCCTCGCTCTCGCGTGACCACCGCGCTCCCGTCGTCGGTACCGCCAAGTATGCCTTGACGGAAATATAACCGTCTAGACATACTTGTGGAGTGGAAGATGCACTGTGGTCCGCACTCGCGGATCCACACCGCCGGGCAATGCTCGATCTCATCCGGCGAGAGGGCGGCTGTACCGTCGGCGCTCTCTCCGAGCGGCTGGGAACCTCGCAACCGGCGACGTCCAAACACCTGCGCGTGCTGCGTCAAGCCGGACTGGTGCAGGTCCACAAGGCAGGAACCCGCCGTATCTACACTCTGGAACCACAGACACTCGTACAGCTCGATGCCTGGCTCGAGCCGTACCGACGACTGTGGAACGACAGTCTCGATGCGTTGGGCGACCATCTCGACACGATCGACCGACCGGATTCTGCGGTCAACACGGGGGACCCGGCCGACACCGACCGGAAGGACTCGACATGAACAATCGAGGCGAATACATCGAATTCGACGGACGGCCCGCCGTGCGGTTCGAGCGGACCTACCCCTACCCGGTGGAGCGTCTGTGGCGCGCGATCACCGAAGCGGACGAACTGGCGCGCTGGTTCCCGTCCCACGTCGTGATCGACGTACGGCCGGGTGGAACCGTCGAGTTCTCGGGCGACCCGAACGCCGCACCGGCGACGGGGACGGTGCTCGTCGTTGAGGCGCCGCACCGGCTCGTCTACACCTGGGGCGGCGACGAACTGCACTTCGAACTCACCTCGACGCCCGACGGCACAACCCTGGTGTTCGTCGACATCCTCGAGGAGCGCGACACCGCCGCGCGAACCGCGACCGGATGGACCGTCTGTCTCACCGCATTCGATTCGGCACTCGCGGGAGAACCGGTCGACGGTCCCCATTCGGCCGGTGCAATGCGCCGTGGGCGGCTGGTGTACGAGGCGTACCTCGCGGCCGGGATGCCGTCCGGCGCCGCTGTTCCCGAGGACTGAACACGGGGCAGGCTAGCTTGTAGGCATGACCAACGAACTGCAGAACATCAGCATCAACACGCTTTCGGGTGAGCCTACGAGCCTGAAAGCCTACGAGGGGCACGCCCTCCTTGTCGTCAACGTTGCGTCGAAGTGCGGTCTGACCCCGCAGTACGGTGCGCTCGAGCAGCTCGCGAACGACTACGCCGACCGTGGGCTCATCGTGATCGGTGTTCCGTGCAACCAGTTCATGGGGCAGGAACCGGGCACCGCCGAGGAGATCCAGGAGTTCTGCTCCGCCACCTACGGGGTGACCTTCCCGCTGATGGAGAAGATCGAGGTCAACGGCGACAACCGGCACCCGCTGTATGCCGAACTCACCAGGCACCCCGATGCGTCGGGTGAGGCCGGTGACGTCCAGTGGAACTTCGAGAAGTTCCTGATCGCACCGGACGGCACCGTCGCCGCACGTTTCCGGCCCCGCACCGAACCCGACGCACCCGAGGTCATCGAGGCAATCGAAGCTGTCGTGCCGGCCTGACGATCATGTTCACGGCCCAGGCGCGCGACGCGCTGTACGACACCATCCGCATGCGCCGCGACGTGCGCGCCGAGTTCAGCGGTGAGGTGATTCCCGAGGACGCGCTGCACCGGGTGCTCGCCGCCGCCCACCACGCACCGAGCGTGGGTAATACGCAGCCGTGGGATTTCGTGGTGATCCGCGATCCGGAGCGCCTTGCCGCCTTCGCCGAGCACGTCGCCGGATGCAGGGAGGCGTTCGCCGATTCGCTACCCGAGGACAAGCGGCGGACCTTCGACCCCATCAAGGTCGAGGGCATCGCCGAATCGCGTACCGGCATCGTCGTCACCTACGATCCGTCGCGCGGCGGGAAGCACATCCTCGGGCGGCATACCGTCGACGAATCAGGCTTGTTCTCAGCAGTTCTCGCCATCCAGAACCTCTGGCTCGCGGCGACAGCGGAGGGGTTGGGCGTCGGGTGGGTATCGTTCTACGAAGAAGAATTCCTCCGCGACTTCGTCGGAGTCGAGGACCCCGTCCGCCCGATTGCCTGGCTGTGCCTCGGCCCCGTGACACGTCTGCAGGAGGTTCCGGACCTCGAACGGTTCGGCTGGAGGCAGGGCCG
Source organism: Rhodococcus sp. NPDC058639 (assembly GCF_042717545.1). NCBI lineage: Bacteria > Bacillati > Actinomycetota > Actinomycetes > Mycobacteriales > Nocardiaceae > Rhodococcus > Rhodococcus sp. NPDC058639. The sequence goes on from NZ_JBHXRF010000002.1 coordinate 273,327, forward strand.
CCCCCTCGGTGAGGCCGTGCACTTCGAATCCTGGGGGAAGCACGACGAAGGGCTGAACGGCGCGAGACTGCCGGAACGTCACGACGCCGACGTGTGATCGTCCCGTAGTCGTCGTTCGAGCGACGACTCGCGTTCACCGTCGGATGCGACGGTGGAACCCGTGAACGGACAGTTGATCGTCTCGGTCTCTGGAATCACGAACACCACACGGGGAGTCGTCGACGGGTTCGCGCGGGAGATGGACGCTCGCGGCGTGCCGCTGTCGCTGTTCGTCGCCCCCAGGCTCGCCGGGCATTACCTGCTGGTGCGTGACGCGCACACGCAGGAGTGGCTGCTCGAGCGCCGCGAAGGGGGTGACGCCATCGTGCTGCACGGATACGACCACGGTGGAGACGCCCGACGGCATGCCGAGTTCGCGGCACTACCGGGACACGAGGCGCGACTGCGCCTCCTCGCCGCCGACCGGGTGCTCGACAGGACGGGGTTGCGCACGCGGTTGTTCGCGCCTCCGCGGTGGCGCGCATCGTCCGGCACCGTCGCGGCGCTGCCAGGGGTCGGGTTCCGGACCATGGTGGACGGGGCGGGGGTCCACGACCTGGTCGGCGGCACGCTGACGAGATCCCGCGTCCACGGCGTCGGTGACGGCGCGCCGTCACGGCCGTGGCGGCGCCGGGTAGTGGTGAGTGGGGCCGCTCGGGTGGCGCGTCGGGGTGAACCGCTCCGGCTTGCGGTTTTCGCACCGGTTCTGGCCGCATCCGGTCCCCGGCGGGGCGTGCTTGCCGCGATCGACGCCGCGCTGTGTCACGGCGCCGAACCGGCGGTCTATCGCCGGCCGGCTTCCTCGACGGGGCGCGTCACCGTCTGAAGAGTTGCGTGGGCAACTGTTTGTCCCGAGCCGTACGTTCGCTCGGTACTGTTTGCGGCATGGACGCAGATGTGATCGTGGTGGGGGCGGGCCTTGCGGGACTCGTGGCGACGGGAGAACTCGTCGACGCAGGCCGGAAGGTGATCCTGGTGGACCAGGAGAATGCGAACAACCTCGGGGGACAGGCATTTTGGTCGTTCGGAGGACTGTTCTTCGTCGACAGCCCCGAGCAACGGCGTCTCGGTATCGAAGACTCGTACGAACTGGCCCTCCAGGACTGGATGGGCACGGCGGGCTTCGACCGTGAGGTCGACGACCGCTGGCCACGTCGGTGGGCGCAGGCGTACGTCGAATTCGCGACGGGGGAGAAGCACGCGTGGCTCAAGCAGCGCGGGCTGAAGATCTTCCCGATGGTCAACTGGGCCGAACGTGGTGGTTACGACGCTGCGGGACATGGCAATTCGGTTCCCCGGTTCCACATCACGTGGGGTACGGGACCGGCTCTCGTCGAGATCTTCGCTCGTAAGGTCCGGGAGGGCGTCGACCGGGGACTGGTCACGCTGAAGCACCGTCACCAGGTCGACGACCTGGTGATCACCGACGGAGCGGTGACGGGGGTGCGGGGCACCGTGCTCGAGCCGACCGACGCGGCTCGCGGTGTCGCATCGTCGCGGGTGGGAGTCGGCGAATTCGAGTTCGCTGCCGGAGCCGTGATCGTCACTTCGGGAGGTATCGGAGGCAACTTCGAACTCGTGAAGAAGAACTGGCCCCGGCGTCTGGGCGAGCCGCCGAAGCGGATGCTCACCGGTGTTCCCGCGCACGTCGACGGGCGGATGCTCGAGATCACCGAGAACGCCGGTGGCAACATCGTCAACCGCGACCGGATGTGGCACTACACCGAGGGCATCACGAACTTCGACCCCGTGTGGCCGAACCACGGCATCCGGATTCTGCCCGGACCGTCGTCGCTGTGGCTCGACGCCACCGGAAATCGCCTGCCGGTTCCGCTGTTCCCCGGTTTCGACACCCTCGGCACTCTCGAGCACATCGCGCGCACCGGGCACGACCACACCTGGTTCCTCCTGGACCAGAAGATCATCGAGAAGGAGTTCAGTCTCTCCGGATCGGAGCAGAATCCCGACCTCACCGGCCGCGATGTCCGCTTGCTCCTGCAGCGCATCCGGTCGGGTGCGCCCGGACCGGTGGATGCGTTCATGCGGCGTGGCGTCGACTTCGTCGTCCGCGACAACCTCGCCGACCTCGTCGCCGGTATGAACGAGCTGACGCCCGAGACGCCGCTCGACTACGCGCGGGTGCGCTCGGTCGTCGAGTCGCGCGACCGGGAGATGACCAACAAGTACACCAAGGACCTGCAGGTCGTCGCGTTGCGCGCGGCCCGCGCCTACAAGCCGGATCGCATCGCTCGCATTGCGTCGCCGCACCGGATCCTCGACCCGAAGGCCGGACCCCTGGTCGCGGTCAAGCTGCATCTCCTCACCCGTAAGACGCTCGGAGGCCTCGAAACCGACCTGTCGTCGAGGGTGTTGCGCGCGGACGGCTCGGTCTTCGACGGGCTGTATGCGGCAGGCGAGGTCGCGGGCTTCGGAGGCGGTGGCGTACACGGCTACCGCTCGCTCGAAGGCACGTTCCTCGGCGGATGCATCTTCTCCGGCCGCGCCGCCGGGCGGGCGGCGGCGCGGTAGCCCGTCCTCGGCGGCGCCAGGTACAGATCAGACTTCGACGTCGTCCTCGTACGGCAGTACCCGGAACTCGGTGCCGTCGGGGGCCATGTCGGAGTACCGACCGTAGAAGATGCCGTTGGCCTGGTCGGTGATGATGCCCTGGTGGATCGGCACCGCCACGCGCGGATTCACGGCCCGCAGGTAGTCGACGGCTTCCCAGATCTTGAGCCACGGTGCTGCCGCCGGGAGGGCGAGTACGTCCACCCGTTCGTGTGGGATGTACAGCGAGTCGCCCGGGTGCATCAGCCGCGCAGGGTTCTCGGCGTCGCCCACGACGAACGCGGTGTTGTCGATGACCGCCAGGTCGGGGTGGATCACGGCGTGACGTCCGCCGGTGCCCCGGATCGTCACGTCGCCGACCGTGAACCGGTCGCCGGGTCGCACTGCCGACCAGTCGCCTTCGAGGAGTTCCGCCGACTGCGGGTCCGAGAAAAGGGCAGCGCCGGGGTTGGCGTCGAGCAGTGCAGGGAGGCGGGCGGGGTCGGCGTGATCCGGGTGCTGGTGGGTGACCAGAATCGCGTCGAGGCCGGTGATCCCCTCGAACCCGTGCGAGAAGTTGCCCGGGTCGAAAAGGATCTTCTTCCCGAGGTGTTCCACGAGGATGCAGGAATGGCCGAAGTGGGTCAGTCGCATGCCTCCGAGTATGCCGTTCGCAGTGTCGGTCGCGTGCCGGATCTCCGGTGCGTGCGCGAGCCCGATGGTACGTTGCGTAGTCAACTAATTGGTGCACATGCACGACGGATCGCCGACCGGCCCGAGGAGCGGACATGACCGAAACCCGAGAGCCCCGCGTTCTGATCGACAAACAGACCCGGCCCGTCTACCGGGCGCAGGTCGCCGTCGCCGGCGCGGTTCGGGAGGCCGTCGCGGAGGCCGGGCTCGAGCGGTCCCTCGTCGAACTCGTCAACATCCGGGTCTCGCAGATCAACGGTTGCGCCTACTGTCTCGACACTCACGTCCGCGAGGCGCTGAAGGCAGGCGTGTCGACGACGCAGCTCGCGGTGTTGTCGGTGTGGCGGGACACCGACCTGTTCACCGATGCCGAGCGGGCGGCGCTCACCCTTGCCGAATCGGTGACAGTGCTGCCGTCGAGCTACGAGCAGGACCGCGACTACGCGGAGGCCCGAGCGCACCTCACCGACGACCAGCTCTCCGCCGTCGCATGGGTCGCCATCACCATGAACGCGTTCAATCGCCTCTCCATCGTCAGCCGCCACGCCCCGCGCTCCGAGTCGGAAGGATCGTGACGTCGTGCCCGACTACCGGCAATCCCTCGAGTTCGGCAGCTTCCTCACACCGTCCGCCGCTGACCCGGCCCGAGTGGTGGATCTCGCTCTCGTGTCCGAACGCGCCGGGCTCGATGTGGTGACGATCCAGGATCACCCCTACCAGTCTCGTTTTCTCGATACCTGGACTTTGCTCAGCTGGATCGCGGCCCGGACGACGACGGTCACGGTCGCGCCGAACGTGGCGAACCTTCCCCTACGCGGACCGGTGATCCTCGCACGCAGCGCCGCGTCGCTGGACCGCCTCAGCGGCGGCCGCGTCGAACTCGGACTCGGCTCGGGTGCGTTCTGGGATGCGGTGGCGGCCAACGGGGGTCCGCGCAGAAGCGCCGGGCAAGCGGTGACCGCGCTGGTCGATGCGATCGCGGTGATTCGGGCGCTGTGGTCCGACGAGAAGGGCGGGGCGAATGTCGACGGAGAGTATTACTCGCTGTCCGGTGCGAAACGCGGCCCCGCTCCCGCACACGATCTCGGAATCTGGGTCGGCGCCTACGGCACACGCATGCTCGGACTGACCGGACGGCTCGCCGACGGCTGGCTGCCGAGTTCGTTCGCCGCCGGGCCCGAGGTCCTGGCAGAGATGAGTGCGCGGGTCGACGACGGCGCTCGGGAGGCCGGACGCGAGCCCGCGGAGATCCGCCGGCTGTACAACATCACCGGCACCTTCGCCGATGTTGCCGACGGTTCGTTTCTGCACGGCCCGGCGGGGGTGTGGGCCGAGCAGCTCGCCGACCTGACTCTGCAGCACGGAACGAGCACGTTCGTTCTCGCGAGTGACGACTCGGCAGACCTCGAACGCTTCGCGGCCGAGGTCGCGCCGCGGGTGCGTGAACTCGTTGCGGCCGAACGCGGCGACGGGGAGTCGGCGATATCGCGATAGCGATGGTGTACGACATCCGAAGATCTCGCACACCACCATCGTCGCCCGGAGTCAGCGGGGCGCGAACCTGCGCAGGCGCAGGCTGTTGCTGACCACGAACACCGAGCTGAACGCCATTGCCGCACCTGCGATCAGCGGGTTGAGCAGGCCCAGCGCGGCGAGGGGCAGCGCCGCGACGTTGTAGGCGAACGCCCAGAACAGATTGCCCTTGATGGTGCGCAGCGTTGCCCGCGCGAGACGGATGGCATCGGGGGCGGCCCGTAGATCGCCTCGAACCAGGGTCAGATCCGACGCCTCGATGGCGACGTCCGTTCCCGTGCCCATCGCTAGCCCGAGGTCGGCCTGGGCCAGCGCTGCCGCGTCGTTGACGCCGTCGCCGACCATCGCGACGACCCTGCCCTCCGACTGGAGACGCTCGATCACCTGCACCTTGTCGGCGGGCATCACTTCCGCGATGACCTCGTCGATGCCGACCTGCTTCGCGACCGCCTCGGCCGCGCCGCGGTTGTCACCCGTGAGCAGCACGGGACGAAGACCCAGGTCGCGGAGTTCGGACACGGCGTCGCGGGAACCGTCCTTGACCGTGTCGGATACCACGACGACCGCACGGACCGCACCGTCCCAGGCCACCCAAATCGGTGTCCGGCCTTCGGATTCAGCCGCCTCGGCTTCTCGTCGGAGGCTGGGCGGCGGTGTGAGCGACCATTCGTCGCGCAGCCAGGACAGCCGCCCGGCGAGCACGCCACGTCCGTCGACCACACCGGAAACCCCGCGCCCGCCGTGGTTTTCGAAGCTCTCGACACCGGACAGCGGACGTGTCTGTGCGGCGTGGTCGGCGATCGCACGCGCGATCGGATGCTCGGATGCGTGCTCGAGCGACCCCGCGAGATGCAGTACCTCGTCGGTCGATTCGTCCGGCGCCACATGGACGGAGGCGACGGTCATCTCGCCGGTGGTGACGGTTCCGGTCTTGTCGAGCACGACAGTATCGACGCGGCGCGTGGATTCGAGGATCTGCGGGCCCTTGATGAGGATGCCGAGTTGCGCCCCGCGGCCCGTGCCGACGAGCAGCGCTGTGGGAGTCGCGAGACCCAGCGCGCACGGGCACGCGATGATCAGCACCGCGACCGCCGATGTGAAGGCAGCCGAGACGGGATCGTCGGTGAACAACAGCCACGCGGCGAGCGTGAGCAGCGACAGCCCGATCACGATCGGGACGAACACCGCGGAAATCCGGTCGGCGAGGCGCTGGACCTCCGCCTTGCCGTTCTGGGCGTCCTCGACGAGGCGCGCCATCTGGGCGAGTTGGGTGTCGGATCCGACGCGGGTCGCCCGGACGGTGAGGCGACCCCCGGCGTTCACGGTCGCACCGACCACGGCGTCGCCGGGGGCGACCTCCACGGGCATCGACTCACCGGTCAGCATCGACTCGTCGACGGCCGACGAACCCGATTCGACGACGCCGTCAGTCGCGATCTTCTCGCCGGGACGCACCACGAATACGTCGCCGACGGCGAGTTGGTCCACCGGGATGCGGGTTTCGGTGCCTCCACGCAGCACCGCGACGTCTTTGGCTCCCATGTCGAGCAGCGCCCGCAGGGCGGCGCCGGAGCGGCGCTTCGCCCGGGCCTCGAACCAGCGACCCGCGGTGATGAAGGTGGTGACGGCCGCGGCGACCTCCAGGTAGATGTGCTCCTCACCGCCGCCCGAAGCGAACAACTCGAAGGTCATCTTCATGCCGGGCATGCCGGCGTGGGTGAAGAACAGCGCCCACAGCGACCACAGGTATGCAGCGGTGACACCGACGGAGATGAGGGTGTCCATCGTCGCGGCGCCGTGCCGCAGGTTGGTCCATGCCGCGCGGTGGAAGGGCAGGGCGCCCCACACGACGACCGGCGATGCGAGGGTCAGGCACAGCCACTGCCAGTTGTCGAACTGCAGGGCCGGGATCATCGACAGTGCGACCACGGGGACGGTGAGCAGAGCCGACACCGTCAGGCGCTGCTTCCATTGGGCGGCTTCGTCGGATTCGGGTCCGCCGTCCTCGGTGTCGGGGTGCTGCGCCCGCGGAGGTGCGGGCAGTGCTGCGGTGTAACCGGTGGCTTCGACGGTCGCGACGAGGTCTTCGGGCGTGATGTCGCCGCTGTAGCTGACCTTCGCCTTTTCGGTCGCATAGTTGACCGACGCGGTGACGCCCTCCATGCGGTTGAGCTTCTTCTCGACGCGCGCGGCGCAGGAGGCGCAGGTCATCCCACCGATGGTGAGTTCGACGTCACGCGTCGTGTCAGCGGTCGTCATGGGGATACTCCTTCGATGTCGTCCCTCCTTTATACCCCTAGGGGGTATGAGGCCGCTACTCCTCGGGGATGTTGGCCGGCGGGGCAGCGGCCGGTTCCGGCCGAAGGTGCCTGAGCCGGTAAACTTCGGTGGGTCCGGTGTCCGTTCCCGGACGCCAGCACTACTACCTAGGAGCAGCACGTGGCGCGTGTCGTCGTCGAAGTCATGCCCAAGGCCGAGATTCTCGACCCCCAGGGTCAGGCCATTGCCGGGGCGTTGTCGCGGCTGGGCTTCGCGGGCGTGACCGACGTCCGCCAGGGAAAGCGATTCGAACTCGAGGTCGACGGCAGCGTCGACGACGCCCAGGTGGAGAAGATCGCCGAAGCGCTCCTCGCCAACACCGTGATCGAAGACTGGGCGGTTCGCCGGATCGACGGTGACGCATGAGCGCACGCATCGGGGTCATCACGTTCCCCGGCACGCTCGACGATATCGACGCAGCCCGGGCGGTGAAGCTTGCCGGCGGCGAGGCCGTGAGCCTGTGGCACGGTGACGCCGACCTCAAGGGTGTCGACGCGGTCGTCGTGCCCGGTGGGTTCTCCTACGGTGACTACCTGCGGTGCGGTGCCATCGCGCGGTTCGCTCCGGTGATGACCAAGGTCGTCGAGGCGGCGCGCGGTGGAATGCCGGTGCTCGGCATCTGCAACGGCTTCCAGGTGCTCGCGGAAGCGGGCTTGCTGCCCGGCGCGTTGACCCGCAACGCAGGTCTGCACTTCTTGTGCCGCGACCAGTGGCTGAAGGTCGAGTCGAACTCCACCGCCTGGACGTCGCGCTACGAGCAGGGTGCCGAGATCCTGGTACCGCTCAAGTCCGGCGAGGGCCGTTACCAGGCCTCGCAGGAAGTGCTCGACGAACTCGAGGGCGAAGGCCGGGTCGTGTTCCGCTACGTCGGCGAGAACCCGAACGGATCCCAGCGAGGCATCGCGGGCATCGCGTCGGCGAACGGCCGGGTCGTCGGCCTGATGCCGCACCCCGAGCACGCCACCGAGGCGCTCACCGGCCCCAGCGACGACGGGCTCGGCATCTTCTACAGCGCGCTCGACGCGGTGGTCAACGCCTGATCTCCTGATCCACCGAAACCCCCGCCGTCCATCGGACGGCGGGGGTTTTTCTGTTGGTCGGGCCTCTCGTTCCGGTCGTTTCCTCGTCGAAATACCTGTCCTCACCTGCAGCGGAAAAGTTTCACTAGACATACGTCTACCCAAAGTGTCATGCTCTGCGTTACCGGTGGCGGAGGACGAGTGAGCCAGCTGCCGCACATCCCCGAGGAGATTCGTATGCAGTTCCAGGACAAGGTCGTTTTCATCACCGGTGCCGCGTCGGGCATGGGTCTTGCTACCGCGCAGGCATTCGCCGACCAGGGCGCCGTCGTCTACGGCGCCGACATCTCGGCCGAGAACCTCGCTCGCGACTTCGCGGCGCTCCCCGGAGTCCACGCCGTTCCCCTCGACATCGCCGACAGTGCCGCCGTGCGCGAAGCCTTCGCCACCGTCGAGCGTGAGCACGGCCGGCTCGACGTGCTCGTCAACGCGGCAGGCGTCAACGCTCCCAACAAAGCGGCGCTCGACGCCCTCAACGCCGAGAACTACAAGGGCTTCGAGGCGATGAAGGAAGGCCGGCAGCACAACCCGGAGTTCTACGAAACCATCACCGACGAGGATTTCGACCGCGTCCTGAAGATCAACCTGTACGGCCCCTTCTACACGATGCGTTCCGCGGTGCCGCTGCTCAAGAAGGCAGGCGGCGGCGCGATCATCAACTTCTCCTCGGCCGCCGCGCTGATGTCGGTGGCGATGCCCGCGTACTACCCGGCATCCAAAGCCGGTGTGCTCGGCCTGACCCGGGAGGCTGCGACCGAACTGGCTCCCTTCAACATCCGTGTCAACTCTCTTGCGCCCGGGGCCGTCGACACGCCGCTGTTCCGCCAGAGCGACGAGGAGTTCTCCGATTTCCTCATCTCGATGCAGCCCATCAAGCGGCCCGCCACCCCCGAGGAGATCGCCAAGACGGTGCTGTTCCTCGCGGGTGCAGAGGGCTCCTACTACACCGGTCAGACGTTCTCGCCGTCCGGCGGATTGGTCATGTGACCCACCGCTGATACCCGCCGCACCGAGAGAAACAGGACCGACACCATGCCCGCTCTGGACCCCACCGCACTGACCCGGCTCACCGACGAGATCCGCCGCGACATCGACCGCGGCGACTACGACGGCGTCAACATCATCGTTGCCCGTCACGGCGACATCGCTGTGCACGAGACGATCGGTTACGCGGAACGAGCCACGGACGCAGCCCTGCGCCCGGACAGCGTCTTCCGCATCCTCTCGATGTCGAAGGCGTTCACCAACACGCTCGCGTACCGCGCCCTCGGCGAAGGCAAGCTCGCGCTGTCGACGCGGGTCGTCGACATCATCCCGGAGTTCTTCGGCACCGACGTCTTCCGCTCGGTGCGCAAGGACCGCATCAACCTCCACCATCTCCTCACACACCGCTCGGGAATGCCCGCCACCCCCAATCCCGGCCTCGGACCGGAGCGCTTCGGGGTACTCGCCGACGTGATCGACGCGCTGTGCTCCGTGGACGTCGTCAACGAACCCGGGACCAACCTCAACTACGCGCCGTCGATCAACCACGCCCTCATGGGTGAAATGGTCCGTCGTGCCTACGGTTACGAACACTTCCGGGACCTCGCGCGGGATCTCGTCTTCGAGCCGCTCGGGATGACGCGGACGGCGTTCGGTATGCCCGACGCGTGGCGCGCGGACGCGGTGCCGCTCAAGGCATACGTACCCGACAACGGCTGGCTGTCGCCGGCGGACATCGAAAACCTCAACGACACCATCACCGAGGCCGCGGAGATCCCGTGGGTCGGTGCGGTCAGCACCGCGGAGGACATCTTCGCCTTCGCCGAGATGTTCCGCCGCAAGGGCGAAGTGAACGGACAGCACCTCGTCGCTCCCGTGGTCGTCGACCACGCCACGACCCTGCAGACCGGTGACATGCCCAATGATCTCTACGCGGGCATCGCCGCGAGTCGCGGATGGGAAACCCCGCCCGGAAACTTCGGTCTCGGATTCTCCTTGTCCGGCACGGGTCCCCACGCATCGTTCTTCGGACCCTTCACCTCACCTCGTACCTTCGGCAACTACGGTGCCGGGTCGTCCCTGTTCTGGGTCGACCCCGAACTCGACATGACGTTCGTATTCCTGTCGGCCGGCTGCATGGACGAAGGCGACAACGTCGCGCGATTCCAGAAGCTCTCCACCATGGCCGCCGCGGCCGCCCTCTGACTCCTCCGGGAAGACCTGACATGACCCTTACGCCCGAAGTTCCCTCCGCTTCCCGGTGCCCTGTCGCGCACGGTTTCGACGCACTGAGCGACGACTACTTCACCGACCCCGCAGCACATTTCGCGAAGTTCCGGGACGAGACGCCCGTGTTCTTCTACCCGTACCTCAACGCGTGGATCGTCAACCGCCGCGAAGACGTCGAGACGGTGCTCGCCGACTGGCAGCGGTTCACCTCCGGCGGTAACAGCGGCACCATCGACGTCCCCGAACAGTTCCGGGCGATCGTGCCCCCGGACCTGATCACACAGATGCTGGTGGGATCCGATCCGCCGAGCCACACCGACCACCGGTTCGTCGCGCAGCGCGGGTTCACCAAAGAACGCATGGAGGCGCTGCAGCCGGAGATCGAGGCGCGCGCACACCGCGTCGTCGACGGCTTCGAGGCACGCGGCTCCGGCAACCTCGTGACGGACTACGCGCTCGAACTCACCACGCAGACGATCATGGCGCACATGGGTCTCGGGTACGAGCACGACGCGATGATGCGCCAACTCCGGGACGACTTCGCGATGATCCTCGCGTCGGCTGCCGAACCGATGGCCGAGCCGCTGCGAACCCAGGTCTGGCAGCGCTACATCGATGCGACCCTCGTGCTGCGCCGCATCATCGACGAGCGTCGTGAGAACCCCGGCACCGATCTGATCTCCGACATGGCGATCGTGAACGACAAGGACGGCAACCGGATGCTGTCGTCGGCCCAGATCGCGGTGCATCTCACGGAATTCGCGATGGCCGGCGTCGATTCGACCACTCAGGCGGTGTCGAACGCGGTGTTGTTCCTCGCGCGGAACCCGGAGACCCTCGCCGAGGCGATCGAGGATCCCGGACTCTGGCAGCGAGTGTTCGAGGAGACCGTGCGACGCAGGCCGTCGTCACCGTTCGCCGCGCGTCAGGCGCAGCAGGACATCGAACTGGGCGGCGCGCACATCCGGAAGGGCGACATGGTGTGGCTGGCGCTGGCCAGCGCCAACACCGACCCGGCGCGGTGCCCGCACCCGTTCGAGTTCGACATCCACCGCCCCGAACCCGAGAACCACCTCGCGTTCACCCAGGGCCGGCACACCTGCCTCGGCCAGGCACTCGCGCGGGTCCAGGGCGCGACGGCACTGAAGGTGCTCTTCGAACGGCTCCCGTCGTTGCGTCCGGCAGCGGAGGTTCCCCTCGACTTCCTGCCGATCGCGCTGCTTCCGGTGCGCCGGACCCTGCCGGTGACCTGGGATGTCGCCGACATCGAGCGAGCGAAAACCAAGACCGCAAGGCACATGGAACTCACGGTGCTCGAGCGCCGCGACGAATCCGACGGGGTGGTGTCGCTGACCCTCGGCCACCCCGACGGCGGCGCGCTGCCCACGTGGAAGCCGGGCGCGCACATCGAAGTTCGGCTCGGCGACGGTGACGACGTTCTGCTGCGGCAGTACTCGCTGTCGTCGTCTCCGCAGGACAGCACACGCTGGCGGATCGGTGTGCTCCGCGAACCGGATTCGCGCGGTGGATCTCAGTACGTGCACGACCGGCTGCGGGACGGTGCGACCGTGACGGTGGGCTTCCCCCGCAACAACTTCCGTCTCCTCCCGGCCTCGCGGTACGTCTTCGTAGCCGGAGGAATCGGCATCACCCCGATCCTGCCGATGATCGCGCAGGCCGAGGCCGACGGTGCCCGCTGGGAGCTGCTCTACGGCGGCCGCACTCGCGCGTCGATGGCCTTCCTCTCCGAACTCGAGCGGTTCGGCGACAAGATCACCGTGTGCCCGCAGGACGAAACCGGTCTGCTGGATCTGCGTACGTTGCTCGCCGAGCCCACCGAGGACACGCTGATCTACTGCTGCGGTCCCGAGCCGCTCCTGCAGGCGATCGAAGCCGCGAGCGCGCACTGGCCGGTCGGGTCGCTGGTGACGGAACGCTTCGCCGCGAAGAAGATCGTGCGCACCGAACCGGACGTGGCGTTCGACGTCGACTTCTCCCGATCCGGGATCACCGCCACGGTGCCCGCCGGGAAATCGGTGCTGGACGTGGCGGAGGAGAACGGTATCGAGGCGTTGTCGTCGTGCAAGGAAGGGACGTGTGGCACCTGCGAGGTCCGGATTCTCGCGGGACGCGCCGACCATCGAGACTCGATCCTCACCCCCGGTGAGCAGGAGCGGAACGAGACGATGATGATGTGTGTCTCGCGCGCGGAGAAGGGGTGCTCGAAGCTCGTGCTCGATGCCTGACCGTGCGAAAACTCGATCGGATTCCGGCGGCGGGACCGGTAGGGTTTCGTGCGACGAGATGCGGGAGGGTGAGTGGCACCGAGAACGGCGGTCGTGCCGAAGATGACGCGGGTCGAGCAGAAACGCGCGACGCGTGAGGCACTCATCGAATCGGCACGGGCACTGTTCGTCGAATCGGGATACACCTCCACCACGGCAGAGGCGATCGCCAAGGCCGCGGGCGTGTCCCGCGCGACGTTCTACCTGCACTTCCGGTCCAAGGCGGAGATCGTGCAGTGGCACATGTCGGCGCTCGAACAGCCGATCCGGGACGCCTACCGGCGGCTCGACGCGTTCGAGGACCCGTCGCTCGGCGACGTCACGGCCTGGTTGAACGAGCACGCGCTGTTCTGGCGGGCGCACCGGGCCGAGTTCGCGAGCATGGAGCAGGCGCTCTCCCATGAGCCACTCGTGTCCGACGAATGGTTCGCCATGTTGCGCCGTGTCGCGTCGGGTATGGACAACCTGCTGGGGCGGCAGTCGGACGACGACGCGCGGCTGCGGGCACGGCTGCACGTGACGTCCATGCTGATGTCGACCGACCGCAACTTCCACTTCGCGCTGGTGCAGGGGCACGACGAGAATTTCGAACGGCTCGTCTCCGTGCTCGCGGAGCAGTGGTTGTTCTGCCTGCACCGCACAGGCTGACGACATACGGAACGAGGGATCTCGCGTGCCGTCCCGATCGGCTGCGAGATCCCTCGTCCGTGAAACCCGGAGCTCAACCCCCCGATCGGGTCCCGGGCCGGCGCCACCGTTCGTTCGATAGGGGCACCGACCACCAGTGTGCCCGGCTCGCCCCGATTTGTCCTGACAACTCGTCCCCGATTTGTCCTGCAACGGGCTTCGACGCCGACATCGGGGCTCCGGCGTGGTCTCTCGTGTCAGGGGTATCCGGTCGGAGGTATCCGGAAGTGCGAGGATGCAGACATGCCTTCGATGACGCAAGCGGATGCCCCGGGCCTGTGCAACTTCGTCGACATGTCGCCGTCGCCGTTCCACGTGTGCGCGACCGTCGCGGCCGCGCTGAACGACGCGGGCTTCACCGAACTCGACGAGTCGCAGCGCTGGCCGAGTGAGGCGGGACGGTACTTCCTGGTCCGCGGCGGATCGCTCGTCGCGTGGAGCACCGAAGGCGACGACACCGATCCGGCGCGACCCTTCCGCATCGTCGGCGGGCATACCGACAGCCCCAACCTCCGGGTGAAACAGCATCCCGACCTCGCGTCCGCCGGATGGCGACTCGTCGGACTCGAACCGTACGGCGGAGCCTGGCTGAATTCCTGGCTCGACCGTGACCTCGGTGTGTCCGGGCGGCTGACGGTGCGCTCGGGATCCGGTTCCACCGACGTCCTCGTGCGCGTCGACCTTCCCGTGCTGCGTGTTCCACAGCTGGCGATCCATCTGTCCGAAGACCGCAAAGGCGTGCAACTGGACCCGCAGCGGCATCTCAACGGCGTGTGGGGCATCGGCAGCGAACCCCGTTCGTTCCTGGCGTACGTCGCCGGGCAAGCCGGGGTCGACGCCCGGGACGTGCTCGGATGGGAATTGATGACCCACGATCTGGCGCCGAGTTCCCTTGTCGGCGCCGACGGGGAACTGGTCAGCGCACCGCGGCTGGACAATCAGGTCACCTGCTACACCGGGCTGCAGGCGATGCTGCACGCCGCCGATCACGTCGCGGCGCACGCCGGCCCGGTGCCGCTGCTCGCCCTGTTCGACCACGAAGAGGTCGGCAGTATGTCCGACCGGGGTGCGTTCTCCGACCTGCTCACCACGGTCCTCGAACGCATAGCGCTGGTGCGCGGCGGCGGCCGCGAGGATTACCTCCGGGCGCTGGCGGGGTCGGTCGTCGCGTCGGGGGACATGGCCCACGCGACCCATCCCAACTATGCGGATCGTCATGAACCCGCCCACCGGATCCTGGTCGGCGGCGGCCCGGTGCTCAAGGTCAACCAGAACCTCCGCTACGCCACCGACGCGGCCGGGGCCGCGGCGTTCGCGCTCGCCTGTGAGCAGGCCGGCGTGCCGTTGCAGCGGTACGTGCACCGGGCCGATCTGCCGTGTGGCTCGACGATCGGTCCGATCACGGCATCGCGCACGGGATTGACCACCGTCGATGTCGGGGCACCCCAGCTCGCGATGCACTCGGCCCGCGAACTCATGGGAGCCGCCGACGTCGCGAGCTACGCCGATGCTCTCGCTGCGTTCCTGACGCCCGCGGTCTGAGCCGGATCTCCGGGACCGGCGGTTCCCGAGACCGCTGAGCCCACCGGTGACAGACTGGGGTGGTCCTGTCCGGCCCGGAATGAACGGGAGTGTTGGCGTGAGCAGCCCGTCGTATCCCGATCACCTGCTGACCCTCGACGAGTGGGTTGCGCTCCCGGACCACGAGAACCATCACGTCGAGGTGTGCGAGGGCGTGCTCGTCGTCGCACCGGCACCGGGCGCCGCACACGATCACGCCGAGATGGTCCTTGCCATGCAACTGGACCGCGAGTTGCCCGACGACCTGTGCGTGCTCGGCGGCGTCGAGGTGCTGGTGTCGGAGAATCCGCTGACGGTGCGGGTGCCCGATGTGATCGTCGTGGACCGGGCGCTGGTGGATGCCGACCCCGATCGCGCTCCGATCGCCGAGGTGCGGCTCGTCGTGGAGATCACCGTGCCGGGCACCGCCCGCACCGACCGGGTCACCAAGTTCTCCGAATACGCCGAGGCAGGCGTGCCGCAATACTGGATCGTCGATCTCGACGGACCGCCGGTGGTCGCGGTGTTCACCCTCGACGACGGTTGGTACCGCTACGACGGCGAGCACACAGGCACGACCGCTCTGAAAGCGGCGGGTCACGACATCACCCTCGAGCTTCCCGGCCTCGCCCCCGCACCGGTGAAGCCTGCCGAGCCCTCTCCCCGATAGACTGGCTCCCGGCAGTGCCCGCCCGGCCTGCTGTTTTTCGATCCCAGAGTGAAGGGACCCGACGCCCAGTGTCACCGCACGTGGATACCGTCACCCACGCCGCCGAATCTCCTGATGTCGCTCAGCCCTTCCGGGAGCTGGGACTCAAGGACGACGAATACGCGCGCATCAAGGAAATCCTGGGGCGCCGCCCCACGGACGCCGAACTCGCCATGTACTCGATCATGTGGTCCGAGCACTGCTCGTACAAATCGTCCAAGGTGCACCTGAAGTACTTCGGCGAGACCACCACCGACGAGATGCGCGCCTCGATGCTCGCCGGCATCGGCGAGAACGCCGGCGTCGTCGACATCGGCGACGGCTGGGCCGTCACCTTCAAGGTCGAATCCCACAACCACCCGTCGTACGTCGAGCCCTATCAGGGCGCCGCGACCGGCGTCGGCGGCATCGTCCGCGACATCATGGCGATGGGGGCCCGGCCGATCGCGGTCATGGACCAGCTTCGCTTCGGCGATCCCAGCCACCCCGACACCCGGCGCGTCGTCGACGGTGTCGTGCGCGGTGTCGGCGGATACGGCAACTCGCTGGGTCTGCCCAATGTCGGTGGCGAGACCGTGTTCGACGCCTCGTACCAGGGCAACCCGCTCGTCAACGCGCTGTGCGCGGGCGCGATGCGCGTCGAAGACCTCCACCTGGCGTTCGCGTCCGGAACCGGCAACAAGATCATTCTGTTCGGAGCCCGCACCGGCCTCGACGGCATCGGCGGCGTCTCGGTTCTCGCGTCCGAGACCTTCGACGACAGCGCGGGCGGCCGGCCCAAGAAGCTGCCGAGCGTGCAGGTCGGCGACCCGTTCACCGAGAAGGTGCTCATCGAGTGCTGCCTCGACCTGTACCGGGAGAAGCTCGTCGTCGGCATCCAGGACCTCGGCGGTGCCGGACTGTCCTGCGCGACATCCGAACTCGCCGCGGCCGGTGACGGTGGAATGCACATCTCCCTCGAGCGAGTCCCGATGCGGGCAACCGGCATGACCCCGGCCGAGGTGCTCTCGTCCGAGTCGCAGGAACGCATGTGCGCGGTGGTCACTCCCGAGAACGTCGACGCCTTCATGGCGGTCTGCAAGAAGTGGGACGTGCTCGCGACCGTGATCGGCGAGGTCACCGACGGAGATCGCCTCGTCATCGACTGGCACGGTGAAACCGTGGTCGACGTGCCCCCGCGCACCGTCGCCCACGAGGGCCCGGTCTACGAGCGTCCTGTGCAGCGCCCCGAAACCCAGGACGCGCTGGTAGCGAACACCACCGCCGGGCTGAAGCGTCCGGAGACGGCCGCCGAACTCGAGGCCACGCTGCGCAAGATGCTCGCATCACCCGCGCTGTGCAGCCGCAAGTGGATCACCGAGCAGTACGACCGCTACGTGCGTGGCAACACCGTGCTCGCCGAGAACGCCGACGCCGGTGTCATCCGAATCGAC
Source organism: Rhodococcus sp. NPDC058639 (assembly GCF_042717545.1). Classification (NCBI taxonomy): domain Bacteria; kingdom Bacillati; phylum Actinomycetota; class Actinomycetes; order Mycobacteriales; family Nocardiaceae; genus Rhodococcus; species Rhodococcus sp. NPDC058639. Next base: position 290,425 of record NZ_JBHXRF010000002.1, read on the forward strand.
GAGGAGACCGGCCGCGGCATCGCGCTGGCCACCGACGCATCGGGCCGCTACACCCAGCTCGATCCGTACACGGGCGCGCAACTCGCACTCGCCGAGGCCTACCGCAACGTCGCCACCACCGGCGCGACCCCGAAGGCCGTGTCGAACTGCCTGAACTTCGGTTCGCCGGAGGACCCGGCCGTGATGTGGCAGTTCCAGCAGGCCGTGCGCGGGCTCGCCGACGGGTGCGCGCAACTCGGAATCCCCGTCACCGGCGGCAACGTCAGCTTCTACAACCAGACGGGCTCGACGCCCATCCTGCCGACGCCGGTCGTGGCTGTGCTCGGCGTGATCGACGACGTGCATCGCCGCATTCCCACCGGGCTCGGTCTCGAACCCGGGGAGACGCTGATCCTGCTGGGGGAGACCCGCGACGAGTTCGACGGGTCCATCTGGGCACAGGTCGAGCACGACCATCTCGGCGGCGTGCCCCCGAAGGTCGATCTCGAGCGGGAGCGGTTGCTGTCGGAGATCCTGCTCGCCGGTTCGCGCGACGGACTGATCTCGGCTGCGCACGACCTGTCCGAGGGCGGCCTCGCGCAGGCCGTCGTCGAGGCGGCGCTCGCAGGTGAGACCGGTTGCCGGATCCTGCTGCCCGAGGGCGCCGACCCGTTCGTCACGCTGTTCTCCGAATCCGCCGGCCGGGTGCTCGTCGCGGTGCCTCGCACGGAGGAATCCCGGTTCACCGGGATGTGCACCGCGCGCAACATGCCGTGGGTGCGTATCGGTGTCGTCGACGAGGGTTCCGACTCCATCGAGATCCAAGGTCAGTTCTCGATCCCGATGGACGAACTTCGCGAGGTGTGGGAAGGCACCCTCCCGGCTCTGTTCGGGTAGGCCATGCCGGCGAGCCAGGTCGAGCGGCTGGCGGCGATCGCGGCCCGGAGGGGCCGAATCGTCGCGGCGGTCAACGACTTCGGTGACCGCTATCCTCTGCCCGCGCGGGTGTGGGGACGGCTGAGCCTGGATTTCACCGGCATCGCCTTCGCTTCACTGTTCTTCTGCTGGTCGTTGACGCCGTCGCTGCTGCCCCGGGACTGGTTGTTTCAGGGCATCGTCGGCGGCATCAACGCCGCCATCGGCTACGGCGTCGGGTGCGCGGTCGGGTGGGCCGTCCACCGGTTCCTGCTGTCCGGCAGGCGGTGGTGGCCGCCGCCGCTGCCCGTCGTCCGGGCGTTCAAGGTCGCGATACCGGTCGCGGGAGTCGTCGCGGCTCTCGTCGCGCTCGTTCTCGCCGCCGACGATCAGCGCCAGCTCGCCGCGCTGATGGGAGCGGAACGGACCACGACCAGCGGGTATCTGCGCACTATTCTGCTCAGCCTCGGAGTCTCAGCCGGCTTGATCGGACTCTGGCGCGCCCTGCACGACATCGGCCGCTGGGTGGCCGGGCAACTGATCCGGCGTGCCCGCGTGCCTCTCGGGCTGGCCCGGACTCTCGGTGTGCTCGTCGTCGTGCTCGCCACGTTCATGCTCATCGACGGAGTATTGCTGCGCGGCGCATACTTTTTCACCAATCAAGCGTTCAGTCTGCACGACGACACGACCCGCGAGGGAACTCTCCAGCCGACCGAGTCCATGAAGTCGGGCAGCCCCGATTCGCATGCCCCCTGGGAATCCCTCGGGTTCCAGGGCAGAGATTTCGTCTCGCGCGGCCTCGACGCCGGCGAACTCAGCGCCATCAGCGGCGTACCCGCGCAGGACCCGATCCGTGTGTATGTCGGGCTCGACTCCGCCGACACCCCCGAAGAGCGTGCGGATCTCGTTGTCGCCGAACTCGAACGAACCGGCGCGTTCGACCGATCGGTGCTCGCATTGATCCAGACCACCGGTACCGGGTGGGTCAATCCGACAGCCGCGCAGGCGATGGAACTCGTCCACAACGGCGACCTCGCGATGGTCGCATGGCAGTACTCGTACCTACCGAGCTGGATCTCGTTCCTCGCCGACCGCGAGAAGGCCGCCGCGGCAGGGGAGATGCTCATCGACCGCGTACGAGAGCGCTGGACGCAGTTGCCGGAGGACGACCGCCCGAAGTTGTACATCTACGGCGAGAGCCTCGGCACCCAGTCCGGGGAGGGAGCGTTCGACAGCATCGGCGAGATCCGCTCGAGCGTCGACGGGATCCTCTGGGTCGGTCCGCCGAACTCGAACCGATTGTGGCGGCAGATCGTCGAGCGACGAGATCCCGGCACACCGGAGGTGCTGCCGGTGTACGCCGACGGACTCGTCGTGCGATTCGCCGGCGGAAGCGAATCCGTTCCGGAACCCGACGCGGCGTGGCTGGCGCCGCGCGTCCTCTACATCCAGCACACTTCCGATCCGGTGGTGTGGTGGTCACCCGACTTGATATTCAGCCGGCCCGACTGGCTCGCGGAACCGCCGGGGCACGACCGTCTGCCGCAGATGCGGTGGTTCCCGTTCGTGACGTTCTGGCAGGTGTCCGCCGACCTGACGAACGCGGCCGGGGTGCCGGACGGGCACGGCCACAACTACGGCACGGCGGTGCTCGACGGCTGGCTGGCGATTGCGCGACCCGACGGGTGGACCGCCGACGACACCGAACGAGCCCGCACCGCACTCGAGCAGTTGCGGGGAGTGCAAGGGCCGGAGAAGTGACGCCCGGGTCGTGGCGAGGGGTGGCCGCGTCCGCCGCGACGCTCGCGCTCGGTGCGGCCCTGCCCGCGGTCCGGTCCGGCCCTCGGGGTCGCGGGTTGCTCGCCGCCGCGGCGGGAGTGAGCGCGGTCCTGGCGACTCGTGCGTCCGGAGTGGACGCGGCCGCTCTCGGATTCGACCCCGCCCGCACGCGCGCCGGATTGCGGTGGGGTGGAGGCGCGGCGACGGCGGTCGCGGCGGGGTACGTCATCGCACTGGCGGTGCCCGGCCTCCGCGCGCACTTCGTCGACGAGGATCGCGCATACCGTCCGGACTTCTACGAATGGATCGGGCTGCACATTCCGGTCGGCACGGTCGTTGCGGAAGAGTTGCTGTTCCGCAGCGCCTTGACGGCCCTGGTCGGTCCTGTCCCACAGGCCTTCGTCTTCGGCCTCTGGCACATCCGCCCGGCCCGGATCGAGGGCGACAGCGTTGCCGGCACGATGCTCGTCACCGGGCTGTCGGGCCTGGTGTTCGCGTGGTTGCGTGTACGCAGCGGCAGTATCCTCGCACCTGCGCTCGCGCATCTGGCCGTCAATGTGGGCGGGGCTGTCGCAGTCCGGGTGGCTACAGGCCGGGTAGCGAAAGGCACACATGAGCACCGCGATTAGGCTCCGGGAACATGGCACCACGTAGAACTGTCGATCCCGCCGAGCTGAGAGCCGCCCTCGGCCGCGTCGAGCCGTGGGTGTCGGGACGCAGCGACGACAGGCCGGCCCGTGCCGACCTCGCGGCCGCGGTGCGGCTCAGCGCCCGCACCCTCGAACAGATCGCACCCGGCTCCAGCGTCGAGGTGCGGGTGCCGCCGTTCGTCGCGGTGCAATGCGTCGAAGGCCCCCGGCACACGCGAGGGACGCCCCCCAACGTCGTCGAGACCGACGCACTCACCTGGTTACGTCTGGCGGCGGGCAAGCTCACGTTCGACGACGCGATCGCCTCGGGAGCCATTGACGCCTCGGGAAGCCGCGCCGGGGAAATCGCCCACTGGCTTCCGCTGATCCGGGTGTGATGTCCGAATTGAGCGGTCCACACCGCCGAAGCCGAGTCCACGGTCCGAATATCGGTCCGTGGCCCGTAGAATGAAACAGCCCCGCCCTTGTCCAGCCTCAGGGAGCACCTCCGTGACCAGTGCCGATCTGTCGGTTCACACACGTAATCTTCTCGCCTCCGACGAACCCGAGAACGAGCCACGCGAGGAGTGTGGCGTATTCGGAGTGTGGGCTCCTGGCGAAGACGTGGCCAAGCTCACTTATTACGGCCTCTATGCTCTGCAACACCGTGGCCAGGAGGCGGCGGGTATCGCCGTCACCGACGGCTCGCAGGTCCTCGTGTTCAAGGACCTCGGTCTTGTCAGCCAGGTCTTCGACGAGCAGACGCTCGCCGCGATGCCCGGCCACATCGCGATCGGCCACTGCCGCTACTCGACCACCGGTTCCGCGACGTGGGAGAATGCGCAGCCCATCTTCCGCACCACCGCGTCCGGTTCCGGTGTCGCCCTGGGCCACAACGGCAACCTCGTGAACACCGCGGCTCTGGCCGAGCGTGGCCGCCGGCTCGGCGTGCTCGACCCGAAGCGTCCCGGCGCAGCGAACTCGGACTCCGACACCGTCGGGGCACTGCTGGCGCACGGTGCACGGGACAGCACCATCGAAGAAGCGGCCATGCAGTTGCTGCCGACCCTCCAAGGCGCGTTCTGCCTGACCTTCATGGATGAACACACCCTCTACGCCGCGCGCGATCCGTGGGGTATCCGGCCACTGGCCCTGGGTCGCCTCGATCGCGGCTGGGTGGTCGCGAGCGAGACAGCGGCCCTCGACATCGTGGGCGCATCGTTCGTCCGTGACATCGAGCCCGGTGAGCTCCTCGCAATCGATGCGAACGGCGTGCGCTCGTCGCGGTTCGCCGCCCCCGAGCCCAAGGGATGCGTGTTCGAATACGTGTATCTCGCCCGCCCGGACTCCACCATCGCCGGCCGCTCCGTCCACGCGACGCGCGTCGAGATCGGCCGCCGGCTGGCCAAGGAACACCCGGTCGACGGTGACCTCGTCATCCCGGTTCCCGAGTCGGGTACGCCCGCCGCAGTCGGGTACGCCCAGGGATCGGGCCTGCCGTACGGCCAGGGCCTGATGAAGAACGCCTACGTGGGCCGCACCTTCATCCAGCCGAGCCAGACGATCCGCCAGCTCGGGATCAGGCTCAAGCTCAACCCGCTGCGCGAGGTCATCCGCGGCAAGCGCCTCGTCGTCGTCGACGATTCGATCGTGCGGGGCAACACCCAGCGCGCCCTCATCCGCATGCTCCGCGAGGCGGGGGCCCTCGAGATCCACGTCCGGATCGCGTCGCCACCGGTGAAGTGGCCGTGCTTCTACGGGATCGACTTCGCGTCGCCGGCCGAACTCATCGCGAACGGTGGCGGTACCCGCGATCGTGACAACGACGACGAGCACGATTACGACCTGATGGTCGAGATGGTGCGACGCTCGATCGGGGCCGACTCGCTCGGCTACATCTCGATCGACGGGATGATCGGCGCTACCGAGCAGCCCGCAACGCGCTTGTGCGCGGCGTGCTTCGACGGCCATTACCCGATCCCGCTCCCGAACGGTCATGCGGTCGTCAAGGACTCGCTCGACGGCGTCGTCGACACGGATTCCCCGACCCCGACGGTCCTCGAGAACGCCAACGCAGACGTTCTGAGTCGGCCGTAGAACCTGGTCGGGTACCGTAAGTCCCGCGGTCGGCACTGTTCGGCGTGCGTTCTGCATGCCACGTGACGGATACCGACCACCTTTATCAGTAGATCGACACAACTCGAGGCTGGAGCCGACAACTCATGACCGAGGAGACAACCCCCGGAGCTTCCTACGCCGCAGCGGGCGTGGACATCGAGGCCGGTGACCGTGCCATCGAACTGTTCGCGCCGCATGCGAAGAAGGCCACCCGCCCGGAGGTGCTCGGCGGTCTGGGTGGGTTCGCGGGCCTCTTCGCGCTCAAGCGCGACTACAAGGAACCGCTGCTCGCGGCGTCCACCGACGGTGTGGGGACCAAGCTCGCGGTCGCGCAGGCGATGGACAAGCACGACACCGTCGGCCTCGACCTCGTCGCGATGGTCGTCGACGACCTCGTGGTGTGCGGCGCCGAACCGTTGTTCCTGCAGGACTACATCGCAGTGGGCCGGGTCGTTCCCGAGCGGGTCGCCGAGATCGTCGCCGGCATCGCCGAGGGTTGCGTCCAGGCGGGTTGCGCACTGCTCGGTGGCGAGACCGCGGAACACCCCGGCGTGATGTCCGACGGTGACTACGACATCTCCGCGACCGGCGTGGGCGTCGTGGAGGCCGACAAACTGCTCGGTCCCGAGCGGGTCCGTCCCGGGGACGTCGTGATCGCCATGGGCGCGTCGGGCCTGCACTCGAACGGATACTCGCTCGCTCGCAAGGTGCTGCTCGAGATCGGCAAGATGAGCCTGACCGCGCACGTCGACGAGTTCGGGCGCACCCTCGGTGAGGAACTGCTCGAGCCGACCCGCATCTACGCCAAGGACTGCCTCGCGCTCGCCGCCGAGACCGAGGTGCGTACCTTCTGCCATGTCACCGGTGGCGGTCTCGCCGCGAACCTCGCGCGCGTGATGCCGAAGGGGCTTGTCGCAGAACTCGATCGCACGACGTGGAGCCCGGCGCCGGTGTTCGGTCTCATCGCCCAGCGTGGCCGTGTCGAGCGCGCCGAGATGGAGAAGACGTTCAACATGGGCGTCGGCATGGTGGCGATCGTGGCTCCGGAGGACGTCGATCGCGCCCTCGCGGTGCTCACGGCCCGCCACATCGATTGCTGGACCCTCGGTACGGTCCGCCGGGCGCAGGACGGCGCCGACGATCGGGCGATCCTGGCGGGCGACCACCCGCGCTTCTGAGCCCCCACGACACAGGTCCGGTCCCTCACCCGATGGGTGGGGGACCGGACCTGTGTCGTGTGAAATCTTGTGGCCTACTGTGCATTCCCGCCTGCCGAACGAACGGCGGTGCGGGACGGTAGCTACGCCGAAAGGTGGACCGTCGCGGCGTTACCGCCGCTGGGCCCACTCGGTAAAAAGCCGACTACACCACTGACGGAGGGGGTGCCGAATTCTCGGCTGCCCCCTCCGTCAGAGAGAAAGGTGAGTCAACGACGAAAATCGTCGTCATAATCGTCGTCCCAACCGGAACGCTGGTCTGCGAAGACCTCGTCACGCTGCGAGTTGGTTACACCGCCAGACAACTCTCGTTGGAGGTTCTCGAAGTCGGTGGACGGCGAGCTGTACTTGAGTTGCCGTGCAACCTTGGTCTGCTTTGCCTTAGCCCGGCCGCGGCCCATGACTAACCCCCTCGCGCTTTGACGGGGCGGCCTGGGGAAATTTGGCGGCCCCGGTGAGTTGAGTATTTTCCTGTGGCCCACTTTAGCGTGGAAAAGTCGGTTCCGCTTCCACGCACCTGTCGGGGCCGGTGTCCTTTACGTCTCAAACGGACCCGACCAGCGGCAATGAAGATCTCGCGTCGTGGAATGTGCCCTTCAGAACACCCCCGGGACGGCCCGGACGGTGCCGACGCGCACGCCGCCGCCCGAAACCGGCTGAGAGGCGAGCGTCGCGAGAACCTCCGCGTCACCGACGCCGAGCCGGTGGAGCAGGGCCGAGGAAAGCGGTAGCCGCGCGCGTTCGTGGCCGTCGTCGATCTTGAAAGCGAAGGAGGTTCCGTCCGGGAGTGCCCCGGCGTGGACCCCGTCCGCGCCCGCTTTGCACAGCAGACCCGGGACGGCACGCATCAGGCTCAGATCGTCCTTGCCGGTGCCCGAGATGAGGAAGGGGTGTTCCCGGATCGCGTCGGCCACCGCGCGTTCGGGTGTGCCGGACTCGGCTGTGGCAAGACGCGCGTACGCACGGGCCAGATTGATCAGGGGTACCGGCACGATCGGCAGACCGCAACCGTCGATGCCGAGATCCGCGTCCTCGATGTCTCCGGTGAGATCGGCGATGGTCGCGACGACGCTCTCCTGCAGCGGGTGGTTCGGGTCGAGATAGGTGTCGGTGTCCCAGCCCCGGGCGGCGCACACGGCCAGCATCGCCGCGTGCTTGCCGGAACAGTTCATGTACGCGGCGCGGGGTGCCCGGCCCGCCGCGAGGACCTCGGCCCGGGCCAGTTCGTTGCCCGGCAGATCCTCGGGGCACTGCAGATCCTGCTCGCCGAAGCCGTGGGCGGTGAGGAGTTTCTCGACGAGGCCGACATGCTCGGTTTCGCCCTCGTGTGACGCTGTGGCGATGGCCAGTTCGGCAGAACTGCGAGGCACGAAGCCCGACCGCAGCATCGCGACGGCCTGCAGGGGCTTGTTCGACGAGCGGGGATAGATCGGGGTGTGCACCTCGCCGAGGGAGACCACCACCTCGCCCTGCGGATCGAGCACGATCAGCGATCCGCGGTGGACGCACTCGCGGAAGCCGGACCGCACCACCTCGACCAGTTCGACGCTCACTGCTGTTCCGCCTTCCGGCCGGCGACCCGCCGGCGTGCCTTCTCCGCCACTGTCGGCGCGAGATCGTCTTGTTGGTCGAGCATCAGGGCGAGCCGTTCCGGGTCGCGGCCGGTGAACAGGTCCCGCACGGTGACGCCGTGACCGGGTACGTCCTCGACGGTGATCGTGTCGCCCGCCCGGACGGATCCCTCGGTGACCACCTTCAGATACGCACCGGTGTCCGCACGCGCGGTGAAGCGCGAGCCCCATCGCGGTTCCCCCGACCAGTTCCCGAACGTGCGGCACGGCGTGCGCGGTCCGGTGACCTCGAGCAGCAGGCCTCCGTTCCCGATCCGCCAGCGTTCCCCGATGACGGCGTCGGTCGGCGAGCTGCCGCTCACCCGGAGGTTTTCGCCGAACCACCCGATGGGAAGGTCGCGGCCGAGTTCGGTCGCCCAGCGGCGGACCTCGTCGTCCCCGTACGCGTAGACCGCTTTGTACAGGCCGCCGTGGTTGGCGGTGTCGCACTGGCGATCGCCGGCGAGACCGGACTCGCCGACGTGGACCTCACCGTCGACGGGTCGCTTGTCGATGGCGGTCACCGGGACGCGCCGCAGTCCGGTGTCGCGGAGCGCGTGCACGACGCACACCGCCTCGACCCGGCCGGCGGTCACCGGCCGCGCAACCGCTCGACGGCCTGCCTTCCGGCCTGCACGGCGTCATCCTGCGGTATCGAGTCCGGATCGATCGACGCGGCACACGGACCGACGACGAGGGGCGTCTCCGGGGTGATGGTGCGTTTGACGAGCGCCAGCGCGACAGGGCCGAGTTCGAAATGGTCGACGATGGTGCCGATCCGCCCGACCGTCCTGCCGCCGGCCGTGACGGCATCGCCGGTCTCGGGCCGTCCGTCCGCCGAGCCGTCGAGGTGCAGGAGGACCAGGTGCCGTGGCGGCTTACCGAGGTTGTGGACGCGCGCCACGGTCTCTTGACCCCGGTAACAACCCTTGTCGAGGTGCACGGCTCCGTGCTCGCCGGGCCCACCGATCCACCGGACTTCGTGGGGGATGGTGCGGTCGTCGGTGTCGATGCCGATGCGGGGCCTCAGGGCGACCACGCGCAGCGCCTCGTAAGCCCACGTACCCGCGGGGCGTGCGCCGGCGGACACGAGGGCGGTGAACGTCTCGACGAGCCGGTCACGGGGGATCAGCAGGTCGTAGGAATCGTCGGTGGGCCAGGGCATCCGCCTGACGAACCCGCCGCCCGGGAGTGGAAGCGCCGCGTAGGGCTCCGCCGGAAGGGCCTCGAGACCGAGGACGCCGAGGATGCCCGGGCTGCCCGCCTCGGGCCCCAGGAGGGACAGGACGGCCATGTCGTTGCCGTCCCGCGGTTCGGCCTTCGACCAGAACACCATCTTCGTCAGGAATCCGAGAAGGTCCGGTCCGCGGCTCGGTTCGGTGTCGATCCACGTGACACCGTCGAGGTCGGTCTGCACGAAGTGGTGTTCGACGCGGCCGTTCACGTCGAGGCTGAGGTTCTCGGCGGAGGCACCCGGTGGCAGTGCGGCGACGTGCTGGCTCGTGATGGTGTGCAACCACGACAGGCGTTCCTCGCCGGAGATGGCGATGACGTACCGCGTGGAGCGGTCGACGATCGCTGCGCCGGTGGTCGCGGCGCGTTGTTCGCCGAGAGGGTCGCCGTAATGCCAGGCCAAGCCCTCGTCGGGGGTGCCGGGGGGTGACGCGACTGCGTCGGGAACGGTGAGGAGACGGCTCTCGGACACGATCGGAATCTCGGTCACGACAACAGTCTATGGGGAAGTGGCCGCGTGTTCGCCACTCGCTAGGCTGGAAGCATGGCTGATCGGGTGCTGATGACGCTGGACGGCGAGGTGCGGGACCTCGACGCTCCTCTGGTGCACGCCGATGACATCGGAGTGCTGCGCGGCGACGGGGTGTTCGAGACGCTGCTCGTCCGCGGCGGTCGGGCCTGCGCGGTGGAACTGCACCTTGCCCGGCTCGCGTCGTCCGCGGAGGCACTCGCTCTCCCCGAACCCGATCGGGCCGAATGGCGTGCAGCCGTGGACCTCGCGGTGGAGGAGTGGGGCGGGGACCGGGAGGGGATCCTCCGGCTCATTTACACCCGCGGTCGCGAAGATGCCGACTCTCCGACGGCCTTCCTGCTGCTGACTCCCGTTCCGGAACGGGTGCTGCGGACGCGGCGCGAGGGTGTGTCGGTGGTGACTCTCGAGCGCGGGTACTCCGTCGACATCGCGCGGACCGCTCCGTGGCAGCTCATCGGGGCCAAGACCTTGTCGTATGCGACGAACATGGCGGCGCTGCGTCACGCGGAGGCGCTGGGCGTCGACGACGTGATCTACACGAGCAGCGAGGGGTACGTGCTCGAAGGTCCCCGGTCGACGGTCGTGATCGCACGGGGGCGCACCCTTCTCACGCCGCCCACCGAGATGGGCATCCTGCCGGGCACCACGCAGCAGGCGCTGTTCGACCTTGCGGGAGACCACGACTTCGCCGTGCGCTACGAGCCGTTGCGTCCCGCCGATCTGATCGTGGCGGACGGAGTGTGGCTCGTTTCGAGTGTGTCGCGCGCCGCCCGGGTGCACACGCTCGACGGGCACCCGCTGTCCGTGAGGTCGCTCGCCGGCACGGTCGAGGAACTGGTCGACAAGGCCGTGGACGCCGCGTCCTGAGTGAAGGCCGAAAGGCCCTTCACCAGCGCCGAAAGGCCTTTTTACCCGGGTTTTCGGTGGAGAAAACCACCTTCTGCGGGAGGTGTGAGGTGTATCCCGTGTGTTCGACGACACGGCTGGTACCGAGGCCTTGAAACTTCTACTACATTTTGTAGTAACAGGCCGAATCGTGCTTTTGCGCGGCCATGTGTCCGGTATCGGAGCGTCGGCCCGCGCCCTGTATTCGGACTCCCTCGTATTCGGGCCTCACCTCGGAGTGGCAATGGACGTCTTGGATCTGTCCCGGTGGCAGTTCGGGATCACGACGGTGTATCACTTCATCCTCGTCCCGCTGACCATCGGCCTCGCGCCGCTGGTCGCGATCATGCAGACGATGTGGGTGGTCACCAAGAAGGATCACTGGTATCGGCTGACCAAGTTCTTCGGGAAGATGTTCCTGATCAACTTTGCGCTCGGCGTCGCCACCGGCATCGTGCAGGAGTTCCAGTTCGGCATGAACTGGAGCGAATACTCCCGCTTCGTCGGTGACGTCTTCGGAGCGCCACTCGCCCTCGAGGGGCTGGTCGCCTTCTTCCTGGAATCCACCTTCCTCGGACTGTGGATCTTCGGCTGGTCGCGCCTGCCCAAGCTCGTCCACCTGGCGACCATCTGGCTCGTCGCCATCGGCGTCAACGCGTCCGCGTACTTCATCATCGTCGCCAACTCGTTCATGCAGCACCCGGTCGGTGCCGTCTACAACCCGGAAACCGGTCGCGCCGAACTGACGAGTATCTGGGAACTGCTCACCAACAACACCGCACTGGCGGCATATCCGCACGCCGTGGCCGGTGGGTTCCTCACTGCCGCCACGTTCATCGCCGGCATCGGCGGTTGGTGGATGGTACGGAACATGCGACGTGCCAAGGAGATCCGGGAGTCCGAGCCGGAGGAAGCCCAGCAACTCGAGAACGACGCCCGGGGACTGTTCCGCCCGGTGACGCGTCTCGGTCTGGTGGTGATGCTCATCGCGGGCGTCGCCCTGTTCGTCACCGGCGACATCCAGGCAAAGCTCATGTTCGAGCAGCAGCCGATGAAGATGGCCTCGGCAGAGTCGTTGTGTGACACCGAAACGGACCCGAACTTCTCGATTCTGACGCTCGGCACGCACAACAACTGTGACGGCGTCGTCCACGTGCTCGAGATGCCCTACGTGCTGCCGTACCTCGCCCAGGGCGAATTCTCGGGCGTGACGCTGCAGGGTGTCGAAGACCTCCAGGCGCAGTACGAGGAGCAGTTCGGCCCGGGCAACTACACCCCCAACCTGTTCGTCACCTACTGGTCCTTCCGCGCGATGATCGGCCTCGCCGCCGGCTCCGCCGCACTGGCACTCGCAGGATTGTGGGTCACGCGGCGTGGACGCGTACCCGACCAGAAGTGGTTCGCGAAACTCTCGCTCATCGCGATTCCCACACCGTTCCTGGCCAACAGTGCCGGATGGATCTTCACCGAGATGGGGCGTCAGCCGTGGGTCGTGCACCCGAACCCCACGGGTGTGGACATGATCCGGCTGACGGTCGAGCAGGGCGTCTCCGATCACGCCCCCGCGACCGTCCTGACGTCGCTGATCGCGTTCACCGTTGTCTACGCGGCTCTGGGTGTGGTCTGGTTCTGGTTGATCCGTAAGTACGCGAAGCAAGGCCCGCAGCCGCACGACGCGCAGCCACCCGGCACCGACGACGACACCGACGACGACACAAAGCCGAAGCAGTTGTCCTTCGCGTACTAGGAGAGATCTCTGATGGGACTCCAAGAAGTCTGGTTCATCCTGATCGCGGTTCTGTTCACGGGATACTTCATCCTCGAAGGCTTCGACTTCGGTGTCGGTATGCATTTCCCCGTGCTCGGCCGCGGTAAGACCGAAAGTGCCGACACCCGTCGCCGGGTCCTGCTCAACACCATCGGCCCGGTGTGGGACGGCAACGAAGTGTGGCTGATCACCGCCGGCGGCGCATTGTTCGCCGCGTTCCCGGAGTGGTACGCAACCTTGTTCTCGGGGTTCTACCTTCCGTTGCTGCTGATCCTCCTCGCCCTGATCGTCCGTGTGTGCGCGATCGAGTGGCGCGGCAAGATCGACGATCCGGTGTGGCGGCGACGCTGCGACTGGGGCATCATCTTCGGCTCCTGGGTTCCGGCCGTGTTGTGGGGCGTCGCGTTCGCGAACATCGTGCGCGGCGTGGCGATCGACGCCGACAAGCAGTACGTGGGTGGATTCTTCGCCCTGCTCAACCCGTACGCACTGCTGGGCGGCGTCACCACGGCCCTGGTCTTCGCGTTGCACGGCGCGGTCTTCATCGCGCTGAAGACCTCCGGTGACATCCGCACCGACGCGGTGAAGCTGTCGCGCCGGCTGTCCGTCCCGACCGTTCTGGTCGCGGGGGCCTTCGTGGTGTGGACCCAGATCGCCTACGGCAAGACCTGGACGCTGATCCTTGTCGCCGTCGCTGCGGCCGCACTGCTCGCCGTTGTCGCGCTGGTCGCCGCCGAGCGTGAGGGCTGGGCTTTCGTGTTCACCACCGTGGCCATCGCAGCGACGATCGTGCTGCTGTTCGCGGCACTGTTCCCGAACGTCATGCCGTCCACCCTCGATCCGGCGTGGTCGCTGACCATCGAGAACGCGTCGTCGAGCGCCTACACACTGAAGATCATGACGTGGGCCGCCGTCGCCGTCACGCCCGTGGTCCTGCTCTACCAGGGGTGGACCTACTGGGTGTTCCGCCAGCGGATCTCGACCTCGCACATCCCGCCGTCCATCGGTCTGAAGATCGGCACCAAGTGACAGTTGCCGCTGCCACGGTCCCAGCCGGCGCCGAGAAGCGCCGGCGGGGACCGATCGACCCACGGTTGTGGCGATACTCGGCATCGGCACGGGGATACCTCGCCCTCACGGTTCTGACGTCGCTGGTCGATGTCGTGATGGTGGTGGTGAGCGCCCTGATGATCGGCACGGTGCTGGCGGGGGTCATCACCACCGATGCCCGCACCCTCGGTGACTGGCGCACCGAATTGCTCGTCCTCGCCGGGGCCGTCGCCGTGCGTGTGGTCGCCACCTGGCTGCACTCCCGATACGCGCACCGTTCGGCGAGCCGCGTCATCGCCGAACTCGAAAGCGAGGTCCTCGACGCGGCCGCGACCCTGCCGCCCCGAGAACTGGATCCGCGTCGCGACGAGATCGCCACTGTCCTGACCCGAGGGCTCGACGGCCTGCGCGACTACCTCACCGGCTACCTGCCGGCTCTGATCCTGGCGGTCACGCTCACTCCGGTCACGATCGTCGTCATCGCCCTGCACGACCTCACGTCGGCGATCATCATCATCGTCACGCTGCCGCTGATCCCGATCTTCATGATCCTCATCGGACTGCTCACCAAGGGCAAAGCCGACCGCACGCTCGACGCGATGACCACCCTCTCGTCCCAGTTGCTCGACTTGCTCGCGGGTCTGCCCACCCTGCGCGCGCTCGGTCGCGAGCAGGGCCCTGCCGCGAGGGTGCGCGAACTCGGCGAGGACCATCGGCGCACCACGATGTCGGCGCTGCGTGTGGCGTTCCTGTCCGGCACCGTTCTGGAATTCCTCGCCACACTCTCGGTGGCGCTCGTCGCCGTGACCATCGGCATGAGATTGGTCTACGGCGGGATGCCGCTCGAAGCCGGCATCATCGCGTTGATCCTCGCGCCGGAGGCGTACTTCCCGCTCCGCACCGTCGGAGCCAAGTTCCATGCCGCGGAAAACGGCACGGCCGCCGCGGATCGAGCATTTGCGATTCTGGCTGTCGCCCCCGACCGGACCGCGTCCGAACACACCGCGCACGAACCGGCGCCGGCGGGCACGGAGCACCGCGCCACGGTGCCGGGCGAACCTGCCTCCGCCGCTGGGCGCGAGATCGTTTTCCGGAACGTCAGCGTTGCGGGCCGGGACGGGTTCGCTCCCTACCGGCTCGATGCGGAGTGCCGGCCCGGCGAGGTCACCGTACTGACCGGAGAGAACGGCTCCGGGAAGTCCACCGCGCTGCTTGCCCTCCTCGGACTCACCGACATTGCAGAGGGAGATATCACCGTCGACGGGCGGCCTGTGCCCGGCGACGAGGCATGGTGGAACGAGGTGGCATGGCTTCCGCAGCACCCGGTGCTGCTCCCGGGAACGCTCGCCGACAACCTCCGGCTCACCGGTGTCGACCCGGCCGATCCGAACCTCGATACAGTCTGCGCCACAACAGGTTTCGACTCGGTGCTGGAAGAACTTCCCCAGGGGTGGGAGACGGTCGTCGGCGCCGGAGGCAGCGGACTGTCGCTGGGGCAGCGACAGCGGCTCGCTCTCACGCGCACGCTCGCGTCGTCGCGGCCCGTGTTGTTGCTCGACGAACCCACCGCGCACCTCGACTCCGACACCGAGACAACCGTGCTCGACGCCCTGACCGCACTCGCCCGCGACGGCCGCACCGTCGTGATCGTGGCGCACCGCCCGAGTCTGCTCGCCATCGCCGACCGCATCGTCGAGGTCCGCCCGGGAGGTGCGTCATGACCGCATCGTCGGATCTGCGCCGTGCGATGGCGCTGCTCGAACTCGAACCACGGCGGGTCGCGCTCGCGATTCTTGCGGGCGTCGCGACCCTGGGTAGTGCGCTCATGCTGTCGGGGCTGTCGGCCTGGCTGATCATCAGAGCCTGGGAGATGCCACCGGTACTGGACCTCACGGTCGCCGTCGTCGCGGTGCGCGCACTCGGCGTCGCGCGCGGACTGTTCCGCTACCTCGAACGACTCGCGACGCACGAGACCGCGTTGCGCGGCATGACGTCGGCCCGGTCCCGTCTCTATCAGCGGCTCGCCGACGGTGACCCCGCAGCATCTGCGGGACTGCGGCGCGGTGATCTCCTCGCACGCACCGGCGCCGACGTCGACGCGCTCGGAGACGTCGTCGTCCGGGCTCTCGTTCCCATCGCCGTCTCCGCCGTGCTCTCGTCCGCCGCCGTCATCGTTCTCGCAGTGATCTCTCCGGCCGCCGGCGCCGTGCTCGCCGTCGCGCTGCTCGTCGCGGGCGTGCTGGCCCCGTGGCTGTCGGCGCGGGCCGCGACGCAGGCGGAGACCGACGGCGACGACGCGCGTAACCGCTTCGCCCACGACGCCGTGACCGTCCTCGACCACGCGGCGGAACTGCGGGTCTCGGGCCAACTCGACCGCGCGTCCCGACGCGCTCGGGCGTCGGGCGTCGAGGCCGTGCGTGCCACCGACCGGTCGGCCGTCCCGTCGGCGTTCGCCGACGCGGCTGCACCCCTCGCGGTCGGAGCGAGCGTCCTCGGGGCCTTGCTGATCGGTATCACGGTGTTCGGCTCCGGTCCCGCCGCGATGAGCCCCACGACGCTGGGCGTCCTCGTCCTGCTGCCCCTCGCCGCGTTCGAATCGACCTCGGTGCTGCCCGCGGCGGCGCAGACCCTCGTCCGGGCGCGGATCGCGTCCCGGCGGATCAACGACCTGCTCGATCGTGCCGACCGGTCGGTCCCGCACGGCGACCGCCCTGTCGACGGGCCGGGACGGCTTCGCGCCGACAACCTGCGTGGCGGCTGGCCCGGCGGTTCCGCGACGAACCCTGTGACCCTCGACCTGGCTCCCGGTTCCCGCGTGGCGCTGGTGGGAACGAGCGGCAGCGGCAAGACCACGACATTGATGACCCTGGCCGGGTTACTGAGCCCGGTGGCGGGCAGCGTGACGCTCGACGGTGTGCCCCTGGAGGAACTCGAGCCCACCGCGCTGCGCCACCGTGTCGGATTCTTCGCCGAGGACGCGCACGTCTTCGGCACGTCGGTCCTCGAGAATCTGCGCGTCGCGCGCGGTGACGTCGACGAAGCCGAGGCGTGCGCGATGCTCGACGCTGTGGGTCTCGGACCGTGGGTGGAAGGGCTACCGGAGGGCGTGCACACCGTGCTCGAATCCGGCGCCAGGGCGCTGTCCGGTGGACAGCGCAGGCGACTGCTGCTGGCCCGGGCACTGCTGTCGCCCGCGCGGATCCTGCTACTCGACGAACCGGGGGAGCATCTCGACGCCGACGACGCGGCACGTCTCCAACGCCGCCTGCTCGACCGGGCCGCGGGTCTCGTCGACCCCGACCGCACCGTGGTGGTGGTCACGCACCAGCTGCCTTCCGATACCGCCGCCGACGTCGTGATGCACGTCGAGAAAAATACGTTGCCGACTGCGTGAGCCGGGCGTACCTTCGCTGGTACACGAGGAAGGAGGTGGTCTGAAATTGAGTTATCTTCGGACATGTGAGGTGGCTACCCGCTAGCCTCTCGACGACAGTGTTCCCCGACCGCGAGCGGCCGGCGAATACCAGGTAGTCACCCGACCCCCGAGTCCCCGGATCGTCCCACCGGGCTCGCCGAGTTCCGGATCTCTCCGGCTCGCCGAGAGGACTCGGGGGTCGTTCCTTGTCCGGTCCAGCCGGGGCGCGAAGGTCACGAGATCTGTATCGACGAGACTCGTGTGCGACGAAATCCGTATGTGACGAGACGCATGTGTAGTGACATCTCTGGACGGGGTAACCCCCCTGACGTGCCGATCCTGACAAAAGCCCACGACGTACTCCGCCTACGCACCTCACCCGGCGTCTTCTTCACCTCCGCGCTGGTGTCGCTGGTGTTCGTCGTGCTCACGGTTGCCTTCACGACCACGGTCGACGACGTGTTCAGCGCGGCGTCGGGCTGGATCATGACGAACCTCGGATGGTTCTACATCCTCGGTGTCACCACGTTCCTGATCTTCTTGGTGGTCATTGCGCTGACGCACTACGGGCGGGTGCGGCTCGGCGGTGACGACGAGCGTCCCGAGCACTCCACCCTCACGTGGTTCTCGATGCTTTTCGCGGCAGGTATCGGCTCGATCCTCATGTTCTGGAGCGTTGCGGAACCGATCTCCCATTTCGCGAATCCGCCACTGCAAGACGTGGCTCCGGAGTCCGAAGATGCGGCCCGCGAGGCGATGGGCTTCACGCTCTACCACTTCGGATTGCACACCTGGGCGATCTTCGCGCTGCCCGGCCTGTGCTTCGGGTACTTCATCTACAAGCGCAAGCTCCCTCCGCGTGTCAGCTCGATCTTCGCGCCCTTGCTCGGCGGGCGGATCTACGGCCCCATCGGCAAGACGATCGACGTCGTCGCGATCATCGGCACCATTTTCGGCGTCGCGACGTCCGTCGGCCTCGGCACACTCCAGATCAACGCCGGCCTGGCGCAACTCTTCGGCGTCGAGGAGTCCGGCATCATCCAGATCGTCCTCATCGCTGTCGTCACCATCATGGCGGGGATCTCGGTGGCACTCGGCCTCGACAAGGGCATCAAGCGGCTGTCGAACTTCAACATCGGCCTGGCGATGATGTTCCTGGCCTTCGTGCTCGTCACCGGCCCGAGCCTGTTCCTGCTCAAGGGCATGATCGAATCGGTGGGCATCTACGCCGAAGCGCTGCCGCGCCTGGCGTTCTGGAACGACACCTTCGCCGACTCCGGCTGGCAGAACACGTGGACGGTCTTCTACTGGGCCTGGACCATCACCTGGTCCCCGTTCGTGGGCATCTTCATCGCACGAATCTCCCGCGGCCGCACCGTCCGGGAGTTCGTCGCCGGCGTGCTGGCACTTCCGGTGCTCTTCTCCATCGTCTGGTTCAGCATCTTCGGGATGGGCGCCTTCCACATCGAACTGCAGGGAGACGGCGGCCTCGTCGAACGCGTCGTCGATGCGGGCGACATCCCCGGTGCCCTGTTCGAATTCCTCGGCAACTTCCCGCTGACGGGCCTGGTCTCCGGTGTCGCGATCCTGCTGGTGGTGATCTTCTTCGTCACCTCGGTGGATTCGACCGCGATGGTTCTGGACATGATGGCCGGAGGGAACGACGGGAAGGCCCCGATTCACCAGCGGCTGTTCTGGGCCGTTCTGATGGGTCTCGTCGCCGCGACCATGCTCGTCGCGACGGGCAAGGACGGCCTGGTCGCGCTACAACAGGTCATCACGGTCGTCGGTCTGCCGTTCTTCGTGATGGGCTTCATCATGATGTACAGCCTGGTGCGCGGCATCCGCGAGGATCTCGGCGAACTCCCCGAACCCGTCACCCGCCAGTGGACCGAGGTGCACACGGCCGAAGACCTCGAAGCCGCGGAAGGGCGGCCGGCGCCGGAGGTCGTGGTCGTGACGCGGGCGATTCCGGACGAGATCGACGGGGACGACGGCGGACGAGACGAGCGGGAAGGCTCCTCGGCCGACGCGGGCAACGGATCGGCGCCCGGGGCGGAAAGCCACGCGGGCGCGGAAGCGGAGTCGGCTCGTTAGCCGACGTGGCGTGCGAGCCGCGCAGACATGCGCGGCCGCATGTCGCCGTCGGGGGTGACACGTTCCTCGACGTAGGCGAGGTCGCCGCCCTCGACGATGCCGTACAGGCGCTTGGCGCCGCCCACGACTTCGCCGGACCGGGTCCGGATCACCACGTCGGTGGCGAGTTCCCACGACGACTGGGTCAGGGCGGTGCCGTAGTACAACTCGACGACACCGGAACTGTGGGTGAGCAGCAGTTCGAGGGTTTCGGGGTCGTCGCTGTCGGGGCCGCCCGTACCGGCGACGCGCCAGAATCCGCTTTCGCGACGGTCCTCGGCGACGTAGTCACCGTTCTCGTCGAGACGCCACGAGCGGGCTTCCCATACGAGATAGTCACCGCCGTTGTGCGCGACGACGATCTGCTGACCGAACGGGTAGTCGGTGGCGGTCTCGGGGTCGTGTGCCTCACCCTCGCCGCGCCACACGCCCACCAGTGGAAGGAGTGCGAGCAGGGCAGGGTTCAGATCGGCGCCTCGCCGCAGGTTCGCGGTGTCGTCGACGCCGGGCAGACCGGACAGGACGGGGATGTTCAGCTCCGCGGTGACCCGCGCACGCTCTGCGGCCTGCGCTATGGCCTCGTCGCCGCTACGCCGAGTACCGCCGTCCGACTGGTCCGTCATGACCCGTCGGAGACCAGACGGTAGATGGTGTACAGCGCGAACCAGGTGATGAGCACCGCTGCAAGGATCAGCAAGAGTTCGAAGAAGATGACCACGGGGTCATTCTAGACTGCACCGGCTTCGCTTCACGACAAAGGGCCTCGCTCCCGATGATCGGGGGCGAGGCCCTTTGTTCCGGAGCCGGTGGCTCCACTGTTGCCCTGCGCTACTTCGCGACCGTCACGTCGACGTTGTGGATGCCCGGAGCGCTGGGGCTCACCGTCGAGGTGCCGTTTCCGGCACTCGACAGTGCGCGCACCGTCCACTCACCGGGCGCGGCGAAGAACCGGAAGTCGCCGGTGGCGGAGGCGACGACCTCGGCGGTGAACTCGCCGGTGCCGTCGAGCAGACGCACGAACGCGCCACCGACCGGCTCACCGGCGGCATTGAGGACGCGGCCGGTGATGACCGTTTCCTTCTCGACATCCACGCCCGCAGGCAGGCTCTGGCTCTGAACAGGTGCTCCGCACATATTTATGCTCCCAACTCGATCGGTGCGCCGACGAGCGAGCCGTACTCGACCCAGCTGCCGTCGTAGTTCTTGACGTTCTTCTTGCCGAGGATCTCCTGCAACACGAACCAGGTGTGGCTCGAGCGCTCGCCGATACGGCAGTAGGCGATGGTTTCCTTGCTGTCGTCGAAGCCCTTCGCTGCGTACAGCGCGGTGAGTTCGTCGTCGGACTTGAAGGTGCCGTCTTCGTTGGCGGTGGTGCTCCAGGGGATGTTGACGGCGCCGGGGACGTGGCCACGCTGCTGTGCCTGTTCCTGCGGCAGGTGGGCCGGGGCGAGGATCTTGCCGGCGAACTCGTCGGGGGACCGCACGTCGACGAGATTCTTGGACCCGATCGCGTCGATCACCTCGTCGCGGAAGGCACGGATCGACGTGTCCGGTGCCTTCGCCTTGTATTCGGTTGCGGGCCGGGTGACTTCGTCCTTCGACAGCGGACGGCCGTCGAGTTCCCACTTCTTGCGACCACCGTCGATGAGCTTGATGTCCTGATGGCCGTACAGCTTGAAGTACCAGTAGGCGTAGGCGGCGAACCAGTTGTTGTTACCGCCGTACAGCACGACGGTGTCGTCGTTGGCGACTCCCTTGGCGGAGAGCAACGCCGAGAACTGCTCCTGATTCAGGAAGTCGCGGCGGACACCGTCCTGCAGGTCCTTGCGCCAGTCCAGCCGGATGGCGCCTTCGATATGGCCGCCGTCGTAGGCGCTGGTGTCCTCGTCGACCTCGATGAACACGGTCTTGGGTGCATCGAGATTCTGCTCTGCCCAATCGGCGGAGACCAGGACGTCGGAGCGAGCCATGGATATTCCTTTCGGTGGTGGTGCGTGAAGGTGTTGAAGCCGGGCGGTGATCAGGCGGCGACGGGACGCAACCGAGCGATCAGCGGGTAGATCTGGCAGCCGAGGCAGAAGCCGAAGGCGGCATTCAGGAGAGCGGCGAACAGCGCGAAACCGGTGGCTACGATTCCGACGTTTCCGGCGCCGAGCACGAAGGCGACGGTGCCGACTGTCGCGAATGCGAAGCCGACGAACTGCGCAAAGCGTAGTGGCGCAACAGGTTCGGTCTCGGAAGGTGCGCCCAATCGCGGTGCGATCAGGCCGGCGAACAGCGCTCCGTAGGGGCTGCGTCGCGGACCGAACACCGCGCCGATCGCGAAGACGAGGGCCTGCACCCCGAGCACAACGCCCGCAACGGTGTTCGAGAATGTCGAGGCGAGCAGCACGACGACCAAGACGGCGGTGGTGATCCACGCTGCGAATCGCGGTCCGCGGACGTCGACCTGCGAACCGGTACGGGTGGGACCGGGAACGGACATGAGAGTGCTCCTGCTGGATCCGGGATGGCTGAGCGGAATTCGGTCGCCGAACGGCGAACGACCGCGGGGAAACGCATCGGGGGAGACGTCAGCAACTGCGAAGCGGGAATAGGAACCCGCGGTGACTACTCAGCAGCCGTACGTCAGGAGCGGGTACAACAACACGCGCCGAGGCGGCACAGATCGACTGCGCGGCGTCGGGTGAGCATCAGCTCCTGGCGTGTGTGCACGCGAGGAGTTTAACCGAAGATCCGGGGAAATAGGACCACTGCGTATTACAGAGATGCGAGGGCCGCGCGGAGGTCTGCGGCCTCGGGTACGCCCGACACTCGATAGCGCTCGCGTCCGGCGGTGTCGAACACGAAGGTCGTCGGTAGTGACATCACCCCGAGTTGCCTGGCCGGAAGCGGATTCTCGTCGAGATCGAGTTCCACATCGAGTGCTTCTCCGGACGTGTCGCCGAGGACACGGGCGATCACGCGCCGGACGGATGCGCACGGTCCGCACCACGGAGCGGAGAAGTGCAGAATCACGGGCACGCCGCCGCCCACCCCCACTGCTGCGAGCGCAGGGTCGACAGGGTGCTCCTGTCCGGCGCCTTTCGGGCTGCTCGCGCGGATCTTTCCGGCGCGTGTGCGCAAGATCACTCCGACGCCGAGTGTGGCGACGATCACGATCGCGAGAACAGCGAGTGCGATCACGGGGCTGCCTGCACCTCGGTGAGATCGATCGTGGTGTTGTGCGCCTCGCCCTCGATGACGATGCGCGACCCCCGCGCCTCCACGAACGTCGGCTTCACGCCGAACGGAAGATCCTGAGGCTCGATCGTCGTGGTGAACAGCCCGAGCACGACGGGCTTCAGCGCGTCGGGCACCGCGAAGTCCGCGCGTCCCTCCCGGCCGAAGTACAGGTCGGACGCCACGATGTGCACGCGGTCGCCGTCGAGCACGAGGTCGGCCTGCACGCTCACCGTCGCCGGCTCGGGCCCGACCGGCACGGTACCGGTGAGCACGACTCCGCCGGCAGTCGTCGGGCCGGATCCTCCCGACCCACCGGTCCCGTCGGACTTGCTCTCCGGAGGGGCTGAAATCTGCAGGTCAGGGATGTTGTAGAGCTGCCCGAGTTCGGTGGCGTCGATCATGACGCGGCCGAACAGCAGGTCCACCGGAACGGTACGGATCGACCCGTCGAGCAATTCGCCCGCGGCGGCATGGGCACCGACGAGGTTCGCTTCGACGGTGATGTCTCCGAGCATCTCGGTGTGCACGCCGTCGGCCACGATTTCCACGTTCTCGTAGTGCCCGTCGCGGGCCTGGAGAAGGAACGGGAAGCCGTGAATGGTGACGGCGGGGTCGGACTGGAGTACGCCGCCCTCGCGCAGTGCACGGGACACGCGGTACTCGGACCACGCCGCCGCGCCGAAGTCGGTGAGAACGGCGACTCCGAGCAGGACCACGAGACCGAAGATCAGTTTGCGCACGCCCCCATTGTGGCCGACGCATCCGCGGGCACCGCGCCGCGGATACGAGCAGCGTGTCCGAAATGTGGGAATCGATCTTCTGCGACGTCGTGCTTACATGCCGGTAACAAACAGAGCGCTAATCTGTAGCACGTCGTTTACGCACCCGATCCGCGCTGGTAGCGCGAGGAACTGGAGGCCCAGTGGAGCTTCTCCTTCTGACCTCCGACCCGAACCCGGACGCGGTCCTGCCGTCACTGGCGTTGCTGGCGCACTCGGTTCGGCCGGCTCCGACGGAAGTGTCGTCGCTGCTCGAGGCGAGTTCTGCCGATATAGCGATCGTCGATGCGCGCAGCGACCTCGCGGCAGCGCGAGGACTGTGTCGTCTGCTCGGCAGTACAGGGTCGGCTATTCCGGTTATCGCGGTGCTCACCGAAGGTGGGCTGGTCGCCGTGAACCCCGAGTGGGGCCTCGACGACATCCTGCTGACGACCACCGGCCCGGCCGAACTGGACGCGCGGTTGCGCCTTCTCGTCGGACGTGCAGGCGGCCTCGTCAGCGCGGAGAATTCGGGCAAGATCACTCTCGGTGAGCTGTCGATCGACGAAGGCACCTACACCGCCCGGTTGCGTGGTCGTCCCCTCGACCTGACGTACAAGGAGTTCGAACTCCTCAAGTACCTCGCCCAGCACGCCGGCCGGGTGTTCACCCGTGCACAGCTTCTGCAAGAGGTGTGGGGTTACGACTTCTTCGGCGGCACCCGCACGGTCGACGTGCACGTCCGGCGCCTGCGAGCGAAGCTCGGCCCCGAATACGAGTCCCTGATCGGGACCGTCCGCAACGTCGGCTACAAGGCGGTCCGGCCGTCCTCCCGGAACAAAGCAGGGGGTATCGCCCCGGAACTCGAGGAGTCCGAGGCAGAATTCGCCGAATGAGCATTGCGTCCGAGTTCACCGGTCTTCCGTCCTCCGAACAGGCGCAGGGGGTGCGCGACCTCATCGCCCGAGCGAGCGGAGCGGACGGCACCGCGCCGGTCTCGGAGCAGGTGATCCACTCCCTCACCCGCGACAGCGACGCCAGACACCTGATCAGGACGGTCGACGACACCGTCGTCGGTTACGCGAACCTCGTACCCGCGCACGAGGACCATCCCGCCATGGCCGAAGTGGTCGTCGACCCCGCCCATCGGGGGCAGGGACTCGGCGGTGAACTCGTCGACGCCGCGCTGACAGCCGGCGGCGACGGCGCCCGGGTCTGGGCACACGGTGACCTGCCGGCGGCGCGCGCTGTGGCTCACCGGCTGGGATTGACCGGCGTTCGTGAACTGCTCCAGCTCCGCCGTCCACTCGACGTTCCCGAACTTCCCGCCGTCGCGGTACCGGACTCGATCGTGCTGCGCACCTACCGGGGCCCGAGCGACGACTCCGAGCTCCTCCGGGTCAACGCGGCGGCTTTCGAGTGGCATCCCGAGCAAGGACGCTGGACGGACGTCGACGTCGCGGAGCGCCGCGCGGAGTCGTGGTTCGACCCCGAAGGGCTGTTCCTCGCGTTCGACGCCGCCGATCCCGATGTCCTGCTGGGGTTCCACTGGACGAAGGTGCATCCGGCCACGGACGCGGAGGAAGCCCTCGGCGAGGTGTACGTCGTCGGCATCGACCCGTCCGCGCAGGGTCGCGGCCTGGGGCGCATGCTCACGCTCGCCGGGTTGCATCACCTCCGCGACCGAGGGCTTCACACCGTGTTGCTCTACGTCGAAGGCGACAACACTGCCGCGCTCAACACCTACGGCAAGCTGGGATTCGAGCGCTTCCACGTGGACGTCGCCTACGCACGGCCGTGACCGCGGCAACAGTGCCGGCGTGACCGCGGCAACAGTGCTGCCAGGTGTATCCGGTCTGTTCATCCCCCGTTCACCCAGGGTCGTCCGTCAGTCAACCGGGCACACCTAGGTTTCTGATGGGTCGTGTTGGTGGCCCGGCGCCGGGATCACCCGCGCCTCGATTCCGCTGCCTTCGGCCAGCGGTCGTGAACTCCGGAGGAGTATAGGTGAACCTCAAGCGCAGCGGTGCCCTGATGGGTGCCTTGGCCGTCGGTGCCCTCACGCTCACCGCGTGCGGGACCGACGACAACACGGGTTCCGTGGATGTCGACGCGTCCGCGTCCCCCGCGACGTGTGAGGGCAAGCCCAATCTTTCGGCTGCCGGCTCGTCGGCACAGAAGAATGCGATGGACCAGTTCGTGGCCACCTATATCGCCGTGTGCTCGCAGAAGGGCACAACGGTGAACGTCGCGTACAACCCGACGGGCTCGGGTGACGGTCGTACACAGTTCATCGCGAAGCAGGTCGACTTCGCAGGGTCCGACTCCGCGATCAAGGGTGAGCAGGCCGAGCAGGCGCTCGCACGCTGCGCCGGCAACCCGGCATGGAACCTCCCGCTGGTCTTCGGTCCGGTTGCGTTGGCATACAACCTCGAGGGCGTCGAGGGCCTGGTGCTCGACGCCGAGACCACTGCCAAGATCTTCAACGGTTCGATCACCACCTGGAACGACCCGGCCATCGTCTCGCTCAACGAGGGCCTGGACCTGCCCGACACCGCCATCACGCCGATCGTGCGCTCCGACTCGTCGGGTACGACGGACAACTTCCAGCAGTACCTCGAGGCCGCGTCCGGCGGCGCATGGACCACCGGCGCCGGCTCCGACTTCACCGGCGGCACCGGCGAAGGCGCGAAGGGCTCCGCGGGCGTCGCACAGGCAGTGAGCGGTTCCCCGGGGTCGATCACCTACGTCGAGAAGTCGTTCGCGGACCAGAACGGGCTGAGCATGGCGCGGATCGACAACGGTTCCGGCCCGGTCGAACTCACCGAGGAGTCCGCTGCCAAGGCGATCGAGGGCGCCGGGTTCGCGCCCACCGGCGAAGGCGATCTGACGCTCGACCTGTCGTCGATCTTCGGAAGCACCGAAGCGGGCACGTACCCGCTGGTTCTCGCCACCTACGAGGTCGTTTGCTCCGCCGGATACGGTCCCGACACCGCTGCCGCGGTCAAGTCGTTCCTCACCTCGGCGGCGACCGAGGGCCAGGACGGACTTGCAGCGCAGGGCTATGTGCCGTTGCCGGACTCCTTCAAGGAGCGCATCACCCAGTCGATCGACGCCATCGGATCCGAGTAAATCGGTGGACCGCCCGTTCCTGATGAACAAGCCCGGAGAGAATATGAGCGCACATGAGTGACGCGCCCACCACATCGGCTGGTACGGAGTCGGACGGTCCGACCCGGTCAGGAACGGGCGGTCACCCCGGTACTACGGAGGCAACGATTAGCACTAGCACCACACCCCCCTCGGAGCGCACGCAGAAGACTGTCGTGCGGCCGGGCGATCGCATCTTCGGTTCGCTGGCCACCGGGTCCGCGATCCTGATCTCGGTGATCATCGGCGCGATCGCGGTGTTCCTGGTCTGGCGTGCCGTGCCCGCCCTGCAGCGCAACACCGTCAACTTCCTCACGAGCAGCGAATGGGTCACGCAGGATGTGCAGGCGATGGCCTTCGGCGTCCTCGACCTGTTCCAGGTCACGGTGCTCGTGTCGCTCTTCGCTCTCGCGCTCGCCATGCCCGTCGCGCTCGGTATCGCGATCTTCCTGACGACGTACTGCCCCGGCCGGATCAAGAAGCCGCTGGCCTACGTGATCGATCTGCTCGCCGCGGTCCCGTCCATCGTGTACGGACTGTGGGGCGTGCTCGTCCTGGCGCCCTTCCTGCGTCCGATCGCCTCGTGGCTCAACACCACGTTCGGCTGGTTCCCGTTGTTCGCGACGGGCAGTGGGTCGATCGCGGGCGGCGGCACGATCTTCACCGCCGGGATCGTCCTCGCGGTGATGATCCTCCCGACGATCGCGGCGGTGAGCCGCGAGGTGTTC
Source organism: Rhodococcus sp. NPDC058639 (assembly GCF_042717545.1). Taxonomy (NCBI): domain Bacteria; kingdom Bacillati; phylum Actinomycetota; class Actinomycetes; order Mycobacteriales; family Nocardiaceae; genus Rhodococcus; species Rhodococcus sp. NPDC058639. The sequence continues at coordinate 317,552 of NZ_JBHXRF010000002.1, forward strand.
GTCCAGACGCCCGTCGCGCACATCGAAGCCGCCCTCGCGCTCGGTGCGACCCGCTGGGAGGTCGTCCGAACGACCATCATCCCGTTCGGCAAGTCGGGTTACGTCAGTGGCTCGATGCTCGGTCTCGGTCGCGCTCTCGGCGAGACGATGGCTCTCTACCTGATTCTCCGCACAACCTCGGCCGGGTTCTCGTGGTCGCTGTTCGACGGTGGTGCCACGATCGCGTCCAAGATCGCTCTCGGTTACGCCGAGTTCAACAACGACATCCAGGCCGGCGCCTACATCGCTGCCGGCCTGGTGCTCTTCGTGCTGACCTTCCTGGTCAACGCCGCGGCCCGCATGGTGGTCGCAGGAAAGAGGGACTGACCGATGTCGACGACAACTCTCGACTCGCCCGTCAAGGCACCCACCTTCCAAAAGGTGAGCACCCGCCGGCGCATCACCGACGTCGGCGCCACCGTGCTGGTGACCCTGTCGGTGCTCGTCGCGCTGGTGCCGCTCGTCTGGGTTCTGGCCACGGTCGTCGCCAAGGGTCTCCCGGCCCTGATGTCCGCCACCTGGTTCACCCATTCGCTGAGCGGACTGACGGCCTCGTCGACGGGCGGTGGCATCTACCACGCGCTGGTCGGCACCCTGCTGCAAGGGCTCGTCTGCGCGGTCATCTCGATTCCGCTCGGCGTGTTCGTCGCGATCTACCTCGTGGAATACGCGGGGCGGTCGAAGCTCGGCAAGATCACGACCTTCATGGTCGACATTCTCAGCGGCGTGCCGTCGATCGTCGCGGCACTGTTCATCTACGCCCTGTGGGTGTCCACGTTCGGATTCCCCAAGTCGGGCTTCGCGGTGTCCCTCGCCCTGGTACTGCTGATGGTGCCGGTGGTCGTGCGCAGCACGGAGGAAATGCTCCGCATCGTGCCGCAGGATCTGCGCGAAGCCTCCTACGCGCTGGGTGTCCCGAAGTGGAAGACCATCGTCCGCATCGTTCTTCCCACCTCGATGGCCGGAATCATCACGGGCATCATGCTCGCGCTCGCCCGGGTCATGGGAGAGACTGCGCCGCTGCTGATCCTCGTCGGGTACGCGCCGTTCATCAATTTCGATTTGTTCGGCGGTGAACAGGGCTCGCTCCCCGGCGTCATGGTCGCCGAGATGAACAACCCGACCGCGGCGGGTTCGCAGCGAATCTGGGGCGCCGCCCTCACACTGATTCTCGTGATCGCGGTGCTGAACGTCGCGGCCAAGGTGATCAGCCATTATTCGCAGGTCGGCTCCAGGAAGTAGCGACCCATGAACTTCTCTCACGACATCGATACACCAGTAGGGAGCCTGTAATGGCCAAGCGTCTGGATCTCAAGGACGTCAACATCTACTACGGCAAGTTCCACGCCGTAGCCGATGTGACGCTTTCCGTACCTCCGCGGAGCGTCACCGCGTTCATCGGTCCGTCGGGTTGCGGCAAGTCCACCGTGCTGCGCTCGCTCAACCGCATGCACGAGGTCACGCCCGGTGCCCGCGTCGAGGGATCGGTACTCCTCGACGGCGAGGACATCTACGGCGCCGACGTCGATCCGGTGGGTGTGCGCAAGACGATCGGCATGGTCTTCCAGCGTCCGAATCCGTTCCCCACCATGTCCATCCGGGACAACGTGGTCGCGGGACTGAAATTGCAGGGCATGCGCGACAAGAAGGTCCTCGACGAGATCGCGGAGAAGTCGCTGCGCGGCGCGAACCTGTGGAACGAGGTCAAGGACCGTCTCGACAAGCCCGGTGGCGGTCTCTCCGGCGGTCAGCAGCAGCGACTGTGTATTGCGCGTGCGATCGCGGTCCAGCCCGACGTGCTGCTCATGGACGAGCCCTGCTCCGCGCTCGATCCGATCTCGACCCTCGCGATCGAGGACCTGATCGCCGAACTCAAGCAGGAGTTCACAATCGTCATCGTCACCCACAACATGCAGCAGGCTGCGCGCGTGAGCGATCAGACCGCCTTCTTCAACCTCGAGGCGACCGGTCGTCCGGGTCGGCTCGTCGAGATCGACGACACCGAGAAGATCTTCTCGAACCCGACCCAGAAGGCCACCGAGGACTACATCTCGGGTCGTTTCGGCTGAGCCGAACCACCGTGTGAATGCACAAAGCCCCGGCCGGAATTTCCGGCCGGGGCTTTGTCATCGGATGAATCAGGATTCGGTGGGGTACACCGTCAGTTTGTCGACTTTGTTGCCGAGCTCGCGGATGTCTTCCTCGGTGGGGAGCTTTCCGGTGACCAGGAAGATCACGCGCCGGCCGACCTCCACCGCGTGGTCCGCGAAGCGCTCGTAGAAGCGGCCGAGCAGGGTGACGTCGACGGCCGCGGCGACGCCGTGCTTCCACTCCGGGTCCATGAGGACCTTGAAGAGATGGCGGTGCAGATCGTCCATCGCCTCGTCTTCGTGATGGAGACGCAACGCGCGCTCCGGGTCGCGGGTTTCGAGGATTTCGCGGGTGGCCCCACCGAGGGCCACCGCAATCCGGCCCATCTCGGCGAAGTATCCCTTGACCTCGTCGGGAAGCACGTGGTTCGGATGACGTCGGCGGGTCGCCTTCGCGATGTGCAGGGCGAGCGCGCCCATGCGATCGATGTCGGCGACGATCTGGATACCGCTGACCACCGCTCGGAGATCGCCCGCGACCGGCCCCTGGAGGGCGAGGAGCTGGAACGCCTTCTCCTCGCACACCACGGCGAGGTCGGTGATCTTGTCGTGCTCTTCGATCACCTGCTCGGCGAGGCCGAGATCGGCGGTGAGTAGGGCTTCGGTGGACCGCTCCATTGCAAGTCCGGCGAGTCCGGCCATCTCTCCGAGGAGGTCACCGAGTTCGCTCATTTGTACGTTGTAGACGACGCGCATAATGGCACACCCTACGGTGTGGAAAAGTACAGGTCACGAGCATCGGGTGAACCCCGGGTGAACGACAGGGCCGGAGCGGTGTCACCCGCAGAGATCGTCCCCTGCGTTGGTGATCGACAGATCGGGCGGGAGTTCGATCGAATCCTTGCTGGAGGGCGCTTCGATCTTCACCGGCTCGAGCTGGCTTCCCGCAGGAGCGGGGGCGACGACCGTGCCGTCGAATCCGGTCCCGAGCACGATCTCGACGATCGAACCGAGCTGCGCGGAGGCGGGAGCCTCCTGCAGCACCGCGCCCGGGAACGCCGTGGCGACGGTCATCGCTTCGGCTTCTTGACCCGGCGCGAAGCGGATCACCGTCTTGGCGCTCGTACCCGAGTAATTGCCGACCTCGTAGACGGGGAAGCCGTACGCCCCGACGGTTTCGGCGATCCGGGCTGCCAGACCGGACTCTCCGGACGCGTTGGAGACCTGCACGCTCACTGTGCCCGGGTCGACCGCGATCTGAGCGGGAGCAGTCGGAGCCGCCTCCGGTGGTGGGGCACCGGCGTCGTCCTGAGGCTCCTCGCGCCGTTCACCGGGGAGAGGGAGATCGTCGATGATCGCGGTGAAGATCGACTCGATGTCGTCGAGCCGGGGGATTTCGTTCCCCCAGTCGTTCGTTCCCGCGGTGGGCACGGTCAGGAAGGTGACTGCTCCGGCGTCGACGTTCTGCAGCGAGCGACCGAGCTTGACCAAGGATTCGGTGTTGACGTTCTCCACGAACGTCGCGCTGGTGAACGCGCTGATGAACCCGTTGAGCTTGCCCGGATCGAGGAGGACCTTGTTCGAGAGCGCCGACCGCAGCAGCGACGACAGGAACTTCTGCTGCCGGGTGATCCGGCCGTAGTCGCCGTTGCCTTCGGTGAAGACGTAGCGCGCCCGGACATAATCGAGTGCTTTGTGGCCGCTCAGGGTGTGCGTGCCGGGCGAGTCCAGAATGGTGCCGAGTTCCCCGTCCTCGAGAGGCGTGGTGGTACACACCTCGACGCCGCCGACCTTGTCGACCATGGCTTCGAACCCGGCGAAGTCGATGCCGACGAAGTGACCGATCTTCAATCCGGACATCTTCTGGATCACCTTGACCAGGCACTTCGGTCCGCCGAGGGCATACGTGGCGTTGAGCTTGTCGCCGTCCGCCGCGGGGAAGGTATCCGAGCTGTAGTCGCCGGTCGCGCTGTCCCAGCCCCGGCACACCGGACGTTCCACATCGAGGTCGCGGGGAAACGACACCGCGACCACACGACTGCGGTCCGCCGGGATGTTGACGAGGATCACGGTGTCGGCGCGGGCTCCCTCCGCGTCCTCGGTGGTGCCGGCTCCGACCGCGCCGCTAGCTCCGGCACGGGTGTCGGTACCGACGATGAGATAGGTCTCGTCGCCGGTCTGCCCGGCCGCGTCGACGATGTCGGTGGAATCGGTGTCGAGCGCCGCGATCTGTGAGAAACCCGCTTCCGTCGACTTCACGTATGCCCACACCGATCCGGTACCGATAAGTGCGAGGACCGAGAAGAACGCGACCGCGGACCGGGCGGCGACGCGCAGCCTGCGATCCTTCCGTCGCTTACTCGACTCGAGGCGGGTCAGCCCGTCGGTTCCCACTTCTTTCGGTGCCGCGTGCGCTCGGACCGTCCGGGTGTGGACAGGCTCGTCGTGCAGGTCTTCGTCGGCTGGAGGCTCGGCCTCGAGGTCGTCGTCGACCGGCGCGATCAACTCGGTGGGACTGTCCCTGACCGGGGGCCTGGGTGCGCGCCGAGGTGGAGGGGGGCCGGGCGGGGGGACGGCCACACGCGGCGGCGCGGCGGGCGGTCGCGGCGGGGCGACGGGCGGTGGCGAGGCGACCGGCGGTCGCGGCGGGGCGACGGGCGGTGGCGGGGCGACGGGTGGTCGCGGGGGACCGGGCTGCGGTGTTCGCGCCGGCGGAGCAGGTGGTGCGGCAGGTGGTGCTGTGGTGGGTGGTACGGGGGGAGGCGATGCGGGAATGGGCCGGCCCACGGGGGGCGGAGGAACCGGCCGGCCGGGCGGACTCGCGGGAAGCCCGCTGCGCGGATGTGCAGGAGGCAACAAGGACGACGCCGTGACCAGCGGTGTGACCGGGGGTGTGGGCGGTGGCGTGGGCGGGGATGACCCGTCTCGGCGCGACACCTTGTCGACCAGGTCCGCGACGGTGAGCCGCTCCGGGTCGCCGGCGTCCGCGGCGCGGCGGTTCCGGCCCGAATCACGGCGGCTTGCGGCGTGGTCACCCTCGGAGTGCGCTTCCGCGGAGTGCGCGCCTCCGGAACGAGCATCCTCAGAATGAGCGCCGCCGGGACGCACACCGTCGGCCGGGGTGTCGGAGCGGCGGGCACGACTGCGGTGACGACGCCCGGATGGAGCCTCACGGTAGGTGGGGTCGGCTATCGGACGTTCCCACGGAGCGCGATTGTCGGGCAGGCCCGAGTCGTGCTCTTCGTCCACCGGTGCCTTGCCTCTCCGCGGGTCGACCGCATTCGCGCGCACCGCCCGCACAGGGGGCGGTGCGCAATGATCCCGTCATGATACTGACCGTCTGTTACCGAAGCGGTACACGCGGCCGGTGGCGGCTCCACCATGTGGACGCGCCGACGGCGGTTCAGGGAAGGACTCCTACCCGCCCGAGTGCATGATGTCGGCACCTACCGGGACGCAGGTGTCCTCCGGATCGTCGAGCCAGCCCTCGGGCAAGGCGACGCTGCTCGGGGAACCCTGGCGCCCACGGGGGCCCTCCGCATCGGCGGGAAACGGCACGTCGGCGTCGAGTTTTCCGAGCAGATCGTCGAGTTCGGCGAGCGAGGACACCCGCGCGAGACCGCTGCGGACTTCGGACCCGGCGGGGAAGCCGCGCAGGTACCACGCGATGTGCTTGCGGAGTTCGCGGGTGCCGCGGTCTTCGCCGTGATGGTCCGCGAGTAGCTCGGCGTGGCGCCGCATGATCTGCGTCACTTCGCCCAAAGTGGGGGGAGTGGGGATCTCGTGGCCGTTGAGCGCGGCGCTGAGTTCCGCGAACAACCACGGCCGGCCCAGGCAGCCGCGACCGACGACCACGCCGTCGCACCCGGTCTGGGTCATCATCTTCTCCGCGTCCCCAGCGTCGAAGATGTCGCCGTTGCCGAGGACCGGAACGGTGGTGACGTGCTCTTTGAGCCGGGCGATCTCGTTCCAGTCAGCAGCGCCCGAGTACCGCTGCGCGGCGGTCCGGGCGTGGAGTGCCACAGCGGCCGCACCCTCGTCGGCGGCGATGCGCCCGGCATCGAGGTGTGTGTGGTGCTCGTCGTCGATGCCGATCCGGAACTTCACCGTCACCGGGATATCGGTGCCCTCGGTGGCCCGCACCGCGGCGGCCACGATCTGCCCGAACAGGCGGCGCTTGTAGGGAAGGGCGGACCCGCCGCCCTTCCGGGTGACCTTGGGTACCGGGCAGCCGAAGTTCATGTCGATGTGATCGGCCATGTTCTCGTCGACGATCATCTTCGCTGCCGCGTACGTGGTGTCGGGATCGACGGTGTACAGCTGGAGCGAGCGCGGGGTTTCGGTGGGGCCGAACGTCGTCATGTGCATGGTGACGGGATGTCGCTCGACCAGAGCGCGGGCAGTGACCATCTCGCACACGTAGAGCCCGGAGGTGCTTCCGGCTCGTTCGAGTTCGAGTTCGCGGCACAGAGTGCGAAATGCGACGTTCGTCACTCCCGCCATCGGCGCCAGCACGACCGGGCTGTTCAGTTCGAGCGAGCCGATGCGAAGGGGTGACATAAAGAACCTCTGAAAGCGTTGTGTTTCAACAAGACTGCGAACTCCCGCGGTACCTCGACGGGGAGACGACTGTGCCCGGTACCGAGAGCGGCACCGGGCACAGGATAACCGTTTACCGACGTAGGCCCCGAATCTGCCGGGACGAACCCCGGCCCGAGGTCAGGACAGGGCGCCCGCGCGTTCCAGTTTGGCTGCTTCGCGTGCGAGCGACCGGTCGCGCATATCCTCGAACTTCACGGCCTGGCGCTCGAGGTCTTCGAGGTAGGTCCCCAGTTCGTCGATGAGCTGAGCGCCACCGGTTCCGAAATCGCGCTCGAAGATCCGCCACTTGCGCAGCACCGGCATCACCACGTCGTCGAGGTGCTGACGCAGGTCGTAGATGCCGTGCTTCGCCATGAGCACTCCGTTGCGGCGGAAATTGGGCATCCCCGCTCCGGGCATCTCGAAGGTGCGGAGAACGTGAACGATCGCCTCCAGCGCCTGCACGGGCGCGACGTCGAGCGCGGCATCGCAGATGTTGCGGTAGAAGATCATGTGCAGGTTCTCGTCGGCGGCAATCCGCTGCAGCATCTTGTCGGCCACGGAGTCGTTGCAGGCCAGACCTGTGTTGCGGTGCGAAACGCGGGTTGCGAGTTCCTGGAACGTCACGTACGCGACCGAATGGAGCATTCCCGTCTCGTTCGGGGAACCGAAGCCGTTGGTCATGTGCTCCATGCGCGCATTCTCGAGTGCCACCGGGTCGACGCCGCGCGTGACGACGAGGTAGTCGCGCATGACGATGCCGTGGCGGTTCTCCTCGGCGGTCCAGCGGCCGACCCAGGTACCCCACGCGCCGTCCCGGGAGAACGCCTCAGCGATCTCGCGGTGGTAAGAGGGCAGGTTGTCCTCGGTGAGGAGGTTGGTGATCATCGCCGCCTTGGCGACCTCGCCGAGCTGTGACTGCTCGGGCTCCCAGTCGACTCCGCCCATCGCAGCGAAGTTGCGTCCTTCGTCCCACGGGACGTAGTCGTGAGGATGCCAGTCCTTCGCCATCGACAGGTGACGGTCGACGTTCGCTTCGGCAACGGGCTCCAGCTCGCGCAGCAACTCCATCTGTGTCAGGACTCGCGTCATACCTTCGTACCCTCCGTGTGGTGTCGCATGAACTCTGCCAGCCTACGGAACCGTAGGTAAATGTCGTACTGCGCTGTCATGCGGTACAACATGCTGTCGTGATCAGGTCTGATCCGTGTCCCCGATCACAATCGTTCGCAGGTCACCGTACAGGCCTGATCCGGTCGACAGCCGGAGGCTGTTGCCGACACGGCGGAGCAGCGGTCGAAACCCGGCGACGACGCCGACGGGGCGCCGGCGTCGTCGTCGTTTCCCTGGCTCAGCGCTTGCCGCCGCCGAGAAGGCCACCGAGAATCCCGCCGAGACCGCCACCGGAGTTGCCGCCCAGCACGCTGCCGAGAACATCTCCGATGCCGCCGCCGGCACCGGAACGACCGGCCGCGCCCTCGAGCAGACTTCCGAGGATGTCGCCGATCCCACCACTCGGGCGAGCCTCGCCGGCCGTGGTGGCGCCGTTGCCGGTGATCTGCTTCGCGAGGTAGGAGAGCACGATGGGGGCGAGGATCGGGAGAAGCTTGGCAATCAGGTCTTTCCCGCCGGATCCGTTGACCGAACCCAGGGTGCTGATCACCTGTTCCTTCTTCTCCCCGAACACGTTGGAGACGATCTTGCTGCCGTCTGCGGCATCGACCTCGTCCACGTTCACCCCGCCGTCGAGAACACCCGAGCCGGAGTGTTCGTCGAGTGCCGACATCAGCGAGGCCGCTCCCTCGGGATCGCGTGCATTGGCACCGAGTCCACCGACAAGGGTGGGGAGCGCTGCGCGGACTGCGGTCTCCGCGGTCTGCCGGTCGACGCCGAGGCGCTCGGCCACACGGTCGATGGGGATCTGGGAGAGGAGTTCGTCGAGACTTGCCATGAGCACCTGCCTGGTCATGGGCGTCCCGTCGCGGTCGCCCGTGCGGCCGAGATTAGCGACTGCCGCCGTTCGGAACCGCACCGCAAGGGAGATCCTGGCAGGCCGGGTGGTGCCGGTCCGGCACGCGTCCCGTCAATCGAACGAGTCGGCGTCGCCAGGGGGTCGACGAAGCGCGACCAGGCAGCACAGCAACGCCACGAGGATGCCGCTCAGCAACAGGACCGTGCCGTTCTGGTTGGTGAGCGCAGTCCGGCGGTTCTCCTGCACGTAGTCACCGTGCGCAGAGAAGATCTGTGCCCAGAACGCGACTGCCGTGACGATCCCCAGAATTGTTCCGACCCATCCGGTGATCACGGAGTCGAACAAGGCCGCGAGTAGCAGCAGGACGGCCGCGACAGCCAGTGGCACCGCGAGGGATTCGTGGAGTGGCAAGCCGGGCGAGGCGATGCCGGCGAGATCCCCGCTCGCGAACCCGTCACGCAATCCCGACAACGGGATCTGGGTGGGGCGTACGCCTCCGACGACGGGCAGCACCGCCCCGATACCCAGTGCGACTGCGGCCAGAAACAGGCCCAGGTCCACGAAACTGCGCATGTTCCCCCCCGAAACGAAAAGAACCGAGACAATTCGTTCTGCGGACTCACCGTATCCAAAGAAGTGCTGGGCCACCGGATAGAAACGCAGGCGGACGAATTCACGGTCAACGACTCGGGCGGTCCGTAGGCTGATGCGCGTCTATCGAGGACCCAGGGAGGGCCACAGGATGTCGGACGCAAGTATTCGGTCGGAGGAGACACGGCAGGGTTTGCCTCCGTGGGCGAAGAAGACACTCGTCGTCGTCGTCACGCTGGCCGTGCTCGTCATCGCGTATTTCGTGCTCGCCGCATTCGTCCCGAGATGGTGGGCGCAACGGATCGCCGGCCTCGCGGAGGGTGGATTCGCCCGCGGCATTCTGTGGGGACTGGCGTTCGGTCTCCTGTCCACCGCGATCCCGCTCGTCCTGTTCGCCTGCATCTGGCAGGTTCGACGATGGAAGCACCACCGGGCTCTTCAGATCCTGCTCGCCGTGGCGGCGCTGGCCATAGCGCTGCCCAACCTCATGACCTTGAGCATCGTGCTCGGTGGCAGCAACGCCGCACACGCCGGTGAGCGCATCCTCGATGTCGATGCGCCGGGGTTTCGGGGCGCATCACTGGTGGGCGCGATCGTCGGGGCCCTGGCGTGCGTGATCTTTTTCGTCGCCGTCAACCGCTACCGCAAGCGGGGGCGCGACCTCAACCGCGTGCGTGAGAACCTCGAGCGGCAGCGGCTCGAGGACAAGCGTGAGGAAGAGCGGCGCCGGGCTGCCCAGGAACTGGGGACCGGCCCGGACGACGTACCCCCGGGCGCTCACCGATCCGGAACGTGATCGGCCCTTTCGATCAGCCTGCCGAATTCTTCGCGGCGGACGCGATGCTCAGCATGTTCACGTTGAGAAGGCTCTCGTCGAGCGCGCACGGGAGCCGGGTCGTGTCGACCGTGCCGACGCATTCCTTGCCGGTGTACTCGGCGTACTTCTCGTCCCAGTGGTCGATGCTGCCGAGCATGTCGCTCTTGGACGCACCGTCGGGGAGTCGCTCGACATCCGCGCGTAGCGAGGCGAGGCCCTCGGAGCGCTCTCGGTTGCAGTCCACAGCAGACGACGTCGCATCGCTGAGGCACGAGATATTGGCCAGCGTGTCGCTGTGTTGCGCGCGGATGTAGTTCCAGTCGACCTCGGATCCGGCCCCGGCGGGGGACCCGGACTCTGCTGTGTCGCCCCCTCCTCCGCATGCGGCAAGGAGTACCAGAGCAGGTGCGAGCGCGAGAGCGCGGAGTCTCATGTCTCGTTGATCCGTTTCGTCGTGATTTTTGTTACGGGCGCGCTGTTCCGGTTCCGGGTCGCGACGAAAACGAGACGACCCGGCGTTCGGAAACGAACGCCGGGTCGTGCGTGGTGCCCCCAGTAGGGCTCGAACCTACGACCTGCGGATTAAAAGTCCGTAGCTCTACCAACTGAGCTATAGGGGCGTGGGCGCACAATGTAACCACATCGAGCGTCTCGATGGTATCGGACGGTCGGCTCCGGTTTCGACACCCTCCCGTGGTGCGCGAAACCCGGTGAAAGCAGAACGGCTCGGGTGCTCACCCCCTGCTTCGCACCCGAGCCGGAGAAAGAATACCACTCGGTGTGTTCTCGGTGCAGTGTCGGAAAAGCCGTTCCCGGCCGTCACGCGCGAACGGGTGCTCTCGCTCCGACTTCCGCGCCCCTGACGTGCCGGAGCAGTCTAAAGTTGATTGAAGGGGGGAATGACCGGTACTCGGAAGGCTGTATTCCCCATGCCACTTCAGCAGGAGCGTGCCCGGCGTACTCGGGCCGCGATCGTCGAATCGGCAGCCGCCGAATTCGCCAAGAGGGGATTCGCCGCGGCGTCGATCAATCTGATCCTCGAGCACTCGGGCGCCACCAAGGGCGCGATGTACTTCCACTTCAAGTCGAAGGAAGACCTTGCGCGCGCGGTACTCGAGGAGGGTCTCGACCATTACCGCGCCATCGTCGACAGGTGGGTCGGCTTCTCCGAGCTCGATCCCTTCGAGCGGCTCCACGGGATGATCTGCGATTTGGGAGAGGCGCTCCACAACGATGTCATCATCGCGGCTGAGTTCCGTCTCGTCATCGACCCGGAGTTCGTCGACGAGGCGCAGTTGCGCGGAACCTCCGTGTGGGGACATGCCGGCTACCGGCTGGCGGAGGAGGCCGAGGATCTCGGGTTGTTCCGGCCGGGCGTGGATCTGCGGCGGTTCGTCGGCGCCGTCGGTACGTCGCTCGCCGGCCAGCGTTATCTCGCCGACCTCACCGCGCCGGGTGTGGATGTGCGCTCCCGGTTCGAGAGCTGCCTCGAGATTCCCCTGGAGGCGACAGCGTCCGAGGACTGGCTCGCGCGGTGGCGCGAGCGTGGCTGGCCGAGTGCCCGCCCGAACACTGAATAGTTGCTTGACCTGGCGATTTGTGATTCTCGAATGCCGTGGCATAAGCTGTCCAAGCTCCCAACGGAAACGCCAAACCCGTTGAGGGTGCGGTTCGGAGAGATCCGATCGGGCCCCCTTCGTCTAGCGGCCTAGGACGCCGCCCTTTCAAGGCGGTAGCGCGGGTTCGAATCCCGTAGGGGGTACGCTTCGATTCTGTCGGAGTGTGCAGTACTTTGGTGAAAGAACTGAATATGTATGGCCCTGTGGCGCAGTTGGTTAGCGCGCCGCCCTGTCACGGCGGAGGTCGCGGGTTCGAGTCCCGTCAGGGTCGCTCAACGCAAGCGATTGGCATTCGGTTCGGGTGCCGTCCGGCCAGGTAGCTCAGTTGGTACGAGCGTCCGCCTGAAAAGCGGAAGGTCGCCGGTTCGATCCCGGCCCTGGCCACAGAGGTTGTCCGGCAAACAACCGCTCAATTACATATCGAGGACCCACCGCGTGCGGTGGGTCCTGCTATGGGAACCCTCTGGGGTTCTGCATGGCCCTGTAGCGCAGTTGGTTAGCGCGCCGCCCTGTCACGGCGGAGGTCGCGGGTTCGAGTCCCGTCAGGGTCGCATCAGGCGAAGGCCCGGTATCTACGGATACCGGGCCTTCGCCTTGTCGTCGTCCGTCCCACTCGCATACCGCCGGACGGTCCGATCCGGTTCGTGCCGCTATCGTGACACGACGGAACTTGTTCTAGGGTGCTCTACGCGGCCCGACGGCCAGGTGTCCGTCCGGTCCACGTCCGTTCGAACCAACCCGAGGTGGAATGTGCGCATAGCTCTGTTGTCGTACCGGAGCAAGCCGCACTGTGGGGGCCAAGGGGTCTACGTGCGGCATCTCAGCCGCGAACTCGTCGCGCAGGGTCACACGGTGGAGGTGTTTTCCGGTCAGCCTTATCCGGAACTCGATCCCGGGGTGACTCTCACCAAGGTCCCCAGTCTCGACCTCTATCGCGACGACGATCCGTTCCGGACTCCCCGTCCCGGTGAGTACCGCGATCTCATCGATGTCCTCGAGGTCGCGACGATGTGGACGGCGGGCTTCCCGGAACCCCGAACGTTCGGCCTGCGTGCTGCCCGGCTCCTGCGCACCCGGCTCGGCGACTTCGACGTCGTACACGACAACCAGTCGCTCGGATCGGGGCTGTTGAAGATCGCCGAGGACTTCCCGCTCGTCGCGACGATCCACCATCCGATCACCCGTGACCGCGAACTCGATCTTGCGTCGGCCGGCAGTTGGCGCCGGAAGCTCACCTTGCGCCGCTGGTACGGCTTTCTCCGCATGCAGGAGCGGGTGGCCCGGAAGATCGGCTCCCTGCTGACGGTGTCGGCGAACTCGGCCGACGACATCCGTGCGGCGTTCGGGATCGAGGCGGATCGGATCCACACGATCCCGCTCGGGGTGAACACGGAACTGTTCGCACCGCCGTCGACGCCCCGGGTCGCGGGCAGGATCGTGTGTGTCGCGAGCGCCGACGCTCCGCTCAAGGGAGTGCCGACGCTGCTCGAGGCCGTCGCGAAACTGCGAACCGAGCGTGAGGTCGAACTCGTCCTCGTCTCGAAACTGGCTCCGGGAGGGGCAACCGAGCGGCTCATGGACGCTCTTGCCATCGGTGACGTGGTGCGCACGGTCTCGGGAATCGAGGACGCCGAGCTGGCGGCACTGCTGGCATCTGCGGAGGTCGCGGCGGTTCCTTCGCTCTACGAGGGCTTTTCGCTGCCGGCAGTGGAAGCGATGTCGTGTGGTACACCGCTGGTGGCGAGTCGCGCCGGAGCGATCCCCGAGGTGGTGGGTGACGCGGGCGTCCTCGTGGCGCCGGGAGACGCAGCACAACTGGCGGGAGCGCTGGCCGGCCTGTTCGACGATCCCGGCGCACGGGATCGTCTCGGAGCGAAGGCCCGCGCGAGGGTGCTCGACCGGTACAGCTGGGCCGCGGTGGCTGCACAGACCGCGAGCGTGTACGAGCAGGCGATCGCCGCACGTGAAGGAAGGACCAACTGATGTTGACCGTCGACTTCGACCGGCTGGGGATCGAGCCCGGGCAGCGCGCCATCGATATCGGAGCAGGCGCCGGCCGGCACTCCTTCGAGTTGTATCGACGCGGCGTGGATGTGGTGGCGTTCGATCGCAGTGCCGACGACATGAAGGCGGTTGCCGACATGTTCGTCGCCATGGAACTCGAGGGCCAGGCCCCCGAGGGAACTCTCGCCCGCGCGGAGGTCGGTGACGCGCTCGCGCTCCCGTACGAGGACGCGTCGTTCGACATCGTTCTGATCTCGGAGGTCCTCGAGCACGTGCCCGAGGACGAACGCGCCATCGCCGAGCTCGTGCGGGTGCTCAAGCCGGGCGGAGTCGCCGCGGTGACGGTGCCGCGCTGGTTCCCCGAGAAGGTGTGCTGGGCGCTGTCCGACGCGTACCACGAAGTCGAGGGCGGGCACGTGCGCATCTACAAGGCAGACGAACTCGAGGCGAAGCTCACTGCCGCCGGTCTGAGGGTGTCGGGAACCGGGCACGCCCATGCCCTGCACGCTCCGTACTGGTGGCTCAAATGCGCTGTGGGCGTCGACAACAACGACAACCCGCTGACGAAGGCGTACCACCGGATGCTGGTGTGGGACCTGATGAAAGGTCCGTGGATCACGAGGACGGCGGAGAAGTTGCTCGACCCGGTCATCGGCAAGAGCGTCGTGTTCTACCTCCAAAAACCAGGTACTTCCGGTGCCGCCCAGTGATACCCGTGTGCCGGTGATTCCCTCCGTGCCGGGGGTGCTGTCCCAGGAACAGTGCCTCGCGACCGGGCGTGCCATCGCCCGGATGCAGGAGCCTTCCGGTGCGATTCCGTGGTTTCCGGGCGGCCACACCGATCCGTGGGACCACGTCGAGTCGGCGATGGCGCTGACCGTGACAGGCTTGCGCGACGAAGCCGATGCCGCGTTCCACTGGCTCCGGGACATGCAGCGGCCCGACGGGTCGTTGCCGGTCCGGTTCGATCGGGGAGTCGCCGAAAGCGAGGACGTCGACAGCAACTTCACCGCCTACATCGCGGTGGGAGTGTGGCACCACCATCTGGTCACCGGTGACCGCAACTTCGTCGAACACATGTGGCCGACGGTCCGGCGAGCACTCGATCTCGTCGTCGACATGCAACTCCCGGACGGTTCGATCTCCTGGGCCCGCGGCGCGGGAGGCATGTTCGACGAAGCATTGCTCACCGGGTGTTCGAGTATCCACCAGAGCCTGCAATGCGGAATGCGTCTCGCCGAGTTGGTCGGCGACCCGCAGCCGGAATGGGAAGTGGCGTCGTTCCGGTTGGGGCACACCGTGCGACGGCATCCCGAGGTGTTCACTCCCAAGCCGGAGTTCTCGATGGATTGGTACTACCCGATTCTCGGTGGTGCCGTCCGCGGACCCGACGCACACGAACGGATCCGGGAACGCTGGTCGGACTTCGTCGTCGACGGACTGGGAATTCGCTGCGTCGACCATCGCCCGTGGGTGACAGGCGCCGAGACCTGCGAACTGGTCCTCGCGCTGGACTGCCTGGGCGACAGTGCGCGTGCACACGAATTGTTCGCTGCCATGCAGCATCTCCGTGACCCCGACGGCTCGTACTGGACCGGCCTGGTCTACACCGACGGTAAACGCTGGCCGGTCGAGGTCAGTTCGTGGACCAGTGCGGCGGTGATCCTGGCTGCCGACGCACTGTCGCGGACGACACGGGGAAACGGGGTCTTCCGGGACGCGGCGGCACCCACGCATGCCGCCGGTGCCGACCGCTGCACGGAGAACTGCCCGGTCCTGGTCTGACGCCCGTCTCGCGGCGGTGTTCTAGTGACCGGGGAGGATTCCGACGGTTCCTCCTGTGCGTTCGAGCACGCGCAGCGTTCCCGTCGCCGGTATCTCGGTGAATTCCCCGCTCTCCAGTGCGCGACAGTAGATTTCGTACGGCGGCCTGCCGCCGTCCTTCGGGTCGGGGAAGACGTCGTGGATGATCAATGCGCCGCCGACCTCCACCCACGGTGACCATCCCTCGTAGTCGGCCTGGGCGGCGGCGCTGCTGTGTCCGCCGTCGATGAAGACGAAGCGTGCGGGCGTGCGCCAGAATGCCGCCACCCGAGGTGAATTGCCGATCACGGCCACGACGTGTGATTCGAGGTCCGCGTCGGCAAGTGTGTGCCGCAATCTTCCGGCGGTGTCGATGCGGCCGGTATGGTCGTCGACCAGCGCGGGATCGTGGTACTCCCAACCGGGCTGGTGTTCCTCGGAACCACGGTGGTGATCGATCGTGACGATGGTGCCCCCGGTCGATCGCGCCGCCGCGCCGAGGTAGACCGTCGACCGGCCACAATAGGTGCCGATCTCGACGCCGACCCCGTCGCCGAGGTAACGCAGAGCCACGTCGTGCAGCGCAGTTCCTTCGTCCTCCGGCATGAAACCCGGAGTGGCTTCGGCAAGTTCGACTACCTCACGGGGCAAGCTGGTGCGGGTCATCGGGGTTCTCCGTCCGTTCGCGAACTGCGGTGTCCGGTGCGCAACCTTACCGAGATGCTGCCTCAGCCGGAGGTGTGGGCCGCCAGGGTGAGACTGTCGAGGTCGCGGATCGCGGTGCACGCCCTGGCGACCATCGTTGCGAACATTCGATCACCACGGTCGGTGCGAGTGCCGTACGCGCAGCCGAATACAGCAACCAGAGGACCCTGGAGCATCGCGAAACGGTAGTCGTCCCAGCAGTCGGTCAGGCTGTATTTCTCGACTCCGTGACCGAGCAGTGCCCGGTGGTAGGTCGCCACGAGGTCGCACTCGTGCTCCCGCCGCAATTCGGGGGTCAGGGAGGTGCTCACGAAATAGGCGAGGTCGCGGGCGGGAAGCCCGATCGTGAGTGTCTGCCAATCCACTGCGGTCACGCCCGTGTCCGGCACCGCGGGAAACAGGAGGTTGTCGAGCCTGTAATCGCCGTGCACGAGTGCGAACCGCTCCGGTCGTGCACAGATCCACCGCTCCGTGACCTCGACGCAGTCGCGCAGCGTGGCGCGATCGCCACTCGAGACGTGTTCACCCAGATCATGCGCGAAGGTCTCCAGCGCCGGGCCGTAGAGTTCGGCGAGCACCCGCGCTTCGTCCTGGGTGGTCCGGCCGACCCACGACAATCCCAGGAGAGTGGGGTCGCACCAGCGGGGCCCGTGCAGACCTGCGAGGTTGCGTACCGCGTCGTGCGCCTGCGCCGGAGTGCAACCGGCGACCTGGTCGCCCTGCTGTGCGGGCGCGAGGTCTTCGAGCAGCAGCGTGAAATCGCCGCAGTCGCCGAGTGCGGCGTAATAGCAGACCGGCACGCGGACCGACACCGAGTCTGCGATGTCGGTGTAGAACCGGACTTCGCCACGGTAGGCGCCGGCCAGCATGGCTCGTGTTCCCGGATCGGCCACGGGAAGTTTGGCCACGATCGAGGCCGGAATCTCGTCGCCGGTCAGCGTGAGCCGCAGGCACCGTCCGATCTGGCCGGTACCGATCGGCTCGGACCGTACCGAGCGCACCGCGCTCCCGAGGGCAGCCCCCAACCGCTCCGGGGTCAGCTCGTCGACGTCGAGCATCAGGGCCGGTTCGGCCGGAGGCGAGGTCATCGGACGCTCCATCCGGGATTGGCGGGCAACCGCGAGTGGTTCTCGGGCATGCGTACTGTGCGCCATGCTGCCACCACGGGTGCGAGTTCCGCCGGGGTTGCACCGTGGAGAATCACGCTGTCGGCGCCCGCGTCGAACTGGTCCGCGATGCGCGCGGCGCAGTGTCCGGCGGTTCCGGTGGCAGATGCCGCGATCCATTCCTCGGGCAGGAGGGCGCGGAGGTGCCGCAGAACCGCGGGGCTGCCGGCCGCGTCGAACGGTCCACGGTGATCGCGTACCACGGGATCGTCGCGGAACCGCCGGAGCACGTCGGGATCCCAC
Organism: Rhodococcus sp. NPDC058639; assembly: GCF_042717545.1. Classification (NCBI taxonomy): domain Bacteria; kingdom Bacillati; phylum Actinomycetota; class Actinomycetes; order Mycobacteriales; family Nocardiaceae; genus Rhodococcus; species Rhodococcus sp. NPDC058639. The sequence continues at coordinate 335,182 of NZ_JBHXRF010000002.1, forward strand.
CCGTTGGCTCGCACCAGGACGTCGCCGTAGCCCTGCAGGTAGGTGGCGAGACGCCCGACCAGCATCCGTTCCTGCCGGTCTTCGGGGATCGAGTCCTCGACCGTCGCGAGGACCGACCAGACCCGCACGGACGCGGGGTCTCGTCCGGCCGCCGCAGCGGCGTCGCGGATGATCTTCACGGCACGAGCGACGGTGGCGTCTGTGAAGAAGGTGTGCAGGACGACGCCATCGGCGATTCGCCCGGCGAGGTCGAGGGTCCTGTCGCCGAGGGCGACCATGAGGATCGGAATGCGGTCGGACCCTTCGGAGATCCGCCGTAGATACGGAAACGATCCGGCGGGTCCGTCGTGCCCCGCGACCGCTTCTCCGTTCCACAGCGCGCGCAGGATTCCGGTTGCATCCTCCAGTCCGGCGGACGTGACGCGTGGCAGACCCATGAGATCGAAGAGCGCATCGAATCCGCGTCCCAGGCCGAAGGCGTACCGGCCCCCGCTCAATCGGTGCAGTGTCGTCGCCATTGTTGCCGTGACGAGGGGATGCCGGGTGTGAGGATTCGTTGCGGCGGTGCCGATTCCGATCGTCTCGCTCACCGCGGCGGCCGCACCGGCGAGCGCCGCGGCGTCCTTGGTGTCGAACCGCTCGGACAGAAACACCGCCCCGAACCCGAGTTGTTCACCGAGACGAACCTCGTCGAGCAGGTCGCGTGGTTCGGGGGAGTGCCCGGCGAGGCCGTAGAACCCGAGTTCCGGGAACTCGGGGGTCGCAGCGGCCCGGCCGGTGTCGCTCACGACCGGTTCGATGCGCGCCGCTTGTGCAGCACGCTCCCGATCGTCGAATCCAGTTTGGTGCCCAGGGGCCACCCCACGTAATGGCAGAGGAACAGCGCGATCTCCTTGAGTTGCTCCTCGTCCAGTTCCTCGTTGTGCAGAGCCGCACCGATCTGGATCTCGGCGACATCGGTGAGTCCTTGCGCGGTGAGGGCGCCCAGGAGCAACAGTCTGCGATCCCGGATGCTCAGTCCGGGCCGGGACCAGATGTCGGCGAAGAGGTGGTCCGCTGTCACCGCGAAGTGGTCACCCGGGCCGTCCTGCATCTCCCAGCCGTAGACCTTCGTCATCATCTCGAGCCCACGGCGGCGGGTGTCGTCGGTCATGCGTGCTCCTCGCTGGCGCAGGAATGTGCGGCGCTGCCGGTACCGACACCGAGTCCGGGCCCGAGCCCGGTCAATGCTCGTGTCGCGAGCGGCAATTCGACCCCGAGACGCTCACCGAGTTCGAGAGCGAGCGACAGGTCTTTTTCGCCGAGGTCGCGGACGTGCGAGAAGATCGGGTACCACGAATCATCCGTGTCGAGCCGGGATGTGCTGTCGCGCCACATGATGGCTCCGGCACCGCCGGTGATGGCATCGGTGTGGCGGACGACCTTGCCGAGTTCGGTGATATCGATCCCGGCTGCCTCCGCGAGCCGCGCAGCCTCGGTCGCGGCGGTGAAGGAGATGAAATGCAGAAGATTGCGTGCCAGTTTCATGCGCGTGCCGGCTCCCACCGGACCGGCGTGGATCACGACCTCGGCGAAATGCCCGAACGGTTCGGAGACCTTCGCGAACGCCTCGTCGGTCGCGCCAACCATGACGGCGAGCGTGCCGTTGCGGGCGCCGGGTGCACCGCCGCTGACCGGCGCGTCGACGAGGTCCACCCCGCGCTCGGCGCACTCGGCGGCGAGTTCGGTGGCGGTGGTGTCGGAGATCGTCGAATGCACCGCGATCACGGTTCCCGGTTGCGCGGTGGACAGAAGACCGTTCGGGCCGGCGACGACCTCGCGTACTTGTGCGTCGTCGAGCACGGTCACCGAGATCAGATCGCACGACGCACCGAGTTCAGCAGGGTCCGCTGCGGCGGACGCGCCCGCGTCGACGAACGGTGCGACGGCCTCGGCACGTGTGTCGAGCACGGTGAGCCCACCGGGACGGCCGAGAAGACGTTGCGCCATCGGTGCGCCCATGTTGCCGAGGCCGATGTACCCGATCCGGATGTTCTCGGGTGTGTTCACGAACGGATCACCTGTCCGCCGTCCACGTTGAAGATCTGGCCGGTCACCCAGCTCGCCTCGTCGGACAGCAGGAACAGGCACATGCCGACCAGGTCCTCGGGGGTGCCCATTCTCTTGAGCGGCAGGTGCTTGATCATGTCCGCGACCATCTTCGCGGGTGTGGTGCTGCGGGTCGCCTCGGTATCGATGGGGCCCGGTGCGATCGCGTTGATACGGATGTTCGACCCGCCCAGTTCCACCGCGAGTTGCTGGGTCAGTCCGTTGATTCCGACTTTGGCGAGCCCATAGAAGCCGGAGTACAACCATGCGGCGGTGGAGGATTGGTTGACGATCGACCCGCCGTGGGCCGTCATGTGCGGCCATACCGCGCGGGTGACGTTGAGGGCGCCGTCGAGGTTCACGCTCATGAACTTCTTGTAGTAGTCCCAGGGAACGGTGAGCAGTAGGTCGAGTTTCATGCCGCCGTAGATCGCGGCGTTGTTGACCACATGGTCGATGCGGCCGTACTTCTCGACGGTCGAGGCCGCGAGTGCCTCGGTGGATACCGGGTCGGATACGTCGACCGGCACGAACGTCGCGTTCCCGCCGTCGGTGACGATCTGCTTGGCGACCTGTTCGCCGAGTTCGGCTTCGAGATCGGCGACCACGACGTTCGCGCCTTCGGCCGCGAGCGCGCGGGCGTAGGCCTCACCGATGCCCTGTGCTGCGCCGGTGACGATCGCCGTGCGGTCCGTGAATCTGGCCATACTGTCGGTCCTTTCGATTCTGTGAGGGTGCGGCGATCAGCTCGCGGGCTCCGCGACCAGCTTGGTTTCCAGGTATTCCTCGAAGCCGGCGACGCCCATCTCCCGGCCGATTCCGGACTGCTTGTAGCCGCCGAACGGGGCATCGGCCGCGTACCAGATGCCGCCGTTGACGCCGAGGGTTCCGGTGCGCACGCCGGCGACGACACGGGCGATGCGCGCGGGGTCCGTGCCGTACACCGCGCCCGACAGGCCGTAGGGGGAGTCGTTGGCGATGCGCACCGCGTCGTCGTCCCCGTCGTGGGGAATCACGACGAGCACGGGACCGAAGATCTCTTCCTGCGCCGTCCGGGATCGGTTGTCGAGACCGGAGATCAGAGTGGGTTCGACGAAGAACCCGCGCGCGTGTTCGGCCGGCCGGCCGCCTCCGACCACGATCGTGCCGCCTTCTTCGACAGCGAGCCGGATATAGCTTTCGACGCGGGCACGCTGGCGCTCGGAGATCAACGGTCCGCAGACGGTACCGGGGTCGCGTGGGTCGCCCGGACGCAGACTGCGCATCGTCTTCGCCGTGGCGGCCACGGCTTCGTCGTACTTGTCGCGGGGGACGACGAGGCGGGTGGTGATGGCGCACCCCTGACCCGCGTGCGTGGACACGGTGAATGCGGCCATCGAGCAGGCGCTGCGCAGGTCCGCGTCGTCGAGCACGAGGAACGCCGATTTGCCGCCGAGTTCGAGGAACACCTTCTTGAGGGTGTCGGCGGCGGCCCGCATCACGGATCGGCCGGTCGCGGTGGAACCTGTGAACGAGATCAGGTCCACGCGCGGGTCCTCGGTGAGTTGTGCGCCCAGGCGATGATCGCTCGAGGTCACGATGTTGAGCGTTCCGGGCGGAAAGTCGGTTTCCTCGGCGAGGATCTTTCCGACCAGGGCCGCGCACCACGGGGTGTCGGGGGCGGGTTTGAGAACGACGGTATTTCCCGCGGCGAGCGCCGGCCCGATCTTGGCGAAGTTGATCTGGTGCGGGAAGTTCCACGGTGTGATCGCACCGACCACACCGGTGGGTTCTTTGAGCAGATAGCGATGCGTGGGGATACCCATGGGCGCTGCGTTGCCGAGATCCTGTTTCCACGAATAGTTCTCGGCGAGGTCGGCGAAAAAGAGCAGATCGTCGACGGGACCTTCGAGATGCGCGGCCGAGGTGAGGAAGCGTGGAGCCCCGACCTCGGCGATGGTGATCTCGCGCAGTTCCTCGATGTGTCCACGCAGCGCGTCGCGCAACTGCCGAAGGCACCGGGCACGGAACGCGTGGTCGCGCGACCAGTCGGTGTCGTCGAACGCCCGTCGTGCGGCCTCGATGGCGGCGTCCATGTCGGCGGAGGTGGCGTCGGCGGCCTTTCCGAGCAGTTCTTCGGTGCTCGGGTCGAACACCTCGAAGGTGCCGCCGCTGCCGGGTACGAGCTTTCCGTCGATCAGAAGTGTGGAGCTGTCGGTGGGGCGAAGTGTCATCGGACGTTCCCTCGGTTCTGGACAGGTGTCTGGACTATAGTTCGGGCAGTTGTACGACGCAATGGCCGAACGGGAGAACTTATGGGAGAGCCGAATTCGATCGGCCTGGCCGGCAAGGGCGTGATCGTGACCGGGTCGAGCCGGGGGATCGGCCGTGCCGTCGCGCAGCGGTTCGCGACGGAAGGTGCGGGTGTCGTGGTCAACGGCCGAGACCCCGGTGCGGTGGAGACGACCGTGGACGAGATGGTGGCAGCCGGGGCACGGGCGGTCGGCGTCGCGGGATCTGCCGCCGAACCGGGGGTCGCGGAACGCCTGCTCGACACCGCACTGGCCGAATTCGGGTCGGTGGCCGCGCTCGTCAACTGCGCCGGTACCGCGGAACCCGCCGGCTCGTCCATCCTCGACATCGACGACCGGCAGTGGCACGACCTGATCGACGCGCATCTCACGGGCACCTTCCGTACCTGCCGGGTCCTCGCTCCGTACTTCGTCGAACATGGCGGCGGTGCGATCGTCAACACGGGTTCGTTCGCATTTCTCGGCGACTACGGCGGGACGGGATACCCCGCGGGAAAAGGCGCGGTGAACAGCTTGACCATGGCGATCGCAGCCGAACTACGCGAGCACGACGTGCGCGCCAACGTCGTGTGCCCGGGAGCTCGCACACGCTTGTCCACGGGAGAGGACTACGCGCGGCAGCTCACGCGGCTGCACGAGCGGGGTCTGCTCGACGACGTGGCGTACGAGGCGTCTCGCAATCCGGCTCCGCCCGAGTACGTGGCACCCCTCTATGTGTTTCTCGCGAGTGCGCTGTCCTCGTCCACGGGCGGGATCTTCGCCGGGTCCGGATGTTTCGTCGGGCGGTTCGGCAAGCAAACGCCGGACCTGCTCGCCTGGCGCGACCATGAGACGTCTCCGCCGTGGACGCCGGAGGAGATCGCCGGGTTCGTCTAGTCCGGGTTCGTCCGGTACTGCCCGCGCCGCGGGGCGGTGATCAGAACACGCGGAGGCCGAGGCGGCGCCGCAGTCGCATATCCAGCAGGTAGGCCTGCCACGGCAGTCGCCACACCCACGGTGTCCACCGATGCATCGTGCGGAGGTTCGCCAGATAGCGATCGAATCTGCGCTGGTCCGCAAGGGTCCACTCGTAGTGCATGACGTCCCGGAACTCAGGAGGGAGTGCTCCGCGAGTGACGAATTCGAAGGAACGACCGAACACGCGGTGGATCAACCCGCCGACGCGTCCGAGCCGTACTTCGAGGAAGCTGAGTTCCGCCAGGTGGGTGAGGTAGGTGCGGACGTCGTCGTTCATCGAGATGCTGTCCACGCCTGCGCGCCAGAGTTCGTCGTACTCCTCCCGTGTGGTGGGCCAGGACTCCGGGCGAACGTTGAGGGTGGTGCCGAGACTCGCGCCGTCGCGCAGCACGTGCCGGAATTCGTCCTCGCTCAGCGGTCCGTGCAGCAATTCGTGTTGGTCGACGAAATACGCGAGCAGGCACACCGCGACCCACAACTGCAGCACGGGAGAGTTGGCGCTGTACGCAACGTGGGCTCCCGGAGTGGACGTGACCTGGGAGTGGATGCGTCGCACGGCTTCCCGGACATACGCACGATCGTCGTCGTTGCCGAAGGCCGCGACCGCCAGATAGGCGCCGGTGGTCCGGGCGCGTTTCACCGGATGCAGGTCGGCTCGACCGGAGTCCACCGTGCTGTCGAGGACACCTTGCCCCACACCCGGCAGGGACAACTGCATGATCACGTTCGCCACGTTGATCGTGCCGCCGAGCGGCGACACCAGATCTCCGAGGGAGCGGATGGTTGCCATGGGACCCTCCATCCGACGACGGCCGTATTCAGCCTACGGTTCGTTCAGCCCGTGTGCGGGCCCGCGACGGGAACTCCTGCCAGTACGCCCCGCACCACGGTGTCGTAGATCTGGTCGAGGTCCAGTTCGTCGCCGAGGAATCCGCTTCCCTCGAGGGTGGCGAAGCCGTGCAGCGCTGCGAACATGCTGATGGCGACCTCGAGCGACTCGGTCGCCGGGACACCGCACGAGGACAGCATGGTCCGCAGCGCGACGTTCGCGTCGAGTGCTGCACCGACGAGCGCGTCGCGATCGACCGGCGCCGCGGTCAAGGCGCGGTACAGGCGGGCGTGCTCGACTGCCCATGTCCGGTGAGCGTCGATCAGAGCACGCAGGCCGTCGATTCCGCTCCGGCCCATCGCCACCTCGCGCAGGTGGAGACCCAGATCGGTCATGGCGCGGACCTGGACAGCGGAACGCACGTCGTCGAGATTGCGGACGTGGTTGTACAACGAGGCTGCGACGATGCCGAGCCGAGCCGACAGGGTGCTCATCGTGAGTTGCTCCCAGCCGAGTTCCTCGACGATGTCGAGTGCGGTAGCGACAACTTTCTCGCGCGTGAGGGTGCGTCGCCGGACGGGCCGGGAATTGTCACGTGCCATGAAGTTATTCTAGGGGTCTTCCGCATCAAACGAAGATGTGTAGTTTGAGAGCCACACATATTCGTATATCCGGACGAGGGTAAGGGCATGACCACCTCCCGCTTCGATCTCAAGAACCCCGATCTCTACCTCGACGGGATTCCCCACGCGTACTTCTCCGAACTCCGCCGCGTCTGCCCGGTGCCGCGGCAGCCGGAAGAGGGGGGTGCCGGTTTCTGGGCCGTCACCCGGCACGCCGACGTCGTCGCCGTCTCCCGCGACAGCAGCACGTTCTCGTCGGCGCTGGGAACCACCCAGGTCGACGACTTCGACGAGGAAACGCGCCTCAAGCAGGCCGCGATGCTCCTCAATCTCGATCCTCCGGATCACACCCGCCTGCGGCAACTGGTCAGTCGTGGTTTCACGCCGCGGATGGTCAAGACGCTCGAGGCCCATATCCGAGAGGTGTGCGACCGGATCGTCGACGAGGTCATCGAAGCCGGACGGGACGACGCCGTCGTCGACTTCGTGCCGACGGTGGCGGCACCGCTGCCGCTCGAGGTGATCGCCGAGTTGCTCGGTGCACCCACCGAGGATGTCGGCAAACTCTACGAGTGGTCGAACCGGATGATCGGCTGGGACGACCCCGAATACGGGAGCACGCAGCAGGACGGTGAGCTCGCCGCGGCAGAGGTCTTCCTGTACGCCAACGAGATTGCCGCCCAACGCCGAGCCGCGCCACGCGACGACATCGTCTCCGCACTCGTTCGTCCCGACGAGAACGGGGACACGCTGTCCGAGGTGGAGTTCGACATGTTCTTCGTGCTGCTCGTGATCGCGGGCAACGAGACGACCCGCAACGCGATCACCGGCGGTATGCAAGCCTTCATCGACCATCCCGAGCAATGGCGCAGACTCCAGGATCGGCCCGAGTTGATCGACAGCGCGGTGGAGGAGATCCTGCGCTGGGTGAGTCCCGTGGTGGCGTTCCGTCGCACCCCCACCTGTCCGGCGTCGATCGGTGGCCAGGCGGTCGAGCGCGGCGACAAGGTGGTTGTGTACTACCCCAGCGCGAACCGCGACGAGGACGTGTTCGAGAACGCGCAGGTCTTCGATATCGGCCGGGAACACAACCCGCACGTCGCCTTCGGTGGCAGCGGGGTCCATTTCTGCGTCGGAGCGCATCTCGCGCGTCTGGAACTGCGGGTGATGTTCGAGACGCTGGCGGCGCGCCTCGACCGCGTCGAATCCGCTGGGCCGGTGCGTCGGCTGAGATCCAACTTCATCAACGGGGTCAAAACCATGCCCGTGCGGATCCACCCGCGCGGGTGACGAATTCGGTGCGTACGGCCGAGTATCGGCATTGCCGGACCCGACCTGCCGTAGTAATGTCCAGACACGTGTCCAGAAATGTGAATCTCGAATCGACTCGCCGCCGTCTGACCGAGAGGCAGGCCGATACGGTGCAGCGCCTCACACAGGCCGCGGTCGAGGTATTGCGCGAAGAGGGATTCGCAGGATTGACGGTCCGGATGGTTGCCTCCCGTGCGGGTGTCGCACCGGCGACCGCCTACACGTACTTCTCGTCGAAAGAGCATCTCGTCGCAGAGGTGTTCTGGCGGCGGCTCGCCACGGAGGCGGCACTCGAGCCGACGCCGGGGCAGGCCGACGGGAACCGAGCCGATCGCGTATCGGCAGTGCTCCGGGGGATCGCGCTGCTGATGGCCGGCGAACCGGAACTGGCGGCCGCGGTGACCAGTGCGCTGCTCGGCCAGGATCCGGACGTCGAGCATCTGCGGGCACGAATCGGTCTCGAGATCCGGGAGCGGCTCTCCGCCGCGCTCGGATCCGGCGCCGACCCCGACGAACTCGAAGCACTCGAACTGCTCTACGCCGGTGCCCTCGTGCGTGCCGGTATGGGTTACGGCACGTACGAAAAGCTCGCCGACAGGTTGGAAGTCTCAGCCCGACTTTTACTGGAGTGATCCATGATTCAGGCCTCCCTGGAGTCCTCATCGCTCGACCCGCCGACCTTCAACCCGTACGACTACTCGTTCCACGAGGACCCGTACCCCACCTACCGCAGGCTGCGCGAGGAAGCGCCGCTGTACTACAACCCCGAACTGGAATTCTGGGCGTTGTCTCGCCACGCCGACGTGGTTGCGGCGTTCCGTGACGGCACCCGGCTCTCGAGTGCCAACGGCGTCTCGCTGGACCCGTCGGCGTACGGGCCCAACGCGCACAAGGTGATGTCCTTCCTCGCGATGGACGACCCGCGGCACATGCGGATGCGCCAGTTGGTCTCGAAGGGCTTCACGCCGCGCCGCGTGGCGGATCTCGAAGGACGGATACTCGAACTCACCCTCGAGTACCTCGAACCCGCTTTGGCAGCAGGGGAGTTCGACTGGATCTCCGAAGTCGCCGGCAAGCTGCCGATGGACGTGATCTCCGAACTCATGGGCGTTCCCAAGTCCGATCGCGCCGAGATCCGCAGGCTCGCCGACCTCGTCGTGCACCGCGAAGAGGGCGTTCTCGACGTCCCCGTCGCCGCCATGGACGCGTCCTTGAATCTCGTCGGCTACTACGCACAGATGATCACCGAGCGTCGTGCGAAGGAAACCTCCGATCTCACCTCGGCTCTGCTCGGTGCGGAGATCGACGGCGACCGGTTGTCGGACGACGAGATCATCGGATTCATGTTCCTGATGGTGGTTGCGGGCAACGAGACCACCACGAAACTGCTCGGCAACGCCATGTTCTGGGGCGCGCGCAACAAGACGGAAGTGCAACGGGTGTTGTCCGAACCCGATCGGGCACCGGATTGGGTCGAGGAGACATTGCGGTACGACACGTCGAGTCAACTCGTCGCGCGCACCGCCGCAGAGGACATCGACCTCCACGGCTCCACCATCGCCGCCGGCGACAAGGTGCTCCTTCTCATCGGCTCCGCCAACCGCGACTCGGATGTGTTCGACGACGCCGACACGTTCCGGATCGGCCGGAGCAGCTCCCAGAAGATCGCGAGCTTCGGAGGGGGCGTGCACTTCTGTCTCGGCGCGCACCTCGCCCGACTGGAGGCGAACATCGCGCTCGGACAGTTCGCGCGCAGGGTCGCCGACTACGAGGTCGACTTCGACCGCTGCGAGCGTGTGCACTCCACCAACGTCCGAGGCTTCGCCGCCCTGCCCATGAAGGTCACCGATCGACATGCCTAGATTCGAACCCCACCCCTCGCGACGCCCGGCGATCGTCACCGGAGCGTCCTCCGGTATCGGCACCGCCACCGCATACGCCCTCGCCGAACTCGGGCATCCTGTCGCTCTCGGTGCGCGCCGCGTCGACGAGTGCGAGGCAATCGCGGAGAAGATCCGCGGTGAAGGAGGCGAAGCCTTCGCCCATCGGCTCGACGTGTCCTCGACCGAATCGGTCGACGAGTTCGTCGCGGCGGCCGAGAACGCGCTCGGCCCCACCGAGATCGTCGTGTCCGGTGCCGGCGACATGGATTTCTCCCTTGCCCACGAGATGGACCCCGACCGATTCGCCTTCCAGGTCAACGTGCACCTCATGGGCACTCAACGACTCGCCCACCGGGTGATACCCGGCATGATCGAACGCCGGCGCGGCGATTTCGTCGTCATCGGTTCCGACTGCGCCGACGTGGCTCGCCCGTGGATGGGCGCCTACGTCGCGGCCAAGACCGGTCTCGAAGCGCTCGCGCGGGAAATGCGCATGGAACTCGAGGGCACCGGAGTGCGCGCGTCGGTGGTGCGTCCCGGCCCCACGCAGACCGCGGCCGGAATGACGGCACCCGCGGAAATCCTCGAACCGCTGCTGAACGATTGGACCAAATGGGGGCTCGCCCGCCACCCGTACTTCCTCCGGGCGTCGGACATCGCGGATGCGGCCGTGGCGGTCGTCTCGGCACCGCGTGGTGCCCACATCGTGCTCATCGAAGTTCAGCCCGAGGCCCCACTGAAGAAGGATTCCTGATGACCACGATCGTCGAACCCACACGGGTGTCCGGTGGCGAGCACGAGCACGGCCACCTCGAAGAATTGCGGACCGACCCGATCGCCCTCATGCGGCGCGTCCGTGACGAGTGCGGAAACGTGGGCGTCTTCCAACTCGCCGACAAGAAAGTCGTGCTGCTCTCCGGCGCCGAAGCGAACGAGTTCTTCTTCCGTGCTGCGGACGAGGAACTCGACCAGCAGGCCGCGTATCCGTTCATGAAGCCGGTCTTCGGTGAGGGCGTCGTGTTCGATGCCAGCCCCGAGCGGCGCAAGGAGATGCTGCACAACTCGGCGCTGCGCGGTGAACAGATGAAGGGCCACGCTGCGACCATCGATCGAGAAGTGCAGGACATGATCGCCGGCTGGGGCGACGAAGGCGAGATCGACCTGCTCGAGTTCTTCGCCGAGCTGACGATCTACACCTCGTCCGCGTGCCTGATCGGCAAGAAGTTCCGAGACCAGCTCGACGACCGCTTCGCCCACCTCTATCACGATCTCGAAAAGGGAACCGACGCTCTCGCTTTCGTCGATCCGTATGCGCCCATCGAGAGCTTCCGGCGACGTGACGAAGCACGACGTGGCCTGGTCGCCCTCGTTCAGGACATCATGACCGGCCGTATCGCGAACCCGCCGAAGGGCAAAGAGGATCGCGACATGCTCGATGTCCTCGTGTCGATCAAGGACGACGAAGGGCACGAGCGGTTCAGCGCCGACGAGATCACCGGCATCTTCATCTCGATGATGTTCGCCGGACACCACACCACGTCGGGCACGGCCGCGTGGGCGCTGATCGAACTGCTGCGGAATCCGGAGTACCTGGACCAGGTGACCGACGAACTGGACACGCTCTACGCCGACGGTGCCGACGTGAGTTTCCACGCGCTCCGCCAGATCCCGGTGCTCGAAGCGGTCCTCAAGGAGACCCTGCGGCTGCATCCGCCCCTGATTCTGCTGCTCCGCGTGGCATGCGACGACTTCGAAGTCGCCGGATACCGGATCCGGGAGGGCGATCTCGTGGGTGCGACACCCGCGGTGTCCAACCGGATCGCCGAGGACTTTCCCGATCCGGATGCGTTCCATCCCGGCCGGTACATCGATCCCAACCAGGAAGACATCGTCAACAGGTGGACGTGGATTCCGTTCGGCGCCGGCCGGCACCGCTGCGTCGGTGCGGCCTTCGCGCTCATGCAGCTCAAAGCTATCTTCTCGGTTCTGCTGCGCGACTTCGAGTTCGAGCTCGCGCAGCCGTCGGACACCTACCGCAACGACCACTCCAAGATGGTGGTGCAGCTCGCGCAACCGTGCGCGGTCCGGTACCGCCGCCGTGACCGGGGCTGAGGTGTCCGTCGTGAGAGTCGAAGCAGATCTCGATCTCTGCCAGGGCCATGCCATGTGCGCGATGGAAGCCCCGGATGTGTTCGCCGTCGCAAAACACGGCGAGGTGGAGATACTCCGAAACCCTGTGCCCGAGGAGTTGCGCAGCGACACCGAGGCCGCCGTGAAGTACTGCCCGACCCAAGCACTTCGCATCGTCGAAGACTGAGACCCAGGAGACCGACCCATGGCTACGTTCGATCGTGCCGAGCTCGACGAGATGATCGCCCGCTGGACCGACGCCAACAAGCGCGCCGAGGCCGAAGGCGACTGGAAGCCGTTGGCGGACATGTATACCGAGGACGCGACCTACGGCTGGAATTACGGGCCGAAGCAGGAGTTCATGGCGGTCGGCCGCGACGAGATCCGCGACATCGCGCTCGGACAGGAGATGGAGGGCCTCGAAGGGTGGCAGTACCCCTATCAGCAGTTCGTCGTCGACGAGCGGTCCGGGGACGTCATCGGTTTCTGGAAGCAGACCGCGAACGAGACCCGCGACAACGGTGAGCCCTACACGGTGCAGGGCATCGGAGGTAGCTGGTTCCGGTACGGCGGAAACTTCCAGTGGTCCTGGCAGCGCGACTTCTTCGACTTCGGCAACGTCTCCCACCTCTTCATGGAGATGATCACCGACAACAAACTGTCCGACGGAATGAACAAGCGGATCGAGCGGTCCACCGCCAAGACACCGCTGCCCGGCTGGTACCGCGTCGGACAGTCGCCGGTTCCGCTGTGGTGAGCGCCGCACGCACGGGCGGATCGTTTGCGGCGCTCTCGCGCGCCGACCTGGCCGTGCTGGTGCCCGAACTGCTGCTGTGCGGACAACTTATCGACCGCTCGGGCATGGCGCACCTCATCTCGGCCTTCGGTCGTGAGGGAATGGCCGAAGTCGCGATCGAGGAATGGCAGGCGGCGTCACCCTGGTACACCCGGCGGATGCAGCGCGCCCTGAACTACGAGGGCGACGACGTCGTCACCATCTTCAAGGGACTGCAACTCGACATCGGTGCACCGCCGCAGTTCATGGACTTCCGGTACCGCGTCGACGACCGCAACCACGGCGAGTTCCGGCTCGATCACTGCGGCGCACTCATGGACGTCGAACCGCTCGGCGACGAGTACGTCACGGCCATGTGTCACGACATCGAGGACCCGACGTTCGACGCGACCGCGCTCGCCACCAATCCGTACGCGCAGGTGCGGCCCATCCACCGGCCGCCGCGGGTTCCCGAGGACCGGCACCCGCACTGCGCGTGGACGGTCACCATCGATCCGTCGCACGTGCCACCGCAGATGGAACCGCACACCGAGGCGCTCGGCAGAACCGCGGCGGTGGCGGCGACGTTGAGCCAGGTGGACCGCCGGGACGAAGGGGCGTCGGACTATTCGGGTCCGCTCCTGTCGGACCTGCGGTTCGCGGACTTCTCGAAGTCCGCGCTGGTGCGGATCGCCGAAGAGGTATGCCTGCAACAGCACATGCTCACGCTGGGATTTCTCATGGGCGTGCGCAAGCGCACCGACGAGGCGTCCGCGCTCGACCTCACCCGCAAACAACTCACCGGGATTGCGGGCATCGCGTCGGAGCGGATCGCGCGGGCGCTGGGAGTACCGCAGTCGTTCGCCGGACTCGCGGCAGTCCTCGAGGTTCATCCCGTGTTCTCGCCGTACCAATATGTCGAACGCACCGTCGAGCACGACTCGCACGGTCTGACCTTGCACATCCACCGGCGGGGTGGAGCACACGTGGACGGGGCGTGGCCGACACTGGTCGACTCCGAGCACCTGGGTGCTCTCGACGCACTCGTGCGCGGGGTGGACGCACACTTCTCCGTTCGCGTGGAGTCCGAGACACGGGACGCGCTCGTCGTGGGTGTCGTGCGCGAGGACACGCCCGCGAAGGAATGCGGCGAGGTGGCCATCACCCGCTTCAGTTCGGGCACCGATTTCGTATTCGCAGACCGTGGGATTCCGCTACCGCTCACCGTCGTCTGATCTTCAGGCTCTGCCAGGCTTTCCCGCTCTTCACGATCGAACCCATTCGTTCAGGAGATCATGTGGATACTGCTCTGTCGCGTCGCACTTTTCTGGGGACTGCTGCTGCCGCGGCAGTGGCATTGACGGTGGTGGCGGTCCCACGGGCCCGGGCGGCGGTCACCGAGGAACGCCATCGCGCGGTGGTGATCGGAAGCGGTTTCGGCGGCGCGATCACCGCGATGCACCTCGGACGTGCAGGTGTGGAGACGGTTGTGCTCGAGCGCGGAATACGTTGGCCCACAGGGCCGAACGCGGAAACATTCCCCCGCATGTTCGCGCCCGACCGGCGAGCGTCGTGGTTGTCACCGATGCCGGTGATGACCGGCGCGCCCCCGATTCCGTCGGAGCCGTACACCGGCCTGATGGAAAGGGTGCGCGGCAACGGAATCGATATCCTGTGCGGCGCCGGCGTCGGCGGCAGTTCGCTCGCGTACCACGGGATGACGCTGCAACCGGACGGTGCGCGATTCGCGGCGTCGGTGTCGCCGAGCCTCGACTACGACCGTCTCGACCGGGAGTACTACCCGCGAGTCGCGCGGATGCTGCGCGTCGCCGAGATCCCCGACGATCTGCTCGCCCACCCTCGCTACCGGTCGTCACGGGAATTCCTCGACCGGGCCGCGCGCGAGGGATTCGAGACGTTCCGGGTGCCGATGTCGATCGACTGGGATTTTGCACGGCGCGAACTCACGGGCGAACTCAAACCGTCCTACACGACCGGCGACGTGATCTACGGCGTGAACAACGGTGGGAAGTTCTCGGTGGACGTGACCTATCTGGCCGCGGCCGAGAATACGGGCAACGTGTCTGTTGCGCCGTTGCATCGCGTCACCGACATCGAGCGGGCATCGAACGGAACGTGGATCACGCATGTCGACCGGATCCACACCGACGGAACGATTCTCGAACGCAAGAGGCTCCTCTCGGAGGCGGTGTTCCTCGGTGCAGGATCGGCCGGCACGACCCGGTTGCTGATGAAGGCCCACGCGAAGAACCTCGTGCCGGACCTGCCGGACGAGGTGGGAACGGGGTGGGGCAACAACGGCGACCGCGTGTTCTCGGTGACCACGCCGCTGTCGAGTCCGGGGGAGTTCCAGGGTGGTCCGGCATGCGTCGGGATGAAGGACTATTCCGATCCCGCCGGCGCGCTGATGATCGTGACCGGACCGGTGCCGTGGCCGGCCGACATCGGCACCACCTCGGTGATCGGACTGGGGGTCGTGCGTGGGCTCGGGCGATGGCAGTACGACGCCGCCACCGACGACGCTGTGCTGCAGTGGGATCAGAAGTTCGACCGTGAGCTGACCCGGGCAATCGAGACGCGTATCCGTCGTATCGCCGGTCCCGCCGCACTCGTGGTCGACATCAATGCGGTGGACGTCAATACGTTCCATCCGCTCGGGGGAGCGCCGATGGGATCGGTGTGCGACGAGGCCGGCCGCGTGCTCGGGCAGCGTGGGCTGTACGTGGTGGACGGAGCGAAGATCCCGGGCTCGACCGGTGCGTGCAATCCGTCCATGACGATCGCCGCGCTCGCGGAGTACGGTGCGGACGAGATCGTCCGCCGCGATGCCGGTGTGGTGTTCTGAGCCCGGGACCGGTCGGGGTCCGGTTCAGCTTTTGGCTGCGGAGATGCCCGCTCGCCGACCGAAGAAACTGCCGTCACCGAGCGACGTTCCGCTCGCATATCCCCAGGCACAGACTCCGGATGTGCAACGGCCCGCGGCGAACAGGCCGGGGATCGGTTCGCCGGAGACGTGGAGAACCTCGGAGTCGACGGTCGTGCGCAGGCCGCCCAGAGTGAATCCGGCGGTGGAGTTGCGTAGGTCGATCGCGGCGATCGGAGAACCGATCGGAACGCACCATTCGCTCTTCTTGCCGAGGACGGGATCGGTTCCGGTCGCCGCGTGCCGGTTGTAGACCTCGACGGTTGCCTGCAGTGTGCCCGCCGGCAATCCCATATCGGATTCGAGTTCTTCGACCGTCTCGGCGACCCATTTCGGCCGGAAACGGAAGAAGGGCGTGGAACTGGTTGCGGCACACCCTTCTTCGTACGCGGCCTCGTCGATGACGAGGAACGCCTGATTGTCGTTCTTGAGCAGGGTCAACTGGCCGATGCGACCGGGGTAGGTGTCCTCGGGCACGTACCGGCTCCCGCGGCCGTTGACGAGGATGCCGCGCGCCATCAACTGGGGATCCCCGAAGAACGCGACCTCGGTGGCATCCATGTGCGCGAGGTCGGCGCCGAGCGCCTGGGCCATCCGGATCGCACGACCGTCGTGTTCCTCGATCGCAGCGCCCGGACGCCCCTCCAACTGGGGCGCGTACGCCGAGATCATCTCCTTGTTGTAGGCGAAACTCCCGGTTGCGAGGACGACGCCGCGACGTGCCCGGACATAGACTTCGTTGCCGTACTGCTTGGCGGCGATACCGACGACCCGGCCGTCCTCGTCGACGATCAGACGCTGCACCCTTACGTCGTATTCGGCTCGGACCCCGAGGTTCTCGGCGACCTGCGACAGCGGTTGCATGAGCATGAAACCGCCGCCCTTCTCGCCGGTGCGCTTGTCCGCCATCTGGGGGACGTGGCCGCGGGGAGCGGGAGTCGCTATGTCGTTGAAGGGCGCGGCGTTCTCGCCACCGGAGTACATCAGGCCGTCGTCGCCCGGTATCTCCCAGCCGGGCTCACCCCAGAAGCTCTCTTTGAACACCACGCCGTTGTCGACGAGCCAGTCGTAGTGCTCGACGCTGCCCTCGCAGTATTCGGAGATCTTCGCTTCGTCCGCTCCCGGTCCGAGCGCTGCGAGCATGAACGTCTTCATGTTCTCGGGGGTGTCCTCGAACCCGAGCGCTTTCTGAAGACCCGTCCCAC
Organism: Rhodococcus sp. NPDC058639; assembly: GCF_042717545.1. Lineage (NCBI taxonomy): Bacteria > Bacillati > Actinomycetota > Actinomycetes > Mycobacteriales > Nocardiaceae > Rhodococcus > Rhodococcus sp. NPDC058639. The sequence goes on from NZ_JBHXRF010000002.1 coordinate 352,218, forward strand.
CACCCAGGTAGATGATGCCCCCGGACAACGACGCTGCCCCGCCCCAGCCTCCGGTGCGTTCGAGAACCAGTACCTCGGCGCCGGTGCGCGCGGCCTCGACGGCCGCGGACACTCCGGCGATGCCGTATCCGGCGATCACCACGTCGGCCTCGTGGTGCCAGGTGGTGATCCGGTCGGCGTGGAGCGGATGCAAATCGGTGCTCAATGTGGGTCCCGTTCTGGTGCGGTAGATCAGTGGTCGAGTTTGGCGGCGAGCCGGTCGATGTAGGCGACGACTTCGTCCTCCGTGCGATCGGGGAGACCGAAGATGACCTCGTTCACTCCCGCGTCGCTCCACCGGCTCAGTTGCTCGGTATCGGGGCGTCCGGCGAGCGCGACGACCGTCGGAGTCCCGGTGCGACCGGCGTCGGCCCACATCTTGTGGAGCCGGTGCACGTTGTCCACGGTGTCTTGCTCGGTGGGGGTGGTGATCCAGCCGTCTGCCGAGCGCACGATCCATGCGAAGTTCCGCTCGGTCGCGCCCGCGCCGATGAGCACGGGGGGCCGGGGCTGCTGGACCGGCTTGGGCCACGCCCAACTCGGGCCGAAGGAGACGAAGGTGCCGTCGTAGGACGCTTCCTCCTGGGTCCACAGTGCCTGCATCGCCTCGAGGTACTCCCGCAAGGCGGTGCGACGCTTACCGGGTGGAACCCCGTGGTCTGCGAGTTCTTCGGCGTTCCAGCCGAAGCCGGCCCCCAGGATCACGCGTCCGCCGGAAAGGTGATCGAGTGTGGCGATCGTCTTCGCCAGGGTGATCGGATCGTGTTCGAGCGGTAAGGCGACGGACGTGCCCAAGCTGATCGTGGATGTCACGGCGGCTGCGAGACCGAGCGAGACCCACGGGTCGAGGGTGCGCATGTACCGGTCGTCGGGCAGTGTCTCGTCGCCGGTGCCCGGGTGCGCGGATTCGCGCCGCACCGGGATGTGAGTGTGTTCGGGAACGTAGAAGCTGTCGAACCCGCGGCTCTCCGCGGTTGTCGCGGCAACATCGGGTCGGATTCCCCGGTCGCTGGTGAACAGGGTGATTCCGTGGCGCACTGCGGCCCCTCTCGTCGGATAACGAAGAAAATGTAACGCGTTCTATCTCTGGAGGGAAGGGGTTTCCGGACACCTGTCTAGATGAGTCGCCGGAAGCCTGGTCGTGAAGGCCGCATCGGTGCCTGAACTATCCTCGAACAGGGATGAACGGAAGGTGACGTGATGGCGGACGACCCGACTACGGAGGTTGCGCACACGAGACAGCGGGCTTTTTCGACACCGGGCGCAGATCTGAGGCCCGCTCAGCGAGCCCGCTACATGCGCATCATCGGGTCGGCGAAGGAGCTTGCGTCCGAGGGCGGGTACGAGGCCGTGCAGATGCGTGCGGTAGCGGACCGGTCCGGCGTGGCTCTCGGTACGGTGTATCGCTACTTCCCGTCGAAGAACCATCTGCTGGTGGTTGCGCTGGTGCTCGAGTTCGAAGCGGCCGCCCGGCGGTTTGCCGAGGCGGAGCTTCCCGGCGACACCCCGCACGACCGGATCATGGTGGTGTTCCGGGCATCGGTCGTGCAACTCGAGGAGAATCCTCGCCTGTACGACGCTCTGGTGCGGGCCACCATGTTCGCCGATGCGTCGTCGGCCCCCGAACTCGACCACCTCGGATATGTACTCACCGATCTGTTCGCCCGCGCTGCCGGAATCGACGTGGTCAGCGAAGAGGTTCTCAACGCGGTGCACATCATTGCCGATGTGTGGATGTCCACCCTCGTGAGCTGGGCTGCCGGCCGGCAGAGCGCGCGCGAGGTGCTCGCACACACCGATACCGCGGTGACATTGGTGTTCGACCGGCTCGAGCGGTTGCAGCGCGCCGGCTGACCTGTCGGCCGGGGCGACACGCACTCCGCCGCGAACGCAGCGGGGGCGGCGCTTCCGTTCGAAGCGCCGCCCCCGCTGCCGGGCGAGTGTGTCCATTACCGGTTCACCGGCAGGGAATCGATCACTCGGGTTCGTCGGGATGGTTGTGCAGGTGCACGATGCTCAGGGCGAGGCCACCCCAGAGTGTGACCAGGGCGAAGATCATGAGGGCGATGGCGGATGTGCTCACTTCGTACCTCCGGTGGTGGTGCTGTCGGGATCCGTGGTGCCGGTCGAGACGGTCACGCCGGAGGCGGGAATGTCACCACCGGCGTCGTATCCGAGGTCGATGCTCTTGCGCCACGGGATGAACGAGAGCGCGACGGCGGCCACGATCACCACCGCTTGGACGCCCCACCCGAACACCAGGACGAGGTCGTCGGGCAGTCCGCCGTAGCCCTCGCTCAGCCGATCACGGATCTCACTGAACAGCATGTATCCCAGCACGACGGGTGTGACAACGCCGGTGAACACCAGCCAGCCCGGGCCGACCTTGAACGACGACACCGAATTGAGATGGTCTCGCAGGTCGGGCAGACGCCGCAGAATCCACGCGATCACGATGAGCGCAACGAAGGCGACACCCACGATGCCGAACTGGTTGGCGAAACGGTCGACCACGTCGAGCGTGTTGAGTCCCGTGGTGGTCGGGAACAGCAACAGCGAGACGATCGCCGACACGCCACCGATCGTGAGAACGGCGGGAACGCGTCCGAGGCCGGTCTTGTCCTCGAACGCCGAGACAGCGACCTGGATGATGCTGATCAGGGACGTGAAACCGGCGAACACGAGGGATCCGAAGAAGAGGACGCCGAAGATCGGGCCGCCCGGCATCTCGGAGACGATGGTCGGGAACGCGATGAACGCCAGTCCGATACCCCCGGCGACCACCTCGTCGACCGCCACCCCCTGCGCCTGGGCCATGAAGCCCAGCGCGGAGAACACGCCGATACCGGCCAGGACCTCGAAACTCGAGTTCGAGAAGCCGACGACCAGGCCCGAACCGGTCAGGTTGGTCTTGCGCTTGAGGTACGACGAGTAGGTGATCATGATGCCGAACGCGACGGAGAGCGAGAAGAAAATCTGCGCGTACGCCGCGATCCACACGCTCGTATCGGTCAGCGCGGACCAGTTCGGCGTGAAGAAGGCGTCGAGGCCGATGGTGGCGCCCTCGAGGGTCAGCGCCCGCACGACGAGCGCACCGAACAGGAGCACCAGCAGCGGGACGAAGAACCGGTTGGCGTTGCCGATACCGCGCTGCACCCCGAGCGCGAGCACACCGAGCGTGAGGATCCAGACGGCCAGCAGCGGCCACGCGACGCCCGGGACGAAGCTCATCCCGAACGAGGAATCACCGTCGACCTGCAGGAACGTTTCGAGGAAGAACCCTTCCGCGTCGTCGCCCCACGCTTCACTGAGCGAGAAGAACGTGTAGCGCGCCGCCCAGGCGATGATGACGGCGTAGTACACACCGATCACGAAGCACACCAGCACCTGCCACCAGCCGAGGAATTCCGCGCCGCGGCTGAGCCGGCGGAAGGCCAGCGGTGGCGATCCCCGGAACTTGTGTCCGATCGCGTAGTCGACGAACAGGAGCGGAAGGCCCGCGGTGAGGAGAGCGACCAGATACGGGATCAGGAACGCGCCGCCGCCGTTTTCGTATGCGATGTACGGAAAACGCCAGATGTTGCCCAGACCCACGGCGGAACCGATCGCGGCCATGATGAACACTGAGCGCCCCGACCAAACCTCCCGTTTCCTGGCGACCTGTTGTTGTGCCACGAACGACGTCCCTCCACTCGACGGAATGGGGTCACGCTAGCGCGTGGCCCGGGAGCAGCGTACTCGTGCGTTTTGCGTCACTGTCACCGTGATCGTGCCGAAAGCGCGCAGGGGACGGCTCCGCGCCGTCGTCAGTCGTCGCGCCAGAGTTGCAGGTCGGGTGGTGGTTCCTCGTCGTCGTCCGGTTTGCCGCGATAGCGGAGCGCGAACACGACCCACCCCACCGCCGCGACGAGCACGAAGCTGATCAACCGGTAGACGATCACTGCGGAGAGCGCCTCGGCACCACTCATCCCGCTGGCGGTCAGGGCGGGAACGAGCACCGCATCCATCACGCCCAGACCCGCGGGCAACAGCGGAATCGCACGACTCGCGGCGGTACCCGCCGCATACGCCACCGCAATTCCGGCGATGCTGGGGTGCCCTCCGACCGCATACGCGGCGAACATCAGGCATGCACCGTCGCACACCCAGTTGAACAGCGACCATCCGAAGGCCCGCGCGGCGTGCGGCCGGTCGAGTTGTACGGCACCGATCTGGTCGACGATCTTCCCCCACGCACGGGTCCCGGACTGCTCCGGCTTCTTGCGCATCCGGTTGATTCCCCGCAGCGCGATCAGGCCGATGGACTCGAGTGAGCCGGGGTTGCTGGCCGCGTACTGGATCAGCACGACGATCAGGAGAAGCGCGCCGGTGGAGAAGATCAGGGAGAACGGGTTGCTGGTCGCCCCGACCAGCAGGGTTCCGACCAGTCCCAGCAGCCCGAGACCCGTTGCCTGCAGCACACCGGCCATGACGAGTTGCCACGTCACGACGACCGGTGGGGCTCCCCACGCGCGCATCCGACGGTAGGTGAACGTGGTCCCCAACACCGGCCCGCCGGGGAGCGTCACGCTCATCGAGTTCGCCGCGAGAGCCACCGACAACGATTGCCGCTGCGTCACCTTCACCCCGGCGGCAGACAACAGTGCCCGCTGCACCCGCGCGAAACTCGACATCTCGGCCATGGACGCGACGACAGCGGCCGCGACCCACAGCCATTTCAGATCACCCAGATCCCGGACGCTGCTCGACAACTCCGGCCAGATCAGGATCACCTCGACGGTGAGAACCACGACAAGGAGGCCGCCGACGATCCACTTGAGTTTCTTGCGGCGGTTCGGGGTCAGCGCCCCGGTGTGGCCGGTACCGTCGTCCTTCTCGTTGCCTGCCTCGCTGCCTGCCTCGTCGCCCGGGCAGTGGTCCTCGCCGTTCTCGTTGTCCGTCATGGCGCGACCGGCCAGCGGCCGAGGGTGTGACGGTAAAGTTCTTCGACCTCTGCGATGCGGTCACCCAGTTCGTCCGGGGACCAGTCGCCGACGTCGATCGGGTCGAGCACCGCGACGTCGACGGTGCCCGACCGCAACAGCGTCGAGTGCTTCCACAGCATCTCTCCCGAGTTGCGGATCACGATCGGAACGACCGGAACGCCCGCCGCCATCGCGATGCGGAAGGCACCCTTTTTGAACGAGCCGATTGCCGGTGTCAACGAGCGGGTGCCCTCGGGAGCGATGACCAACGACGTTCCGTTGCGGAGAGTCTCCACCACCGGGCCGAGCGCGGCGAGGGCTCGCTCCGTGTTGTTTCGGTCGACGAACGTGACACCGCCGAATCGCAGCAGCGGCCCGAAGAGCGGATCGTGTGCTATCTCCTGTTTCGCGACTCCGGTGAAGTCGTGGCGCAGCACTTTCGCGAGCACTACAGGGTCGAGCTGACTCTGGTGATTGAAGATGAACACCGCGGGCCGTGCGGACCACGCGTTGGCCTGTCCGGCGATCCGGACATCGATACCGGCGAGTGCCAGCGACACCTCCGAACCGAGGTTGAGGATGGAGTCGAGTGCAACCTTCCTGCTTCCGTTGAGCAACCCGAGGCCGAGCCCGGCCCAGACCGAACCGAGCAATCCTCCGTACGCCGCGGCGGTTCGTACGAATTCCTTCGCCCCCGGAGTGCCTCGCGGGCGGAAACGCAACACCGGCCAGCCACGTTCGAGCGCGACGCGACGGAGTGTGCGGTCGGGGTTCGTCGCGGTGGGATGTGCTGTCGCAGCAAGGAAATCCGCGTCCTCACCTCCGTTGGAGTAGGAGTAGCTCGTCTCGCTGTCGATACCGTGGGCGTCCATGAAGGCGCGCGCTGCCTGGGCCTTCCCGCTGCGCCACAGCGACCTGCCGTCGACGCGGCCGGTGAGAACGCCGTCCCGAACCTCGAGCGGGGTGTACAGGACGTGCTCGATTCCGAGTGCGTCGCTGCACGCCTGGATCTGGTAGCGGGACGCGGAGGACGCGATTACGACGGTGTGGCCGGCGTTCTGATGTGCTCCGACCAGCTGCCACGCCTCCGGGTAGAGGTGCCCGGCGATGGTGGACATGAACAGACGCTGCCCGAGGTCGTACAGCTCATCCTCGGTGTGGCCGCGCCAGGCTTTGAAGACCGTTCCGGCGAACCGCTCGAAATCGTCTTCGGTTTCCGTTCCGCGCAGGCCGTTGAGCATGGTCGCGGCGAGTTCGGTCGCGCCGACGTTGCCGGAAAGGAGGCGATCCCGGAAGAAGTGGAGACCGGAGAACCCGTGCACGATGGTGCCGTCGAAGTCGAAGAACGCCGCGGTCTCCGGGCCTCGAGGTCCGGTACGCACCCGTTCGAGCGCCGTCTCGATGTTCACCGCTTCGCCTTCCTGTTCGACACGTCGAGTGATTCGGCGAGCGCGATTCGTTCACCCACCGCCAATAGTTGGGCCGCGAACGTGCGCCTCTTCTCTGCCACGGAGTAGTCCCGCTCGAGCAGTCCTCGATTGCGGGCCAGGTCCAGTGCCGTGGCGAACAACTCCGACGAGACCGATTCGGAACCGTGCAACCGGCCCTGCAACAGCATCTGCCGCCCTACCGACGCGCACTCGTCGAGAAACGACTCCTGCACGATGTCCACGAACGGATCTCGTTTCGCGAGTCGCTCGGCGACGACGAGTTGGGCGTCGAAGAACGAACGCAACGTTCGATGCGACATGAAGAACCCGGTTTCGACGAGTCCGGTGAGCGCCTTTTCCTTGGTGGGCAAGGCGTCTCCCCATTCCGGTACGAGAAGTTCGAGTTCCTCGCGCATCTGCGCTTCGAAGGTGTCCCGGTCGGGAAAGAAGAACTCGAATTTCAGAAGATCGCGGAGACGCTTGGCCTCCTCCCACGCGACACGCACGGGATCACCCTCTCCGGGGCTGTCGTGCGCGTAGAGCACGGCGAGTTCCAGGATCGACCGGTTGACGAACCAGTGCACGCCGCTGTTGCGATAGAACGCCGCGACGAGGTGCTGGTCGCGGTGGATCGAATACACGGGCTCCTCACCGCCGGCGTAGGTGGTCACCACTCCGCCGTCGGTCAACGCCGCGAGCACAGTGGCGAGTCCTCCCTCCATGTCGAGTATCCGGAGTTCGCCATGGGGGATGCATCGGCGGTCGAGGTAGTCCCGCACGGGCGCGATCACCGCGCGTACCTCGTCGAGGGTGAGCGAGCGATCGCGCACGCCGAGCAGAGCGAGCGTCACGAGCGAGTTCACGGTCACCGGGGTTGTGCCGTTGATCCCGACCGCTACCTCGAACGCCACTTTCTGCAGCGCCTTGCGGCGCCGGTCGGAGCGTTCGGTCTCGTCGGCGGGACGGTCACCGGACACGTCGGGGTCACCGCTGGCGGCGAGGCGCGCACGCATCGAGATCGGCTCGCCGAATCGCACATAGACATGGCCGGCGCTGCGCTGCTGGCTGCGCATGTACCGGAACAGCCACGTCAGCCCCTCGGGCTTCTTCGCGCTTCCGGTCTGCTCGGCCGCGACCGCCGCGACTTCCGCCAGCGCTTCGTAGGTGATGGAGACCGGCACCAGCATCGCGTCGTCGACCCGATCCGCGCGGATCGCGTCGGCGACGTAGTTGAGCAGTCCGTACCGAGGCGGCCGAAGCTTCCCGGTACGCGTGCGCCCGCCTTCGAAGTACCACTCCAGGTTGAATCGTTTGGCGAGCAGAAACGCGAAGTATTCTCCGAGCGCCGCTTTGTAGATCGCGTCGTCACCGAAACTGCGCCGGATGAACACCGTTCCCGTCCGGCGCGCCATCGGGCCGATGGGCCAGAACGTCAGATTCGCGCCACCCATCAGGTGGTTGCGGGGGAACTCGTTCGCAGCCAGGATGTCGCCCAGCACGAGTGCGTCCGCGTACGAGCGGTGCGACGGCAGGAACACCAGTGGGCGAGTCCGGTTGAGTCCGCGGAGCGAGCGCAAACCGGATTCGTCCGCATGCACCGTCCACGCGGAAGTGTGCAGCGGCCGCATCGCCTGGGTGAACAGGTCGGTGACGAGGCGTGACTGCACGGCCACGAGTTCACGGAGAGCGCTGCGTGCCCGCGCGTCCACATCGCTGCGAGACACTCGCAACTCGGCCGCGAGGGCGTCGAGGCGCTGCCGGAACGCCGACGAATCCATGATCTGTTCGGCGACGAGTCGCGGCACCTTGTACCGGTCACCGATCACGGCGCGCTCGGCACGCTCGAGGGCGACCACCGCCCGTCGCGTGATGTACCGGGCGAGATTCCCCGGTTCGACCGCGTCGGACCCGTACTCGGCCGCAAAGTCGCCGCGGAGTTCGCTCAGGGGCGCCGGTTGTGCCACCACGATCCGGTAGCGGTCGGCCCCCCTCCCCACGAGCCATTTCTGGATCAGCCGGTTCGGGTTGCGGGGGTTGGTGAGTGCGAGGACATCGGAGAATCGCGCCCGGCGTGCGCCGTCGCGTTCGGCGGGAAGCCAGACCACCCGTACCGGCAGCACGAGCGGATCGTCGGTGCGGCTGAGCAGGTCGGTCGTGAAGATCCGGGAATCGAGGTCGAGTACCTCGGGGCGTGTTGCCGTGCGGTGTTCGGCGGGCACTCGATCGGAGTGGAGCCACTCCGTGATCAGCCTTCGTTCGATCGGGGTGGTCGCAGCCGCAACCACCACGGTCGGACGTGTCGGTGTGTGCGAGCCGCGCTGCTCGTCATCCCTCATGTCGCCCCGTTCGTTCGATCGCCCGATGTGAAAACTACCCCGACGAGGCGGGTTTGCTCGGCGCATCGGCGGGAGAAAAGCCGGTACGAACCGGTGTACGGTTCGGCGGTCGGGACGAGAATGTGGAGGGCGCGCGGGGCGCGGTAGCCACGGACGGGAGATCGGCTTTGGCAGGATTCACCGAAACAGGCGGCGCCGGATACGCGGCGATGCGGGAGACCCACACGTCGGTGCTCTTCCTCATCGGTGATCGCGTGCACAAGATGAAGAAGCCACTCGATCTGGGCTTTCTCGACAACCGGACCCGGGCAGCACGCGAGCGTGCCTGTCACCGCGAGGTCGATCTCAACCGGCGGATGGCACCGGACGTCTATCTGGGTGTTGCCGATGTCCACGGGCCCGACGGGCAGGTGTGCGACCACCTCGTCGAGATGGTGCGGTTGCCCGACGACCGGCGGTTGGCCATGCTGGTCCGGCGCGGTGAGGACGTCGCGCCGGTCATCGAGTCGATCGCACGGCAAGTGGCGGACCTGCATGCGGCGTCGCCCCGGGATCCGGCGATCGACCGGTGCGCGTCGGCCGAGTTCCTCCGGGAACTCTGGACGATGAGCTTGGACCACCTCGAACGGTTGAAGGTGGGCGGTACGGCCGCGGCAACCGTCGCACGCATCCGGACGGCTGCGACCCGTTATCTCGACGGCCGTACGCCGCTGTTCACCGAGCGGATCGCCTCGGGACGTGCGGTCGACGGTCACGGTGATCTCTTGGCAGACGACATCTTCTGCCTCGAGGACGGACCGCGGATCATCGATTGCCTCGAGTTCGACGACGAACTGCGCTACGGCGACGGTCTTCTCGATATCGCCTTTCTCGCAATGGATCTCGAAAGATCGGGTGCCGTCGACTCTGCTCGGAACCTGCTCCGCTGCTACGCGGCGGCCACCGGCGACGCACCGTCGCGCTCGCTGGTGCACCATTACGTCGCCTATCGCGCGCTGGTGCGCGCCAAGGTGACCGCACTTCGGCACGAACAGGGCGACGAGGCGTCCGGCGCAGTCGCGCTGAATTTCGTCGAGCAGGTCGAACGAAACCTCGAGCGCGCGCGTGTGAGGCTCGTGCTGGTCGGCGGTGTGACGGGCACGGGGAAGTCGACGCTCTCCCGGACGATCGGTGAGTATCTGGACGGATCCGTGTTGCGCAGCGACGTCATCCGCAAAGAACTCGCCGGGATCGATCCGACGGACCGCACCGGCGACGGCGTCGACAGTGGGCTCTACTCGTCCGGGCATACTCGCGCGACGTACGAGGAAATGCTGACGAGGGCCGCGTCCGAACTTGCTCACGGCCAGTCGGTGGTCCTGGATGCGACGTGGCTCTCCGAGCCGCAACGGGTCCGCGCACGCGAGGTTGCAGCGGCGGCGTCCGCCGATGTGGTGGAGATCGAATGCCGTGCCGACCCGGCGGTATTGGAGCAACGCATCCGTGCCCGCGCGGAACGGAACGACGATCCGTCCGACGCCACACCTGCGGTGCTTGCCGTGCAACTGCGACGCCGGGACGAATGGCCCGCCGCGCTCGTGGTGGACACGACCGAGACCAGCGCGGTCGACAAGGCATGGCTCACCAGGGAACTCGGACTCGCTCCCTGGTGAAGAGCTAGACCGGGAGCGCCCTGCCGGCGCGACGCGGAGCCGCCCGAGAACGAACCGGCTCCGCGTCGCTGCGGAGATCAGACCTTGCGAGCGACGAGCACGGGGCACGGCGCCTTGTGCAGCAGGTTCTGGCTGGTGGAGCCGAGCAGCGCGGCACGGAACTGACCGCGGCCGTGGCTGCCGACGACGGCGAGCTGGGCGTCGCCCAGGTGCCGGAGCAGCACTCGTGCCGCAGGGCCGCGGTCGAGGACGCGCTGGACCTCGACGTCGGGGTATTCCTCCTGCAGGCCTGCCAGTGCCTCGGCGAGCACGGCCGATTCGGATTCGGCGACAGCATCCCAGTCGATGAGCGCGGCGGTGGCACCCACCCCGAGGGCGGCATCGCCGATCCAGGAGTGCACAGCGGTGAGCGGTGCGCCGAGGAAGGACGCAACCTGGAAGGCGTAACGCACTGCGGCAGCGGACAGTTCGCTTCCGTCGACACCGACCACGATGGGCCGGGCATCCGGCAACGGGTTGGCGGTGTCGCCACGCCACACCACGACCGGGCACGGCGCGTTGTTCGCGACACGCAGCACGGTCGAGCCGAGCAGGAAGTTCTCGATGGCACCGGCGCCGGTGGCGCCGAGCACCACGATCCGCGCATCGTCGGCGGCTTCGAGCAGGGACGTGGCTGCGGGGCCGGGGCCGATGAAGCTCTTGATCTCGAGGTTCGGCTGGTCGGCATGCACCTTGGCGGTGATGTTCCTGAGCAGCGCCTCACCGTCCGCTTTGAGCTGTTCGACCATCTGCGACTGGATCAGGACGGCTGCTTCGCTGTAGAAGATGCCCTCGCTGGGCAGCGAGTGCACCAGGTGCAGCGGCGCCTCGAGACGTGCGGCGAGAGCGCCGGCCCACCGGGCGGCCGCTGCCGCGGTATCGGAACCGTCGACGCCTGCGACGACAGCGTTGCGGTTGCTCGGTGTGCTCATCGATGTCTCCTTGTTCGTTTTCATTGTGTGACGATCGGCGCTGCCGTGCCCGGCCGCACGCCGTGATCGACTACGGGGCTTACGCTACGCCACGATGACCGCAGCCCCGGCGAATCGGCCGGCCGCGAGATCGGCCAAGGCGCGGTCGGCATGCTCGAGCGGGTAGGGCGTCGTGGTCACGTGCATCCTGTGCTCGCCCGCGAACTCGAGAAAAGCCTGCGCATCGGATCTGGTGTTGGCGGTGACACTTCGAATCTGCCTCTCCCTGAACAGATGCTGCTGATAATGCAGCGGCGGGACATCGCTCAGGTGGATCCCGGCGATAGCGAGTGTTCCACCGGAATCCAACGCGGACAGGGCAAGCGGTACCAGATCTCCCACCGGGGCGAACAGGATCGCCGAATCCAGTGGTTCGGGTGGACTGTCGTAGGCGCCCTGCGCCGAAGACGCACCGAGTTCGAGCGCCAGCGATTGGGCATCTGCTCCGCGGGTCATCACGTGTACTCGCGCACCGCGTGCGATCGCGACCTGGGAGGCGAGATGGGCGCTGCCGCCGAAGCCGTAGACGCCCAGGACACCACCTTCCGGGACGGACGCACGCAGCAGTGCCCGGTACCCGATGATCCCCGCGCACAGCAGCGGCGCGAGTTCCGCGTCGGTGTATCCCGCGGGCAGCGTGAGAGCGTAGTCGCGCGGAACCGTGGCGTATTCGGCGTAACCGCCGTCTGCATCCCAGCCGGTGTATGTGGAACGAGGGCAGAGGTTCTCATCTCCGCGGCGGCAATACCGGCACCGTCCGCACGTGCTCCGCAACCACGGAATCCCCACCCGGTCACCGAGGCGATGGGCTCCCAGGTCGCCGCCGACGATTTCCCCGACGATCTCGTGGCCCGGCACGACGCCCGGGCGGTGGACCGGGAGGTCTCCTTCCGCGACGTGCAAATCGGTTCGGCACACCCCGCACGAGAGGACACGGACGAGCAATTCGTCAGGGCCCGGCCGGGGGACCGGAACGCGCACGGACTTCAGTGGACGAGCCTCGATCGGAGCCGGGGACTCGACGCGCCATGCCCGCATCGTGTCGGGGACGCCCATGTGGCTACCTCCTCAGTCGCCTGTCCTCCATCATGTCGGTTCGGTCGGCACCGTGCCAGAGTCGGAGGACCTGCTCATGCCCAGAGCTTCTCAGCCGATCCGAGAGCCCTTTTCCACGCGGGTTCGAGTTGGGCTGCCTGGCGCCGGCCTATCTCGGTCTCGAGGCGATAGAGGATTCCCAGGCCGAAGCTGGACTCGGCAGCGTGACCTTGATCGGAGACGATGTCCAACAGGTGTTCTCGGGAAACGACGGAGTCCTGGAACTCGCCGAGCATGTCCTGGAATTCGTCGAATCGCTCGAGGATCCGCGCGGTGCGCTTCGGATGCAGAGGAGCGATCACCTCGATCGCGTAGCGCATCCGTTTGGCGCCCTTCCGGGCCCGGTGCATCAGTTCGTCACGTTCGTGTGGGTCGTGTGTTTTCCGAACGCGGGCAACACGTTTGTCGACCTTCTTCGCAACCGTCGCGACGCTGCGCGTCAGTTTCTCCGGGTCCAGCGCGGACGTGCGCGACCGCGCGGGAGGTGTGCTCCCCAACCCACTGACGAGGGCATCGAGGGAACGCAGCATCAGGAGATACCGCTCCGAATCGAGGGTCGCGAGAGCAGCGGTGCGCGCGGCATCCGTCTTGGCCGAAAAGTACTCGTCGATCCGCGATTTCGTCGCTTCGCGGTGACGCTCGTCCGGGATCTCCCCGACCTGGCCGGCCAGACGTTCCCACTGCACTTCCAGATCGCGCGACGGGCTGAGCCGGCGGCCGAACCACCGGAGTTCGTCGACGAGGGTGTCGCCGAGAGCGAAATCGCCGGCGTAGGTCTGCAGGGCGCTCCGGATACGACGAGAGGCTTTGCGCATGCTGTGGATCGCGTCGGGCTCGTTGCGGCGCACCGCGATGTCGGACAGTTCCAGGGCGTGGAGTTCGCGCGCGAGATAGTCGCGCAGGAAGCGGGCGGCCTCGGCGAGTTCGGGCACGACCGGGAGGAGGTCACCCAGAACGCGGTGCACCTTGGATGGGCTGGGTGAACGGACGATCCCGGCGGCCGTGAGCCGCTCCTCGATGGCGTCCAGCAGCGTGGACCGGTCGCCGCGGCCCAGCGAAGAACCTGCTTCGACCTCGATTTCCTGCCAGTGCATTTCTTCGTCGTCGCCGCGCACCGCCACGACATCGTCTTCGACGACTTCTGCGAGCAGCGTGTCGTCCTTCCCTCGAATTCGGTGGCGATGCCGGGTCGTCGTGAGAAGTGCCGCGAGGGAGACCGGCAGTCCGCGCCGCACTCCGACGAGCAGATTCATCAATTGGGCAGGGGGCTCGTCCGCGGACTGCCCGTCCGCGTCGGCCAGGGGAAAGTGCAGTTCGGTGCGGGTGTCCGCGCCGCTGGGGAGCTTGACGTGCCAACCGGCGTCGTCTCCGCCCTCACGTCGTCGCAGCGTGATTGCCGACTGCAGGAGCCGTAGATCGGCGGTGTCGTAATACTGCGCGGACAACTCCACCGTGTCCACCTCGACAACGGACACGCGCGGAAGTCCGGTCAGGGCGGGCAGCGATGCCGAGCCTCCGGCCGTGTATTTTCGTTCCGTTTCGGTCGCCGACGACACGGTGGGGCGCTGGGGCATCTATGAACTCCTGTTCGGGTCTGTGGTGGGTACCCGGATCCCACACTGCCATCCTCTGTCCGGAATGTCCCGAATCGTCGGCGGGTGTGACGCGAAACGGGCGGTCGAAGGGTCCTTCGACCCTGGCCGAACGGAATGTGGCACGTGATCATGGTGCGTACTCGCGAGTAGCGGAGGATGGGCATGAGGATTTTGGTGGCGGCGGCGAGCAAGCACGGCTCCACGGCGGAGATCGCCACGGCGCTGGCCGCTGCGATGCGGCACCGCGGTGCGCAGGTCGACGTGGTGCCTCCCGAACAGGTCGGCAGTGTCGACGGGTACAACGCCGTCGTGCTGGGAAGCCCGGTGTATCGGTTCCGATGGCTCCGGGCGGCTCGGGCGTTCGTGCGCGCGCACGAGGATGCGTTGCGTCATCGGGATGTCTTCCTCTTCTCGTCCGTGCCCGTGACCAAGGGCCTTCGCGCCGCGAACAGTTCGTACGGTGTGTCGTCCGTCGAGAACAGGACGGGGGCGCGCGGACACCGGATGCTGACGGGCAAGCTCGACCCGGCGAGGCTCGGTGCGGGCGAGCGTGCGATTGCGCGGATGTGGGGCGTCAAGGCCGGTGACTTCCGAGACTGGGACGCGATCGGATCGTGGGCCACGGAAATCGTCGACAGGGTGTCGGAACACGACGTGCCGGAGGAGGACCACATCGTGACGGCAGGTCAGGCCGACGGCCGGAGGTAGTGCTCGGCCAGCTCGGCCGCGCGTTTCCGGGGTGACCAGTCGATGGGCCGGCCCTCGAGCTGGGCTTCGATCACCTCGAATCCGGCATGCCAGCCCGCGCCGTGCGCGAGGGCATCGTCCTCGTCCTCGGTTGTGTGGGTGAGGGTGAGCCAGCACCCGCCGGAGCCGTCCTGTGCGATCTCCCAGTGCACGACGTCCGAATCCCACAGGTACTCGAGGACATGGCCGGGCCGCACCACG
Organism: Rhodococcus sp. NPDC058639; assembly: GCF_042717545.1. NCBI lineage: Bacteria > Bacillati > Actinomycetota > Actinomycetes > Mycobacteriales > Nocardiaceae > Rhodococcus > Rhodococcus sp. NPDC058639. The sequence goes on from NZ_JBHXRF010000002.1 coordinate 367,287, forward strand.
AGGATGCTGCCGTCACTGGTGTGTCCCGGGGGTGGTCCCGGACCACCGTCGTGCTCGTCGGTGCGGCGGAACTCGACGGGTGTGCCGGGCGCGAGTTCGAATTCGACCGCCGCGGGGAACCAGCACCGAAGGCATTCGGGATCGGTGAGCACAGTCCACACCCGGTCGGGCGAGTAGGGGAACGCCCGTTGGAACCGCAAGGCGACGCGGCCGTCGTAGGTACGCGAAACGGAGCCGATCTCCATGAGAACCTCCAAGACGTGAACCCGTGCCGTCAACGGGGTCCTGGTGTGTTGTGCCTCCATGCTGACAGGTTTCTGCGGCTTGCGAAGCGGGTCCGGCGACCCGTCACGGGGTCGTCGAACTCGACGGCAGCGGCGAGCAACTGCAGGGGATCCGAATAGTCCTGGGGATCGACGTCGTACACATCCGGATACAGATTGTCGCCGAGAATGGGGATGCCCGACGAACTCATGTGGACCCGAAGCTGGTGCGTTTTTCCGGTCCGGGGACGCAGCCGGTAGCGGGCGATGTCACCGTCCGTGTCGAGAAGGTCGATCCGTGTCACCGCGTTGACCGGCCCCGGTACCTCCCGTGCCTGCAGCGAGCCCCTCTCCTTGACGATGCGGCTGCTCACCTCGCGGGGAAAGACGAGGTCGGTGGAGCGGGGTGCGATCGCCTCGTATTCCTTCTCGACGAGGCGTTGTTCGAACATCATCTGGTAGGGGCGACGAGCCTCGCGGCGGACGGTGAAGACGAGGACACCGGCGGTCAGCCGATCGAGCCGGTGGGCCGGCGAGAGTTCAGGCAGATCGAGTTCCCGGCGCAGTCGCACCAGGGCAGTTTCGGCGACCCATGATCCGCGGGGTGTCGTCGCGAGGAAGTGGGGCTTGTCGACGACGAGGAGAGTGTCGTCGCGGTACAGGATGTCGATGTCGAACGGCACGCGCGATTCGACCGGAGGATCACGGTAGAGATACACGAATAAACGCTCGCGGTAGGGCGTGCCGAAGGTGATCACGGTTCCGTCTCCACCGACGACCTCGCCGTCTCGGATTTTCTCCCGGATCCGACGGGCGTCACCCGGGAAGCGCGCGAGGAGATACCCCGCCACCGTGCCCCACCTGCCGTTTTCCGGTAGGCGGAGTCGCGACGGGTTCAGACCGTCGCGGATGGGAAGCGGAGCGTCGGGCACGACTCTCACGGTAGCGGGCGCTTTTTCGGGCCCTGTGGGCTCCGCAGGATAACGGTTGGGCTTTGCAGGATAACGATTATGTGTAAGCCTTCAACGGGTATTCGCACCCACATAGCCTGGGTCGGAAGTGACGAATGTTACACATGTGCAAGGGGGATCTTGGTGTGAAGAACTCGTCCGGAACTGTGAGTCGGCGACCGAGTCGGCGTGCCCTCGTCCGCCTGCTCCTGGCCGTGGTTCTTCCGCTGACGCTCGTGTTCACGGGGGTGAGTGCGGGCACCGCATCCGCCGACCCGTATTCGCGATTCCACGAGGACTGGGTCGCAGCGCCCGGTGGCGTCGGCCAGATCAAGGTCCGCATCTGGCGCGCGAACAACGGCAGCAACAAGGCGGTCTACCTACTCGACGGGTTGCGTGCGACCGACAACGTCAGCGGGTGGGAGCACGAGACCAACGCAGCGTGGCTCTCGGACCACGGCGTCAACGTGATCATGCCGGTCGGTGGTCAATCGAGTTTCTACGCGGACTGGTACGCCCCGAGCAACTTCAACGTGCAGCCCTACACGTACAAGTGGGAATCCTTCCTGACCCAGAATCTTCCCGACCATCTCGCGGCCGTCTACGGGATCAGCCGCGGCAGCAACGCCGTGGTCGGATTGTCGATGGGCGGCAACGCGGCACTGATCCTCGCGGCTCACCACCGCGACCAGTTCACGTTCGCCGGGTCGATGTCCGGATACCTCAACCTGTCGGCACCCGGTATGCGGGAAGCCATCCGGTTGGCGATGCTCGACGCCGGCGGCTACAACTCCGACGCGATGTGGGGCCCGCCGTGGGACCCGGCATGGCTCCGGCACGATCCCTTCGTCGCCGCTCCGATGCTGCAGGGATTGCCGATGTGGATCTCCGCGTCGAGCGGTCTTCCCGGCCAGCACGACCGCCCCAACTCGGCGATCGGTGTGTTCAACACGGCGAATGCGATGGGCCTCGAGTCGCTTGCCCGTGTCCAGAACCGCGCATTCCAGGTACGGCTCGCCACGCTCGGAATCGACACCGCCCACTTCTCGTTCCCGATCGCCGGTACCCACTCGTGGGGTTACTGGCAGGACGAACTGTGGGCGATGCTTCCGATGATGAAGAACTCGATTGGCGCCTGACGCGTCCACGTCGCAGGCGGGCCGGACCTTCGTGGTGACCGGTCCGACCGGCGGCGTGGGGGAGGCGACGGCCATAGCGCTCGGTGCTGCCGGTGCGAACGTCGTCCTGGCCTGCCGCAACGTGGACAAAGGTGCGCGCGTCGCCGAGACGATCGGCCCGAGGGCGTCGGTGCATCGACTGGACCTGTCCGAACTGGCCTCGGTCCGGAAGTTCGCGTCCGGCTTGCGGGACACCCACGAGACGATCGATGTGCTCATCAACAACGCCGGTGTGATGGCCGTACCGCTGCAGCGGACCGCCGACGGGTTCGAGATGCAGATGGGCACCAACTACTTCGGGCACTTCGCGTTGACCGGACTGTTGCTGGACCGGGTAACGGACCGGGTGGTGACCGTCTCCAGCGCCGCGCATCGTCTCGGGCGCGTCGACCTGGACGATCCGAACTGGGAGCAGCGGCGGTACCACCGCGCTGCCGCGTATGCCCAGTCGAAGCTCGCGAACCTGATGTTCAGTTTCGAACTGGCTCGACGACTCGACGCGAGCGGATCTACGGTGAGGTCACTCGCCGCGCATCCGGGATATGCGGCCACCGAGGTCGGGAGCCACACCGGCACCTGGTTCGACCGGCTCTTCGCGTTCGGCAAGACGATTCTGCAACGCACCCCGCAGCAGGGCGCCGAATCCGTGCTCTACGCCGCCACCGAGCCGGGACTGCGAGGTGGCTACATCGGTCCCGACGGCTTTCTCGAACTGTACGGGTCGCCGCACACCGCGGGCTGTTCCGCGCGGGCTCGCGACCCCGAGGCGGCGCGCCGGCTGTGGGAGCTGTCCGAGCGCGTGACGGGTGTGCGGTTCGGTCTCTGAGAACAGTTCGACGCAGGTGCCCCGGATCCGTGAAGGATCCGGGGCACCTGCGTCGGTACGCCCGCGTCAGATCAGCGAGATCGCCGCGAACGCGGCGAGGCCGACCAGAGCGGCACCGGTCACGGCCTGCACGCGCCGATCGACGAGGCACATCACCGAGAGGAATGCGGGCATCGAACCGCCGCGGCGGGTGTGGGCAATGGCAGCGACACTCGGCATGCACCGGCCGAGGGACACGACGGTGAACATCGCGGCGCCGAGGGCGGGCGATCCGACGGCGAGCACACCGAGCACGAGCAGGTAGTACGCGCTCGACCGGATGAAGATCAGGAATCCGGGGCCGATGATCGCGCCGAACAGCAGCGACACCTTCCACGGAGACATGGTCCGGCGCAGGTGCCGGGGCAACTGCTGCCGTCGCATCGGAGCCGGCATCGACACGACGCCGATCTCGTGCAACCCGTAGGCCAGTGCGAACACGGCCCACCCGAACAGCAACCACAACGGGGACAGATTCGCCGCCGTGACCGAACCGATGGCACCGAGGGCAGCACCGGTGAGGGCACCGGTGGTCACCGATCCGAGAGCGTGCCAACCCAAGCGGCGGACAGGTGTGGACGCGCCCTTGCGTCCGGGTTGCTTGGGAGCCGCGACGACCCCGGCTACGGACATCCCGCAGGTCGACCAGTTCGCCGCCAGGGACGTGACGAGCCCGGCGCCGACCACCGCCGCGGTCAGTGCCGTGGTCGTCGTCGGTGCGGCGAGACCGGCGACGCCTGCACCGACCACCGCCGCACCGGCGGCCAGGGCGAGCCGTGTCCGGGTGGATACGGCGCCCGCGAGCGTCGGACGGATGTCGGGGAGATCGGTGGAGATCGGTTCGTGGGTGAGGACGGTGGTCATCGGAAACCTCCAGAGTCGTTGCTGTGTACGAAAGTCCCGCTCGTTTCTCAGCGGACGGTGACCGTTCCGGTCATGTACGGGTGGATCGAGCAGGTATAGGTGTAAGTGCCGGGACGGTCGAACGTGTACGAATAGGTGCCCTCGCCGGTGATCCCGCTGTCGAACTCGCCGGGCGACTCCACGTGGTGGAGGAGGCCGCCGTCGTCGAACCGCCATTCGACGGTGTCGCCGACCTCGACCGTGGCGTCCATCGGACTGAACTGCACATTGCTGATCTCGATCACCGCATCGGGAGTGTCTGCGACGGCGCATCCGGTCAAGGGCGCTGCGGCGATCCCGGCCGTGATCGCCCAACGCCCGATTCGATTGTGGCGCGGCATTACCGGCTGCCGCACTACTGGACGATGACGGTGCCGACCATCGACGTGTGCGGCGTGCAGTGGTAGGTGTAGGTGCCCGGATCGTCGAAGGTGTACTCGTACGTGCCCTCGGTGAGCAGTTCGCTCTGCAGAATGCCTTCGAGCGGGCCGTCACCCGCGACGTCGTGGGGTAGGCCGTTGTCGTCGAAACGCCACTGGACCGTCTGTCCCTGCTCGATCGTGACCGAGGCGGGGGAGTACGCCATGTTGGCGACGTCGATCACGACGGCGGGTTCGTCGGACGAGTCCGCCGAACCACACGCGGTCAGCGCGGCGGAGGCGACCAGCGCCACGGCAACGGTTGTCAGTTTCTTCACAGCTGTCCTCTCATCGGATGTACCGCAGGTTCGCGGTCATCCCTGCCTCGAAGTGATAGGCATTGTGGCAGTGGAACATCCACTCGCCAGGATTGTCGGCATCGAACTCGATGGCGAGCTCGGTACCGGGGAGCACGTTGACGGTGTCGCGCCGGAGTCCTCCGTACTCCGGCACCGCGAAGGTGTGTCCGTGCGTGTGCATCGGATGCCACATCGTGCTGTTGTTGGCCATCGTGATGCGGATCCGTTCGCCTTCCCGCATCACCAGTTTTCCGGCGTCCGGCCCGGCCATACCCCATACGTAACGGTCCCCGGCCTGGATCAGCTCCACTCGGTAATCCCTGTCGGGCGAACGAGATTCCAGACGGACGGAATCCGCCGGCCGCAGTGCGCTCTCGGGAAGCAGACGTCCACCGAGTTCTGCGATCGAACCCCCGACATCGGGGTTCGGCAGCGGCGCGGCGTCGGTCGAGCGCAGTACCGACGACGCGTACCCGTCCCGGCCCTCGACTTTCGCGACGATCGGCCACGCACCGGACTTCAGCGTGACGAGCACGTCGTACCGCTGCGCCATTCCGATGATCAGGGTGTCGGTGGTGGTGGGTGCGACGTCGAACCCGTCGGCGGCGATGACGGTCAGTTCGTGTCCTGCGATCGCGAATCGGTACGGCGTCTCGGCAGCCGCGTTGACGATCCGCAGCCGTACCCGGCTTCCCGGTGCCGCTGTCACGACCTCGGGATCGTTCGGTGGGCGCCCGTTGATCAGGTGCAGCGGGTATCCGATGTGCTGGGTCATACCGCCCAGGGGTTCGGACGAACCGTGGCCCCCGGAGACCAGTGCCAGTGCAGCGGAACTCTCGTCGGCGGTGTGTTCCACCGCGGCGCCGCCCCCGTGTCCGGCGTGACCGCCGGAGATTGCGGGATTGAGCGCGGACAGCACGGCCTCCGGTGTGGTGCCGAGGCCGTCGACCCAGTCGTCGAGAACGAGCACGGCGTCGACATCGGCGCCGGAGATGTCGTCCGGGTCCTCGATCACCAGAGCACCGAACAGGCCGCGATCTGCCTGGAGGCCGCTGTGCGAGTGGTACCAGTGGGTGCCCGGGTCCGGGACGACGAAGTCGTACAGGAAGTCGCCACCGGTCCCGATCGGATCCTGAGTGACCGGGGCCGCACCGTCCATGTCGTTGCGGATACGGATGCCGTGCCAGTGCAGGGTCGTGTCCGTGGGCAGGTCGTTGCGCACCGACACGAGCATCTTGTCGCGCACGCCGGCCCGCAGCTCGGGGGCCACGGCGCGGCCGCCGTACGACCACGTCTCGACGAGACGCCCACCGAGGTCCACGGTGGCCACCGCCGCCGTCAGCGCGACGGGGACCTCGCGTCCGTTCCACCCTCGGGCTGCTTCCGCCGCCGCGATCTCGGGGTCGGTGGGAGCGATGTAGTCGAGGGCTGCGGCAGGCTCCGCCCGTCCCGAGCTACACGAGGCAGCACCGAGGCCGAGCACCCCGAGCCCCACCGCACCGGCTCCGAGGGAGCCGATGCGGAGGAAGCCCCGCCGATCGAGGATGGGTCCTGATCGGGTCATTCGAGCACCTGAGGTGTCAGGAGTGTCCCGACGTCTTCGACGGTCCCCGTGACCTCTACCGAACTGACCTTGTCGCCGGTCTCGGCGGCGATCCCCACGATCGTCTGTGCGGGTTCACCGTCCACCTCCGGGCCGGCTCCCAGCACGTACAGCGTCTTACCGTCGACCGAGAAGGCCATGCTGGTGATGCCGGTGAGCCCGAGCGCCGCCAGGTCGAGGGTCTTCACGGGAGCGAACGTGGCCGCGTCGTATAGGTCGATCTTCACGACGTCGCCGCCACGAGCGGAGTGGGGGTGGACCACCGAGTCGGTGTACTCGATCGCGATCCGGGTCCCCGTGTTGTTGATGGCATTGCCCGCGAACCGGCCGGAGTCCTGCCCCGCATTGCCGATCGGCGTCACGGCGCCCGACGGGAGACCGTTCGAGAAATCGAGGACGAACACGTCGCCGTTCGCTCCCACCAGCAGTGCCGTGTCGGCGTCGTCGGCCCAGGTGACCGTGCGGTTGCTGACGAAATCGTCGGGCAGGACCTTGGCCCGGGCGGTCTCGGTGGGAACACCCGCGTCGTCGATCGAGATCTGGATCAGCTCCCGCGTGTCTTCGCAGACGCTGTAGAGCTCGTGCCCGACCATCCAGGTGAACGGCCCGCAGCCGATGATCTGGAGTGCCCCGCTCTCCTTCTTCGCCTCGAGGTCGACGACCCGCACGCCGTACAGTCCGTCGTCCCAGGTCACGAAGTACTTTCCGTCCGAGGTCACCGCATTGGAGCCCGGCCGCGAGTGGACGCGCGCGTAGTCCGGGAGCATGACCTCCGAGGGCTCGAGCAGGTTGCCCGAGTACGTGCTGACAGTGAAGTCTGCGGCACCGCGCGACCCGCGGGGGCGCCACACCTCGGCCGCGAGAACGGCGGGGTCATCGGGCGTTTCGCCGACGAATCCGTGGATCACCGGATCCCAGATGCCGGGGCCGACGACAAATCGGTTTCCTGCCACCCCGGTCACGGGATCGAGGGTGTTGACACCGAGTTCGAGCTTGCCGAAACCGCCTCCTACGGCAAGCAATTCCGTCGACTTCATCGGGACGATCTCGGATACGTGTACCGGCTCGGGGAAGGTCGAGCCGATCTCCTGGTCCTCGTGACCGAGACCGATGCCTTCGCCGGGAGTGGTGAAAGGCACGGTGGGATAGGTAACTTCGCCGGCTGCCGGGCTCTCGTCGTCCGAGCTGCATCCGGTGAGGACGAGTGCGGCGGCGAGCGGGACCGCGATCGCGGCGGTGCGGGGAATGCGCTTGCTGGATCGCGATGTCATGCTCCGGCACCGACCTTCGGACGAGCTGCAGGGCGGGTCTGGCAATCCTCGCCGATGATGGGTGCCATCGTGCAGGTGTACGCCTGGGACTCGTCCGAGACGCACCAGATGATCTCCTGGTCGTAGCTGCCGGAGACGGGGTTGTACATGATCGCCTGCATGTCGGGTTCACCGCAGAAGGCGTTGGAGCACGACGGTGCGCCGCAGCAGTCGTAATAGGCGATCAGATAAGTCTTTCCGGTATCCGGGTTGGTGCAGCAGCCGACCCAGAACTCTGCGCCCGGGCGGCTGCCGGGAGCGCAGGTGGTCACGCCGCCACCGTTGCACGCCGCGCACGAGGTGCCGTCCATGTTGCACCAACGCCAGTACTCGCACTCCGCCGGATCTTTGCCGTCGAACGTGATGAACTGCGGATCCGGTACCTCGGGGGCCGCGGGCTCCGGCGGCAGTTCCTGTGCCATCGCGCTGCGGGTGACCGGCAGCGAGCTGATCAGCGCGACACCCGACACACCCATCGTCCAGCGGCCGATCTTGCTGAGCATCGAACGGCGCGAAGTGCTTTCGGACAGCTTGCGTCCTGTGCGGCTGACGAAGGATCCACCTTTGCCGGCCATCCAGTCCGCTTGTTCGCGGACGGTGTCCTCATCGACCGGATATCGGTTCTCGGTCATGTTGTGTTCTTCCATGGCATAGGCTCCTTCTCTCTCGGGACGGGTCAGGCAGACTTCGCCTGCGCATGCAGGTGCTGGAGGGACGGAGTGCCGGACTCGAGAGCGTTGAGCAGACTCTCGACCTGGGCCATGTGGTTGCACAGGCCTTTACCGCGGATCTTGCCGTGCTCGTCGAGGATCACCCCGTACGGTGTGGTGCCCACTTGATAGGCGATGCCCACGTCGCGAGCATCGATGTAGCTCAGTTCGTCGCCGATATTGCTGCCGGCCAAGAACTCCCGGTGTTCTTCGGGCGTACCGTCCGAGACGATGACGACGTCGAGATCGGTTTCGGCGCGGGCCATCGCACGCAAGCCGGGCAGCAGACTCTTGCAGGTGCTGCAACTGGGCGCGGTGAACATCAGCAACTGCGCCTTGTCGCGGTGCCCGCCCACCCGCACGGAGCGGCCGACGTGATCGACGAGCCCGGCGAACGACGGGCCGGCCTGCTCGACCTTCGGGCCGGTATCCATCATCCTCGCTCCGAGGGGACCGAGCCGGACCTGAACTCGGCCGATCTCCCGTGCGAGCGCGAGGGTCATGAGGAACAGCAGTGCGACCGCGACGGTCAGCACCACGACGGCCACCAGCAGAAATGTTGTCATCGAAATAGTCCTATCTGTGCAAGGTGGGGCTGAGAGAGGGTCAGGAGCCGTACCGCGACTCGGTGCTCACGGCCCGGAGTTTGATCGACGCGGAGGTCAGGTAGTCGTCGACCGGACGCCGGCCGACGTGCACGACGGCTTTGATCTGCACCATCGCCACCACGGCCAGCACGATCAGCAGGCCGCTCGCCCCTCCGACGAGTCGCTCGATCGGGGCGATCTCCGCGGAACCGGTGGCCGCGAGGACGAACGCCGCCGCAGCGAACGATGCCGCGCGCACCGCGTGGAACCAGCCGATCCGCGGCACTTCGTGGGCAGAGAACGCGAAGCAACCGCAGTCGAGATCACGCCGCCCCCGCACCAGGTTCGCGGCCAGCCCGGCTGCGAAGGCCGTGAACAGGAGCGCAGCACCGGCGGCTGCCCACCCACCTGCGACACCCAGGATCAGTGCCGCACCGACGAGAACCTCGACGAACGGCAGCGTCACCGCGACCACACGTTCCATTCGGTCCGGTAGTAACCGGTATCCCTTCACCACCGTCAGCAGTCCGTCCCGGTCGCGGAGCTTCGGAATGCCCGCGAGCAGGAGCGTCCCGCCCAGGATCGATGCGACCATCGCCCACAACATGGATCACGCCCTCTCTGTCGTCGGGCCAATCCTGATGAGCGGATGCGGCACTTTTGCGTCGCGCAGGAAAACACTGTGCGATCGCCGAGTGGAAAACGGCCGGGAACCGCGCCGGGTCTGTTTGTGCAGGTGAAGGGCATCCAGGGCGTCATATGTGCACTCCGGGGGCGGGTGCTCGCCGGTGTCGGGCAGTTCTGGGCCGGTCCCGATTCCCACTTGGGTTCACACCACCGTCACCTCGCGGCGGTCCCCGTAACAAGCACACCGGGCGCGGACAGGAAATCGACCGGAAACACGGACGTTCTATCGTTTTGCCTGGATGGCCCGGTTCCGGAGACGGGCCGACGAACGATCGGAGTGCCGGTGGTCAACGGCAGACGTAGCGGTGGCGGGTCACGGATCGGCGGTGCGCTGGGAGCGGCGATCGCGCGATCCCGGAACGCGGCCCCGGTCACCACACCGGTGTTTTCTCCCCTGCGCGCGCTGGGCCGGAGACAACTGACGCAAGTAGATCTGATCGGGCAGTCCCTGTCGACGGTCGCGCCGGCGACGGGAATGATCTTCATCGCGTGGTGGATCACCTCGGCCGAACCCGGGGTGGCGGGAGTGGCCGCGATCATCGGCACCACCGCGGTGGTCGTCGCGGTCGCCTTCTGTATCACGCAGTTCACTCGTCGACTCGCCGCCGCCGGTTCGTTGTACAGCTTCGCGTTCCACGGCCTTCCCCGGCGCGCCACCCTCACGATGGGTGCGGCCCTGCTGCTCGGTTATCTCGGCATCTCGATCTCGGTGGTCGCCAACTCCGCCGTGAGCCTGCTGGGAATCGGCACCGCTCTGGGTATGCCGAGCGCAGGCACGATTCCCCTGCTGGTGACCGCGGCGCTGGTGGCGTGCGCCGTCACGGTGATCGCGGTGCGCGGTGTCCGCTTCGCGACCCGTGCGATCCTCGTCGTCGAACTGTGTTCGCTGGTGCTCATCTGCAGTCTGATGGTCGCCGATTCCGGCACGCCGATCACCCCGGTGTCGCCCGGTGCGTCGGGGACGCTGCCGTTCCTGGCGCTCATCGTGGTGTTCGGCATGGCGGGCTTCGAAAGTGCCGCCTTCTTCGGCGCCGAGGCACGGCGACCCCTGATCACCGTGACCCGTGCTGTTCTCATCACGCCCATCGTCTGCGGCGCGGTCTTCGTGTTCGCGGGATGGGCTGCCCTGACGGGCAACGCGGATGTGGTGGTGGCCGCATACTTCGACGGCACCGACTCCGGAGCGAGTACGGAAATGGTGGTCGCGGTGAAGGTCGGCGTGACCTTCTCCTGGCTCGCGTCGGCGCTGGGATGCGCGCAGGCAGGCTCCCGGCTGTTGCTGGCAATGGGTATCGAGGGAACCGTTCCGAGACGACTGTCCCGCGTGCACCCACGGTGGCGCACACCGTATGCCGCCGTGATCGCGTTCACCCTCGCAAGTGCCGTCGGCGCGTGGACGTATCTACTGGTGTTCGTCGGCGACTCCGTCGTGTTCGACGGCTTCGTCGAGGTCGCTGTCGTCGGTGCGTACACGTTGCTGGCCGTGTCGTGCCTGCGGTTCCTGCGGCGTATCGGCGAGGATGCCCGGTCGACGACGATGATCGCGGTGGGTATCACGTGCGTGGGGGTCGGACTGCTCGGTTATCTCGCGCTCGACGGGGTGATCGACGGGCAGTGGGGAATTCCGTGTGCCGTGCTCGTGGTGGGCGCCTCCGGCGTGGTGTGGGTGGCCGTGCTGAAGCGGCTCCGGCCGGAGTCGCTGGCGACGATGGGCGCCTTCGACAGCCCGGAAACGACCGACCTGCTGCCCGGCGCAGGCGAATTGGTACTCGACGACGACGGGCGACCGCAACTCGTCTCGGCTCAATCGCTGCCGGGGGACCGGCGATGACCACCCAGTCCGATGCCGCGGTGGGCTTCGGTGGGCAGCAGCCCAAGGCTGTACAGAAAGCGCTGGGAATGCTCGAGGCCGTGGCGCATCTCGGACCGGGTGCCACAGCGAAGGAAATCGCCCACTTTGCCGATGTTGCGCCCACAACTGCCTATCGGATGCTCAATCTGCTTGTTGCGGAGGGTTTCCTGGTGCGCGTACCCGACCTGTCGGGCTTCGCTCTCGGGCGGCGCACCGCCGAACTGTCCCGAGCCGCAGCGGAGACAGACACCTCACCCACGCTGCACGAGACGGTCGAGGAGTTGCGCTCGCACACCCGTTTCGGGTTGCACGTGGCCTCGTTCGCGGGTGGCAGGCTGCGGTTCGTCGATCAGGACCCCGACCATGAGATCGTCGGTATCGCGCTGCTGGCCAAGAACCTTCACTCGAACGCGCTCGGAAAGGTGATGCTCGCCCACAATCCCGGGATGAGCGTGGGTCTCGAACTACGCAGACTGACGGAATACACCGTCTGCGACCCGGAAGTCCTCGAATCGGAGCTGTCCAGGACGCGGCTCGTCGGTCACGCGTTCGAGAATCAGGAATGCCGCGTGGGACGATCGGCGCTGGCCGTGCCGATCCGCAACCACGATGCCGAGGTGGTCGGGGGCCTCTGCTTGCAGGGTTCGCCGCTGCGCGTGTCCCCTGCGGAGTACGACCAGCTGACATTCCTTCACGACGGTTCGCGGCGTCTCACCGGATTGTTGTGAAGCTCTCCAGCATTCCGGAATAGCGTTTCGGAGGCGGAGGCGCGAACTCACCGCGCTTTCCCCCGGTGACGAGTCCCATCGTGACGAGCGACTGCACCGTCAGCGTTGCCGCGGTGACACCGTCGACGACGGGGACGCCGAGGTCGGCGGAGATCCGGGCGCACAGGTCGGCCATCCCGGCGCAACCGAGCACCACGACGTCGGATCCGTCTGCGCACAACGCGTCGAGACACGCTTCCGTGACGATCTTGCGTGCGTCCGGGTCGGTGTCGAGCGCCAGCACGGGGACCTCGCACGCGTGCACCCCCCGGCACGAGTCGTGCATCCCGTACCGGTCGGCGAGATCCCGGGCCCGCCCGGTCGTGCGGCCCAGTGTCGTGACGACCGAGAAACTCCGGCCCAGAAGTGTCGCGGTGTGCATGGCGGCCTCGGCGATTCCCACGACCGGTCCGGTCGCGATCTCACGCGCCGCATCGAGACCGGGGTCGCCGAAGCAGGCGATCACGTAGCCGTCGACCCCGTCGCGCTCTCCCTTCTCGATCTCCGCCAGCAGACCGGGTACCGCGAGTGCTTCGTCGTAGTGGCTCTCGATGGACGGTGGTCCCATCTCCGGGCTGACCGCCTCGAGGCGTGTGCCCGGACCTGCGACGGCCCGGGCACACGCCTCGATCTTGGCGGTCATCGCCCGCGTGGTGTTCGGGTTGACGACCTTGAGAAACATTCGATCAGACGGCTTCCTGCGCGGGGGCGGACTCGGGGATGCGGACTGCCCACCGGGTACGGGTTGCGAGCAGGTGGTAGACGACGAAGCCGAGCCCGCACCCGATGAACCAGCTGTACTGCGCGGTGGTACTCATGCCGGGCGCGGTGTTGAACAGCACCGGGGTCATCGCGACGGCCGCACCGACGACGGTCGCGACGACGGCAGCGGGGTTGTACCCCTTGCTGTACCAGTAGGCGCCCTTCTCGGACATCGTGAACAGATCGTCGACGATCACCTTCTGCTTGCGGATCAGGTAGTAGTCGGCGATGAGGATGCCGAACAGCGGACCGATGAACGCACCGAGGGTTTCCAGCGTGTAGTGGATGACTTCCGGGTTGTTGTACAGGTTCCACGGCGTGATGAGGATCGAACCGACCGCAGCGATCATGCCGCCCGCTCGCCAGCTGATCTTCTGCGGGCTGACGTTCGAGAAGTCGAACGCCGGCGAGATGAAGTTCGCGACGATGTTGATGCCGATCGTGGCGATCGCGAAGGTGAGCGCTCCGAGGACGATCGCGAAGGTGGAGTCGATCCGGGCGACGGTTTCGACCGGGTCGGTGATCAGTTCGCCGTAGACCGGGAGGGTCAACGACGCGGTGACGACCACGAGCAGCGAGAAGACCAGGAAGTTGAGCGGGAGACCGAGGAAGTTGCCCTTCTTGACGGCGCTGAACGACTTGCCGTACCGGGAGAAGTCTCCGAAGTTCAGCATCGGTCCGGAGAAGTACGAGACCACCAGGGCGACAGCGCCGAGCATGACCGGCACCGACGACCAGCCGGTGTGCGTGACATCGCCCAGCGTCAGGTCGATCGCACTCCACCCGGCCTTCGAGATCAGGTACCCGCACAGCAGGAACATCACGACGTACACGGCGGGCCCGCAGAAGTCGATGAAGCGCCGGATGGACTCCATGCCGCGCCAGAACACACATGCCTGCAGCACCCACAGAGTGAGGAAGCTGACCCAGCCGAGAGCGGACAGCCCGGCGAACCCGTAGTCGGCGACTACGGCGTACCGACCGAGCGAGGGAAACAGCTTGATGAGCACTATGTCGAGCGCGGCCGAGGCGAGAAATGTCTGAATCCCGTACCACGCCACCGCGATCAGTCCGCGGATGATGGCGGGAATGTTCGCACCCAGTACGCCGAAGACGCTACGGCAGATCACCGGATAGGGAACACCCGTGATCTGGCTCGGTTTGGCCACGAGGTTGCAGAAGAAGTAGACGATGGTGATGCCCACCAGGAGGGCGACGAGGACCTGCCAGCTTGCCAGGCCCAGTGCGAACAGGCTCCCGGCTGTGACGTAGCCACCGACGCTGTGTACGTCGGACATCCAGAACGCGAAGATGTTGTACGAGCCCCAGCGCTGGTTCTTCAGCGGGGCCAGGTCGTCGTTGGTGAGCCGCGGATCGTAATCGGCGGCGGGCGGACCCGGAACGGGGGCTTCGTCGCGCGGTACCAGCACTTCGGTCATGGGTGCTCCTGGGCGGTGGGGAAACTCGATGCGCCGACGCTAATTGCGTGACATTGCCGCAGGATTACCCGAACTGTATATCTTCCGTGGGCAGCAGCCCGGCACCCGCCGCGAGCGTCGCGATGGCTGCGTCGAGGCGTCGATTGTGATGCTCGTACGCTGCGAGCAGTTGCTCGGTGTCGCGCGCGAGGAACGCGTCGAGCATGGCCTGGTGTTCGTGGTGCAGGTCGGCACGTTCCGCGTCGCTCACGTGCACCATCGGCTGGACCGGTTCGGTGATGTTCCAGGCATATTCGAGCATGTGCAGGAGCCGGTGCATCCGGGACGGGCGAGCGAGCGTCATGTGGAACACGCGGCTCTCGCGGTGGTAGGTGTGCGAATCATGCTCACGCACTGCACGTTCGAGGATTTTGTGCGATTGCTCGGCGAGCCGGTAGTCCTCCGGGGTGGCGTTGTGCACAGCGGCGGCGAGCGAGGCCGATTCGAGTGTTTCCCGGACGAGATACAGCTCGCGCAGTTCCTCGGCCGTCAACTGGGCGACGGTGTACCCGTGATTCTGCCGATGGGTGACGAGCCCTTCGCCGATGAGGGTCTTGAGTGCCTCGCGGACGGGGATGCGGCTGACTCCGAACATCTCCGCGACCTCACCCACCGGTATGGGTGTGCCCGGTGGTGCTGCCCCGGAGAGAAACACGCGCCGCAACTCTTCGAGGATCGCGTCCTGCGGCCGTCCGGGTACGTCCACTCGGAGCCGGTCGACAAGCACCGATCTGCGACGTGGCGCCACGGTGGTGGCTCCTTCCTGTCCGGCGAACACGAGTGACGACGACGCGACGGTAAGCCCGTGATGTGTCCGGTGCGTCTCACTCGTGTGACAGCGACGAGTCGCCGGCCCGTCAGCCGATGCCGCGCGCACCACCCGGCATCGGCGGGTGCGCTATGGGGCCGGTGCCCGCGTGGTCGTGGGGAGCGTGACGCGCGTCGTGGGTTGGGGCGTGGTGGCCGGGCGCTCGTCCCGCTCCTTGTCCTCCGAGCGACTGTCGTCCTCGGGCTTCGTCCGCCGCGGGTACCGCGTGATGTCGCGGGCTGTGGACGTAGCCGACACCTGCTGCGACGTGGGTGCGGAGGTGCGGGCCGAGGTGGTGACCGTGCTCTCCTCGACCGACATCACCGTGCCGACGCCGAGGTCGACGGTGTTGTCGACGATGGGTTCGGCTGTGGTGGTCGGGATTTCGGTCTCCGTGGTCGGCGTCTCCGATCCGCTCACGGGAGAGGCCGTGACGACGGGTGTCGGGGACGGGGGAAGATCCACCGAACTCGAGGTCGGAGAGGGCGGCGCCGACAATTCTTCGGGCTCCGAACCGGGGAGGACGACCACGGCGACCACCGCGAGGACCAGCACCGCCGCGACCGCGGCGATCGCTGCCGTTTTCCGGCGCCCACGGCGGGCGACGGGGAATCCGTTCCGGTTCAGCGGTTCGATACGGCGTCCCATGTCGGTGAGTTCCGTGTCGAGGGGCGTCGCCGTGAGCACCCGGTCGCGCAAGCGCCGGGGGAGCGGGACGGGCGGCACGGCCGCGAACAATCCGGTCGCATTCGGAACGGCCGGTACCGCCAGGTCGACCGCTTGCTGAGCGCGAGCGAACGGGCGGCCGTCACCGGCGGCGGATCCGAGAATCGCATCGATCTCGGTGTTGGTGAAGTGATGTCGCACCGCCAGTTCGAGGACCTCGCGTTCGATTGCGCCGAGGCTGCCCACCGCCTCGCGGACCGCGTACAACTGGGGACGGAGCGGTGGCGCTGCGGGATCGGTCGCGGGAACGAAGCCGACCGAGCCGGCAGCACGCCCGGGCTGCGCACACTCGGAACGGACGATCGCATAGAGCCACGCACGCAACAAGCCGGTGTCGCTGAGAGCGTCGATTCGGCGCACCGCGATCCAGATCGAGTCGTGCACGACATCGGAGGCAGTCGATGCGTCGACGAACCCGCAGGCGTACGCGAACAATCCGGGCGCGTACAAGTCGTACAGCCGCGCTGTCGCCGCGGGATCTCCCTGCCTCAGTGCCTCGCCGACCTCGCGGTCGGCTGACCCGTTCCGGTACGCCATCGATGCAAACCCTCCCCTTCGTCCGCGCCCCCGTGTGCCCCTGCGGGACTCGCGCCCGGGTGCACTCTACGAGGCGCGGGGCAGACAGGGAATGCCTCGAGTCCGGCGAGCCCTGTTGCCGATCCCGATGCGTACGTAGTGTGCGGGGTATGGCGGCATGGACAGCGAACGACATCCCCGATCAGAGCAACCGCACGGTCGTGGTGACCGGTGCGAACAGCGGCCTCGGCGCCGAGACGGCTCGGGCGCTCGCGCGTGCCGGCGCCCAGGTGGTGCTGGCGTGCCGCGACGTCGCGAAGGGAGAGGAGGTGGCCGCGGACATCGGGCCGAACGCGCAGGTGCGCAAACTGGACCTCGCCGATCTGTCGTCGGTGCGTGAGTTCGCCGCGGACCTCGCCGCGACCCACCCGACGATCGATGTGCTCGTCAACAATGCGGGCGTCATGGCGGTGCCGTTCCGGCGGACCGCCGACGGCTTCGAGATGCAGATCGGTACCAACCACCTCGGCCATTTCGCGCTCACCATGCTCCTTCTCGGGCGCATCACCGATCGCGTCGTCACCGTGAGCAGCACCATGCACCGGATCGGCAAGATCGATCTGGACGACCTGAACTGGGAGCGGCGCCGGTACGAGCGGTGGCCCGCGTACGGCCAGTCGAAGCTGGCGAATCTCCTGTTCACCTACGAGTTGCAGCGACGGCTCACCGCACACGGATCGCCGGTGAAATCCCTTGCGGTACACCCGGGCTACTCGTCGACGAACCTGCAGTACCGGAGCGAGTCGCGGTACGGCAAGCTCGTCGAGTGGGTGACGCCGGTCATCGGCCAGTCGGCCGCGATGGGAGCACTTCCGTCCCTCTACGCCGCGACCGCTGCGGATGCGGAACCCGGCGGCTTCTACGGGCCCGGTGGACTGTTCGAGATGCGAGGGCATCCAAAGAAGGTGCAGTCCAACGCGCGGTCGCACGACCAGGGCGTCGCCGCGAGTCTGTGGTCGCTGTCCGAGCAGTTGTGCGACGTGCGGTCGCCGCTCACGTCAACGTGAACGACACGGGCGGCAGGGCGTCGCGGCGGCACAGACCGGTCTGGTCGACGAGGTCCAGGGTGCGCAGGTAGCGACGCACGAGATCACCCGCGGAGAGCCCCGATTCCGACGCGACGCGCAGGGCCGCGGCCAGTCCGTCGCCGCGGGCCCAGCTGTGGACGGCTCCGACGGCCACGGGGTCGGGGTCGGGGCTCACCGTCAGACCGTGGCGCTGTTCCGCTGCGGCCAGTTCACCCCAGAGGCGCATGGTCACGCGCAGGGCTTCGTCCACCGCCGGGGTGGTCCGTCCGGACGTCGCGACGGTGCGGTGCCGGGTCTCGCCGAGCACGGTCGACACCACTGCGGCGAGCTCGCAGGGTTCGAGCCCGTCCCATGCGCCGGTCCGCACACATTCGGCCACGAGAAGGTCACTCGTGCAATAGATCCTGCCGAGCCGCCGTCCGTCGTCGGTGACGTACGCCGATTCACCGGCCGGGTCGAGGATCACGTAGCCGCGTTCCTCGAGCACAGCGAGGGTGCGATCGAACGTAGTGCGCAGACGTCCGGTGACGGCCTCGATCCGACCGCGCATTCGTTCCGTGTCGACGAGCAGGGTGCCGAGCCGGCCCGCGACGGCCAGCAGGTGTGCCCGGTCGGGCCGCCGGTGGCCCGGGTGTGAACGCACCGCGCGGGCGAGCGCGGTGACGGTGTCCGCGGAGGCCGTGGTGCGCGCGACGGCGAGACGCTCGTACAGGCTCCGGTACTCGGCGAAACCTGCGGCATCGGCGAGTTCCGCTTCGAGATCGGCGATCAGCACGGTGTTCGCCCGTACCGCATCGGACAACGCGCGCACCGATCGCTCCGCCTGGAATTGGGCGAACGAACGGTCCAGAAGTGTGCGTGCGCCGTCGAGGCCGACGCGCTCGACCAGATTGACGGAGGTGTTGTAGCCCACGCGCAGCGAGCTGTGCAGGGGATAAGCGCGCGTCGAGGCGAGTCCGGCAACGGTGGCGGGGAGGGTGTCGGGGTGCCAGAGCACCACGGCGTGCCCCTCCTCGTCGATCCCGCGCCGACCGGCGCGGCCCGTGAGCTGCGTGTACTCACCGGGCGTCAGGCGCACCGGTCCGGCTGCCGTCGGTTTGACGAGACGTTCGAGTACGACGGTGCGAGCCGGCATGTTGACCCCCACCGCAAGGGTCTCGGTCGCGAAAACGACGCGGACCAGTCCGCGCGTGAACAGGTCCTCGACCGCATGCCGGAATGCCGGAACGAGGCCGGCGTGGTGTGCGGCGAATCCGCGCTCGAGCCCCTCGATCCAGTCGGAGTAACCGACCGCGTCGAGGTCGGCCGGAGGCAGGGAGGCCGTGTGCCGGTCGGCTATCGCACGGATCTGCGGGACCTCCGCGGCCTCGGTGAGACGCAGGGAGGAGTCGAGGCATTCGGTGACGGCTGCGTCGCATCCCGACCGGCTGAAACGGAACCAGATGGCGGGCAGGAGTTGTTCGGACTCGAGCCGCGCCACGATCTCCGGGCGATCACCGCCCGCGGGAAGGGGTGTCGAGGTCCGGCGCTTACGGCGTTTCCTCGCTCCGGGAGAAGGAGCGGCGTCGGCGAGTTGCCGATGCGCGATGTAGCGGTCGAGTGTGTCGTCGATGGTCCCGGTGCCGGGGGAGAAGAGGGCGAACAACCGGCCGCCGGCGAGCATGTGCTGGGTGAGCGGGACCGGGCGGACCTCGTCGACGATCACGGTGGTCTCGCCGCGCACCCGGCGGATCCATGCCCCGAATTCTTCGGCATTGCTCACCGTGGCCGACAGGCTGGCCAGCCGCACCGAGCGGGGAAGACAGAGGATCGTCTCTTCCCAGACCGCGCCTCGTTCCCGGTCGGCCAGATAATGCACCTCGTCCATCACGACGTGGGTGAGGCCGTCGAGGAGGGGGGAGCGGGAATGCAGCATGCTGCGCAGGACTTCCGTCGTCATGACGACGACGGGGGCGTGCGGGTGAAGGGTGATGTCCCCGGTAAGCAGGCCCACCTCGCCCTCACCGAATCGCTCGACGAGGTCGTTGTACTTCTGGTTGCTCAACGCCTTGATGGGCGTGGTGTAGAAACAGGTGCCGCGGGGAGGCGAGTGCCGGGACGCGGGTGAGCGGTGACGAGACTCGAGCGCGAGGTAGGCCGCGAACTCGCCGACCACCGTTTTTCCGGCTCCGGTCGGGGCGCAGACCAGCACGTCTCGGTTCTCTTCGAGCGCACGGCAGGCTTCGATCTGGAAGTCGTCGAGCGTGAATCCCACCTCGGCCGCGAACTTCGCGAGCCGCGACCCGTCCTGCATACCCACGTGTCCACGCTACGCGGACGCGGCGTGGACACGTGGTGAGGCCGGGTGGCCCAGGTGATCGATCAGTCTTCGGAGACCTCGAGGGTGACCTCGATGTTGCCGCGAGTCGCGTTGGAGTACGGGCACACCTGATGAGCCTTCTCGGTGAGCTCGCGGGCCTGTTCGGTGGACAGCTTCGGCAAGGTGACCTCGAGGGTGACGGCGAGGCCGAACCCGCCTCCGTCGGTCGGGCCGATGCCGACGCGGGCGCCCACGGCGGAGTCGCTGATGTCGGCCTTTTCCTGACGCGCGATCATCTGCAGTGCGGAGTGGAAGCACGCCGCATAGCCCGCGGCGAACAGCTGTTCGGGGTTGGTGCCTTCGCCGTTGCCGCCCATCTCGGTGGGCATGGCGAGGTCGACGTCGAGCTTGCCGTCGCTGGTGCGAGCGTGGCCGTTGCGTCCGGCTCCGGTGGCGAGGGCTTCAGCGGTGTAGAGGATCTTCATGGCGGTCCTACCTTTCCTCAGGGGTGTCGTCGGCTGCGTGCTGCAGCGCGGCGGTCAGGCGGTGGAGCGTGTCGCGGAGTTCGACGAGTTCCTCGAGTTCCAGGTGGCCCGCGCGGGCCACGCAGCCGGGGATGTCCTCGGCTTCCTTCCGAAGCGCGTTGCCGGCGTCGGTGAGGTGTACGACGACGCGTCGCTCGTCGTCGCGTTGCCGTGTCCGTTCGACGAGCCCGGCCGACTCGAGTCGCTTCAGAAGAGGTGACAGTGTGCCGGTGTCGAGGTCGAGGGCGGCGCACAGGTCTTGCACTCCGCGCGCGTCGCGTTCCCACAGTGCGAGCAGTACCAGGTACTGCGGGTAGGTGACGCCGAGTCGGTCCAGGAGCGGCCGGTAGACCGCTGTGGTGGCGCGCGACGCGCGGTAGAGCGCGAAGCACACCTGCTGATCGAGAGCGAAAGGATCCGACACGTGAAATAAAGTAGCGCACCGTTCTGTTGTGCACAATATAAGTGCCCTCCTAGCTCTCCGTGACGTAGCTCACCTTCGTTTGCCCTCGGGCTTCGGAATTGATGAAGTGTTCGGCACGTTAGTTGAGTGAGTAAGGCTCAAGTCAAGAGAAAGGCTTCGGAATGACGGCATTCTTCGGGCCTGGCGGACCCGGCCGAATCGACCTCTCCCGCTTCATGAGCCGCGGTACGCAGGAACTGATGGCGGTCGCGGCTCGCTTCGCCGCAGAACGCGGCGACGCCGACCTCGATGCGCTGCACCTCCTCCGCGCCATGGCGGAAACCGATCCGGCCCGCACCGTCATGACCCGCTCCGGAGCCGATCCGGCCGCGGTCGTCGCGGCTGTCGACCAGCGGTTGCCGCAGAGCAACCCGGACTCCGGCGTTTCGGCTCCCGCACTCAGTGGGGCGGTCAAGACCGCGCTGCTGGAGGCACATCAGCTCTCGCGCGCGCTCGGCTCGACCTACATCGACCCCGAGCACGTGTTCTTCGCGCTGGCCGCGGACCAGACCCGCGCCCCGGGACGGTTGCTCGCCTCCCTCGGTGTCACCCCGCAGTCTCTGCAGACGGCGCTCCAACCGGTGCCGCCGGCCGAAGCGGGTGGCGACTCCGCGACCCCGACGCTGGACAAATTCGGTGTCGACCTCACCGAGCGCGCTCGGGGCGGTGGCATCGACCCCGTCGTCGGCCGCGCCGACGAGATCGAGCAGACGCTCGAGATCCTGTCCCGCCGTACCAAGAACAACCCGGTTCTCCTGGGCGAGGCAGGTGTCGGCAAGACCGCGATCGTCGAAGGGCTCGCCCAGCGCATCGTGGACGGTGACGTACCGGAAAACTTGCGCGACAAGCGAATCGTCCAACTCGACCTGACCGGCATGGTGGCGGGCACCCGCTACCGCGGCGACTTCGAGGAACGCCTCACCAAGGTGCTCGACGAGATCACCGCACAGTCGGGCGCACTGATCGTCTTCATCGACGAACTCCACACCGTTGTGGGCGCCGGTGGCGGCAACGACGGGGCGATGGACGCGGGGAACATCCTCAAGCCCAAGCTCGCCCGCGGCGAACTGCACATCGTCGGTGCCACGACACTCGACGAATACCGCAAGCACATCGAGAAGGACCCGGCGCTCGAACGGCGCTTCGGTCCGGTGATGGTCGGTGAGCCGAGCCGCGAGGACACGGTCGCCATCCTCCACGGATTGCGTGACCGGTACGCCGAATTCCACGGTGTCCGCTACACGGACGAGGCTCTCGACGCCGCCGTCGAACTGTCGGTGCGTTACCTGCCCGACCGGCACCTGCCGGACAAGGCGATCGACCTCGTGGACCAGGCCGGTGCTCGGCTGCGGCTGCACACCCCGCGCGTCGACGACGCACAGCTGCGGGACCGGCTGGTCGAACTCGAAGCCGAGAAGGACCGTGCGGTGCAGGCCGAGGACTACGAGGAAGCCTCGCGCGTCCGCGACGAGATCGTCCGGATCCAGCAGCGCATCGACTCCGGCGCGTCGGCTGATGCGGACGTCCCGGTGGTCGGCACCGAACTGATCGCCGAGGTCGTCTCGCGCGCGACGGGAATCCCCGTCACACAGATGACCAAGGTGGAGAAGGACCGTCTCCGCACTCTGGAGGACGAGCTGCACAAGCGCGTCATCGGTCAGGACGAGGCGGTGCGCGCGGTCACGCGTTCCGTCCGCCGGAGCCGCTCGGGCATGGGCGATCCGCATCGCCCGGTGGGCAGCTTCCTGTTCCTCGGCCCGACCGGCGTGGGCAAGACCGAGCTGGCGAAGGCGCTGGCCGAGGTCCTGTTCGGCGACGAGCGCAAGATGCTGCGCGTGGACATGAGCGAGTTCGGTGAACGACACACCGTGAGCCGGCTCGTGGGCGCACCGCCCGGGTATGTGGGCTACGGCGAGGCCGGTCAGCTGACCGAGCAGGTCCGTCGCAACCCGTATTCGGTCGTGCTGCTCGACGAGATCGAGAAGGCACACCCGGATGTGTTCAACACCCTGTTGCAGGTGCTCGACGACGGTCGCCTCACCGACGGCGAAGGCCGCACGGTGGACTTCACGAACACCGTCGTCATCATGACCAGCAACGTGGGTTCGGACATCATCTCCAGCCGTGGTGGAGCTATCGGGTTCACCACCGGCGACGCGGAGGCGGCAGAAAAGCCCTTGCGTGACCGGGTGATGGGACGGCTGCGCGAATCGATGCGACCGGAGTTCCTCAACCGCATCGACGAGATCGTCGTCTTCCGGAAGCTCGACGACGAGCAGTTGCACCGGATCGCCGATCTCCTGCTCGACGAGAGCCGGAAGCGGCTCCAGGCGAAGGGCATCGAGATCGACTTCAGCCCCGAGGCCGTGGAGTGGATCGCCCGTCACGGGCACCAGCCCGAGTTCGGTGCCCGCCCGTTGCGGAGGTCCATCGCACGGGTTGTCGACGACCGCATCGCCGATCTGCTGCTCGACGACACACTGGTCGAGGGCGGACGCGTCGAGGTCGATGTCGCCGGCGACGAACTGGAGTTGCAGGTGGTCTGAGATTCCGAAAAAGGGCGGGTGTGTGCAGTGCACACACCCGCCCTTTCGTATGCCGGTCGTCGTCAGGCTTTGCACAACCTCCGGATCGCGTTGAGGGGCAGACGGAGCCACGACGGGCGGTGCCGCGCTTCGTACACGACTTCGTAGACCGCCTTGTCGATTTCGTACGCACGGAGCAACGGCCCGATTTCGCGCGGATCGGATCCGGATGCTGCGGCGTACCCGTCGCAGAACGCGGCGGAGTTGCGTTCGGCCCATTCCCGCGCCCGGAACTCACGCTGCGCCGTGGCGCCGTCGGGGTCCCGCTCCCGCACCGAGTGGTGTGCGGCGTAATCGAAGGAACGCAGCATTCCCGCAACGTCGCGGAGCGGGGTGTCGGGGTGCCGGCGTTCGACGAGCGACTTGGCGGGTTCACCCTCGAAGTCGATGAGCAGCCACCGTTCCGGTGTGCGCAACACCTGCCCGAGATGGAGGTCGCCGTGGATGCGCTGCACCGTGACGGGACCGAGTGCGGCGGCTTCGTCGAACCTCGCCTGTATCGCGGGTACGAATTCCGCCAGTTCCTCGACTTCGGCGGCAGCAGCCTCGAGTCTGCGGCTCATCGCGGCCGCAAGTCCGGACGCGGGACGCTGTGATTCACCGAGCGCGGCGGCGAGATCCGAATGGACCTCGGCGACGGCCGTCCCCATCCGGTAGGACTCACCGGCGAAATCCGTACCGACCTCGTCGGCCCGCAGATCCCCTTCGATGAGAAGATCGCGGATACTTCCGAGCGCCATCGCCCACCCGTCCGCGGAATTGGCGGCGAAATCCTGGGCCATCGCGAGCGTCGTGCGGACACCTTCGACATCGGCATCGATCCACGCACGGATCGGTGCCACGGAGCGGCAGCCCACTTCGGTCAACGCGAGGTGCAACTCCACGTCCGGGTTGATACCCAACGTGAGACGACGGAACATCTTGAGCAGCAGGCGCTCGCCGAGTACCACGGACGTGTTCGACTGTTCCGCGCCGAGAGCGCGCCCGCGCATCCCCGCCTCGAACTCCGCACCCGCGAGGGTATGGAGATCGACGGGCCCCTTCGGGCGGCCACTGCTCAGGCTCTGCGCGTACAGGCCGATGATGTCCTGGTCACGCAGACCGTCGTAGACGAACACGCTGTGCCCCGCGTCGTCCGGTGTCGCCAACGTCCACGGAGCCAGATCGTCCGGCAGGTGCGATCGGTACCCCAACGGCACCTGATAGATCTGCTCGGGTGTGTCCTCGAAGTCGACGGCCACCAGGACATGGTCGGCGCCGAACCCGGGTTCGGCGGCGAGCGTCTGCCGCAACACGATCCGCACACCGGTGATGGTGTGGCCCTTCGCGGCGAACCAGCGCTGGCGTGGCAGCCAGTGTGCCAACCCCGCTTCGAGATCGGCGTCCGGATAACGGCCGTGGTTCTGCTCGGTCATGGTTGCACCGCCGCTTCCGCTTCGCTGCTGACGGGATGCGATCCTGCGCCTTCTGTCGTGGGATCCGGTTGCAGAGCGAACCAGAAGAACCCGTGACCGGGGAGCGTGAGCATGTAGCCCTCCTCGGTGATCGATGGGAACGGCACCGACCCGGTGAGCTCCACCGGGATCCACCCGGCGAACCTCGACAGATCCAGTACCACGGCTTGCGGATAGCGGGAAAGGTTGTTCACGCACAGGATGACGTCGCTGTAGTTGCGATCCGGGGCCGTTTCCATCTCCCGGAGATACGACAGGACCGCGGGGTTGGCGCTGCCGAGTTCGGTGAATGCCGCCTTGCCGAACGCGGGGTGCTGTTTGCGGACCTGAATCATCCTGCGAGTCCAGTGCAACAGCGAGTTCGTCGAGTTCAGCTGGGACTCGACATTGACCGCGTTGTACCCGTACGTGGGATCCATGATGGTCGGAAGATACAGCCGCGCCGGATCGGCGCGGGAAAAACCCGCATTGCGGTCGGGCGTCCATTGCATCGGGGTACGCACCGCGTCGCGGTCACCGAGCCAGATGTTGTCACCCATGCCGATTTCGTCGCCGTAGTACAGCACCGGGGACCCGGGCAGGCTCAGCAGCAACGCCGTGAACAACTCCAACTGGTTGCGGTCGTTCTCGAGCAGAGGGGCCAGACGCCTGCGGATCCCGATGTTCGCCCGCATCCGCGGGTCGGTGACGTACTCGGAGTACATGTAGTCACGCTCTTCGTCCGTCACCATCTCGAGAGTGAGTTCGTCGTGGTTGCGCAGGAAGATGCCCCACTGTGCGGTGCGGGGAATCGACGGGGTCTGCGCGAGGATCTCCGAGATCGGGAATCGGTTCTGGCGGCGTACCGCCATGAAGATCCGGGGCATGAGCGGGAAGTGGAACGCCATGTGGCACTCGTCGCCGATCTCCGGCTCACCGAAGTACTCGACCACGTCCGTCGGCCACTGGTTCGCCTCCGCGAGCATGACCCGGCCCGGGTATTCGGCGTCCATCACTGTCCGGCACTTCTTGAGGAACGCGTGGGTCTCGGGCAGGTTTTCGCAACTGGTGCCCTCGCGCTCGAACAGGTAGGGCACCGCGTCGAGCCGGAATCCGTCGATGCCGAGGTCCAGCCAGAAGCGGAGGACGTCGAGCATGGCGTCCTGGACTTCGGGGTTGTCGTAGTTCAGGTCGGGCTGGTGCGAGAAGAAGCGGTGCCAGTAGTACTGCTTGCGCACCGGATCCCACGTCCAGTTCGAGGTCTCCGTGTCCACAAAGATGATGCGGGCATCCTTGTAGGCCTCGTCGGTGTCGGACCACACGTAGAAATCCCCGTAGGGACCGTCGGGTTCGGCACGCGACTCCTGGAACCACGCGTGGGTATCGGAGGTGTGGTTCATGACCAGGTCGGTCACCACGCGGATACCGCGCTTGTGTGCTTCGTCGAGGAACGTCACGAAGTCGTCGACCGTCCCGAATTCCGGTAAGACCGCGCGGAAGTCGCGGATGTCGTAACCACCGTCCCGCAGCGGGGAATCGTAGAACGGGGGCAGCCAGATGCAATCGGCCCCGAGCCACGCGATGTAGTCGAGTTTCTCGGTCAGGCCCCGCAGGTCACCGGTCCCGTCGTGGTTCGAGTCGTTGAACGCGCGGACGAGAACCTCGTAGAACACTGCGGTCTTGAACCAGTCGGGATCGACCGGAAGGTTGCGTGCATGCGCGAAATCCTCGGACCGTGTCTCGACGATGTGCCCGTCGGGGGTGTGCTCGGGTTCCACAGCTCGGGCGGTCGGATCGGCTGGGCTTTCTGCTGGCATGAAACCTCCGGGCTCGTCATCGTTCAGGGCGGATCCTCAGGGTTCCCCGGCGTCGGCCGGTCCACACCCGGGCCGGCAGAAAGCGATGTGAGGGCATGCGTGCGCGGATACATTGACGCCCATGACTGCGAATCGGCCGGAGGGGCGGGTGGCCGAGCTGTGCACCCGGATGCGTTCCTTCATCGACGAGGAGGTTATCCCGCTCGAGCCGATATTGTCGCGGCTGGACGACGACGGGGCCTCTGCGCTGGACGGGCTGAAGAGCCGTGCGAAGGAACTCGGATTGTGGGCGCTCGGGCACCCCGCGGAGATCGGCGGCGGGGGAGTTCCGTTCCTGGACTTCGTCTATCTCAACGAAATCATCGGCCGGTCCGAATTCGGTCAGCTCGCCGTGGGATCGGTGTCGATGCAGGACGCGCTGATGCTGCATCGGCACGGCACCGAGGAGCAGCGGCGGCGCTGGGTTCCCGGTCTCGTGTCCGGTGAGATCCTGCCGTCGGTCGGCATGACAGAGCCCGAAGTGGCCGGCTCCGACCCGGTGCTCGTGCAGACGACCGCCCGTCTGGACGGAGCAGAGTGGGTCGTCAACGGCCACAAGTGGTTCACCACCGGCGCCCGGCAGGCCGGCTACTGCACGGTGTTCGCGCGCACCGAACCCGACTCGACGCCGCTCCACCGCAGTATCAGCGCTGTCATCGTCCCGACGGATACGCCGGGCTTCGAGATCGTCCGGGCCATCCCCACCATGGGGTACGACCCCAGCGACCACTACGAGGTGCGCTACACCGACGTCAGGGTTCCTGCCGACAACGTGCTCGGGGGACGCGGCAACGGTTTCCTTGTCGCTCAGGACCGCCTCGGGCCTGGCCGGATCTTCCACTGCATGCGCTGGCTCGGGCAGGCGCAACGGGCATTCGAACTGATGTGTACGCGGGCCAATGCCCGGTTCGCACACGGGTCACTCCTCGCCGACAAGGGTGAGATCCAGCGGTACGTCGCCGAATCGGCCGCGCAGATTCAAGCGGCGCGCCTCATGACGCTCGACGCGGCCCGGGTCATGGACGCCGGTGAGGACGCCCGGGTACAGATCGGTCTCATCAAGTTCTGGGGCGCGCGGATGCTGCACGACGTCGTCGACCGGTCGATCCAGGTACACGGGGCGCTGGGCCTGACCGCGGATACGCCCCTCGAGGCCATGTACCGACGCGCACGGTACGCGCGCATCTACGACGGCCCCGACGAGGTGCATCGCATGTCGACGGCCCGCCGGATGCTGCGCGACCCGGAGCGAGTGCCGTGGCGGTAGGGACCGCCTCGCTCGCGCCGCAGAAAGGGCGATCCGCTGTTCGGCACCGGGGAGTGGAGCGGTGTCACACCCGGCCACATCGCGAGTTGTCTGCTTGCACGGGAACAGGTTCGGCGTAGATGCACCGGGGCTCGAAGGTCCTGCTCCGGAGCGTCGGGGTGAGACGGTGTGCCGGGTCATAGAGCCTGTTCGGCGTGTTCTGGTACAGTCCCCTGCTATGCAGCGCACCTATTTTTGGTTTAGCGGGCCGGCCCTGGGTGGGTCGGTCGGCGTGACCGCGCGCTGACTTCTTCACCCACGAGCCGGATACAGACCGGCTCGACGGGATCTCAGGGTTCTTCCGGGTCGGCTTCCTTCACCGAGAACAGGAACGCAACCCGATGAGCTCCACCACTGGAATCTCCACCACGAATCTCGACGAGCAGCGCACCGTGCGGGTGAGTCCGCTCGCCGCGCCGTCGGAGATCCGCGCCGAATACGCTCCGGACGCCGTCGTGGCCGCGACCGTGCGATCCGGCCGTGCCGACACCGTCAACATCCTGAACGGCACCGACGATCGCCTCGTCGTGGTCGTCGGTCCGTGCTCGGTCCACGATCCCGTCGCAGCCATGGATTACGCTCGCCGGCTCGCCGCGAAGGCTGACGAACTGCGCGACGACCTGCACATCGTGATGCGCGTGTACTTCGAGAAGCCGCGCACCACGCTCGGCTGGAAGGGTCTGCTCAACGACCCGCACCTCGACGGCAGCTACGACATCAACACCGGCCTGCGGATCGGCCGCAAGTTGCTACTCGATGTGTCGAGCCTGGGCCTGCCCGTCGGCTGCGAGTTCCTCGATCCGATCCTCCCGCAGTACTACGCCGACCTGGTCACCTACGGCGCGATCGGTGCACGCACTGCCGCCAGCCAGGTGCACCGTCAGCTGTGCAGCGCCCTGTCGATGCCGGTCGGGATCAAGAACTCCACCGAAGGCGACGTGCAGGTCGCGGTCGACGGAACCCGCGCCGCAGGTGCGAGCCACGTGTTCCCCGGCACCGACCTCGACGGCCAGGCCGCACTCATCCAGACCGTCGGCAATCCGGACTGCCACGTCATCCTCCGCGGCGGCAGCGCGGGCCCGAACTACGATGCCGCGACCGTCGCCGACACGATGGCGCGCCTGCGCAAGGGCGGGTTGCCGGAGCGGGTCGTCATCGACGCGAGCCACGGCAACAGCAGCAAGAACCACGAGAAGCAGGTCGATGTCGTGACGGACATCGCCGAGCGTCTCGAAGCCGGAGAACAGGGCATTGTCGGTGTGATGCTGGAGAGCTTCATCGAAGCCGGCCGCCAGGACTTGACGCTCGGCTCGTCCGATGAGCTCGAGTACGGTAAGTCCATCACCGACGCGTGCCTCGACTGGGCAACCACCGCAGTCCAACTCGACCGGCTCGCCGACGCGGTGCGTGCCCGTCGCGCCTGAGTGCTTCTCGGCGTCGTGACCGAAGGGTGACAGTCCTCCAGCGGATACCGCGTGTATCCGCTGGAGGGCCTCGAGGGTGCCCTCGTTTTCCATCCCGCCTGTAACAAATCGGTTGGCGTCTGCGAACTTCTGATGGAAAGCACCTTCCGAACGGACTGGCGATGAATCCTCCTGCAGGCTGGCATCCAGATCCCTATGACCCGTCGATCGAACGTTTCTGGGATGGGAATCAGTGGACAGACCGAATCAGGCCGAGAGGTACTGAAACCCCCACGCAAGACTTCGGGACCGTCACTCAGGGTGGTGATCCGTCCCGAGGCGGGGGAAAGAAACGCCGAAAGTGGCCGTGGATCGTTGCGGTTGTCATCGTGGGACTCATAGCCCTCGTGGCAATCGTCGGCGAGGACGAGACACGGGATCCGAACTCGGACCAAACGGGTACAACTGGTTCGGTAACTCCTTCGCCGAGCGCGACCGCACCTCGAATCACGACGTCTCCTCCTGTAACGAGCAGTACGGTTCCTGCTTCGCAAGCACCCGGTATATCCGAACGTACGTCGGAGTTCACGCCGACCCCTACCAGTACTGCGTCCCTCGAGTTCTCTTGCAGCGACGCGGATTGGAGGGAATCGATGGGTGCCGAGGCCGACAGATTGTGTGGGGCACCGTGGACGCCGCCGACCAGAGCGCAGAGCCCGGAGTACACGGCGCCGCCACCCGCTCCGGAGTACACGCCGCCGCCCCCTGCCCCGCCACCCGCTCCGGAGTACACGCCGCCGCCCCCTGCCCCGCCTCAGCAATCGGGAGGGACAGTGCACCCTGGATCCTTCTGCAGCACGCCGGGCGCCGTGGGGATCACGGTCAAGGGTGTTCCCATGGTGTGTGCTCCTGGATCCGACGGCATGGACCGATGGCAGTCGGGTAACTGATCGTCTCGTCCCTGATCGCACATCACGCATCACTCCGCACCGCAGTGGTCAGGGGAAATTCGCGAAGCGGTTTCTTGCAAGATCGATCGGCCGGACATGGTCGGCGCCGACGAGCGACTGGCGCCGGGCTTGGTCGCCTGGTGCACACAATTCGGTCGACAGGGCAATATCGCTTGCGGCACAGGAGAGAGGAGACGGAGTGCGGTAGCGTGCGAAGCATGGATGGGGACGAATTGTAAATCGTTGTGCCGGCTCGGAACGAGGAGCGCTAGATAGGGCTGTGTCTCTCGGCTCTTCTCGCGCAGAAGGACGAGATATTCGAAATCGTTGTGGTGGACAATAATTCCACCGACAACACGGTGCAGATCGTCGAGGCTGTCGCGGCGGTCGAACCGAAGGTGCGGATCGTGACCGAGAAGCGTCCCGGTGTCGCGTACGCCCGCAACGCGGGTTTCGACGCGGCGGAAGGCACGCTCATCGGGTGGATGGATGCGGATACACGCGTGCGTCCGGGGTGGGCGTGCGCAGTGAAGGATTTCTTCGCCCGAGAAGACGTTTCGGGTGTCGGCGCGGTCAGTGGGCTCAACAATTCGTACGACTCTCCGTACCACCGGCTGAAGAAGTGGTATTTCGACAGGGGAGTCGCCCGAGGAACGTTGGGTGGGGAGCGTCGGGTCGACAATCTGCACGGTGCCAACATGGCCATCCGGCGGTCGTCCTGAGAACGAGTGCGAGATTCGGTGAGCACCGATCCGAAGGTCCACTAGGAGATCGACCTGGCGTTGTGTCTGCGTGGGCACGGTATCGAGATCGCGCAGTTGTTGGATTTGTACGTCGACATCTCTCCGCGGCGGGCACTGACTCCACCGCTCAAGTACACCGACTACATCCGGTCCGGTTTTCGCACGTACGAACTACACGAACGGATGACACCGAAGATCGCGAAACTGCTGCGTGGGCAGTGGCTTGCTCACGTCGTCGTCTACGGGTATCGGCCCTACGATCCGGCTCGTGGCAAGTTCACGTTCACGCGGTTGTTCTGCGGTGCGGCCGGCCCGCGCCACGCCGAATAGGTGGTTCCGTGGTCGAGACCGGGTTGTCTACAGCCCCGGATGAGCGGCGGGCGGGTGCTGAGCCGGAAAGTGAACGGCCAGTTCACGGCCTTCCGGGGTCCGCGGAGGGCACCGGCGGTGCAGTGTCGCGGCTTCCGGGATAGGACGGGTGCGTGGATTCGTGTTTCTGCTCGGGATGGTTGCAACCCCAAAAGCTTCCGTAACTCGGATATTTGACACGAACGCCCGTGACGACTCGGTAATTCGACCGAAAGGTCACCGGGGCGCGCTCATCGGATGAATGGATGGGGGAGGTGGACGCAGTTCCCACGACGAGCCTGCCCGTCGCAAGGGACGCGCAGGCAACCGGCGAGAAACGGGAGACGGACGACGGCAACGCGCCCATCTCCCCGACACTCCTGTATGGTCTGCCGATCAGGACAGCGGCGTGAAGTCCCGGCTCCCAAGATAGGGCGGGCGCGGGTTCTTCGCTGCGAACGGATCTACCAGGGTGTTCTCCACGCTGTTGAACACCACGAAGAGATTCGAGCGCGGAAACGGGGTGATGTTCCCGTTGGAGCCGTGCATGCAGTTGGAATCGAATACCGTTGCAGAGCCTGCGGATCCCGTGAATGTGGCGATGCCGTACTCGGCGGCCATCCGGGTGAGGCTGTCTTCGTCGGGGGACCCGGTCGGCGGCACATGGGTGACGAGCGACTCGCGGTAGTAGTCGTCCGGAGTCTCTCCCGCGCACGAGACGTAGGTGCGGTGCGAACCCGGCATGATCATCAAACCGCCGTTGTAGCCGTAGTTCTCGGTCAAGGCGAGCGAGATGCTGAGCGCCCGCGGCTTGGGCATTCCGTCCTCGGCGTGCCAGGTCTCGAAATCCGAGTGCCAGTAGAACGGCCCGCCGCGGAAGCCTGGTTTGACGTTGAGTCGCGATTGGTGGATGTACACGTCGGAGCCGAGCAATTGTCGTGCAATCCCGGCTATTTCGGGACGCCGGACGATCGAGGCCACGAGATCGCTGAGCAGATGCACGTCGAAGATGGAACGGACATCGCCGCTACCCTGTTCGCGGATCACACGCGCGTCGTCACCCAGTTCACCGCCGAGCCGTGATGTTTCTTCCAGGAGGTTCCCCACGTCGCTCGCGGGAAGAAGTGCTTCTGCAGTATGGAATCCTCGGAGGTCGTATTCGGCGACCGCCTCGGCGGGCAACGGCCCCTCGGCCGCACTTCCCCACACGACCGGATCCGGCCTCGCGAACGATTCGCACTTCGCTCGGCTCCGGGTCGGATACTCATCCTGTACCGCAGCGCGCATAACGGTGTTTCACCCTCTCCCAGATCGACAGAGCTACGTCTTCCCAGACGTACCCACTACCCGCCACGTTATGCAACCCGGATCGATTCCGTGCCGGTTCCGGTCACCGCGTTCCTGCGTTCTCGTATGTCCTGGTAGGAGCGGGATCGTGAACCGCAATTACCGCGGTGTGCGGTAACTGCTCGGGGTGTTGCCCGTCCACCTCTTGAACGCGCGGCGGAACGCACTCGGCTCGGAGAACCCGAGGCGGGCCGAGAGGTCGTCGACCGACTCACCGCGCCGCAGTCCGGCTATGGCGAGATCGCGGAGTACTTCCTCGCGCAGTTGTCCGAGTGACGTGCCCTCCTGGCGCAGCAAGCGGCGGAGGTGAGGGGTGCTCACGGTGAGCATGCCCGCAATGTCCTCGGCGGTGGCAGTGCGTCCGTTGATTCCCGACTCGAAGATGCGGCGCACCTGCGACGATACGGTCGACTCGTAATCCCGCTCCGACAGAATGAGATTCGGGGAATCGCGGAGATACTCGTCGAGCGCCTCTTCGGACTGCACGAGCGGGGACGTCAGTGCCGAATTGTGGATTTCGAGCGCTGCGCGTCCCGCGCCGAAGGTCACGGGGACACCGAACATCGAATCGTAACTACGAGCAAGAACCGGATCGGGTTCGGCGTACGGGAGCATCACCGATTCCAGCCGGACTCTTCCACCGACCAGCCACGCCGCGAAGCGGTGCAGCAGCATGAGGAGGAAGTCGACGGTGACGCGTGTCTTCTCGTCGACCACCGCCGGCAGAGCGACATCGAGATGCGTGGTGGTGTCACCCGGAGTCAGCGACAACTGGGGGAGCGACCGGACAACCCGGTTGACCTCGACCATGCGGCTGAGCGCGTGCGAGAGATCGGGGCAGTGGATCAACGTCAGACACATCACCCGGAACATTCCGCGAGGGACCGGACCCGGTGCCAACCCGAACAGTTCGTCGTCCGTGATCTGCCACGCCACCTGGGTGAATCGGCTCACCTGTGCCGGTGTCAGGCGCGCGTGAGGGTGCGCGAGGACCGCGCGGCTGATCCTGGCCGCGTCCAACGCCGGTTGGAGATCGACTCCGGCGTCGGCGCCGGTGCGTACCGCCCGGGACACGAAGTCGGACGGAATGGTGGGCCGCGACATGATCTAGAGGGCCTCCTGCAGCGTGCGCAACCGATCGACCGCTTCTGCGAGCACGTCGTCCCGTTTGCAGAACGCGAATCGCACCAGATGGTTCCACGCCTGCGTGTCGTCGACGAACACGCTGACGGGGACCGCGGCCACACCGATCCGTTCCGGCAGTTCACGGCAGAATGCGACCCCGTCGCGGTAACCGAGGGGTGTGAGATCGGCGCACACGAAATAGGTTCCGGCCGAGTCGAGTACGCCGAACCCGGCGCCCTTCAAGGCATCGGACAACAGGGTGCGTTTGCGTTGCAGGTCGTCGCGCATCGACCTGATCCAGTTTTGCTCGTGGGTCAGGGCGTGGGCAACTGCGGGCTGGAAGGGCGCGCCGCCCACGAAGGTCAGGAATTGCTTCGCGGCGCGCACGGCGTCGATCAACTCGCGAGGCCCGAGCGCCCAGCCGATCTTCCATCCCGTGACGTTGAACGTTTTCGCGGCACTCGACACGGTGACCGTGCGCTCCGCCATTCCCGGCAGCGAGGCGAGGGGGATATGCCGGCGGCCGTCGAACACCAGGTGTTCGTACACCTCGTCCGACAGCAACAGAAGGTCGTGTTCGCACGCCAACTCGGCCAGGGCGGTCAGTGCCGTCTCGTCGTACACGGTGCCGGTGGGGTTGTGCGGGGTGTTGACGATGAGCATGCGAGTGCGGTCGGTGATCGCGGCGCGCAGGGCGTCCACGTCCAGCACGAAGCCGGCCCCCGCCCTGGCGAGCGGGACGGTGCGGCGAGTCGCGCCGGCAAGCGCGACGGCGGCGGCGTACGAGTCGTAGTACGGCTCGGTGAGCAGCACTTCCTCGCCCGGCTCGACGAGCCCGAGGACAGCCGCGCTGATCGCCTCGGTGGCTCCGACGGTGACGAGTACTTCGCAGTCGGGATCGTGTTCGAGGCCGTAGCGGTCGGCGCGGTCCGCGGCGACGGCCTGCCGGAGCGCCGGAATACCCGACCCGGGCGGGTACTGGTTGACCCCGTCGGCGATGGCCTGTCGCGCGATCTCGAGCATCTGCGGTGGGCCGTCGACATCGGGGAACCCCTGGCCCAGATTGATCGCGTCGTGCCGGATCGCCAGGTCGGTCATCTCGGCGAAGATCGTCGAGGCGAACGGTCGTAGCCGGGCGACGGTGCGCACTGCCGCTGCCGGTCTCCTCGAATCAGCCACTCGTGAAGCCTATCGTCCGGCCTGTCACATCCGGGACGGCTGCCTCGTCAACAGTACGAACGGCTCGGCCGGGACCGGCGAGGAGTCCCGGGGCCGCGAGAAAACCGGAGGACGTCATGCCGCGAATAGAACCGGTCACCCCCGATAGGGCCGGCCTACCCACCCGCGCGACCTATGCCTTTGCTGCGCGCCGTTACGGGGTGGTTCCCGAGCCGTTCGCGGTGCTCGCGCATCACCCGGCGTTGATGCGCGCGACCGGCGTACACGAAATGCTGGTCGAGCGAGCCTCGAAGGTGCTTCCGGGCAACGTGCGTGAACTGGCGGTGTACCGGGCAGCGTGGACTCTCGGATGCTCGTGGTGCGTCGACTTCGGCACGATGCTGCAACGCCTCGACGGACTCGACACCGACCGCCTCGCCCACATCGCCGACTATGCGACGTCGGACCTGTACAGCGACGACGAGAAGGCTGCGATCGCATACGCGGACGCGATCACCGGGGATGTCGCCACCGCCGTGACAGACGAGCAGGTCGCGGATCTCGAACGGAGATTCGGGGCGGCCGGGGTGGTGGAACTGACCTACCAGATCGCCCTCGAGAACATGCGCGGCCGGATGAACTCGGCACTGGGCATCCAGGAACAGGGCTTCAGCACCGACGCGTGCCGCGTGCCGTGGGCGGACGACGCTGCGGCGACGGGAAAGTGAGTTACTCGGGTATCACGATCTCGGCGATCGAGCCCGGATTCCAGGCGATCTCCCAGCGAAAGCCGTCGGGGTCGGCGAAATAACCGGTGTAGCCACCCCACAGGCGGTCGGTGCCGCCCGACACCGGATCGGCGCCGGCCCGGCGCGCGGTGTCGAGCACGGCGTCCACTTCGTCGCGGGTCGCGACGTTGTGGGCGAGGGTGACGGGCGGAACGCCGCTCCAGGAGGTCGAGCCGACCTCCGCCTCGAATTCGGTGCGGGCCCACAATGACAGGATCACGTGGGCGCCGACACGGATCATCACCACTTCGCCGGGTTCTTCGACCACCGCGGACCAGCCCAGTCCGTCCACGTAGAACTCCCGGGCGCGGTCGACGTCCTCGACGGCGAGGGTCACGAGACTGAGACGCTGGTCCATGCGCCGACCCTAGCGGTGACGCCGGGGTCCGGGCGACGGATCAGCGCCGGCCCAGGGGTACGAGGACGCCGCGCCGCAATTTCTCCGGGTTGGCCAGATCGTAGGCGGCCCAGACCCGGCCGTCGCGTACCGTGCATCCCGTCACGCGGGGCGGATAACCGCGCTGACCGTCGCCGCGAAACCCGTGGTTGAGCAGGCCGAGTTCGCCGTTGACGCGGACCGGCTCGAACGCCGCGAACGACTCCGGGCCGTACCGGCGAATCAACCCGGCAAAGAACCGGGCGAACTTCTCGGCACCGACCACCACGTTGAGCGCGGTGGGGGTGGTGCCACCGGCGTCTCCGATCAGCCGCGCATCGGGGTGCAGGGCCGCGATCACGCCGTCGATGTCACCCGCCGCGAAAGCCGCCACCAGTACGGCGACGGCGTTCTCGTGCTCGGCGGTCGGGGTCGGAGGCGGTGTGTCGGCGACAGCACGGCGAGCGCGGGAGGCGAGTTGCCGCGCCGCTGCCGACCCGACCCCGAGAATGCTCGCCACTTCGTCGAACGGCACGCCGAACCCGTCGTGGAGGACGAACGCGATGCGTTGCGGCGGCGGCAGTACATCGAGGACGATCAGCGCTGCGAGCCGGTTGTCCTCGTGCTGCACCACCTGTTCGAGCGGGTCCGGCGGGCTGGTGCCGCCGAGCGGGGTGACGATCGGTTCCGGCAGCCACTGCCCCACGTACTTCTCGCGTCGTACCGCGGCGGACCGGAGCTTGTCGAGGCACAGCCGGCCCACGACAGTGGTCAGCCACGCACGCAGATTGTCGATCTCGGTGGCATCGACGGTCGCGAGCCGAAGCCAGGAGTCCTGCACCGCGTCCTCGGCGTCGGCGACGCTGCCTGTGAGCCGGTACGCGACCGTCAACAGATGGGCGCGGTGTTCCTCGAATGATTCCGCAAGGCCGGACGCGCGCATATTCTCGATGCTACGAGCAGGATCACCGTCGTGGGCAGGACTCCGGGTGCATCCGACACGGTGCACGGAGGTGAGCGATGCCGGTGACGAGCGCAGGTCTGCTGCTCTACCGCATCGACGACACCGGACTGCTCGAGCTGTGGCTCGTGCATCCCGGCGGCCCGTACTGGACGGGGAAGGACACCGCCGCCTGGTCGGTGCCGAAGGGTGAGTACGGACCCGAGGAGGAGCCTCGTGAAGTCGCGGCCCGTGAGTTCGAGGAGGAATGCGGCTTTCCTCCGCCGGACGTGCCCTTGTCGTTGCTCGGTCGCTATCGGCAGGCGTCGGGCAAGGTCGTAAGTGTCTACTCCGGCGAGACCGACGCCGACCTCCGGTTCGTCTCGAGCAACACGTGCGAGATCGAGTGGCCACCCCGGTCGGGAAAGCGGCTGACGATTCCCGAAGTCGACGATGCCCGCTGGATCACGTTCTCCGAGGCGGAAACCAAGCTGGTGAAGGGACAGCGCCCGATCCTGGTGGCGCTGCGAGCACGGCTCGACGACGTCGGCCGCCGGTACCGCACCGAATAAGACTGTCCCATCGAGGTTTCCGCTGGTCCTGTCTCGTGCGCGGACGCCCATCGGCGGAGAACACGGCATCGTCCGTACCGAATCGGGGGATACTTGCCCAGGCAACAGAGATCGTCGACTCGAGTGAGGACCCACATGCGTTTCGGACTTTTCATCCCTCAAGGTTGGAGACTGGACCTGGTCGGTATCGATCCCGCCGATCAGTGGCCCGTCATGCGCGATCTCGCGTTACGCGCCGACAAGGGACCGTGGGAGTCGATCTGGGTGTACGACCATTTCCACACCGTCCCC
This sequence comes from Rhodococcus sp. NPDC058639, assembly GCF_042717545.1. Taxonomy (NCBI): domain Bacteria; kingdom Bacillati; phylum Actinomycetota; class Actinomycetes; order Mycobacteriales; family Nocardiaceae; genus Rhodococcus; species Rhodococcus sp. NPDC058639. The sequence continues at coordinate 405,565 of NZ_JBHXRF010000002.1, forward strand.
GAACCCACCGACGAGGCCACCCACGAGGCGTGGACTCTGGTGTCCGCATTCGGTGCCGTGACGAGCCGGGTACGGCTCGGTCAGATGTGTACCGCCATGAGCTACCGCAACCCTGCGTATCTCGCGAAGGTGGCTGCGACCGCCGACATCATCTCGGGCGGCCGAGTGGAGATGGGTATCGGGGGTGGGTGGTACGAGCAGGAATGGCGTGCCTACGGCTACGGCTTCCCGTCCGCCGGAGAACGTTTGCGCCGCCTCGACGAGGGCGTCCAGATCTTCAGGCAGGCCTGGACCACGGGCACGGCAACGCTCGACGGCAAGCACTATCAGGTCGACGGAGCGATAGTGCGTCCACTGCCCCTCCAGGAAGGCGGGATCCCGCTCTGGATCGCCGGCGGCGGGGAAAAGGTGACGTTGAAGATCGCGGCGAAGTACGCGCAGTACACCAACTTCGACGGAACCCCCGAGGGATTCGCGCACAAGTCGCAGGTGCTGCGAGAGCACTGCGCCGACGTCGGCACGGATTTCGATGCGATCGTGCGGTCCGCCAACTACAACGTCGCGATCGGCCGGACGGAAGCGGAGGTGCAGGACAGGCTCGAGGCGCTGCGTGCACGACTCGAACCGATCGTCGGTGCCGAGAAGGCGGACGGGGCGCTGGACGCATTCCGGGGTATGCCCGCGGTAGGAACACCCGAGCAGATCGTCGAGAACCTCACGGCGCTGAAGAAGCAGGGACTCGAGTACGCGATCTTCTACTTCCCCGAGGCGGCCTATGACACGACGGGCCTCGAATTGTTCGAGCAGGAGGTGCTTCCGCACCTCGCGTAGGGAAAGTCAGACCGGCCAGCCGTCGGCCGGTTCGCGGGGGTCGTCGGGCAACAGGGCCGCCACCCACACGTCGCGCGGGACTCCCCGCTGCAGGAGGCCGTGCCGGGCGACCCCCTCGAACCGGAAACCGAGGCGGCGCGCGACGGCCGCGGACGGCACGTTGCCGACCAGCGCTCGCCACTCCACGCGCCACGCCTGCAACCCGTGCGGGCCGAAAGCGAAGTCGCACACCAGACGTGCGGCGGCGGTGGCGATTCCGCGGCCACGGGCCCCGGGAGCCAGCCAGAAACCGATCTCGGGCGCCGCGCTGCCGTGCTGCACGAAACCGATCATTCCGAGCAGCGTGCCATCGCGACTCGTGCGGATTCCCCAGTCGGGAAAACCGTTGTCCCACTTGTGCGGAACGATGTCCTCCACGAACCTGGCGGCGTCGGCACGGGTGTACGGGTGGGGGACTGTGGTCCACTTCGCGACCGCCGGATCACTACAGCCTTCGGTGATCGCGTCGATGTCCCCGCTTCCGGGGACGGACAGGACGACGGTGCCGTCGGTGAGGATCGAGGGCTGCATGTCAGCGCAGTTCCGGTGGAAGTTCCTTCAGGTCCAGTTCGACTCGTCGCTCGTCGCTGGCGTTGATCTCGTCAGCCGAGGACAGCTTGGACTTCAGCAGTTTCCACTCGGATTCGTCGATCGCCGCCGTGGCCTTCGCCAGGACCGCGGCATCGCGGGTGGCCCACGCAAGAGGCATCGGGCTGACCATTTGCCACACCCCGGACTTGTTGCGTGTGGTGCGGTCGGAAAGCACGGCGACACAGGGAACCCGTTCGCCCACCTTCGCGCGGTGCCCCGGGATGGCCTGGACGTCCCGGGTGACGAGGGCGTAATGATGACGTCCGCCGCCTTCCGCCGCACCGTCGGTGGGCTTGGCGATGTCGATCAGGGCGAGCAGGGTCAGACCACGGGCCCGGGTCGTCGCGACCAGCGCCGGTACCAGTGGGCTGTCGCGGTAGAGGTCCTCGATCGTGCCGACTTTGCGGGGAGCCCACAACGCGACCCACACCGACGTCACCGCCGCCACGACGAGCACCGATCCGACGATGTACGACCAGGCGTGGCCGAGGACGAAGAGCCACACCGCGCCCGCGGCGCACAACAACGCCACGATCACCGCGGATCGACGCAGACTGCGCACCTCCGCGAGCGTCTGGTTCACGGCCTTGGCGTGGGGCAGGTCGACGGGAAACTCGAATCGGCGCACGTGACTCAGCATATCGGCCGTGCGCGCGACCCCACTCACCGGAAGCAACCGCGAAGCCGAGGTGCGCCGGCGCGCACGCTCGGTGGCTGAGGGTCTCAGCCGATCTGCGGTCCGAGGAGATCGTCGGCGTCGGTGATCCGGTACGCGTACCCCTGCTCCGCGAGGAACCGCTGCCGGTGGGCGGCGTACTCCGCGTCGAGGGTGTCGCGGGCGACCACGGAGTAGAAGTGGGCCTGTCCACCGTCGTGCTTGGGTCGCAGCAGCCGGCCGAGACGCTGGGCTTCTTCCTGCCGGGACCCGAACGTTCCGGACACCTGCACGGCGACCGACGCCTCGGGCAGGTCGATGGAGAAGTTCGCGACTTTCGAGACCACGAGCACGCCCAGCTCACCTGCCCGGAACCGGTCGAACAGCGCTTCGCGTTCCTTGTTCCGGGTCGACCCCTTGATCACCGGGGCGTCGAGAGCGGCACCCAGCTCGTCGAGCTGGTCGATGTAGGCGCCGATCACCAGCGTCGGAGCACCGGCGTGTTTCGCGAGAATCGACTCCACCACCGGGATCTTGGTTCGGGCGGTCGAGCACAGCTTGTACCGCTCCTCGGGCTCGGCGACCGCGTAGGCCATCCGCTCCGCATCGGTGAGCGTGACCCGCACCTCGACGCAGTCCGCTGGGGCGATCCACCCCTGGGCCTCGATGTCTTTCCACGGCGCGTCGTAGCGCTTCGGGCCGATCAGGGAGAACACATCGCCTTCACGACCGTCCTCGCGCACGAGGGTCGCGGTCAGGCCCAGCCGACGACGCGACTGGAGGTCGGCTGTCATCCGGAACACCGGTGCGGGAAGCAGATGCACCTCGTCGTAGATCATCAGGCCCCAGTCCCGGGAATCGAACAGCTCGAGATTGCGGTACTCGCCCTTCGTCTTGCGGGTGATCACCTGATACGTGGCGATCGTGACGGGCCGGATCTCTTTCCTCTCCCCGGAGTACTCGCCGATCTCCTCTTCGGTGAGGGAGGTGCGCGCGATCAGTTCGCGTTTCCACTGCCGCCCCGCGACGGTATTGGTCACCAGGATCAGGGTCGTGGCGCCGGCTTTCGCCATGGCGGCTGCGCCGACCATCGTTTTCCCGGCCCCACACGGCAACACCACCACACCCGATCCGCCGGCCCAGAACGCATCCGCCGCCATCTCCTGATAGTCGCGCAGATGCCAGGGGTTCGACTCCATGTCGAGGGTGATCGGGTGCGCCTCACCGTCGACGTAACCGGCAAGATCCTCGGCCGGCCAGCCGATCTTGAGCAGCATCTGCTTGACGCGGCCACGCTCGCTGGGGTGCACCACGACGGTGTCGTCGTCGATGCGGGCGCCGAGCATGGGGGCGATCTTCTTGTTTCGGAGCACCTCTTCGAGAACCGCACGGTCCAGGCTCACCAGGGTGAGGCCGTGGACGGGGCTCTTCACCAGTTGCAGTCGCCCGTAGCGGCCCATGGTGTCGACGATGTCGACGAGCAAAGGCTGAGGGACCGCGAAACGCGAGTGACTGACCAGCGCATCGACGACCTGCTCTGCGTCGTGGCCCGCGGCCCGCGCATTCCACAGGGCGAGCGGTGTCACCCGATAGGTGTGGATGTGCTCCGGGGCGCGCTCGAGTTCGGCGAACGGCGCGATGGCTTGTCGGGCTTCGGCGGCACGTGGGTGGTCGACCTCGAGCAACACGGTCTTGTCGGACTGGACGATCAAGGGTCCGTCGGCCACGAATGCCTCCTGGGATAGAGAGTAGAACTCTCCTATTCTCCTGACTGGAGACGTGGTCCGCCACCCACGGGCCTCGTGTGCCGCCGACGTCACCCTGTGAGAGAGCGACGCACCTCCATCAAGCACACCAGCGCTTCGGAAATTCCGGAGCGATAGCCCGCGTCCTTTTCCGACAGTGCCGGTGAAGAATCCAATTCGTGCTCGAGGCGTTCCTGAATTCTATCCAGGGCCGACATCGTCCTTTTCACTTGTGAAATCCTGTCTTCTAATTCTTTGTTGCCGAATTCCGAAAAAAACCGAGAGTCACACCATCCGGGAGAATTCACCGGCTTGCGCGTCGAGCACGAACAGGCGTGCCCGCGCGAGTGCGGACCGGAAGCCGTGCGTGAAGGGCGACGATGAACTGTCGGCTTCTGCACGTTCCGCGATGCCCGTGAACTGCTCGTACAGGTCGTCCAGCAGGGTGGCTGAGGATGTGGTCACTCTGTGTCCTGAGGTCGTCGTGGTCGGAAGTCCGTCAGTGCCGCTTGCGCTTCTTGATGAATTCGGTGTCCTCGGTCTGTTTCTGACGTTTTTCCGCGCGCCGTTCCTTGAGGGACTGCGACGGTTTCTTCAGAGTTTTGCCCTTGTCGGCCATTGTCGATCCTTTCGGGAATGGTCGAACACTCGACAAGTCCAGACCATAACCCATTTACAGAAAAAAGCCAGTCGCGCTGGAAAGGGTCGGTCGGCACCGCGATACCACACGAAAGTTGACGGCGGTAGGTTGTGACGGCGAACACTGCGCCGCACCCCGTGCGGCCGGGCGAAGGAGGATGTCGTGCACGGTGAACAGTCAAATGCGATCGACGCACTGCCGCAGTCCCTGGGGCGACTGCGGACGCGGTTCTCCGAGTTGCAGGCTCCCGCCCCGGCCGATGTGCAGGGGACGTACCGCGCCGCCTTCGTGGGTCCGGCACTCCTTCGCGCGGTCGCGCCGCGCGCCATTGCCCTCGGAGGCATGCGCCGCTGGCACGGTAAGCGGTTCGACGGGGAGGGCGGCGTCGTCAATGTGCTTCGCGACGGCGACGGCACCCTGTGCGACAGCCTGCCCGCCACGGTCTCCACCGACGCCTCGTGGCTCGACGGCAGCGAAGCCTTGGTCGTGTCCTACGGAGCCGGACCACAGGGGTCCGTGCCCGTGCCCTGGCGCTGGGTGCGCGACGAGTTCCGCTCCCTCGACGACGGCACGCTGCTCGGTCTGACATTCGCGGGCGGACCGTGGTCCCGTCTCGCGGCGTCGCCGTTCGTGCTCGTCCGCGATCGGTGACCCGGCGTCGGCGGTGTGACCGAGCCTGCCGGGGTCAGGTCGTCGGCGGGGCGTGCCTCCGCACGAGATCCGACGCGAGCTCGACTATCCGCCGGCGTGCGTCCGCAGGCGCGAGAACCTCGATGTGATTGCCGAACTGCAGAAGCTGTCGCACCGACTCGACGTCCGCATAGACGATCGTCACGGGGCACCATCCGTCGTGGGGCGGTTCGACGTCTTCGAGCCGCGAACCCAAAATGCGTCCGGCGAGGTCGAGCCGATCTTCCCGTAGCCGTGCACGGACGGCGACCCGGCCCGGCGTTTCGGTGCGGCGCACGAGCCCGGCCCACACCGAGCGGAGGTCGTGACCCGTGCGGAGTCTCGCAGGTTCGGGAAGGACCTCGTAGCTGTCGAGCCGCTCCAGACTGAACAGTCGTGGTCGCTGTTCCTCGTCGGCGACGAGGTACCACCTGCCCGACTTCGCCGCCAGGCCGTACGGATCGAGGATGCGGGACAAGGCACGGTCGTCGCCGCTGCTCCGATAACGCACCCGCAGGCGGGGCAGGTTCAGGGGGTCGAGCGCCAGGTCGGCCACGCTCGCCGTGTCCCGCTGCGGACCGAGCCAGCCGGCATTGTCGACGACGACCAAGTCCGCCAGGCTCGGTCCGGCCCCCGCTGCCGCCCTACGCGCCGCGATCTTGCGGACGGCCATGTCGCGGGATCCGTCCAGGCCCAGTTGCTCGAGCTGCGCCCGGTCGAGGCCTGCTATCGACAACGCCTCCATCTCCGCGGGCTCGAGATGGGAGGCGTTCAGGCGCGCCCCGGGGGAGCAGGACGATGCCCCCGTGCCGGCCACGTTCGGCGTAGACGGGCACGCCGGCAGCCGAAAGCGCCTCGACGTCCCGCAGCACCGTGCGCCGGGACACCTCGAGCCTTTCGGCCAGCTCACTCGTCGACATGCGCTGACGCGTTTGCAGGAGCAAGAGCAGTGCGAGCAGTCGAGTGGCCTTCACAAATCCCGATCCTCGCGGAAAACATGACACGTTCTGACGCGATTGCGGGGTTGTGTCGGTTCCGTCCGAGCAACGAAGTACCGAGGAGGCCCGACCGATGCCCGCACCCAACCTGTTTCTCGTCTACGTCCGCGACGTGGATGCGGCGACCACGTTCTACAGCACCCTGTTCGACATCGAACCGGTGTTCGTCAGTCCCTATTACGTCGCGTTCGAGGTGGCCCCGGGGGTGGAGTTCGCAGTGTGGGCCGGCCGGAGCGACCACGCCACCCCGGGCACGCCCCGCACCTCCGAGATAGGCCTCACCGTTCCGGGGCACGCCTCCGAGGTGGACGAGATCTTCTCGCGGTGGAGTGCCACCGGAGTCGGGATTGTCGAGAAGCCTCACGACGACGTCTACGGTCGCACTTTCGTGATTGCCGACCCGGACGGAAATCTGATCCGGGTCGCGCCGGTGGACGCTTAACCGGTCGCAGAAGTCACGGGGTCCGCGCGGAATCTGTCATCGTCAGTCGACGAGCGCAACCGATGTCACGCGGTGCAGCACGAAACTGCGGACGGTTCCCGATGCGGGATCGAAGGCCTCGAGTTGCCCGCCGCCGACAGCAACCGGATCGACGATGCGGCGCGTCGCCACGCCCTGCGCGTCGACGTAGCCGAGGGTGATGCTGCGGTGTGCGTGCAGCGCGAGTTGCAGCAGCGCGAGGGTCGCTGTGCCTCCCGTTCGGCTGCCGTCCCCGCGAGCGGACGCGCCGGACGACGCGGACTCCGTACGGTCTCCGGCACGCAGGGTGCGGACGAGGGTCGCGAGTTGTTCCTCGTTCGGAGGCATGGGCCCCGCGTAGCGCGCGCGGGTCCGGGGCACCGTGACCCGGGCTCCGCGTGGGCGCAGATCGACGACCGCGCCCGACGAGTCCTCGCCCGCGGGCGCGAAACCCGCGGCACGCAACTCGGCGAGTACCTCGGCGAGCGGCGCCTGCGAGATCGCCACGGTCGGGGCGACGGCGCGTAGGGCGAGCGTGGCCGCAACGGGCGCGGAGAGCACCTCCGCCAGCAGGGCGGGATCGTCGGCGCGGACGAACGAACTCGCCACTCCTGCGCGGAGCCGTCCGTGCCGCCGGGCGACGTCGTCGATCAGATAGGTGAGCGCCTGCGGCACCGGGGTGCGGGAGTGGGCGGCGAACAGCGCATGCAGGTCACCCGCGCCCACTCCGGCGTCGAGCGCCCGCCGCACGCTGGCATCGCTGATCCGGTACACGGTCGCGGCGCCGGCCGACTCGATGTCGGCGACCAGTGCGATGCGATCGGCGAGTTCGGGCACGAGACGACCCGGAGCAACGATCGTCAGGTCCGCTTGGACGAGTACGTAGTCGACCGTCTCGGGCAAGGCCGCGGCGATCTCCGACTCGGCGTCTCCGCCGTGCAGGAGAGCCTTGCCGGCGGAGGAGAGGCTGCCGTGTGCGACGAGGGCGAGTGCGGTGGCTTCCCGGATGGTTTCGGTGACGGTGTCGAGGTCGAATCGGCCCGCCCAGCGCGGCCTGCGCCACGCCGCGGTAGCGCGGATGTCTGCGACGGTGGGGGCGGAGCCGGGGACGTCGGCGAGAACCTCCAGCAGTAGCCGCCTGTCGCGGACGGCGGTCGCGGATTTCACTTCGTCGGACAGCGCCGCGATCGGCTTGTCGCTCTGGTCGCGTCGACCCGCCAGCCACGGTCGGCGGGGCATATCCAGCCACGCGCCCGCCAGAACGGCCCAGCGGTGAGCCGGGGGTGCCGTGAGCCAGCCGTCGGCCGACGTGGTGGGAGCCCAGTAGTCGTCGATATCTCCCGGCGGAGGGGGGTCGGGAATACCGCGGGCGAGGAGACCGGCAGCAGCGAGCACCTCGACGAGCAACGCGGCGTGCGGGTCCTCGATACCCACGGCCTTCGCAAGACGGTGGAGTTCACGTACTCCCAGCCCTCCGGCCTTCAGAACGGGGGCGGGTTGCTCGCCGAGCGTGGATAGAAGGTCCTCGCAGTGCCGGAGGAGTTCGAGCGCGGCGCCGGCAGCGGTGGCATTGACATCGGTCAGTGCGCGAACGGCTTTGGAGGTGCGCGGCGCGGTCAGCGAGCCGGGATCGAACGGCGCATCGCCGCGGATCGCCTGGCCCACGCGATGCGGCAGTTCCACGGTCTCGTCGTCGATTCGGACGAGCAATCCTGCGGCGAGAAGTTTCTGGACGGGCCGGTCCTCGGGAGTGCCCGGTGCCGCGTCACGGGTGCGTCCCACCGGCGAGGTCCGGGCAAGGGTGTCGAGGATGCTGCGCTGGGCGGGTTCGAGCTCGGCGAGCATCCCCTCGAGTTCCTCCCGGGACGGAAGGTCGGCGTCGCCGGCCCGGCCGATCCGCCACGGAACGGCGTCCACGGATGCGGCGACGAGTCGCAGGGCGTCAGAGGGGCCCCACACGAGCAGCAACCCTCGGAGCTTGTCGAGTATGCGATCGGTCGCCTTGGCGCCGAGGCGGCCCCCGAGTGCTTCGAGGAGCGTGCTTCGCGGCACGGCGGCGTCCACGGCACCGAGGCCCGCCAGAGCGGCAATGATCCCGAAGTCGGCTGTGGTCAGTTCGTCGGCGGCGCGGAAGACCGAAGCCCGTTGTTGCGCGCGACTCGCCAGAACAGTCATCGTCGCAGGTGGGGGTACGACCAAGTCGGGCCGCGCGTGCAGTGCAGCAGCGAGTTCGGTGTCGCGGCGACCGGACAGCCACCGGGCGAGGGAGTCCGGTGCGGTGTCGGGCGCAGGCGTGGTCGAGGTCATCCGTTTCAGATTAGAGACCTGAGGTGGCCCACCACGAACTCACCTGCCAAAATGAGCGGCATGGCTACCTCTTCGAAGAAACAGTACGTCGACCACGGATGGCCCGAGCTGGCCGACGGAGACCATGCGGTCACCGAGTTGTCCTCCACGCGTTCCGGCCCCCTTTCGCCGTACGGCGAGGACATGGTCTTTCCGCTCCCGGTCGAGGACCTGCCCTACACGCATCCCCGCACGGTCATCAACCGCTGATTCTTCGTCTGGCCCGGCCTCGCGAGAGGCCGGGCGTAGCGAGGGTGGACTGCGTCGTTCACCCTGCACGGCACGTGAAAGAGCCCCGCACCGGATCGGTGCGGGGCTCTTTCGTGTCTGTGGGGAATTACTGGGGGAGAACGGCGCGAACGGCGTCGAGGACGCTCGGATCGAGCTGGATGCCGGCGTCCTGGAGAGCCTCGACGCCCTGCTCGAAGCCGGCGATGATGTTCTGAGCCTCGGGCGGCAGTGCGGGAGCCTCGGGCAGCTGCGGCACGGGGTTGCTGACACTCGGTGCCGACGGTGCGCTCGGAGTGGCGTCGACGGCGCGCTCGGTCGGAGCGCTGGACAGGCCCAGGCTCGAGGAGCACGACGGCCATGCGCCCCATCCCTGGCCGGCGAGGACGCGCTCGGCGACAGCGATCTGCTGCTCGCGGCTGGCCTCTGCTGCGGTCGGGGCGTAGTCGCCACCGCCGTAGGCGTTCCAGGTGCTGGGGGAGAACTGAAGGCCACCGTGGTAGCCGTTGCCGGTGTTGATGGCCCAGTTGCCGCCGGACTCGCACTGTGCGAGGCGATCCCAGTCGGAGTCGGGGGCTGCCGCAGCGGTGCCGCCGAAGGCGACGCCGGTGACACCGAGGACTGCGCCGGTCAGCGCGAACTTCGCGACGGTACGACCGGTGTTGGAGGGCTTGCGATGGCGTCCGCTCATGTTCCGAATTTCCTCTCCGTACGCACCTACGAGGTCAGCTGTCGGGTTCGGGCTGAAGAGGTAGCCCGGCCGTCGCGTCCCGTCTGTGACGGGTCGCACGCTCCGTGGAGCGGTACGGCTTCACCCCTAGGGTCGTTGCTCGCGCATCGGCCCGGGCCTCCTGGAAATTGTCCGGCGAACCGGGCGATTTCCTGGGAGACCGGTGGGTCCCCCGTTTCCTGTCCCGTGGATCTTTCGTTGGGACCTCCGAGTCCGCGGGACAGGAATTTGGCGCGGCGGATTCGGACCGGCCGAGCCAGGCGGTTCGACCGGTCATGACCGTAACGGTTGGGCGGGGGAGTGTCACCATTTGATAACGCACGACTAGTCCGGCCGGACCGTGGGTAGAGCGGCGTGCGCGTCAGAGAAGGTGCAGGTAGTCGCGGGCGTAGCCACTCAATCCTGTTTCGACGCTCGTTTGTTACTGCACCGTGATGTGACTAACGTCACACATACTGAGGGCGTGAATCCACCGAAACGATTTCCTTGCCGAGCGGCATCAGAGAGATCGGGACCATTTTGAGATTGGCGATGGCCAAGGGGATACCGATGATCGTGATCGCCATGGCGATCGCGGTGGTGATATGGGCGAGAGCCAGCCAGATGCCCGCGACCAGGATCCAGATGACATTTCCGATGAGCGACGCCGCGCCCGCGCCCGGCTTGTCGACAGTCGTCTTGCCGAACGGCCACAGCGCGTAGACACCGATCCGGAACGACGCGATGCCGAACGGGATCGTGATGATGAGGATGCAGCAGACCACACCGGCAAGGAAGTAGCCGAGGGCGAGCCACAGGCCGCCGAAAACCAGCCAGATGATGTTCAGCAGAACCCTCATGTATTCCGTCCGTTCCGGGCGCGACGGCCCGACTGCAGGGCGAACCCGATAGCGAGAGCGAAACCGAGCGGCCACGCCAAGGTGAGGAGATAGAGCACCAGACCCGGTGTCCCGTCGGTGAGTGCGGGGATCAAAAAGATGGCGACGACCGCGACGACGCCGACGGCGAAGCACGCCACAGCGGCCTTCAGGAGGCCGTTGCGGGGAGGTCTGGGGGAAGCGGAGGAAGAAGTACCCACGCGTCCACGGTAGTCCTCTGCGGACGGAACCGGGCAAATGGCTCGGGGTACACTGGGGATCGTCTACGCGTCCCGCTCCAACCGAGTCGGGGCGCGTTGTGCATGTCCAGTTGTTGTGCAATCCACGCGTGCCCACGGGGCGCGGCTGTCGAGGAGCGGGTGAGCGCGGTGCCAACCGGCAAGGTGAAGTGGTACGACGTCGAAAAGGGATTCGGATTCCTGTCCCAGGACGACGGTGAGGACGTCTACGTCCGCGCCTCCGCGCTGCCGGACGGCGTCGAGGCGCTCAAGCCCGGGCAGCGTGTCGAATTCGGCATGGCAGTGGGCCGGCGGGGTCCGCAAGCGCTCAAGGTCGAGTTGCTCGAGCAGCCGACGCTCCGCCAGACCGCCGGCCGCCGCGAAGCGGCACCCCAGCAGAAGCGGCGTTCACCCGACGAATTGCACGGCATGGTCGAGGACATGATCAAGCTGCTCGAGGCGGGGGTTCAACCCAACCTGCGGCGTGGACGCTACCCGGACCGCAAGGCGGGGCAGACGATCTCCGAGGTCATGCGCGCAATCGCCCGGGAACTCGATCACTGACTTTCTGACGCGGCTGTACGTCGGCCTCGAGCCTGTGGCGCATCGGATCCGGAAACGGACCCGATGCGCCATTCGCTTTTCGGACTACTGCCCCCTGGCGCTGACCCGAAGGTCTGGGATCAGAACGTCTGAATAGCCCACACAGCGTGCGCGATCGGTTCGCCCGCCTCGTCGACGACGGCCGACGGGAGCTGAACTTCCACACCCAGCAACTGCATCGACGGGTCGCTGGGCACGGTCACGGCGCGCTGCGCGCCGGACTCGAACATGACACCGTCCAGGAACGTCTCGCCGGTCTCGACGTCGCCGTACACCGCGATGAGGCGCCACGGAGCGTCGGAGATCTCCGCGGGGAGCGACAGCTGGAGGGGGTAGCCCGCAGGCACGGCCAGCGTCGTGATCGCGTTCTCGGTGCAGTCCTCCAGGTAGAGGTTGCAGTACTGGGTGGGGTCCGCGGTCACCGCCGTCCCGGCGGCGTAGGCGGTGATCTGGGGCGGCGTGGGCTCGGCGGAGTCGACGAGCTTCCACACCACCACGGTGAAAGCCGCCGCGACGACCACGAGGGCCACCACGATCACTGCGATCGTCTTCTTCGTCCGAGCTTGCAGGTTCATCGATTCCCATTTCCGGTTGCGTGTCCACCGGGACGAACGGTCCGCCCGGTGCCTGTCTCTGTGGAGACGTGTTCTGGCCTGCGTCCACCGAGTCCCGGCAGGAGCGTGCTCCCACGGTAGGTGAGCAGAGTCTGTGCGAAACCCAGGATCAAGATGACCGTCACCACGGAAAAGCCCAGCCACAACTCGGTGGGGAGCAGTACGCCCATCGCGCCACCGAGGACCCAGCTCAGCTGAAGTACGGTCTCGGATCGGCCGAAACCGGACGCGATCGACTCTTCGGGAAGGTCCTGCTGGAGTGACGCGTCCAGAGACACCTTCGCCAGCGCGCTCGCGCACGCGGCGACGAGCGCGGCGAGCGCGGCAGCGAGCACGTGATCGGTCGCGGCGACGATCGCGGCGACGATCACCACCGCGGCGGCGCAGCGCACCACGATCACTGCGGGACGTCCGAGCGTCATCCGCGCACCCGTCGCGTTGCCGGCGAAGTTGCCGATCGCGGCAGCGGCGCCGACCAGGCCGAGGGTCGCGGCCTGCATGATCGGATCGTGGTCCGTCGTGGCCTTCGCGACGAACGCCATGAACAACGTCAGAAACCCGGTGAGAACGCGGATCGTGCCGTTGCCCCAGAGACCGGTGACAACCGTCCTGCCGAGAGGTTGTTTTCGTTTGCCGTTGCTCGTGTGGATGACTTCGGTTTTCGTGTCGAGCACTTCGGTCGGTGCCTCGGACCCGCGGTACGACAGCGTCGCGGGAACTTCACCTTCGGTGACCTCCACCCACGCGGGGATCCGCATGCTGAGGTAGGCGCCGAACGCCGCGATGGCGGCGCACAGCCACAGCGCACCCGACGAGCCGAACGCCCAGGCTGCGGCCGCGGCGACCGCACCGGCGCCGATCGTGCCGCCGACCAGACCGAACACGGTCAGTCGCGAGTTGACGCGCACCAGGTCTATCTCGGGTGGCAGGACTCGGGGCGTCACCGCGGATTTGAGCACGGCGAACGATTTGCTGAGCACCATCATCGCCAGCGCCGCGGGATACAGCGCCCAACTGTCGAAGTTGAACACCAGGACCACCGCCAGCACCGCCCGCAGTGCGAACGACGTCGCCAGCGCCAGCCGCCGCCCGTGCTGCAGGCGGTCGAGCAGAGGCCCGATCAGTGGAGCAATGACCGCGAAGGGCGCGATGGTGATGAGGAGGTACAGCGCGACCTTGGTCTTGTCCTCCCCGGTCGCGGCGGAGAAGAACAGAGTGTTCGCGAGTGCGACCGCAATGGCCGCGTCGGAGGCGAAATTCGCCATCGTCGCGTAGGTCAGCGCCGTGAGTCCCGACTTGTCGGCGCCGTCCGCCGTCGCGGCTCTCCGGAAGGTCGCGATGCCTTTGTGGGTGAGTTCGCGGCTGCGCAGCGCGGCAACCCGGGTCACCGTCAGCTTGCGAGGTATCCGCGGAGCCCGCGGCGGCGCCTCGGACGACGAGTGATCGTCGTCGCGGCTGCCCGCCGCTTTCGTTCCGGGCGGTCGCGCGGTCTCGTCGACGGGATGGAGCGGAGGCAGGGGCGTGCGGCGTCCCGACACGCGTCGAGGCGGCGGGTAGTTGCTGTAGCCCGGATGCCGCGAGCCCGGGGCACGGCCGTCCGCCCTGTCGGGGCTAGCTTGCTCGTGCGGCTCGGTCACGTGATCGATTCTTCCCCACGACGCACCCTGCGTGCAGCCGGGCATGCCATGGAGTCGCCCACCCCGGGCGAGCGCCGCCAGTTCGCTGCGCACGCGATCACGGGACGAAACGCACTTCGAACAGGGCGGGCCAGTACTTGCCGGTCACGAGAAAGCGATCCGTGCCGGGTATCTGCGCGATCCCGTTCAGTACGTCGACAGCACCCGCATCCTCGGTAGGTAACTCGTCGCGCAGTGCCGCGGCGTCGATCTGTGCCTCCACCCGACCGGTGGCCGGGTCGATGCGAAGAATCTCGTCGGTCTTCCACACGTTCGCGTAGACCGTGCCGTCCTCGGCGCACTCGAGTTCGTTCAGCTGTGAGACCGCGCGACCGTCACGATGCACGGTGACCCGCCCTCGTTCGGCGAAGGTGACCGGATCACGGAAGGTCAGTTCCGACGATCCGTCGCTCATGACCAGGTCGTCGGACCGGGCGCACAGCCCCCAGCCCTCGCCGTCGACGCCGACACGGCGACGCTCGCCGAGCGTGTCCCGGTCGCGGGCGAGCGCCACGCCGTCCTGCCAGGTCAGCTGCCAGACCGTGTCGCCCGCCACCGTGATGCCCTCGCCGAAGAGGTCGGCGTCCAACTCCACGCGGGTTCGGTCGTCCGGCGCAATCACCGCGGGCACCGTCGAGGTGTCGAGCGGACGCGCCGAGAGCCAGGACTGCCCCTCGAGTCCGGTGCTTTCGAGGAGGTCGCCGCCGTCCACCTCGAGTCCCTGGGTGAACGCGCCCGGGTCGTGCGGATGGGTCGCGAGGACTTCCACCCGGAGTTGCTCCGGCGGTTCACCCGGCTCCGCAACCTGTCTGTCCGCACATCCCGCGACGGCCGCGCACGCTGTCAGGACGAGCGTTGCGGAGAGGAAAAGGCGGCGCACGCGCTCATCATGGCATCAGGTTCTCGCTACCCGGGGGCGCGCCGCCGGGGTGGTGCGGCAGAATGGGCTTCGTGAGTGTTGTGCCTTCTGCCACTGCCCCCGGTACGGACCCTGCGGTCGACCCCGCGGTGCGATCTCTGCTCGCCGGGGCCGTCGACGTCGCCCGAACCGCGCTCGTCGAACTCGGAGAGGGTGGAATCGGTGCATATCTGGGCGTGACCTTCGAGAACGAGTACGCGGCCACGCACCGGTTCGCGGCGGAACTTCCCGGCTACCGCGGGTGGCAATGGGCTGTCGTGGTCGCGGCGGTCCCGGGCTCGGACCATGTGACGCTGAGCGAACTCGTGCTGCTGCCCGGCCCCGATTCGTTGATCGCCCCGGCGTGGGTTCCGTGGAACGAGCGGATCCGCCCCGGCGACCTCGGACCGGGTGATCTGCTCGCGCCGGTTCCCGATGACCCCCGTCTCGTGCCCGGCTATGTGCAGTCCGGCGATCCGGAGGTCGACGAGACCGCCCTCGAGATCGGGCTGGGCCGCAAGCAGGTGATGAGCCTCGAAGGACGTCTCGAAGATGCTCAGCGCTGGTATGAGGGCGACTACGGCCCGAACTCGGAGATGGCCAAGGCAGCTCCCTCCACGTGCGGGCTGTGCGGCTTCTACCTCCCGCTCGCGGGATCGCTGCGCGCCGCGTTCGGCGTGTGCGGAAACGAGCTCGCTGCCGACGGGCACGTCGTGCACGCCGAGTACGGATGTGGTGCGCACTCGGACACGACCCTCCCCACCGGCGCAGGCTCTCCGCAGTACTCCGCGTACGACGATGCGGCCGTGGAGATCGTCGAGATTCCGCGCGCCCGCACCGAGAGCAACTCGACCGAGAAGAACGAGTCGGCGAAGAACGGCTCGCCGGCGAGCGACCCGGCCGAGAACGGCGCCCCGGCCGAGAAGACCACCTCGGATGAGGAAGACTCCGCCGAGCTGAGCGACGCGACCGAGAAGAACGACGTGACCGAGAAGAACGACGCGACCGGGCAGACCGACTGACGTGCCGGCCCCCGACTCCGCGGATCCGTTCGGTACCGCGGCGCTCCGGGACGGCATCGTCGCGGCGTGGCGGTCGTCGCCCACTCGGTTGCGAGAGGACGCCGCCACCGAAGCCGATTACGTTCGCGCGGGCTATCGCGACCGGGTTCTCACCGAACTCGCCCAGAACGCCGCCGACGCCGCAACTCGCGCCGGCATTCCCGGTGAGATGCGGGTCTGGTGCGACGGCGACGCGCTCCACGTCGCCAACGTCGGAGAACCTCTCGACGAAGCCGGGTTGCAGGCACTGACGGCGCTGCGCGCCTCCAGCAAGAAGCAGGGAGTCGGGCAGTTCGGTGTGGGCTTCACGGCCGTCCTCTCGGTCGCCGACGAAATCGAGGTGCGCTCCCGCACCGGGTCCGTTCGCTTCTCGGAATCCCGCACACGCGACGTCCTCGCCGACCACGACCTCCCGGTGCCCACATCGGGGATCCCTGCCCTGCGACTGGCGTGGCCGACCGGCACCACACCCTCCGACGGCACCGACACGGAGGTCGTGCTGCACCTCAGGCCGGGAATCGACGCGCAAGAGTTGCTCGACCGCTTCCGCGACGAGGCCGTCGACGTACTGCTCGAACTCCCGGCCCTACACACCGTGGTCGTCGACGGACACGAACTGACACGTACGGAGGCACCGCTCCCGTCCGGTCTGCACGACGTGCGGATCGGGGACCTCCGCTGGTGGGAGTACCGCGGCTCGTCGGCGCGGTGGCTCGTGCCGGTCGTGCGCGACCGGGTGCGGCCCGTCACCGCCGACGTGCTTCGCGCACCCACCCGTTCCGACGAGGAACTGTCCCTGCCGGCGCTCGTCGTCGCCGATGTGGCGATGCAGCCGGACCGTCGCCGGATGCTGCCGGGTGCACACATCGAGGCGGCGGGCGAGGGTTATGCGTCGTTCGTCGCGGCACTGCCGGCCGACCAGCGACTCGACCTCGTGCCCACGCCGGGCTTCGCGCGCAGCGACGCCGACCACCGTCTGCGTGAAGCGGTCCTCGACGATCTTCGGAGCCGGCCATGGTTGCCGGCTGCCGACGGCAGTGCAGACCTGCTGCCTTCGCGGGCGGTCGCATTTCCGGGACTCACCGACGAGTTGGCAGAGGTGCTCGCCGACATCGTCCCCGGACTGATCTCGCCTGCGCTGTGTACGCCGCGCTACGCTCCCGCCCTCGCCGCGGTGGACGTCCAGCTCATCGGCCCCGCGCGACTCGCCGAACTGCTCTCCGGCCACCACCGTGAGCCGCACTGGTGGAACACGCTGTACGAGGCGCTGATGCCGCTCGTCGTCGACGGGGTGGTCGCGGAGGAACTCGCCTCCCTGCCGGTCCCGTTGTCGGACGGGCGCACGGTGACCGGTCCTCGCACCACGGTGCTGGCCTCCGACCTGCCCGAGGTCCGGGACCTGGCGTTGCCGTGGGTACGGCTCGTGCATCCCGACGCGGCCCATCCGCTGCTCGTGCGGTTGGGTGCGGGCACCGTGAGCGCCGCCGATCTCCTGTCCGATCCGGCGCTCGTCGCGGCGGTCGAGGACGCCGACCTCGACGACCCCACCGACGACACTCCCGCGAAGCTCGCCGATGTCGTCCTGCGACTTGTCACGCATGTGTCTGCGAGTGCCGTTCCCCGCGAACTGGGCGCCTTGCCGCTGCCCGACGCGCACGGCGAGCTCACGCCGGCGGACGAGTTGCTCCTGCCCGGCGCACCCCTCGCGGAGGTCCTCGTCGACGATGCGCCGTTCGGCACCGTCGCGGAAGACATCGTCGAGAAGTACGGTGCCGATGCGCTCCGCGCTGTCGGTGTCGGCTGGGGATTCACCGTCCTGCGAGCCGAGTTGCCCACCGGACCGGACCACAACCTTCCCGATGAGGACCTGTGGTGGGAGACGGTCGACACCGATCCGGACACGCTCGTGGCGGTGCGTGACCTCGACCTGGTCGACGAGGACCGCTGGGCGCAAGCGCTCGCGCTGCTGGCCTCCGACCCGGCGACTGCCGCAGCACTCGCCGACCGCGCCGGTTACACGGCCTGGTGGCTGCGTAACGAAGCGATCCTCGACGGG
This sequence comes from Rhodococcus sp. NPDC058639, assembly GCF_042717545.1. Taxonomy (NCBI): domain Bacteria; kingdom Bacillati; phylum Actinomycetota; class Actinomycetes; order Mycobacteriales; family Nocardiaceae; genus Rhodococcus; species Rhodococcus sp. NPDC058639. The sequence goes on from NZ_JBHXRF010000002.1 coordinate 423,501, forward strand.
CAGCGGCTTGGCCGTTACCGATGGGCCGACGACACCACCTTCGAGGGTCTGCTCGACCCGTGCACACATCCCGATGCGGACGCGTTCCGCAGTTGTCTCGCAGGTGACGGACTCGACGACCTCGATCTCGCTCAGACCCTCCTCGATCGGCTCGCCGACCCGGCGCGTCACCCCACACCTGCGGTGATCGTCGCCGCCCACACGACTCTCGCCCGCGCGTTCGCGGCCGGCACCGTCGAAGCCGACGCCGTGACACTGCCCGACGGTGTTCGGGCCGTGTCCGGGGCGGTGGTCGACGCCGCCGACGCGCTGATCCCGGACCGGCCGTGGTGGGTCGGGGTGATTCCGCCCGATCGGCTCGTCACGGGTGCGGCGGGAACCGCGGCGGCACTCGCCGACCTTCTCGACCTGCCGGTCGCGTCGGCTGTTCTCACGGCCGAGCCCACCCGGCCGGGCAGGGCCACGACGTGGGACCGCGAACCCGCTGCGGTCGCGGCCACGGTGGTGACGGGCGCACCCCTCCCGAAGGGCAGCCTCGTCATGCACGACCGGCTCACCGTTCGCTGCTCCGGCGCCCTGACCGGCGACCACGACGTGTCGTGGTGGGTCGACGCCTCGGGTTCGACCCACAGCACCGCCGAGGGGCTTGCGCCCGCTGTCGCGGCGGGAGGCGTTGCGCACTCTGTCGCGGGGCAGGGTGGCGCACGGTCGTGACGCTCGACGTCGATGTGCTCGAGTGGGCGGTCGCCGTCCGCGAGCCGTGGCTGACGTCGCTGATGACCGGCATCACGCACACCGGCGGTGTCGGCGCCACCATCGTGCTCGCCCTGATCGCTGCGGTGCTGCTGATGCGGGCCGGCAGGACGGGCGACGCAATCCTTGTGGGCGGCGCCGTGCTGACCGGGTGGCCGGTGATGGCCCTGCTGAAAAACCTGTTCGGGCGGACTCGCCCACCCGGACCGGAGCGGTTGATCGTGATCCAGACCGAATCGTTCCCGTCGGGTCACGCGATGATGACCGCCATCCTCGCGACGGTGCTCGCCGTCGTCGTGGTGCGGACCTGGCCGCGCAGGGACCGGCGGCGGATCGCCGCGCTCACCGTCCTGGGCACCTACTCGCTGGTCGTGGGATTGTCCCGGATCTACCTCGCTGCGCACTGGACGACCGACGTGGTCGCAGGCTGGATCTGCGGTGTCGTGTGGGCATTGCTCTGGGTGTGGTTTCTCACTCGGGTGCGTCCGGCCCGATGAGCGCTGCCGGGGGCGTTCCGGCATACCGCGGCCCCGCGACGAGCGTCAATCCAAGCCGACCTGCGCGCCGCGATGCCCCCGTCGTGCCGCGCGCCGCTGGGCGAGAAACAGAGCAGAACCCAACAGCCCCACCAGAATTCCCGCGATACACACCGGCAGGATGTCGCTCCAGCGGTCCCCGCCGAGCAGCACGACGACGGTCGCTACCACCCACAATGCGGTTCCGATTGCGAGTACGGGGCGCGGATCGGCGAGGCGCCGGGTCCGGGCTGCGGCAGTGTGGGCTGGATTCACGATTTGCAGATTAGTTCGTTTCGACTGCAATAATCTTTTCCCGTTGCGACGCACCGTACTCGACGAGCGGAATTCATGGACATGGCAGTGGGCACCGAACCCGAGCGATCATCCTTTGTGGATACGTATTTCAAGATCTCCGAGCGGGGCTCGACGCTGTCCCGCGAGGTGCGTGGTGGCATCGTCACCTTCTTCGCGATGTCCTACATCGTTGTCCTCAACCCGCTGATTCTCGGCAGTTTCTCCGCCGACGACGCGACCGCCAAGATCGATGTTCTCGGCAACATCCTCCCGATCAATCAGGTCGCGGCGGTCACCGCACTGGTCGCGGGTCTGATGAGCATCGTCTTCGGTGTCGTCGCGAACTATCCGTTCGCGATCGCAGCCGGACTGGGCATCAACAGCCTGCTCGCCGTGAGCATCGCGCCGCAGGTGACGTGGCCCGAAGCGATGGGCCTGGTCGTCATCGACGGCATCATCATCGTGGTGCTGGCCCTCACCGGCTTCCGTACCGCCGTCTTCAATGCGATCCCGCCGGCCCTCAAGGCTGCGATCGCCGCCGGTATCGGCGCGTTCATCGCGATGATCGGCCTGGTCGACGCAGGTTTCGTCCGCCGCATCCCCGATGCCGCCGGGACGACCGTGCCGGTCGGACTGGGTATCGACGGATCCATTGCCTCGTGGCCCACGTTCGTGTTCGTCCTGGGTGTGCTGATCATGGGCGTGCTGGTCGCGAGGAAGGTCCGCGGCGGTCTGCTGATCGGCATCGTCGTCACGACGATCATCGCGATGATCGTCGAAGCGGTTGCCGACGTCGGCCCGTCGCTCGGAACGAACCCCAAGGGCTGGAACCTGAGCACGCCGGAGGCTCCCGGATCGTTCCTGGGCATTCCGGATCTGAGCCTGGTCGGTCAGTTCGACCTCTTCGGAGCCTTCACCCGCATCGGCGTGATCGCCGCGACGCTGTTGGTGTTCACCCTGGTCCTCGCGAACTTCTTCGACGCCATGGGCACCATGACCGGCCTCGGCAAGGAAGCCGGACTCACCGACAAGGACGGCAACCTGCCCAGCGTCGGGAAGGCCCTGGTCGTCGAGGGTGCCGGCGCGATCGTCGGTGGTGGCGCGTCGGCGTCGTCGAACACGGTGTTCGTCGAATCGGCCTCGGGTATCGCCGAGGGTGCACGCACGGGCCTGGCGAACGTCGTGACCGGCGTGCTGTTCCTGCTGGCCATGTTCCTCACCCCGCTCTACGAAGTGGTTCCGATCGAGGCGGCCGCGCCGGCACTGGTCGTCGTGGGTGCGCTCATGATCGGTCAGGTCCGCGACATCGACTTCTCCGATTTCGCCGTGGCTCTGCCCGCCTTCCTGACGATCATGGTGATGCCGTTCACCTACTCGATCGCCAACGGCATCGGCGTCGGATTCATCACCTGGGTGATCCTGCATGCGGCCGGAGGCCGGATCCGCACCATCCACCCGATCCTCTGGATCGTCGCGGTGCTCTTCGCGGTGTATTTCGCGATCGATCCGATCACCGAAGTTCTCACCTAGCCGCGTCGGGCCGCGTCCGGGCCCAGGTGACGTATTGTGCTCGCCATGATCTCGGATACACGCGCACTAGCAGGCGACCTCGCGATCGCCGTTGTGCGTCTGACGCGTCATTTACGGGGGAGACGCACAGATTCCCGGGTCACCTTGACTCAGCTGTCGGCTCTGGCGACGCTGGGCTCGGAGGGGGCAATGACACCGGGGGCGCTGGCAGCCCGTGAGCGCGTTCAGCCGCCGTCGATGACACGGGTCATCGCGTCACTGCACGATCTGGGCTTCGTCGGGCGCACGCCGCACCCGACCGACGGTCGCCAGATCATCGTGACGCTGTCCGATTCCGGGAAAGAGATGCTCGCCGACGAGGCGCAGGCGCGCGAAGCGTGGCTGACCGAGCGTCTCGAGAAGCTCGATCCGGCCAGCCTCACGACGCTCCGCAGCGCCATCGGCATCCTCTCGGCGCTGGTGAGCGACGAGAACTGATCCGCGACGGGGGGCTCAACAGGTGACACGCGAGTTCGACGAGGCCTTACCGACCCCACCCGACCTATTCGGCATGCCGGGATACCTGGCGCGCCGGCTCTACCAGGCGTACACGGCGTACTGGGGCAAGCACGTCGACCCTGTTCTGACCGGACCGCAATTCTCCGTGATGACCGCGGTGCGCATGTTCCCGGGCTCCGATCAGGGGAGCATGGCGGGCGCGGTCGCTCTCGACAACTCCACGATGGCCGACCTCGCGCGCCGACTCGAACTGCGCGGCCTGCTCGCCCGGATCCCGGACACCTCCGACGGCCGGAGAAAGTTGTTGTACCTCTCGCCGGAGGGGGAGACGGTGCTCGACAAGGTCACGGCGCGGGTGACCGCACTGAAGGGACCGTTGCTGTCGCCTCTGTCGGAGGACGAGCAGGTGGAGTTCATCGGGACGCTCCAGCGCGTCGCGGAGCACTGGGAACGGCTCGCCGGCAACTGAGGCCGCACCGCTGTCGCACCCGACGACGCTCGGAAATCACCGACGGCCGGTCGATACACCGGCCTGGCCGTAGCATCGGGGTGTGGTTCTCTTCTACGAGCTCTTGCTCGTCCTGGCGTCCGTGGCGATCGTCTGGTTCTCGATCTACGTGCTGTACCGCCTCGTTACCGACGATTCCTCCGACGGCCACTGACGGCGACGCGCCGTGCACCGCCCGCGCCCGGAAGGGTGATCGGGCAGGTTTGAGGTCCCGGACAGGCCGGGTATCGACGCCGCTACGGCCCGTGCGACCGGTCGGACCCGGCGGGTCCGCGCCCCGGCGTGCTGGGACAATGAGCGTGTGGTTCACGTTATCGACATCGACGACCCGGCCGACCCGAGGCTGGACGACTTCCGCGATCTCAACTCTTCGGATCGCCGGCCCGATCTTCCCGGCGGCAAAGGACTGGTGATCGCCGAGGGCGTCCTGGTGGTGCAGCGGATGCTCGATTCGCGGTTCGCGCCGACGAGCCTGCTCGGCGTCGACCGGCGCCTCGGTGAACTCGCCGACGACCTCCGCGACGTCGACGTCCCGTTCTTCCGGGCCGATGCCGACGTCATGGCCGAGGTGGTCGGGTTCCATCTCAATCGCGGTGTCCTCGCGGTCGCGAACCGTCCCGAGCCGCTCGAACTCGGCGACGTGCTCGAGAAGGCGACGACCGTCGCGGTGCTCGAAGGCGTCAACGATCACGAGAACATCGGTTCGATGTTCCGCAATGCGGCCGGACTCGGAGTCGACGGGGTGCTGTTCGGGAAAGGCTGCGCCGACCCGCTGTACCGGCGGGCGGTGCGGGTGTCGATGGGGCACGTCCTGCGGGTGCCGTTCGCCTCGGTGGACCGGTGGCCGCACGATCTGGATATCTTGCGGAACAAGGGTTTCCAGCTGATCTCGCTCACTCCCGATCCGCGTGCCGTCCCGCTTTCCGCGGCGATGACCGGTGAGAAAGTCGCGTTGCTTCTCGGCGCCGAGGGCCCTGGATTGACCGAACACGCGATGCGCGCGACCGACGTGCGCGCGCGGATCCCGATGGCTCCGGGCACCGACTCGCTCAATGTCGCCACGGCCGCCGCGATGGCGTTCTACGAACGGGTCCGGATTCCGCGCTGATCGTGACTACAGGCTGATCGTGACTACAGGCTGATCGTGACTACAGGCTGATCGTGGCTACAGGCGGGCAGCGCGCCGCCACCACGAGGGACGGCGGCGCCGGGGCGCGGGCGCGGGTTCGTCCCGGTCCTGCAATTCGAACCCCCACACCTCGATGTCGGCGGGATCGGGTTCGGCGGCGAGCCGCCCTACATACCGGAAGCCGAGCCACGCGGCGTTGGCGTGCTCGACGAGTCGGCGCGGATGGAAGGGTAGCGACTGCGGCGGCGGGGCGATGTCCGCCGGCCAGCGGATCGGATGCTCGCCGGCCCAGAACGGACGTTCCCACGCGAACGGGACGCCCTCGTCCTCGAAGAACTCCACGGTGCTTGCCCCGAATGCCCGTCGGAGAGTGCCGCGCTCCCATGCGGCAAAGGCGCCCCATGCTCCCGGTGCATCGGACACGGTGAGAAACGTGTGTTCGGCCGCGAGGGTCTGCCGCCACCGCAGCGGCAGTTGCGAGGGGGTGCGGAGGGACAGTTCACCGCTGCACACGACGGTGACGCCCGGGTAACTGCCGACGAAGACCTGCCCGCCTCCGGAATCACCGCCGTGCACCGCGGTTGAGAGCGGAACCCGGCCGACCGCAGCGGGGTGCCGGTCCGGGAAGAGGCGCCCGAGTAGGGCGCGGGCCGCCTCGGGATCCGGCCGGGAGTTTCGAAGGACCGCGGCCGGATCGGGAGCGTCGACGTGCCACAGCGCCGAAACGATCGACGCCATCGGCGATCCCTCAGATGCGTCCGTTGCTACGCACGCCGAGCAACACGTCATCCCAGGACGGGAGTGCGGGCTTGCCGCGCTTGTCCCTGTTCGGCGAGTGCGGGGTGTGCGACGCGGCGGGATCCTCGTGCTCGTCGGATGCGGTCGCCGCGACCGTCTCGTTTCCGGGGGCCTCGAGAATTGCGGGTTCCGCAGTGGATTCGGAGACCGCAGGCTGGTCGAGCGGAATCGGGCTCGCCACGGCTGCCCGGCGTTCGGCGATCTCCGCTTCGGTCGAGTCGTCGACGTCGCGTGCGGAGTAGACCGGGGTCAGGTACCGCAGCGGACGGCCGCAATCCGGGTCCACGAGGTCTGCCGCGATGTCGTCGAGCGCGGTGATAGTGCCGCCGTGCGCATCCGGCTGGTAGCGCCAGTGCGCGGTGTTGGTGGACCGGCCCGCCTGCCACTGCAGTTCTGCGACCCAGTGCCCGTCGTCGTCGCGCCAGGCATCCCACGTGGCCTCGTCGAGGTTGTGGCCGCGGGCGCGGAACGCCTGCGTCACGATCTCGAGAAGGGTTTCGACCGTGGGGCCGTCGGGGCGGACGGGATGACCCTTCTTCGCCATGTCGGCCGCCCGGGACCGTTCCAGCAGCACCGGGTAGGCGAAACGCTCGACCTTGGCGATCGGGATGCCGGCCTCCTGGGAGACCTGTTCGACCGACGCGCCGCCACGGATCCGCGCCTGGATCTCGCGGGGACGGAGCTGGCTCGTGGCTTCGATCTGGATCTGGCCCAGGCGGGCGAGATCGCCGCGTGATGCCGCACGCAGCGTGTCGTCCACCGGAATACGGAACTTGTCACCCGTATTGGGATCGGCGAGCACGACGTATTTTGCATCGGGCTCGAGACCGACCACTCGAAGCTCTCGCACCTTTGACCTCCTCGCGCGCCGATCGCGATTGACTGGCCCGAACTGTAATCGAGTCGTCACATTTTCCGGTCGCGGACACGCCGCGCCGCGCCGGGCGATGTCACACGATTTCCCCCAGGACGCGTTATGGTCCTAGGTTCACCGAAATGTCTCGATGTTCAGTTGAGGGTTGGGTACGGGAGAGGGGCCGGGCCCCGCTGAAGGCCCGGCCCCTCGCGACCGTCGCTGACTACCCGGAGATCAGAGCTGCGAAACCACCCAATCCACACATTTCGTCAGCTGCGTGACGTCCTCCGGATCGATCGCCGGGAACATGCCGACGCGCAACTGGTTGCGGCCCAGCTTCCGGTACGGCTCGGTGTCGACGATGCCGTTGGCGCGCAGGATCTTTGCGACCTGCGCCGCATCGACCGACTCGGCGAAGTCGATCGTTCCGACCACCTGCGAACGCAGCGCCGGATCGGTGACGAACGGCGTGGCGTACTCGGAAGCCTCGGCCCACTCGTACAGGCGCGACGATGAATCCTTCGTACGGCTCACGGCCCAGTCGAGGCCGCCGTTGGCGTTGAGCCACTCGATCTGGTTCGCGAACAGCAGGAGGGTGGCCAGCGCCGGAGTGTTGTACGTCTGGTCCTTGCTGCTGTTCTCCACTGCGATCGGCAGCGACAGGAAGTCCGGGGTGTACCGGCCGGACGCCTTGATCTCGGCAACCCGCTCGAGCGCGGCCGGGCTCATGAGCGCGATCCACAATCCGCCGTCCGCCGCGAAGCACTTCTGCGGAGCGAAGTAGTACACGTCGCTGTCGGCGATGTTCACCGGCAACCCGCCGGCACCCGACGTGGCGTCGATCGCGATGAGCGCGTTCGACGACCCGGCCGGACGCTGCACGGGCACTGCCACACCCGTCGACGTCTCGTTGTGCGCCCAGCCGATCAGGTCGGCGGACGGGTCGGCGACGATCTCGGGAGCCGATCCGGGCTCGGAGCCCAAGACGATCGGATCGCCGATGAACGGATTCTTCTTGGCGACGGAGGCGAACTTCGACGAGAACTCGCCGTAGGTGAAGTGCTGCGACCGTTCGCGGATCAGGCCGAAAGCGGCCGCATCCCAGAATGCCGTGGTGCCGCCGTTGCCGAGGACGACCTCGTAACCGTCGGGCAGGGCGAACAGCTCGCGCAGGCCGGAGCGCACCCGGGCCACGACGTCCTTGACCGGCTTCTGCCGGTGGCTGGTGCCGAATACCGAAGCACCGACGTCGACGAGCGACTGGAGCTGCTCGGGGCGAACCTTCGACGGGCCACAGCCGAAACGGCCGTCTGCGGGCTTGAGGTCGGCGGGAATGATCGGTGAAGCGTCTGCCATCGGAATGCGTGTCCTAAGCGTCGAGTGACATGGTGCGGATGTAGTCTAGACCGCTTGCGTGAGCGTCCGACGGGGTGCGTCAGCGGTGAGAGATCGACTCCCAGCCGGTGACGGCCTCGACGGAACGAGGATCCGGCCCGGTGTAGATCGCTGCGGGACGCACCAGCTTGCCGAGACGCTTCTGCTCGAGGATGTGCGCACACCAGCCCGCGGTCCGTCCGCACGTGAACATCGCCGGCATCATCGCGGCCGGAACCTCGGCGAAATCGAGGATCACGGCGGCCCAGAACTCGACGTTGGTCTCGATGGCGCGGTCGGGACGGCGCTCCCGCAGTTCGGTCAGCGCGGCCTGCTCGAGTGCCGCAGCGGCCTCGAAGCGGGGAGCGCCGAGTCGCTCGGCGGTGTCGCGCAGCACGCGGGCACGGGGGTCTTCGGCGCGATACACCCGGTGTCCGAAGCCCATGAGCTTTTCTTTTCGGTCCAGGATGCCCTGGACCACAGCGCGCGGATCGCCGCTGCGCTCGGTCTCCTCGATCATCGGCAGCACGCGTGCCGGGGCACCGCCGTGCAACGGACCGGACATCGCACCCACGGCGCCGGACAGTGCGGCAGGCGCATCGGCACCGGTGGAGGCGATCACCCGAGCGGTGAAGGTGGAGGCGTTCATGCCGTGCTCGGCAGCCGACACCCAGTAGGCATCGATGGCTTCGACGTGCTTCGGGTCGGGTTCGCCCTTCCAGCGCACCATGAACCGTTCGGTGACGGTCTTCGCCTTGTCGACCTGCTCCTGGGGTACCGCCGGCTGGTAGATGCCGCGCGCCGACTGAGCGACGTACGACAGCGCCATCACCGCGGAACGCGCGAGGTTGTCGCGGGCGGTCGCGTCGTCGATGTCGAGCAACGGCTGGAAGCCCCAGATAGGCGCGAGCATCGCAAGGCCGGCCTGCACATCGACGCGCACGTTGCCGGTGTGGATCGGGAGCGGGAAAGGCTCGGCGGGATGCAGACCCCGGCCGAATTCGCCGTCGACGAGAAGTGCCCACACGTCACCGAAGGTCACGCCCCGGCCGACGAGTTCTTCGATGTCGACACCGCGGTAACGCAGTGCGCCACCGTCCTTGTCGGGCTCGGCGATATCACTGGTGAAGGCGACGACGCCTTCGAGACCTGCGACGAAATCCTCGGGTACAGACGCGCGTGGTGCCATGCGAATGGGCTCTCCTCTTTCGTGTGCCGCCCGATCCGAGCCGCACTGCCGGTGGAATGAGGACACCGGTGACTGTGATCGGCACCCCACTCGAGTCGTCAGGTGAACTCTAGTCCTCGACCGCGTGCCTTCGGGCGTCGGCCGTCCCGGAGTACCGTCTCGTCCGTGCAGCCCGAACCACCGCGCCGGCACGTGCCGGCAGACGATCTCGCGTCGATGCGTGCCGACTACAACCCGTCGGACCCGGCCGACACGCTCTCCGCCGATCTCGGGCCTGCTCTCGTCTCCGACGGCTGGCTGCCGTTGTTCCGGCAATGGCTGGCCGCCGCCGTCGAGGCCGTCGTGCCCGAACCCAACGCGATGGTGCTTGCGACCGTCGACGACAACGGCGATCCCGCGACGCGGACGGTGCTGTGCAAGGCCGTCGGACCGGATGGCATCACCTTTTTCACGAACTACGAATCGGACAAGGGGCGCCATCTGGCCGCGCACCCGTACGCGTCCGTGACCTTTCTGTGGCTGCCCCTGCACCGCCAGGTCACCCTGCGGGGCCGGGTGGATCGTGTCGCACCCGAGGAGACCGCCGCGTACTGGCGGACCCGGCCGCGCGGGTCGCGGCTCGGCGCGTGGGCGTCACAGCAGTCGCGGCCGGTCGCCTCCCGCGCCGACCTCGAACACGCACTCGTCGAGGCCGGCAGAGAATTCGGCCTCGGATCCGACGACGACATTCCCGTACCGCCGTTCTGGGGCGGATTCCGGATCCATCCGGACACCGTCGAATTCTGGCAGGGGAGACCCGACCGTCTGCACGACCGGCTTCGCATGCGGCTCGTGGACGGAGCGTGGTCCGTCCGGCGTCTCCAGCCGTGAGACGCATCCTCGCCGACACCACCCCGCTGCAGAACAAGGACTTCGCGCGGCTGTGGTGGGCCGGTGTCGTGACCGTGATCGGCGCCCAGATGGCGATTGTCGCGGTGCCGCAGCAGATCTACGAGATCACCCGGAACTCGGCCTACGTCGGGCTCACCGGTGTGTTCGGTCTCGTGCCGCTCGTCGTGTTCGGGCTGTGGGGCGGCGCGCTCGCGGACGCGATGGACCGGCGCACCCTGCTGACCATCACCTCGGTCGGCCTCTGCGTCACCTCGTTGCTCCTGTGGGCACAGGCCGCAGCGGGTTCGGGCAACGTGTGGGTGCTGCTCGGCGTGTTCTCGGTGCAGCAGGCGTTCTTCGCGGTGAATCAGCCCACCCGCGCGGCAGTGATCCCGCGTGTGCTTCCCACGGGCCAGATCGCTGCGGCGACCTCGCTCAACATGACCGTGGTGCAGTTCGGCGCGATCGCCGGTCCGCTGCTTGCCGGGGTGCTTATCCCGATGGTGGGGTTGTCGACCCTGTACCTGCTCGACGCCGTCTTCCTGCTCGCGACGCTCTGGGCGGTCGTCCGGCTGCCCCCGATCCCGCCGCTGGGAGAGGTGACGCGCGCGGGACTGCGCGCGGTGCTCGACGGATTCCGCTACCTGTCCGGGCAGAAGATCCTGCTGGCCTCGTTCGTCGTCGACATCGTCGCGATGGTTTTCGGAATGCCGCGCGCATTGTTTCCTCAGATCGCTCACGAAACCTTCGGGGATCCGGTGCAGGGCGGATTCGTTCTCGGCGTGCTGTTCGCGGCGATGTCCGTGGGAGCCGTTGTCGGCGGCGTGTTCTCGGGGTGGCTGCCGAGAGTGCGGCGGCAGGGGCTCGCGGTGATCGTGTGTATCGCCTTGTGGGGCGTCGCGATGGCCGGATTCGGGATCGTGGTGTGGTTCGCCGATTCGGGCGGGAGCGCGCTGCTGGTGTGGCTCGCGGTCGCCTTCCTCGCCTTCGGAGGGGCCGTGGACATGGTGTCGGCGGCGTTCCGGTCGACGATGCTGCAGACCGTCGCGACCGACGAGATGCGTGGCCGGTTGCAAGGAGTCTTCATCGTCGTCGTCGCCGGCGGTCCCCGGATCGGCGACGTCCTGCACGGTGCGGCCGCCGCTGCGGCCGGGACCGCGGTTGCGGCAGCGGGTGGCGGTGTCCTGGTGGTCGTCGGCGTCGCGGTGTGTGTCTTCGCGTTCCCCGCCTTCGTCCGGTACCGGGTCGAGAGAACCCTGTCGTAGGGCGCGCTCCACGCGGCGGTGGCGGAACTCACCCCTGACGAATTCGAGGTGGGCGGGTCCGAAGCGGAAGATGGAACGAGCCGGACACAGCCGTCCGGACTTTCCTTTGCGTACCTCGTGCACTCCCCGAAGGCTCTCTCATGACCACGGCTCCCGCCTGCCCACCCGACGACGTCCGGATCGACGACGGTCCGCGGGCAGGCCGCACCCGCGCGATGTGGGCACTCGCGCTCGGTGGTTTCGGGATCGGCACCACCGAATTCATGGCGATGGGCCTGCTTCCCGATATCGCGACGGGGCTCGGTGTCTCCGAGCCGACCGCCGGGCACGTGGTGTCCGCGTATGCCGCCGGCGTCGTGGTCGGTGCGCCCCTCATCGCGACCCTCACCGCCCGGGTACCGCGCAAGACGCTGCTGATCGCCTTGATGGTCGCGTTCACGATCGGTAACGCAGCGACGGTGCTGGCGCCGGGCTACGGCGCGCTCGTGGCCTCCCGGTTCGTTGCCGGCCTGCCGCACGGCGCGTACTTCGGCGTCGCCGCGATCGTCGCGGCGCATCTCGCGGGACGGGGACAGCGGGCGCGGGCCGTCGCGCTCCTGATGATGGGACTGTCGGTCGCGAACGTGATCGGGGTGCCCGCCGCGTCGTGGTTGGGTATGGCACTGGGCTGGCGCACCGCGTTCGGTCTGGTCGCGGTGATCGGAGTGGCCACCGTCGCGGCGGTCGTCGTGTGGGTGCCGGACCTGTCCATCCGTACGACGAGCGTGCGGACCGAACTGGGTGCTCTGCGCCGGAAGCAGGTATGGATGACCTTGGGCGTCGCGACGATCGGCTTCGGTGGTGTGTTCGCGGTCTACACCTACATCAGCACCACCCTGACCGACGTCGCAGGCGTACCGAAATCGGTGGTCCCGGTCGCCCTGATGCTGTTCGGGCTCGGCATGGTCGTGGGCAACGCGGTGGGAGGCCGCCTCGCCGACCGCGCGCTGGTGGCGGGCATCTTCACCACCATGGGTGCCCTCGGCGTGCTGCTCGCCGTGTTCGTCGTCGCGGTGCACAACCCGTACACGGCTCTGGTGATGGTGTTCCTGCTCGGCGCCGGGTGCGCGGCGGTCGGTCCGGGACTGCAGGTCCGGCTGATGGATGTCGCAGACGATGCCCAGACTCTCGCGGCGTCGCTCCACCACGCCGCGTTCAACCTCGCCAACGCGATCGGCGCTGCGATCGGCGGTGCGGTGATCGCCGCCGGATTCGGGTACACCGCACCGGCCGCTGCCGGAGTGATCCTCGCGGCGGCAGGTGTGCTCGTCTTCGCGATCGCGGTGCGAATGAAGGACGACAGCGACTCCACGCGGGGGAAGGCAGCGGCCGCCGACGCGCGGTGACCTCTGTCCGGGCCGTCGGGATGTACGGCTCAGCGCACCCGTTCCCGGAACACCACCCGATCGAGTGCCGCGACATACCGGTCGATGTCGGCGCCGGTTCGCCACACGAGACGCACCTGCAGCGCGGTCGCGGCGGGGGCCAAGTGCAGCCACGCGACCCCCGGCGCCGAACCGGGCCTCGTGGTCGACATACCGAAATGGGTGCCCGCAGCCACTGCGGCGAGGACGGCCCGGTCGTCCGGCGCACTCGTCGTGTCGACCTCGAGGCCGCGTTCGCGCAGTAGGTCACGCACGGCGTCGAAGGCCCCGGGGTTTCCTGCTCGGGGTGGGGCTGCGAACGCCAGATCGGAGAGCATCGGGAACCGAGGCCGTTCGATGTGTGCGCTGCGATGGTCCTTCGGCACGACGACCCACCGCGGAATCTTGGTGACGGGCCCGGCCTCCACGCCGTCCACGAGCGTGGGAAGTTCGACCACGGCGAAATCGCATTTGCCCGACCGCACCGCATCGATCAGGTCGACGGTGGTCCCCGATTCGGTCGTCACTGCCGCATCGGTCTCGGCGCACAAGGCCGCGACGCATGCGGTGAGCAACCGGTCCGGCAGCGCGACGCAGGCGCCCCAGCGGACCACTGCGCGGGCGCCTGCCACGCGGACCGCTTCCGTGAGAAAACGGTCGGAGTCGTCGATGAGCGACCGGGCGTGGGGAAGCAGTTGCGCGCCGGCGGACGTGAGAACGGCACCCTGCTGCGTGCGGTGGACGAGCGGGGTCCCGATGTACTCTTCGAGACGCCGAAGTCCTTGGGACAGTGGAGGTTGCGTCATTTCCAGGTCGGCTGCGGCGCGCCCGAAGTGTCCTTTGTCGGCGACCGCGACGAAGAACCGGAGATGACGGATCAGATCCATGGCCGACATTCAACCAGCGTCTTCGACGCCGTCCCCGGTTTTACCGGAAGTGCGGCCACTGCCGGAGTCATATAGGGCTGTCACCAGCGACGATACGTTTTCCGACTTGCTTCGGCCTCGGTAAAGTATTGGCATCGGAGAGAGCTCGGATGCTGTTGTAGCCGCATGGCAACACCACCCGCATTCGACCGAACGGCACTGTCCCGCAGAGGCTTTCTCTCCGGTGCCGTCGTCCTGTCGGCCGCTCCGATCCTGGCGGCATGCGGCGCATCCAGCACGGTGCCACCGGATGCGACCCCGGCTGCGAGGGGTGTACCGGAGACACAGTTGCGTCTGCCCGCGCTCTACACACGTCTCGCCCGGATCGAGAACGACCACAAGGTCCGTCTCGGGGTGTTCGCGCACTCGCCGATCGACGGGCGGACCTGTTCACACCGCGCCGACGAGCGATTCGCGATGTGCTCGACCTTCAAGATCTACGCAGCGGCCGGAATTCTGCGTCTCGAATCCCTCGGCCGGCTGACCCTCGACGAGACCATTGCGGTCGAGCCCGCCGACATCGTCGTGAACTCGCCTGTGACGACGGAACATCAGGGCCGCGTCATGACCGTCGGTCGCTTGTGCGAGGCCGCGCTGACCCGAAGCGACAACACCGCCGCGAACCTCCTGTTGCGACGCATCGGCGGCCCGGACACGGTGACGGCCCTGGCGCGGGCCGTCAACGACGGGGCGACTCGCCTCGATCGGTGGGAACCCGAACTGAACGAAGCGGGGCGCGGCGACGAGCGCGACACCACGACCGCCGCCGGGCTCGGAGCGGGGTGCCACGAACTGCTTCTCGGTGCGGGGCTGCCGCCACAGCAACAACGCACCCTCGCGGGGTGGATGCGCGGGAGCCTCACGTCCGACAAACGCATCCGCGCGGCACTGCCGCCGGGCTGGACCGCGGCCGACAAGACGGGAGGAGGCCACCACGGAACGGTCAACGACGCCGGGGTCGTGTGGTCGCCGCACGGGAACCCGCTCGTGCTGGTGGTGCTCTCGGATTCCACCACCGGTGACCCCGACGTCCCGATCGACGACGTCCCGACGGTGGTGGCGACCGCGGCCGTGATCGAGGCCATGACGGCCGGCATGTGATCCGGGACTGCCGGACAGGTTTGCAGTACGGAGAGGTCAGGCGCCCGAATGGGTAGTGCGATCGCCCGCAGCCCGCAAGACTGGGTACATGTCCGACTCGATCCACCACTCGCAACGCGATCACCCGACCGAATCCCGGCCGGGAGACGGTCCCGCGCACTACGTGATCCGCGGCGGCGGTTACCGGGCCGAAGTGTCCGAGGTGGGCGCTGCAGTGCGTGAGCTGGTGTACGACGATCCGTCCGGCCCCTACCGGCTCGTCGAGAGCGGGCCTGCCGAGCAACCGTGGCTGTACGCGGGCGCCGTGCTCGCCCCGTGGCCGGGTGGCGTGCGCGACGGCCACTTCTTCTTCGACGGAATCGAACACCAACTGGCGGTCACCGACCCGCGCCGGAAAACCGCCGTGCACGGCTTCGCCTGGAACAAGAAGTGGGACCTGGTGTCGCACACGGCTACCCGTGTCGAGCAGGCGCTCGAGGTCGGAATGCAGAAGGGATGGCCCTACCGGTTGCTGCTCACCGCGACCCACGAACTCGGTGAGTACGGGCTCGTTGTCACCCACACCGCGACCAACATCGGCGATTTCCACGCACCGTTCGGTCTCGGAGTGCACCCGTATCTGCGGGCCGGGGACACCCCCCTCGACGAGTGCACCCTGCACCTGGCGGCAGGTACCCGAGTTCCGATCGACCGCGAACGGGGTCTTCCCACCGCGTACTCGCAACCCGTCACCGGTACCGAGTACGACTTCACCGCACCACGCTCCCTCGCCGGTGTACGGCTCGCGACACCGTTCAGCGCGCTCGACGAGGACGCCGACGGTGTGGTGCGTCACCGTCTCTGCGGGCCCGACGGGCGCGGTGTGGAGCTGCGAACGGTGCCGGAGTTCGGGTGGCTGTATGCGACCACCGAGACGGCTGGGTCAGGGGGTGCTGCGGAGCGTTCGCTCGCACTGATTCCCGCGACGTGCCCTCCCGATGCGTTCAATCTGGGTATCGACGAAGTGGTCCTGCAGCCGGGGGAGGGCTGGGACGCCAGTTGGGGCCTCGGTGCGGTGGGTTTCTCCGGGTGACGCACGGGCGCCACGAACGGCAGGTGGCGGGGTGGCGATGGTGCTACCACACGGATCGCGTACGATTACCCCAGGTAAGCGGCGTGCGCCGACCTTGCGGCGGAGTCTCCGAGGGTGCGGGCCGACGTCCGACGTCGATATCAACGAAACACTGTGCGGGGACTTTCGACCGACCCTGGCTGGGCGTACACGCTGCGTTACGGCTAGGTTCTACCTGAATGTTCGGAAGTTTCTCGTAGGTCTGAGCTTGAGAGGGATCCTTCGTGCCCGCTGAGAATGAACCCACAACCGCCCTCAGCTACCCCGGTGGCGAGCACGCGATGTCGATCGCCAAAGCAACGGAAGGCAATGACGGTATCGAGCTGGGCAAGCTCCTTGCGGAGACCGGGTACACCACCCTCGACCCCGGTTTCGTCAACACTGCCTCCACCAAGTCGGCGATCACGTACATCGACGGTGAGAAGGGCATCCTGCGTTACCGCGGGTACCCGATCGAGCAGCTGGCCGAGAAGGCCAGCTTCATCGAGGTCAGCTACCTGCTGATCTACGGCGAGCTGCCCACGTCGGACCAGCTCGAGACGTTCACCGACAAGATCCGCCGGCACACGCTGCTGCACGAAGACCTCAAGCGCTTCTTCGACGGCTTCCCGCGTAACGCGCATCCCATGCCCGTCGTGTCCAGTGCGGTCAACGCGCTCTCGGCGTACTACCCGGATTCGCTCGACCCGGACGACTCGGAGCAGGTCGAGCTGTCGACGATCCGTTTGCTCGCCAAGCTCCCGACGATCGCCGCCTATGCCTACAAGAAGTCCGTGGGCCAGCCGTTCCTCTACCCCGACAACTCGCTGTCGCTGGTCGAGAACTTCCTGCGGATGACGTTCGGTTTCCCGGCCGAGCCGTACGAGATCGACCCCGAGATCGCCCAGGCTCTCGACATGCTGCTGATCCTGCACGCCGACCACGAGCAGAACTGCTCGACGTCGACGGTGCGTCTGGTCGGCTCGTCGGACGCCAACCTGTTCACGTCCATCTCGGGCGGCATCAACGCGCTGTGGGGCCCGCTGCACGGCGGTGCGAACCAGGCTGTGCTGGAGATGCTCGAGCAGATCAAGAACTCGGGCGGCGACGTCAACGAGTTCGTGCGCAAGGTCAAGAACAAGGAAGACGGCGTGAAGCTCATGGGCTTCGGGCACCGCGTCTACCGCAACTACGACCCGCGCGCCGCGATCGTCAAGAAGACCGCCGACTCGATCCTCAAGAAGCTCGGTGCAGGCGACGAACTGCTCGACATCGCCATGAAGCTCGAAGAGGCCGCGCTCACCGACGACTACTTCATCGAGCGCAAGCTGTACCCGAACGTCGACTTCTACACCGGTTTGATCTACCGCGCTATGGGCTTCCCGGACCGCATGTTCACCGTGCTGTTCGCGCTGGGCCGCCTGCCGGGCTGGATCGCGCACTGGCGCGAGATGCACTCCGACCCGACCCTCAAGATCGGGCGCCCGCGCCAGATCTACGTCGGCCACACCGAGCGTGACTACAAGGGGATCGATCTTCGCTGACCGATCTGTCCGAGCGCGTGCGACGACTGCCACTCGACAAGGGAGAAGGACCTGTGAGTAAACCGGAGATCGAGTTCCAGGAGGGCCCCGCGCCCACCGAACTGGTCATCAAGGACATCACGATTGGTGACGGTCCCGAAGCTACGCCGGGTGCGGTCGTCGACGTGCACTACGTCGGTGTCGAGTTCGACACGGGCGAAGAGTTCGACTCGTCGTGGAGCCGTGGCGAGTCCATCCGCTTCCCGCTCGCCGGTCTCATCGCCGGCTGGCAGGAGGGCATCCCCGGCATGCGTGTCGGTGGGCGTCGTCAGCTGACGATCCCGCCGGAACTCGCCTACGGTCCCGCCGGATCGGGCCACCAGTTGTCGGGCAAGACGCTCGTGTTCGTGATCGATCTGCTCGACGTGCAGGTCCAGCCCGAACCGCCGGTCATCGAGAAGTCGGAAGGCCCCGCACCCACCGAACTCGTCGTCGAGGACATCACCATCGGTGAAGGTCCCGAGGCTCAGCCCGACGCGACCGTCGACGTGCACTACAAGGGTGTCGAGTACGAGACCAACGAAGAGTTCGACTCGTCGTGGAGCCGCGGCCAGTCCGTCGCGTTCCCGCTCGGCCGGCTGATCCCGGGCTGGCAGCAGGGTATCCCGGGGATGCGGGTCGGTGGTCGCCGCAAGCTGATCGTGCCGCCCGAACTCGCGTACGGTCCGGCCGGCTCCGGTCACCCGCTCGGCGGCAAGACGCTGGTGTTCGTGATCGACCTGGTCGACCTGCCGTAGCAATTCGTTCGTGAGGGCCCGAGTCCGGTGTATGCCGGCTCGGGCCCTTGTGCATCCGGGCGCATCCACGAGCACGTGTCGGCTTTCGCTGTCAGACTGGAACAATGGCAGCACGAGTGCAGGTGCCGGCGGAACTCCTTCCGCACCTGCGCCGCGCCCGCGACGTCGCCGACCGCGACTATGCGGAACCGCTCGACCTCGGCGAACTACGGCCGTACGGCATCGAAGCCGTGATGCGGAACAACTCCGGCAATTGGCCGGTGCTGGTGGAGACGCGGGAGTACACCGGAGAGCCCTTCCCGCACTGAGCAATTCGGACACAATGTGCCCTCGCGGGAATCGAGTCGGTGCGGGGAACGTCACCAGTGCCGATCATCGATCGCGGGGGCGCGTGTGAGGCAACCGGATAACGAGGCGGGCTCCCCCGAGCGGACTCTCGTCCAGGTGTGCGTCACCGCCGTGCAGGGTTGCCTGCTGCGCGACGAGTGCCAGTCCGAGCCCGGACCCGGTCTGGCGGGAATTCGATCCGCGCCGGAACCGTTCGAACACTGCCGAGCGTTCGTCGGCGGGGACACCCACTCCGTCGTCGTCGACGATCAGGCTGGTGGCTGCATCGTCCCTCGAGACGGTGATCCGTACGAGCGATGCGCCGCCGTGCCGGACGGCATTGGTGATCGCGTTGTCCACCACGAGTCGCAGGCCTGCGGGTAGGCCGCGCAGCGTCCGGCCCGCATCCCCTCGCACGTCCACGGTCAGGCCCGGATATCGGCGCATCGCGTCCGCGGCAGCGGTGTCGCAGATTTCGACGGGATCGACGTCGACGAAATCGCGGTCGGTGGACAGATCGCCTCTGGCGAGGCGTTCGAGGTCGTTGAGGGTCGCTTCCAATCGTGCTTGAGTGCGCGCGAGGTCGGTGAGTATCTCGGACCGGTCGTCCGCCTCGAGGTCGAGGGTCGTGAGTACTTCGATGTCCGTCCGCATCGCCGTCAGGGGCGTCCGCATCTCGTGTGCCGCTGCCGCCGCGAAGTCGCGCGCTGTGGCCAGCGCGGCGTCGGTGGCGGCACGCGCGCGTGCCACGTCGTCGAGCATCGCGCCCACCGCCGACGCGAGTTCGTCGGCTTCCGTGACTCCGGACGGGCGTGGGGAGAGATCCCGGTCGCGGGCGACGATCCGGCGGGTGAGGTCGACGAGCGGACGCACCGCGCCGCCGCCGAGCAGCCAGCCGAGGCCGGTCGCGGCGGCCACTGCGACGGCGCCGGCGATCAATACCTGCCGGTGTTGATCGGTGGTCACATCCTGCGCTTCGGCCAGGAGCACGGCCACCGACATCAGACCCCGATTCGATTCGATGGGGGTGGTGTACGCGCGGTAGTCGATTCCGTCGAGGGTGACGGTGTGCGCGCCGGGTTCGAGGACGGGCAGTTCCGTGGGCGTGCTCGCACGCAGCGCGCCGTCGGGTTCCGCGCGGATCGTCATGGCGAACGCACCGCCGTCGCCGAATACCGGCAGGAACAATTCGGCGGCCGCGGCGTTGGCTGCCAGCACATCGGCGGCGAGGTCGAGGCGTCGGTCGAGTTGTGCCAGATTGTTGCGCGAAATTGCCAGCGCCACAATTACACCCAGGATTCCCACGACGATGGTCGTGCCCAGCGCGGTCGCGGTGGCCACTCGGGCGCGCAACGAGAACGAGCGGGGCATCTCACGGCTCCCGGAGAACGAAACCGACGCCGCGCACGGTATGGACGAGCCGGGCGCGGCCACCCGATTCGAGTTTGCGGCGAAGATAACCGACGAACACGTCCACGACGTTGGTGTCGGAGGTGAAGTCGTAACCCCACACGAGCGACAACAGGCGTTCGCGGGAGAGGACGATGCCCGCATTGCGGGCCAGGACCTCGAGGAGTTCGAACTCGCGTTTGGTCATGTCCACGGGATCGCCGTCGACGAACACCTGCCGGCCAGCCGGTTCTATGCGCAGAGCGCCGACCCGCACCGCCTGATCATCGGCCGGGGCGCGCCGGCGCAGCATCGCTTTGATACGCGCGACGAGTTCGGCGAGGACGAACGGTTTGGTCAGGTAGTCGTCGGCGCCGGATTCGAGCCCGGCGATGCGGTCGTCGACGGTGTCGCGGGCACTGAGCACGCAGATCGGGATGTCGTCCCCCGCACCGCGCAGGGTGGTGATGACGGCCGTCCCGTCGAGACCGGGCATGTTCATGTCGAGCACCATCACATCGGGCCGCTCGGCCTCGACGACTTCCAGGGCTTCGGCACCCCCGGCGGCGGTCAACACCGAGAACCCGGAGAGGCGGAGACCGCGGTGCAGGGAGGCGAGGACGTCCGCGTCGTCGTCGACGACCAGCACAGAAGGGGATCCGCTCATGAAGGGCAGTATTCCCGTATTCGTGGCGTCGGCGCCAAGCATCGCGCGGTACCGTGCAACCCACGGCTGCCACCCCGCCGGTCGACCGGCGCGCCCGGATTGCTCTACTGGGTGCGCGCTCGGTACTCCGCCGAAAGGACCCCTCCATGCCTGCTCCCGTGCTGTCCCGCCGCGACCTGGACTTCTTGCTGTACGACTGGCTCGACATCGAGTCCCTGACCACCCGTTCGCGGTTCGCGGAGCATTCCCGCGAGACGTTCGACGCGGTGCTGGACCTGAGTGCGGACATCGCTACGAAGCATTTCGCGACGCACAACAAGAAGGCTGATGCCCAGGAACCTCGGATGGACGAGGACGGTCGCGTCGAGATCATCCCGGAGGTCAAGGCCGCACTCGACCTGTTCTCCAAGGCGGGGCTCATCGCCGGCGGGTTCGACGAAGCTCACGGCGGCATGCAGTTGCCCATCGCGGTTCTGCGCGCGTCGATGGCATGGTTCCAGGCGGCGAACGCAGGCACCTCCGCGTACCCGTTCCTCACCGCGGCCAACGCGAGCCTGCTCGTCGCGCACGGCAGCGACGAGCAGATCGCCACCTTCGTGCCGCACATGCTCGAAGGCCGATTCTTCGGCACCATGTGCCTGTCCGAGCCGCAGGCAGGCTCGTCGCTCGCCGACATCACCACCAAGGCCGTGCCCGTGGGCGACGGCACGTACCGCCTGACCGGAACGAAGATGTGGATCTCCGGCGGGGACCATGAATTGACCGAGAACATCGTGCATCTGGTGCTCGCCAAGATTCCGGGAGGCCCCGCCGGCGTCAAGGGCATCTCACTGTTCATCGTTCCCAAGTTCCTCGTCGACTCCGACGGCACGCTGGGCGACCGGAACGACATCGCCCTGGTGGGCCTCAACCACAAGATGGGCAATCGCGGCACCACGAACACATTGCTGAACCTCGGCGAAGGCACATACACACCGGGCGGAGAGGCGGGAGCGGTCGGCTATCTTCTCGGGGAGCCGAACAAGGGCCTGTCCTACATGTTCCACATGATGAACGAGGCACGGATCGGGGTCGGATTCCTCGCGACCTCGCTCGGCTACGCCGGATACCTCCAGTCGCTCGACTACGCACGCACCCGAACTCAGGGCCGCCCACTCGGAGCGAAAGACCCGGCTTCCCCTCAGGTGGCACTCGTCGAACACCCCGACGTACGCCGGATGCTGCTGGCGCAGAAGTCCTACGTGGAAGGTGCGCTGGCGCTCGGCCTGTACTGTTCCAGACTCGTCGACGAACAGCGGACCGCACCTGACGAGGCGGCCCGGTCGCGCGCGGGACTTCTGCTGGACCTGCTCACCCCGATCGCCAAGTCGTGGCCGTCGCAGTGGTGCCTCGAAGCCAACAGTCTGGCGATCCAGGTACTCGGCGGTTACGGGTACACCCGGGAATTCGATGTCGAACAGTACTACCGCGACAATCGCCTCAACCCCATTCACGAAGGCACCCATGGCATTCAAGGCATGGACCTGCTGGGCCGCAAGGTGATCATGCAGGGTGGTGCCGCGCTCGCGGTGCTGGGGGAGACCATCGGTGAGACCGTGACGAAGGCGCTGGACGCAGGTGGCGACGCCGCGGAGTACGCACAGCAGTTGCAACGTGCCGTCGTACGGGTGGGGGAGACGACCACCGCCCTGTGGTCGACCGGCGATCCGGCTGTCGCGCTGGCGAATTCGACCGTGTACCTCGAAGCGGTCGGGCATGTGGTGGTCGCGTGGATCTGGCTCGAACAACTCCTCGCCGTGGGCGAGCGTGACGGCGCTTTCTACGACGGCAAGCGCGCGGCGGCCCGGTACTTCTTCCGATTCGAACTTCCGAAGACGGGGCCGCAGTTCGATCTGCTCGCGAGCCTCGACCGCACCACGCTGGACGTCGATCCCGCCGTCTTCTGATCCGGTGTCGGGGGGGGCGCCGCCCCCTGACGGCGGCCCCGGGCCCGGCCGGGCCCCCCGCGGGGGATAGGGGGGCGGGGCGGCCGGGGGCGGGTGG
>NZ_JBHXRF010000002.1:446358-598317 GCF_042717545.1 Rhodococcus sp. NPDC058639
CGTCATTACCCCCTTCCCCACCTCCCGACGCGGGGCCCCAAGTTCGACCGGCCCGCCCCCCCCCCCCCCCCCCGGCGGGCCGTCCACCCCGCCTTTTTTGCACGCGGGGCCGGGGTCACAGCCGCCCTCCCCCCCCGACACGGTCAACGACGGGCAGCCAGACGAGTGATCGTGACGCCGGCGATCGGGCGACTGTCGATCGGATCGAAGAAATGCGGTTCGAAGTCCGCGCGGAACAACGGTATTCCGTTGCCCGCTACGATCGGATTCACCTTCAGGACGAGTTCGTCGATCTCGGGTAACAGTGCGCCCGCGAGAGAACCGCCCCCGCACAACCAGATTCCTCCGCCGTCCTGTTGCTTCAGCTCGCGCACGTACGCGAGCGGATCGCTGTCGACGAGTGTGACGGTGTCGTCCGGTGCTTCGCTCATCGTGGTCGAGAAGACGTACTGCTTCAGATGTTGATACGAGCTCGTGACTCCGTCATCGAGAGACGGCTCCCACGTGCGTCTGCCCATGACCACCGCGTCGAAGTTCTTGTTCGGCGGGTCGATCCCGAGATGTGCACGCGCCTGGGTGGGGATGGTTTCCGGGAACTCCTCGACGAGGACCGACACCAGTTCGTCGGGGACCGGAAAGAAACCGAACCCGCCCGACGGGTCGGCGATGAACCCGTCGAGCGTGGTGGCCACGAAGTAGGTGAGTGTGCGCAAGAATGCTCCTGCCTCGACAGTCAGGCCTGTGCCCGATCGACGAGCAACGTTAGGGCATGACGCACTGTCCGGGCGAGCACTTTTTGGGGGTCGCCGTCGAAATGATGTTCCTCGCTGCGTGTCCCACCCGGACCTGTCGTCGCGAAGCACACGGTTCCGGCAGGACGGCCGTCCTGCGGGTCGGGTCCACCCGCCCCACTCACCGCGACCACGATCTCGGCGCCGAGCAGACGCGAAGTCGATTCGGCCATGGCCCGCACCGCGGTTTCGCTCACCACCGGGCCTTCCGGCACTGCGAGAAGCCCGTGCTTCACCTCGCGTGAGTAGGCGACGATGCCGCCGCGAAACCACTCCGAACTGCCCTGCGCGGCACCGAGCCTGGCGGCCAGCGTGCCCGCGGTGAGCGACTCCGCGCATCCCACGGTGAGGCTGCGCTCGGACGCGAGGTCGGCGAGTCGTTCGAGCAGGTCGTCGGAACGATCGGTTCCTTCGACAATGTCGTCATCAGCCATGGGAAGCTCCTTCTCTGTCGTCTCGAATCCAGCGGGTGAGCAGGGTGCCGTCGTCATCGGCGACCAGGTGGGTCCGTCGCATGGGCGTGAGCGCGGGGGCAGGCGTCGAGGCGATGCGCCCCGCGGCGCCGGCTGCGAGAACCGGGGCCCAGGTCAAGCACAGGTCGTCGACGATGTCGGCTTCGATCATGCTTCCGAACAGTTGCGGACCTCCTTCGCACAGTACGCGCGTCCATCCGGCCTTCGTGACGGCGGCGAGCAGGGCTGCGCCGTCGATGGTGTCGTCGGCGATCACCCGAACGTCGGCACCGGCGTCCTCCGCCGAGCGACGGTTGGCGACAGGGGCACTCGCACTGGTGAACACGACCGGAGGCACTGTCGTGTCGGTGAACAGCCGCAGATCCGACGGGAAGTAGCAGGACGTCGTCACGACCGCGATGGGAGGCACGGCTTCGAGGCCGTCCGCCTCACGACGCGCACGAAGCGTCTCGCTGGTGCGCGCACCCCCGTAGTTCTCGGTCCGCACAGTGCCCGCGCCGACGAGAATCACGTCTGCGAGTTCCCTGAGCAGCCCGAAGACCTTCTTGTCCGACGGGGTGCCGAGCGCTCCCGACCGGCCTTCCACGGCGACCGCACCGTCGAGGGAGGACACGAAGTTGACGCGCATCCACGGGCGCTCGAGCCCTTCCGGATACGCGTACAGCTGCCGGAGCCGATCGTCGTCGACGTCGGTGGGGGAGGCGGGGTCGTCGAGTTGGTGCATGCACCCGATCAGATCACGCCGGTTCGTTCCCCGCCACGTCATGCGCCGTGGCCGGCCTCCATGTCGCTCACATCGCGGAAGGTCAGGAGCTTGTCCAGCTTCTCGCGAAGTTCACCCTCATCGGGATCGAGCAGGAACCCCATGTGGTCACCGAGATCGAGCCTGTCCAGCACGCGCCCGACGAACCATCCGGCCGCGCCGTCGAGGATCGGCAGGCCGTGCGGACCCTCGCTCCACGCGCACTGGGCGAACTTGTCGATCTCGTCTCCGGTTTGCTCTCCGAAAAGCTCCGATATCGCGCGGTTCTCCGGCGAGAGGACATGCACGGCGAGGTACTCGGCTTCCTGGGCGACACGGAAGGTGTGGTTCTTGTTCGAGATGGCGACGAGGAAGCGCGCCGGATCGATGCCGGTCTGAGTGGTGAACCCGACGAGGCATCCGCTGCGTTCTTCCCCGGCGCGCGTCGTGACGATGTACATCGGGTAGTCGAGCTGGGACGTGATGTCGGCGAACCCCTCGGAGGAGCCGCGGACTGCATCGGTGTCGGACATGCTCCGATCGTACGGACAACCTCACGCGGTTCCGGTTTGGTTTGGGCGGAGGCGCGGTACTCGGGTGCCATGACAGACCAACAGGGCGGGGACGGTGCTGCGGGCGCGACCGTGGCACCGGACGATTCGCGCAAGCCGGACTCTCCGACGGACATCGAGAAGCCGTCGTGGAAATACGTGATCAAAAGGACGGTCCGCGAGTTCAGCCGGGATCAGTGCACCGACCTGGCAGCGTCGCTGACGTACTACGCCATCCTGTCGCTGTTTCCTGCGTTGCTGGTGGTGGTCTCGCTGCTCGGGGTTTTCGGGCAGGGCCAGGCCACCGTGGATGCAGTGCTCCAGATGGTCGAGGAATTGGGACCGGCCTCCGCGGTCGACACCTTGCGAGGCCCCATCGAGCAGTTGGTGCAGGCACCGACCGCCGGCCTCGCCCTCATCATCGGTGTTCTGGGTGCGCTCTGGTCGGCGTCCGGCTACGTCGGGGCCTTCGGTCGGGCTATGAACCGTATCTACGAGATCGAAGAGGGACGCCCGATCTGGAAGCTGCGCCCGCAGATGCTGCTGGTCACCGCCCTTGTACTCGTCTTTGCGGGCGCGACAGGGCTGATGCTCGTGGTGAGCGGACCGATCGCCCGCACCATCGGTGACGTCGTGGGGCTGGGAGAGACGGCAGTAACGGTCTGGAACATCGCGAAGTGGCCCGTGATGCTGATTCTGGTCATCATCATCGTGGCAGTGCTGTACTACACGACGCCCAACGTCAAGCAGCCCAAATTCCGTTGGGTGAGCGTCGGTTCGGTGATCGCGATCGTGGTCTGGATCCTCGCGTCGGTGCTGTTCGCCGTGTACGTCACCAATTTCGGAAGCTACAACAAGACGTACGGTTCGCTCGCCGGCGCGGTGATCTTCCTGCTGTGGCTGTGGATCACCAATCTGGCACTGCTGTTCGGGGCCGAATTCGACGCAGAACTCGAACGTGGCCGGCAGTTGCAGGGTGGAATCGAGGCGGAGAAGACCCTCAAACTGCCCCCGCGAGACACCCGAGTGAGCGAGAAGAACGCGGCGAAACACCAAGAAATCATCGAACGCGGGCGTCGCCTGCGTGGCGCGACCGGCGACAACGAGGAAGGGGAACGAACATGACGGAACCGACCGGAGGGGGTGCGCGTCACGTGGCGGCCCAGCCCTCCGAACTGTCCACAGTCGAACTCACGGAACGGCTGACCGCGCAGGTCTCCACACTCGTGCGCACCGAGGTCACCCATGCCCTCGACGAAGTGAAGGCCAAGGGCACCAGGATCGGCATCGGTGCGGGCATCTCCGGCGCCGGTGCGCTTCTGCTCTACCTCGGGCTCGCCACTCTCATCGCGGCGGGTGTGCTGGGGCTCGCGACGGCATTGGACCCGTGGCTGGCAGCACTGATCGTCGCCGTCGTGGTCCTCGTGATCGGCGGCATCCTCGCGGCGGTCGGCGCCTCGAAGGCCAAGAAGGCCGCGCCGCCGATGCCGGCGCACACGGTCGACAGCGTTCGGGCCGACGTGGCCGCCGCGAAGGGAGCAATGTAATGAGCCGACCGGAATCCCAGGGTGATCCCCGGCCCGTCGAGTCCACACCCAACGGATCGAACAGCGGACCGGAAGCCGATATTGCGCAGCAGCGCGCCGAACTCGCTGCGACGGTGGGCGAACTGAGCGACCGGCTCGACGTTCCCACTCGCGTCAAACACGCGGCCGACGAAAAAGTCGAAGCGGTACGGAACCGCCCCGACCTCATCGCCGCGGCCGGGGCGTTCCTCGCTGTGGTCGTGATAGTCGCGGTGTGGCGCCGCCGTCGCCGGTAGAAGCTCCGCAGAGGACGGTCAGCCGCCGAGTTGTTCCCGGAGGGCCTCGAGCACGGCGGGGTCCTCGATGGTGGACGGGACCGTGTATTGCTCGTGGTCGGCGATCTGGCGCATGGTCTTTCGGAGGATCTTGCCCGATCGGGTCTTCGGCAGCGCCTGCACGACGGTCACGTCGCGGAAGGTCGCGACCGCACCGATCTGGTCACGCACCATCGCGACGAGTTCTTGTCGTAGGGTCTCGGGGTCGATCTCCACCCCGGCCTTGAGCACCACGTATCCCGACGGGCGTTGGCCCTTGATCTCGTCGTGAATCCCCACGACGGCGCACTCGGCCACTGCCGGGTGCGACGCCACGACCGCTTCCATCGTGCCCGTCGAAAGGCGGTGTCCGGCAACGTTGATCACGTCGTCGGAGCGTCCGAGTACGAACACGTAGCCGTCCTCGTCCACGAAGCCCGAGTCGCCGGTGAGGTAGTACCCCGGGAACGTGTCCAGGTACGACCTGCGGTACCGGTCCTCGTCCTGCCACAAACCCGTCAAGGTGCCCGGCGGAAGTGGGAGCCGGACCACGATGTTGCCTTCGGTGTTCGCCTTCACGAGTTCGCCGTGCGCATCGACTATTTCGACGCGGTAACCCGGAACCGGGACCGTCGGAGAACCGGCCTTGGGTGGCATCGGATCCAGGCCCCGCAGGTTCGCGGCGATGGCCCAGCCCGTCTCGGTCTGCCACCAGTGGTCGACGACCGGGCGCTCGAGTACCCGGGTCGCCCACGCGTAGGTATCGGGGTCGAGGCGTTCCCCGGCGGCGAAGAGCGTCTCCAGCGAGTCGATCGAGTATTTCGTGAGTTCCTGGGCGTCGGGATCCGCCTTGCGGACCGCGCGGATCGCAGTGGGTGCCGTGAACAGCGCTTTGACGTTGTTCTCCGCGATGATGCGCCAGAACGCGCCGGCGTCGGGGGTGCCCACCGGCTTGCCCTCGTACAGCACGGTGGTGGCGCCGGCGAGCAACGGGCCGTAGAC
Organism: Rhodococcus sp. NPDC058639; assembly: GCF_042717545.1. Classification (NCBI taxonomy): domain Bacteria; kingdom Bacillati; phylum Actinomycetota; class Actinomycetes; order Mycobacteriales; family Nocardiaceae; genus Rhodococcus; species Rhodococcus sp. NPDC058639. Next base: position 451,758 of record NZ_JBHXRF010000002.1, read on the forward strand.
GATGTACGAGTGGCCGACCACCCAACCGACGTCGGACGCGGTCCACCACACGTCGCCTGCACCGATGTCGTAGATGTTGCGCATGGACCACGTCAGCGCGACCGCGTGCCCGCCGTTGTCGCGGACGACGCCCTTGGGCTTCCCGGTGGTCCCGGAGGTGTAGAGGATGTACAGCGGATCGGTGGCGGCGACCGAGACCGGTTCGGCCGGCGACGAGTCGGCGACGAGTTCGTCCCAGTCGAACCACGCGGCGGACGACGTCTTGTAGTCGGCAGCGGAACCGGGGATCTGTTCCCGATCCTTCACAATCACGGTGTGCGGGGGAGTCTTCGACAGCCCGAGAGCCGTCTCGACCATGGGGAGATATTCGACGGTGCGGCCGGGCTCGAGGCCGCCTGACGCGGTGACGAGCACGACCGGACGGGCGTCGTCGATGCGGGTCGCGAGTTCCTTCGCCGCGAACCCGCCGAACACCACCGAGTGCACGGCGCCGATGCGGGCGCACGCGAGCATCGCGATCGCCGCCTCCGGGATCATCGGCATGTAGATGATGACGCGGTCGCCTGCCACGACGCCTTGGTCGCGCAGAACTCCGGCGAACGTGGCGACCTCGTCGAGCAGTTCGGCGTACGTGTAGGTTTTCTTCGCCGGCACCATCGCCGAATCCCAGATCAGCGCGGTCCGGTCACCTGCCCCCGCCGCGACGTGACGGTCGAGAGCGTTGACGCTGGTGTTGAGAGCACCGTCCGGGAACCAGCGGTACGAGGGCGCCTGCGTGTCGTCCAGTGCGCGGGTGGGCGCCGTGTCCCAGTCGACGGCGTTCGCGGCCTCGAGCCAAAACGACTCCGGATCCTCGACGCTCTGGCGGAACGCCTCCTCGTACGAGCTCATCGCCTGGTGTCCTTCCCTCGCACTGACAGTGGTGACCGCGTCACCTTATGCGACCGCCTTGTGCGCGGACGACAATGTGCGACGGGCGGCGGTGATCTGGCGACGAGCGGGGCGTTGAAACACACCGACGTACCGACCCACAGCGTCACCAAACCCCGCACCTCGGTAAATGTCTCGGGGGCCATTGTCGCTGGGGAATCCGGTCGGTTCCCATCGACAAGCACCGGTTGGCCGTCTCCTTTCGCACGCCCCCGAGATGCGGGTCGGTCCGCTCACACGCGTGCACTGAGGGGAGGTCTTTGCTCTCCGCAACGAAAGGTGGCACAAACCGGATGTTCTGGGTATGACTCTCCGCGCCCTTGCTGCTGTCCCCGCCTTCGCTTTGCTCCTCGTAGGTTGCTCCGGTGGCGACACCAGTACAACGACCGTGGTCACTTAAACGGTGACCGTGCCTGCCGAGGCTTCCAAGCCGTCTGCCACAACCGTCACATCAACCATAAGTATGCCAACCGAATCCCTGACCACAGGGAAGGTCCAGCCGTCCAGCGCAGAACGAACGCCGCCGCCGACACGTACTACTCCAGTCGCACCTACTGCAACTACCCCGCAGATCATCTCCAGCCAGCGCAATGCCGTACAACGTCCGCCCAGCAGTACATCGAGATGACGGGCTTCTCGCGCAGTGGCCTGATCTACCACCTGGAGTACGAGGGCTTCTCCACCGAAGATGCGACGTACGCGGTGGACCGCTTGGGCGTGGACTGGAACCGGCAGGCTGCACGAAGTGCCGAACAGTACCTCGAGATGACGTCGTTTTCTCTCTCTGGACTGATCGAACAACTGGAATACGAGGGGTACACCAGGGCTGAGGCTGGATACGGAGCCAACGCCGCATACTGACACTTCCACGTGCACTACGCGCCCTCACGTGAGAAGCCAAGGTCTATCGCCCGCCTGCGGGTTGGGTCTCCGTCGGCGCAATCTGATCCGTCATGCACCGACCTGCGGCGGACGGACGGTGCGTCGACCTGAGGCAGGCTCGCGGTGAATCGCTCTACGATCACATGGGTGTCCACCCCACGCCGGCACTCTGCCCCAGTTTCGAGTGAGGCCTCGAGTGCCGAAAACAAAGCTGAGATACTCGCTCGCACTGTGGCTGCGATCGACGCAGATGACCTCGAACGGGGTCGCCAAATTCTGTGCCGAGAGTATCCCTTCGGTGCGGTGGTGAAGAACTTACGCCTCTACACCGAACGTCAATGCTGGTAGGTGTTCTACCGGGACGGTTTCGCCGACCGCCACAGGGGCGCCAGGCTCGTGTACCCAGGCGTTCTCCGCCCGTTGTCACCGGATGCTTCCGGATGTGTTTCCCGCGCACCCGAATTGGCTGATGGCACAGTCGCACTTCGCGTTTTGAGAGCTGTTTTCGGCGCTCCTGTCTCCCGCGTCGGGGTCGACGCCGAACTGAACTGGGTGACTACCTCGTTGTTGCGCAACCTTGCGAAAGCGCACTGGACCCTAGACGCGATGAACGCGTGAGCAGTGCTGTTCGAGCTGCGCCGCGATGTCTACCTCACCGACTGCACACCCGACAACCCGCGCGTCAACCAGCTCGGCGCCCTGTCCTTATCGACGCACCGCACAGGTGGCGGCCGATATGTGTACCCGAGTCCGCGTCGCCCCGAGTCGATGACCGCGATCAGCCTTCAATGTGACCTCGGAGTGGTGATCGGTTCTATGCATGGGCGTCACCGCGCCGACGAGTTCAAAAGTTCCTGATCGTCCTTGGACAAGCAGACACCGCCGGGACTCGATCCGTTTAGCGAACCTCGATCGAGTAAGATGCCAGCACGATTCCTCCGGACTCAGCCCGTAGAGTGTACTTCCCGACCTCCCCAGCTGCGAATGAAGCGAGTGACGTAATACAAGCTCGCCTGACGATGTCGTTTTTATCGTCCGCTACCCGGATGTCCACCGGACGCAAAACCTCGTCAATGCCCGAAGGCAATTCCACGAGGATGTCCAGACGCAATAACTCGTTCGGCAGAAGGGACCCGACTTCCAGGACGATAACCATTGGAGTCGACAGCGGCTGTTGCGGCGCTGGCATCGGATGCCATGTGCATCCTCCGTCAAGCGCATTGAATAAGCCGTCCCGCCAGGTTGTCGCATTCGCGGTGAAGAAGCTGGAAACGCACACGCCGCCGGTCACCTCCGCGGCGGTGATGGGTCTTCCCTCGAACCTCAGCGCGCCGCCTCCGCCGCCACCACCTCCAGGGAACTGGCCTGGCTTCCCGTCCAGATCAACTTCGGCCTCAGGAGGAAGGCTTGCTACGCCGACGATCGTCAGCACGCCACCGTTTCCACCGCTGCCAAGTGGTTGACCGCCCTCACCGCCGACTTTGAACACAGCGTGCCGGAAATCCATGTGCACGCTGGGCTCATTGACGATGCCCTGGATGATGAAACCATTGACCGCAGCATCCGAAAGTTCAACAACGGGGTGACCCGATGCGACGGCTGCATCCTCATGCTGCTGCTTGATTTCTGAAAGCCGCTCGACTGTGTAAATGTCGAGGTTGCTGCGAGCATCGATCTCAAGGTGGTGGACAGCACACAGCAGGATCAGATTGCCGAAGCCGTGTCGTTGTTCGTCAGTTTGGAGGTCGTCGTATCGTGGACCGCCCGAGTTCTGCGCCTTGATGTGAGCCACCTGCCCTACCACGACACCGGTCGGGCTGATTAAGGCTGTGTCACAACCGGGAAAGGCGCACCGGTTCATCGAAACGGCAAAGAGCCGCACGACAGTAGGCCTGCGCGGTGCCTTCAGCGACGCTGTCATGACCGCAGATCCTATGTGGGTGCCTCGATCGCTTATCAGAGGGGCAGCTATTCGATACTCGCAGTGATAGATCCCGTACTAGCGTGTCACCCTTGCGTGTTGCGGGAAGCTCCGTGCACGCCCACGACGCGTTGTTCAATCCGACCAGCGCACCGGCGAGTTCCCCGCTGATCGACTGGGGCGGTCACGCGCCGACGCTGTTTCCTGCACCCGCTTAATTACGGCATCCGCCTCGAAGAATCCTGTACGGATCATCCGAGCACGCCGGGAAGTAAGGATTTCGGTGTGCCCACTGGTCTGCCGCGCGACTTTGATGCACTCGCGCGTCGCACTGCGGCATATGCGATTGCCTACTGGGCGGTGAATGGAGATGCTCTTCCGGCCCCGCTTAAAACGGTGGGAATGCTTGACCGTGTCAGTGGCGCGTGCAAACCCAACGCACCGCCCTGCGATCGAGATTCACCTGACTAGGGATCTCCGAGATGGGCATTCCTTGAGCGTACAACTCGTGTACGGCATGCCAGGCGCGGGCCCGGACCACCAATCGCCTCGGTGATGACTGCGTTGTTGTTGATTTTCTCGGTGTCGTCGGGTAGCGCCGCCGGCATAGAAAGGGCTTATCTATGTCGGATCACGGTCTATTTCACCGCATCGGCCAGGTTACACCCCAGATGTCTCGGCGACCTGCACCGACTCGGGTGTCCTCGTGAGAACGGCGTCGGTGTAGTTCCGGACCGGTTACAACATTATGGAAAGGTCAATTCATGTAGAACTCCAGCATTCGCAAAGAGGCGCTGCGCCTATCTGCCTACCGCATAACCCGCCACCCCGCGACCCACAACCTCGCCAAGTGAGACGTATTCCGACAGTCCCGGCGGAGCGGTACCTGGTCGGTACCGAGGAAATCATGGCAGGCGCAGGTCGCGAGCTTGTCGAGTTTTCGAAACCGGCCGGAGGCCGGGGCAAGACTGATGCCTTTGATGCCCTGCATTTGGCCCGGTTACTGCGTCTGGACAAGGTCGCTTGAGTGCCGATCCTGACCTCGAGCAGGAAGGGGCGCGGAACCTCGTCCGGGTCCGAGAGGACTGCCGCGGGCATGCTGGTGCGGGTGAAGCATCGCTTGGCCAATTGCTGTTGAAGCCGGGCATCGATTCCTACGGCGGGCAGGCACGGAGCGGTGCCGATGACTGCTGGCGGGTATCAATCGGTTGCAGGGGATGAGTCGCATGCGGGCCTTATCATCGCGCTCATGAGCAACTGGGCGCCGTATGTGATGGCCACGACCTCGGTGTTGGCGACCCTATGGTCTCTGGGGGCGGGGTGGGAGTATTGGTCACGCGAACGGCGACTGGCGGCGCGGATTGAGCGGCAGGGCAAGGTGCTCGACCGAGGCGTTGAACCAGCGGTGCGTCGGGTGCTTGAGGCGGACAACAGCCGATCGGCTCTGCGGCTGGCCGCAATTCGGCATCTTCCGACTCCATGGTGGTTGATGCCGCTCATCGTGGTGTCATCCGCGATGTCCGTGGGATACACGCTGGGTGAGAAGCGGAGTGTTGACTGGCCATCCTGGTTTGAAAAGGCGCTCGCTGTTGATTTTCTCGGTGTACCACTCGCCGTGACATTCCCACTTGCCCTGGCTCTGACGTGTCAGGCCTCGTTGTCGGGTCATCGACAGCGTTTTGTGCTCCAGGGCGGTTGTGACCTGGGTGAACTAGCGACACTACCGGCTTCGCGGATTCCGTACGCGTTGTTCCTCGGCTTTGTCGCGAACTTTTTCATGGAGCCTGAACCAAAGTGGCTCCGCGACCGGAGCTTTGTTCGGCATCGGGAGCCGGAACCGCCCCCAACCATCGGGGGGCGGACTCCCATTCGGACCGCAGTTCGTATTCGTCGACGTCGTCGTGCTCCTCAAGGATGCACAGGATGCCGTTTTCGTCGCGGGCGGTCGAGAGCTAGGAACAAAGGAGATTGACGCAAATCTATCGCTGCTGGCGGTGTCGAGGGCAAGCGAGTGCGCGGCGAGCGCTTCGATCGTCGACGCGGGCGGTTCAGGTGTTCGCGATGTTCGCGACGCTGACGCCCGCCCGGCGGCAACCTGGATCCGCTCGTCTTCGGACAGATAGCGGGAACTGATTTCGCGGACGGCGAGGCGGGCGAGTGCGACGGTCTTGATGGCTTTGGCGCCGCGGTGGGCCGTGTAGCCGCTGGTCCGGTTGTGTCCGACGGCCGGTGAACTCAGCCTCCCGAGCGGCGGAGCGGACGCCCCGTCTGCAGGCTCGCAACTCCATAAAGTGTCGGGCGCTTGTCGGACAGTGGACGCCGCCCGGGGCTCTCCTTGACACGTCGAGTCGATGACAATACGGCATCCAGATTCGCAGGTTCATGTTGCAATGATGGATCGACACCACCCCGGACGAACCGCGCACTCTACGACTGCGCCCCGGCCCGGCGGCTCGCTTCATCGTTGCGTCACTAGGCCCGGACACCGTGCCGTTCATTCTGAACTGGCGGTTCTCCAAAAAAATTCGTGCCAGCCTGCGCAGGGAGAAGGAAGTGCTGTTGTCTACTATGGCGCAGTGCCAGGTGCCCCGACTGAAACCCCCTGCTGGATTTGCGAGCGCCGCAGAGGGCACGTCCATTACCACTGCGATCGGACTAGGGAGCTTACCTGGATCGCTGTCGTCCTGTGTTCGCTCCTATGTGGCATGGCGATATTTGCAGTGATTGTTATCGGCAGGGATCAGGGGTGGGACTATAACCGATGGGGAAATGCGGGCACATGGTTTGCTGGTATAGCGACGGCGGGATCGGTGCTGACTGCTGTTTGGGTAGCAGTCCAGTCGAGGAAAGCTCAAATCAGGCTCTTTAGAGCACAGCTCGAATCGGATGTTCGCCAAAAGCAACGTGAGGCGGTGCTTACGTTGTGGTTTGAACTCAAGGAGCGCTTCTCTGATATTCAAGAATACCGCAAGCGGTGGGAGGAATGGGTAGACGCTGAGGCGGAGGCGAACGGCAAGATTGGCTGTGATGACGAGGATTCGTACGAGTCTGCTCGAGTGGAATCCCGAAACGCCCTGCTAAATTGGTTTTCTGACATAGAACCGGTGCTCGAAAGTATGCGCCTCGCCCTAATTCCTGCAATTCTTGTGATACGAGATTCGCGTGTCCGTGAGAAAGTATCGCTATTGCGAAGCGACTACTTCGATCTGAGGTCCTGGAATTCTAATGCGGAAATGATGTACCCGCATATCCCCGATCTTGCAAATCTCAAAAAGATTGAGGATGAAATTAATACCCATTCCAGGGAGCTATATGCAGCAGCCGATACTTATCTTGGCCACGAAGATCTTATCGATGGGCTAATCAAATAGCGCATTCACTCTCTACCCTCCCGTCGGGACCCGGAAAGGTTGAATAGGAGGGCTCTGACCTGCGGATGACAAGCATGGGGCTGAGGTGAGGGAGTGAATCACGGGCTTGATGGAGGTAGCGACCCCACCCACCCGAAACCCGAGGACCGGACCCGCATACAACCCTTCCCGACACAATGCGCGGCCACGAATTCGGGTCGCCATCAGCACCTGTTGTCGGTGCTCGACACCGTGCCGGACCCTCGGGATCGGCCCAGGGTGCGGTACCCAGTGGCAGGGGTCCTCGCCCTGGCGTCGTCCACGACACTCACCAGGACCCGGTCGTTCACCGCGATCGGCCAGTGGGCGGCAGCAGCGACCGCCGAGCATCTCGCCTAGTTGGGACTTGGTGAGACCACCGCCCCGGGACGAATCGACGGTGCGGAAACTGTTCGCCTGCATCGATGGCGACGCTCTCGACACCGCACTCGCTATGTGGAGGCGGACACACCTTCGTCACAGGTCAGCGGTGGGCGATCGCAGTGGACGGCAAACCGGTCCGCGGCGCACGGCACCGCCGCCCCGTACCTGGTGGCGCATTCGACCACGGCGCCAGCGCGGTCCTCAAGAGGTTCTGCGTGGAGGCAAAGAGCGACGAGATCCCTGCCACGAGAACTTTGCCGGCCCGGCTCGTCGTCGACGGTGCGGTGGTGACGATGGACGCTCTACACACGCAAACCGACACTTCCACCCTCATGCCGGCACTGTTGCGACGACGAGTTCACGGTGAAAGCGTTTGTGGTGGAGAGTTCGCAGGTGCGTCGGGCGCTATGAAGGGGACGGCGCGATTGTGCGGCGAATTCCGCCACGCGTCCCGCAACGACCACCGTCACCGGGTGGTGATAGATATCAGGCGTGGCGCATTGGGATGTATTGATCGAGAAGTTGTCTGTTGCCGACTCGCCGATCCGGTTGAGTTGGGACGAACTCGTCTCGCTGGTCGGCGAGCTGCCGGCCTCGGCATCGAAACACCGGACGTGGTGGTCGGGCGACCGTCCACACGTAAATGCCTGGAAGACGGCTGGTTTCACGCTCGAAGACCTACGGCTCGGCGAAGCGCTCACTTTCGTGCGGGCCACCGACGCACACCTGTCTCCCGACCTCGAGACGATGGGCAGCCCGCGGAATGCCGTCGAGGCGGACCTGGTGCTCGTCACCTGTGTGAAATCCAAACAGAAGGTGCCGTCCGCAGCGAAGGATCTGTACGTCTCGCCGTTGTTCTCTCGCCAGCGGTCGTATGCGGAAGGGACGGGCCTACCGTGGTTCATACTTTCGGCCGAGCACGGACTGGTCACACCTGACGAATGGCTGTCGCCGTATGAGCGCTACCTCCCTGACACGCCTTCGGCCTATCGCTCCGCGTGGGGCAGGTGGGTGATAGAACGGCTCGAGCTCCTGGCTGGCCCGCTGCAGAATCGGGTCATCGAAATTCACGCCGGAGCGGCCTACGTCGAAGCACTTTCACCGCATCTGCTTGCCAAAGGCGTCACCGTGCGCACCCCGCTGGAGGGGCTGAGTATGGGCCGGCGCCTGAGCTGGTACGCCCGCCGCTCGGACGAGATCGATACGGCCGAGGCTGTCCCGACGGCCGCGGATCCCGATCATGGTCATGCGGAGACCGCCACGTTTGTCACCGGGTTGCTCGATTCCTCTCGGGCCATGAGCCCGGTCGACTTTCTGGCCGAGGAGGATCCGAAGCGATGGAGGAGTCCCGGCTTGTACAGCTGGTGGGTCGACGGGTCAGGGGCCGAAGACCTCACCGCCGGCCTCGGCATGCCTCTCGCGCCGGGGTTGATCTATGCAGGGCTGGCGGGTGCGACGCGATGGCCGAGCGGTAGGCGGTCCACCAACACCCTGTGGCTTCGCATCGTCGGCATGCACCTCGGTGGAAACCACGAATTCTCAACGTTCCGGCGCACCCTCGGCTCGATCCTCGCCCACGCGCAGGGAAGGGATGCCATCGACGAACACGCGTTGACCGAATGGATGACGCGCCATTTGAGGGTCGTGGCGATCATCTCGGAAGATCCGGACACCCTCGGACAACTGGAGGGCGAGGTCCTGGCAACCATCGATCCGCCGCTCAATCTCCGGGGGATGGCCAGTACGCCGGTCCGGGGCCGACTGAAAGAACTACGGCGCAGCCACCGCTGAACCGTTCCGCGATGCGTCCGAGCATTCGCCTCGGAGTGCCCAACCGAAAGGTCGGCGCGTCGGTACCACTCGGCCTGGTTCGATGCGGCGTGCAACAACACCTCGTCGGCCTGACGCAAGAGTGCCTTATCGGCACTTCGGCGCGGCTCGGTGTTCCGGAATCGTGACAACCGGTGCGTGGTAGCCGCAGGTTTACGTCGCACCCGCCGGGTACTCGCAACCATGACCGAACACTCGAAAGCTAGCTCTTCCGGCATGCACGTGGTGGTCACCGGCGCGACCGGCAATGTGGGTACCGCAGTCGTGCGCGCACTCGGCGCGGAGCCGGCCGTGACGTCTGTACTCGGACTGGCCCGCCGAGGTACCGATTGGACGGTCCCCAAATCGACGTTCGCTGCGGTCGATGTTGCGTCGGACGACCTGGTGGAGACGTTGCGCGGAGCCGACGCGCTGGTCCACCTCGCCTGGCTGTTCCAACCCACCCACAAACCCGAGACGACGTGGGAGAACAACGTCCTGGGCACGATCCGGACGGTGACTGCTGCTGCGGAGGCGGACGTGCCGGTGATCGTGGTGGCGTCGTCTGTCGGCGCCTATTCACCCGGCCCGACCTCCGAGCCCGGAGTCGAGGAACCGCGCGTCGACGAAACGTGGCCCACCCACGGATGGCCCGGCGCGGCGTATCCGCGGGAGAAGGCCTATCTCGAGCGGTGGTACGACGCCTTCGAACTCGAGCATCCGGAGATCCGCCTCGTCCGTATGCGGCCCGGGTTCATCTTCCAGCGACGCTCTGCAACAGCGCAGCGCCGGATCTTTGCGGGACCGTTCGTTCCGGGCTCGCTGTTGCCTGCGATTCCGGTCGTTCCGGACATGCCGGGGCTGCGGATGCAGATCCTGCATTCCGACGACGCGGCGGATGCGTACGTGCGTGCCGTCGTGCGGCCCGTCCGGGGTGCGTTCAACATCGCGGCGGATCCACCGATCGACGCCCACTCGATCGCGGAAGTGCTGGGCGCGCGGGTCGTGCCGGTGAAGCGCGGGATCATTCGTTCGGCCGTCGCCGCGGCCTGGCATACCCATCTCGCGCCGGCCGATCCGGGGCTTCTCGACACCGTGCTCCGGCTACCGCTGATGGATTGCACGCGCGCTCGGACCGAACTCGGCTGGTCGCCGTCGGCCGAGCCGCTGGATGTGCTCGCGGAGTTCGTCTCGGGACTGCGGGAAGGTGCCGGAGCGCCGACCCCGCCTCTGGTGGCCGACAGCCTGCGCGGCCGTGTCGAGGAGGTCGCGACCGGGGTGGGTGTGCGTCCCTGATCCGCCCGGCGAGGCTTACTCCGCCGGGAGACCCAACCGGCGATACCGGTTGATTCGGCGGCTGTACCGCTTGTCGGCGGGTTCCCCGGCAAGTTCGGTGAGTTCCCGTGCGACGGCGGCACCGACTCGCTTCACGAATTCCACCGGTTCCTCGCTCGCGTCGGGTCGTTCGGGAATCATCCCGTCCACGATCCCGTCGCGCAGCAGGTCCCGCGCGCGGATTCCCTGCGCTTCCGCCATGCGCGGGGCATGGGTGGTGTCGCGGTGCACGATGGCGCTGGCTCCCTCGGGCGGCAGCGGGGCGAGCCAGCCGTGCTGCGCGCACAGCACACGGTCGGCGGGCAGCAATGCGAGCGCACCCCCGCCTGTGCCCTGGCCGAGCAGCACCGACACGGTGGGAGTCGACAGGGTCACGAGATCTGATATGCAGCGGGCGATTTCAGGCGCGAGTCCTCGCTCCTCGGCTTCCTTCGACAGCGAGGCGCCGAGGGTGTCGATGACGAGAACGAGGGGGAGTTGCAGTTCCTCGGCGAGTCGCATCGCGCGTCGCGCCTCCCGTAGGGCGCCGGGACCCATCGTGTTCGATGCGGACTGCCCGGCACGGTCCTGACCGAACATCACACACGACACCCCGCGAAAACGAGCCAGCGACACCAGCACCGTACTGTCGGATTCTCCCTCTCCGGTGCCGGACAGTCGCACCTGCGCCGACGCGGCGTGCCGGAGCAGTTGCCGGATGCCGGGCCGTTCGATCCTGCGGCTGAGCATGACCGACTGCCAGGCCGGGATGTCGGGTACGTCATCGACGGTGGTGACGGCGCGAGAAGTGCTGGTGTCGGGGTGATCCGGTTCGACGAGCACGCGCAGAAGCCGGTGCACGAGTTGCCGGACGCCTCGGAGCGGAACGACTCCGTCGATCACACCCTTGCGGTAAAGGTTTTCCGCCGTCTGCACGCCTTCCGGGAACGGTTCGTTGTAGAGCGCTTGGTAGACGCGGGGTCCGAGAAAACCGACGAGCGCCCCGGGTTCGGCCACGGTGACGTGCCCGAGCGACCCCCACGACGCGAAAACTCCGCCGGTGGTCGGATTGCGCAGGTAGACAAGGTAACCCAGGTGAGATGCCTTGTGCTCGGCGACGGCAGCGGCGATCTTCACCATCTGTACGAACGCGAGCGTCCCCTCCTGCATTCGGGTGCCCCCCGAGGTGGGGGAGGCGAGCAGGGGGAGACGCTCGGCGGTCGCGCGTTCGATCGCGGTCACGATCCGCTCGGCCGCTGCGACGCCGATCGAGCCTGCGAGGAAGGAGAACTCGCATGCGATCAGCGCCACGCGGCGACCGTGCACGGTGCCTGCTCCGGTGAGAACCGATTCGTCGGTGCCGGACTTCTCGGCGGCACGCCGGAGGTCCGCCTGATGTTTCTCGTCGGCGTGGACCTTCACCGGGGTGGTGTCCCACGAGGTGAAACTTCCCGGGTCGACAACATTGTCGATGAACTCCTGCGCCGAGATCTTGGTGCCCGCCACGTCGCCTCCACCTGTCGATCATGCTGTGGAACAAACCTATACGAGGCGGGCACTCGTCCAGGTTCGGTGTACCGCCGTGGCGGTTACCGGCCGAGTGCTTCCTTCCAGGTCACCGTGCGGCCGATCCGCAGGATCGAACGCTGGTAGATCTTCGCCGCGACGAGGCTGAGCAGTGCCGTTGCGGCGACCATGAGCAGTACGGTGCCGACGATCTGTACCGGAGTCGCGACACCTGCCGCGATGCGCAGTGGCATGAGGATTGCCGAGAACGGCGGGATCCAGCTCAGGGTTGTGCTCCACGACGCCTCCGGGTCGTCGATCGAGGAGAACGCCGCGAAGAACATCGCGATGATGACGATCATCAACGGCCCGGACGTGGAGTTCACATCTTCCTGCCGCGAGACCATCGACCCCGCTGCGGCATAGAGCACGGCGAAGAACGCGAAGCCGAGGATGAACCAGCCGAGCGTGCCGGCCAGCACACCGATCGCGGTGCCGGTGATGGTGAGCGTCCCGGTGGCGACAGACGCGCCGACACCCACGACGCCGTACGCGGTGAGCTGGAGCAGGCCGACGGCACCGATGCCGAGAATCTTGCCCCACAGCAGTTGCAGCGGCCGGAGGGTGGAGAGCAGAAGTTCGACGACACGCGAGGACTTCTCCTCGACCACGCCCATCGCGACATACGTTCCGAACAGCAGGATCTGCAAGTACAGCAGGAGTACCGAAACGGTCGCGAGGATGATCCGCTGTCCCTGTTCGGGGTCGGGAGGTTCGATGGCCTCGACGACCACGGTTGCGCGAGCAGCATCCGCAGCGATCTCCGCAGGGTCGACTCCGCGGGTGGACAACGCCGCGGATTGGGCTTCCTGCACGACCGCGGTATCGATGAGCGCCTTGAGATCGGCGTCGATATCGGACTCGGTGATCGCGGTGACGGTACCGTCACCGCTCGGAACGAGGGCGACGTCGAGGTTGCCCGCACCGACCTGCTCGCGACCGGCGTCGGCATCGGGCACGGTGGAGACTTCGATCGGCATGCCCACGGCGTCGCCGATGGAACCGAGCGTCGTGCCGAGGGCGTAGCCGGAGACGACTCCCACCGTGGGGCGCTCGTCCTCGCCCCCTGAAAAGATAGACATCGCGACGATGCCGATGACGATCGCAGCGAGCACGATCGCGTTGCTGATGACGAAGCTCTTCTTCTGGACCTGGGTGACGAATTCGCGGCGGGCCACAAGGCTGATCGCACGCGAGTTGCTCAGTGGGGCGCTCATGCGGCTACCACCTCTCGGAACAGGTCGGTCAGGGACGGCCGGCTCAGGGAGAACTCGTGCACCGGTCCGGTGGACAACGCGGTCTTGAGGATCTGCTGGTCGTCGGCGCCCGGCTCGACTGTGAGCACGGTCCGGCCGTCTTTGTATTCCGAACCGGAGACGCCCGGCAAGCCGTCGGCCCATCCGGCGGGGGCGTCGGGAGCGTGCACGACCAGAAGGGAAGTACCGCCGGCGCGCAGGTCGTCGACGGCACCGACGACGCGCATGCGTCCATGGACGATGATGCCGACGCGCTCGCACAGCCGCTGCACCAGGTCGAGCTGGTGACTCGAAAAAATCACCGGCACGCCAGTGTTCGCCTTCTCGACGAGAACGTCGCTCATCACGTCCACGGCAACGGGGTCGAGTCCGGAGAACGGTTCGTCGAGGACGAGAACCGCCGGGTCGTGGATGAGTGCTGCGGCGAGCTGGACCCGCTGCTGATTGCCGAGAGACAGTGAATCGACCGTGTCGCCGATCCGCTCGGCGATGCCCAGCCGTTCGGTCCACCGATGCATCGCCGCAGTCGCTTCGGGCGTCGAAAGTCCGTGCAGCTGTGCAAGATATGTCAACTGCTTGCCGACCTTCATCTTTGGATACAGTCCGCGTTCCTCGGGCATGTACCCGATGGTGCGGCGGACGTCGAGATCGACGGGCTTGCCCGAAAGTCGCACCTCCCCGCCGTCTGCGGCGAGCACTCCCAGCGCGATGCGCATGGTGGTGGTCTTGCCGGCGCCGTTGCTACCGACGAACCCGAACAGTTCGCCGGGCTGCACCTCGAAACTCACTCCGTCGAGTGCGACGGTGTTGCCGTAGCGTTTGGAGAGATTATCGATCGTGAGGGTCATAGCTGGTCCTCCGGGTCGTCGTCGGGTCGGGTCCACGCCAGCAGCACTGCCGGGAGGCATCCACTGAAAAGTATTGCGGCGAGAGCGAATCCGCCCGCCGAGTAGCACAGCGCTTTGTGATCGATGAAGTCGAACGGCGGGCTCCACATGAGCGCGAAGATCGGGATCAGGAGCAGGCTCTGAGCCACCGAGAGCCCGATCGACCGGGCACTGTTGCGTTCGGCGATCTCGCGTTCGTCCAGGGCGTGCCGGGGTGCGTCGGATTGCCGTCCGGACACGATCTGGAGGCACGTCCACGTGGGCAGGAATACGAGCGCGACCGGTAGCCACACGACTGCGATCACCGGGAAGAAGTAGGTGGCCACGGCGATCGGGAACATCGCCGCGATCAGGGCGACGACGACACCGGCGAGGATGCGGCGACGGTGCCGGGTGCGCCATGCCGGTAGCCATTTCGCGAATGTGGCCTCGTGCGTGAGGAACCGGCGGGTGCGGTAGTCCTCGTACCGGTCGATGAGCGACGCGGTGGACATGTCAGGCCTCCTTGGTGTGGGGTCTGTAGAGCTCGGTCGACAAGGGGGTGAACTCGGTGCGCGAGAAGACCGCTTCGACCGGAAGACCGAAAACGTCGCAGATCCGGAACGCGAGATCCAGGCTCGGATAGTGATCTCCGCGCTCGAGTGCGCCCACCGTTTGGGGGTTCACGTCGATGAGCTCGGCAAGTTGCGCGCGGCTCATGCCGCGTTCCGCACGGAGAACACGGATGCGGTTGAAGATGGGGAGCGTTTCCCCACGGCGTACCGGACTCATGGAACAAAGTGTTGTAAAAACCCAACGATTTGTCAATACCGGGAACTTACCTTCCCACCGCGATCCGATGGCCGTGGCGTTCAAGGGAGGCATCAGAGTGGTTCGAGACGAGTCTTCAGAAGGCAGAACTCGTTGCCTTCGGGATCGGCCAGCACGTGCCACGTCTCGTCGCCCGTCTGTCCGATGTCGGCCGGGCGTGCACCGAGGCTCAACAGACGCTCGAGTTCCGCGTCCTGATCACGGTCGGTGGCGTTGAGATCGATGTGCAGGCGCGGTTTTGCGGGCTCGGGTTTATCCGTCCGACTCAGGATGATGGTCGGTTGCGCGCCGCCGAATCCTTCGCGTGGTCCGATCTCCAGTCCGTCTTCGTCACGATCGAGCACGACGAAGTCCAGGACCTCGCACCAGAACCGCGCCAGCACCTCGGGTTCCCTGCAGTCGAGCACCAACTCGCTGATTCGACACGCCATGATGAACCGCCTCCCCCTCGTGGGCTGTCGGGGAGGCCACCCGAGATTCGCCGGCCCCCGGCAGCCGAATTGCCCGTGATCGTAGCGAGCCGAGGCACGACGTGGCGAGGTTTTCCTGGGCCGCCGACCGACTGTTCACACGACCGGCACGAAGCCCACTGCGTCCGCATTCGGAGGCGACCCGTCAGTCGTCCTGGAAACCACGGATCCGGTCGAGTTCGCGGCGATCTTTCTTCGTGGGCCGACCCGCACCGCGATCGCGGATCGGGATCGCCGCGAGGATCTCCTTCGGCGGCGGCGGTGGGCTGTGATCAATGTACGCAGTCGCGGCTATGGGCGCGCCCACCCGCTTGTTGACCAGTTGCGTTACCTCGACGATCTTTTCGACGCCGTGCGCCCGGACCCTCACCTCGGTGCCGATGGTCACCGGGGTCGAGGGCTTCGCTGTCACGCCGTCGACCTTGACGTGCCCGGCGCGGCACGCCGACGCTGCCGCCGAACGGGTCTTGAACAGCCGCACCGACCACGTCCAACTGTCCACCCGAACGCTTCCGCTCATCTACAGCAACTCCTCGCTCAGCCGTCCGTCCTCGAGCCGCCACCGCCGTGTGCTGCGCGTCGTCTCCAGCATTCTGCGGTCGTGCGTCACCAGCAGCAAAGTGCCCTCGAAGCTTTCCACTGCCTGCTCGAGCTGCTCGATCGCCGGGAGATCGAGGTGGTTGGTGGGCTCGTCGAGCACGAGCAGGTTCACGCCGCGGGCCTGCAGCAGTGCCAGGCCCGCTCGGGTCCGCTCGCCCGGTGACAACGACGCCGCGGGACGCAGAACGTGATGGCCCTTGAGCGCGAATTTGGCGAGCAGGGTGCGCACGTCGGCGTCCGGCCACTCCGGAACCTGCCGGCCGAAGGCTTCGACCAGGGGCTCATCGCCCTCGAACAGGCGGCGAGCCTGATCGATTTCACCGACCTGCACTCCCGAGCCGAGCGTCGCCCGTCCCGAATCCGGTGTGAGGGTGCCGAGGAGCAACCGGAGCAGGGTGGTCTTTCCAGCACCGTTGGGACCGGTGACGATGATCCGGTCGCCCCACTGCACCTGGGTGGTCACCGGACCGAAGGTGAAATCGCCGCGGCGCACCATCGCATCGTCGAGCGTGGCGACCACCGTGCCGCTGCGCGGTGCCGCAGCGATCTCCATGCGCAGTTCCCATTCCTTGCGGGGCTCCTCGACGATGTCGAGACGTTCGATGCGCCGCTGCGTCTGACGCGCTTTCGCCGCCTGCTTCTCGGTGGCCTCCGCGCGGAACTTCTTCCCGATCTTGTCGTTGTCCTTGGACTTCCGACGAGCATTGCGCGTTCCGTGTTCGAGCCAGTTGCGCTGCATCTGCGCGCGGTCCTCGAGTTGCGACTTGGTGTCGGCGAACTCGTCGTACTCCTCACGGGCATGTCGCCGTGCCACCTCGCGCTCGACGAGGTACGCCTCGTACCCGCCGTCGTACACCGAGATCTGCTGCTGGACGGGATCGAGTTCGACGATGCCGGTCACGGTGCGCGCGAGGAATTCGCGGTCGTGGCTCACCACCACCAGCGCGGTGCGGGTCTCCGCGACGAAACGCTCGAGTTGCTCCAGCCCCGCGAGGTCGAGATCGTTGGTGGGTTCGTCGAGAAGCAGCACGTCGTAGCGCGACAGAAGGAGCGCCGCGAGTCCGACGCGCGCCGCCTGCCCGCCGGACAGGCCGGTCATCGGCGCATCGAGCCCGACCCCGAGTCCCAGATCCGACACGACCTTCTCGGCACGTTCTGCGAGGTCGGCGCCACCCAGCGCGAGCCACCGCTCGAGTGCCGGGGTGTAGTCGTCGACATCCGAATCGCCGAGCGCCGCAGCAGCCGCGTTCATGGTGTTCTCGGCGTCCGTCACGCCGGTGCGCCGGCCGAGGAAATCGAGGATCGTCTCACCGGGGACGCGCTCGGGTTCCTGCGCGAGGTACCCGACGGTCGCGTCGGGCGGGCTGAGAACAATCGATCCGGTGACATCCGCGTTCCCCAGCCCGGCCAGTGTCGTGAGCAGCGTCGATTTGCCGGCGCCGTTCGCGCCCACCAGCCCGATCACGTCACCCGGTGCGACCGTGAGGTCGAGGCCTTCGAACAGCGTGCGTTCGCCTCTCGACGTGGACAGGCCGCTGATACGTAGTGTTGCGCTCACTTGTCGATTATCCCGCTGCGACGAGTCCGCCTGTCGCCACGGGTCCGGTACCGGACCGGAAGTGGCCGTGACCGAGCCCGCACACACCACCACGGCGAGTGGTGCACACTCTCAGGAATGGCGTCACCGCAGCTTTCGACGAGCAGCCCTGCGACCCGCACCGATTCACAAAAGATTCCCCAACCCCGGTGGAGGCTGCCGATTCTGGGGGATCTGCTCAGCATCGACGTCGCCAAGCCCGTGCAGCGCGAGATGCGGATGGCACAGGAACTCGGCGGGATCTTCGAACGCAAGATCTTCCGGCACCGACTGATCGTGGTGTCCGGGGCGGACTTGGTGCGTGAGGTGAACGACGAGGAGAAATGGGCCAAGTTCCTCGGAAAGCCGCTGCGTAAGCTCCGCGTCATCGCCGGAGACGGGCTGTTCACTGCGTTCAATTCCGAGCCGAACTGGCGCAAGGCCCACAACATCCTCGGTCCGGGGTTCAGCCAGGCCGCGATGCGCGGCTATCACGACTCGATGCTCGCGGTGATCGACCGACTGTTGCACAGCTGGGACGTCGCAGCAGACGGCGGCGAGTACATCGACGTGCCGCAGAGCATGACGTCGCTGACCTTCGACGTCATCGGGCGGTGCGGGCTCAGCTACGACTTCGACTCCTTCGGCCGCGCCGAGCCCGATCCGTTCATCGAGGCGATGAGCCGCGCCCTCGAGTACATCAACCGTTCCTCGAACGACATCCCGATTCTCCGCGCCGTGTTCGGTCGGGCAGCCCGTGAGCAGCACACCCGCGACATCGCGTTGATGCAGGACACAGTCGATCGCATCGTCGACGAACGGATGCGCTCGGAGGACACGCAGGCCGATCTGCTCGAGCTGATGATGCGCACCGCCGACCCGGACACCGGTGAACAACTCGGTCGTGAATCGATCCGCAACCAGGTTCTGACCTTCCTGGTCGCGGGCAACGAAACGACCGCCGCCACCTTGGGCTTCGCGGTTCACTTTCTGAGCCGGCACCCCGAGGTGGTGGCGAAGGCACGCGCCGAGATCGCAGAGGTGGTCGGAGCCGACGGACAGATCGGCTACGAACAGGTCGCCAAGCTGCGGTACGTGCGGCGGATCGTGGACGAAACTCTGCGGCTGTGGCCGGCTGCACCGGGATACTTCCGCAAGGTGCGAGGGGAGACGACCCTCGGCGGCCGCACCCTTCCTCCGGGATCGTGGGTGTTCGTGCTGTTGCCGCAGTTGCACCGCGATCCACTGTGGGGCGACGACCCGGAGCGGTTCGACCCGGACCGGTTCGCACCCGACGCGGTGCGGCGACGTCCGGCGCACATCTTCAAGCCGTGGGGTACCGGTATCCGCGCGTGCATCGGCCGGCAGTTCGCGCTCCACGAAGCTGTGCTCACACTCGCGTCGCTGATCCGGCGATACGACTTCGCTCCCGAACCCGGCTACGAACTCGATGTCCACGAGGCCATCACGCTCGAGCCGCGGGGGTTGAAGGTCAAGCTCTCGCAGCCTTGACGTTCACTAGGCCAGGCTCGTCGCGAGAATCCGCACGGCGTCCCGGGCGGCGGCCAGGCTTTCCGCGGCGAGGTCGGCGAACGGGGCCAGCGGTGCCAGGCGATCGGCGAGCGTGAGTTCCGCTGTCACCACCGACACCGACATGCCGAGCGAGGTGCCGAGAACCTGCATGAGGGGAGGTATGACGAAATCGGTTCCCTCGCCGGGACTTCCGGGAGCGTACGTGTTGCCCCGGCTCGACACGATCACCACCGGCTTGCCTGCCAGAGGTGCGTCCGAATTATCGAACGGCACCGTGGTGCCGAGTACGTGGACGTAGTCGAGCCAGGCTTTGAGCGAGGACGGCATCGACCAGTTGTACATCGGCGCACCGATCACCACCGCGTCCGCGCCCATCAGTTCAGCGATCAATTCGGCCTGTAGGCCCTCTGCCGCCGGATCGGGCCGCTCCGTACCGGTGCGCAGCCGTGCCGCGTAGTGCAACGCGGCGTCCGGGAGGTGGGGGAGCGGCGATCGGTGCAAATCCCGCTCGATCACCGTGTGACCGGAACCGGTTGCGCGCCAGGTGTCGACGAACAAGCGTGTCAGTTCGCGCGAGACCGAGGCGTCGAGGTCGGCGGACGAGTCGAGATGCAGAAGTCGAGGCATGTGCCCTCCCGGTTCCGGTGCGGTATCGCCCCACGCTACGGCGTTCTGCGGATCAGCGGGCGGGGCCGTCTTCGAGAACTACGTCAGCCGTACGAGAACGCCCGTCCCCGTCGAGCCATTCGATCCGGACGGTGTCACCCGGTTTCCGGGTTCGTAGCCGTCGCTCGAGGTCGGTTGTCGACGACACCGTGTCTCCTCCGAAGGAGACCACCACGTCACCGGCTTCGAGCCCGGCTCGATATGCGGGGGTATCGAACGACACCCACAGCACTTCGGCCCCGCGGTCGGCGCCGTCTGCCCGGGCGGTGGTGACGCCGAGCCCGAGTCGTGGTGTGGGGCCGACGTGCACGGTGTCGGTGCCGACCCCGGTCCGAACCTGTTCGACCACGGCGAGAGCCTCCGCGATCGGGACGGCATACGCCTCCGGTGCCGACCCTGCCGGTTCCTGTTGCTCACGCTCGATCGCGCCGGCGGTGTTGACTCCGACCACCACGCCGTAATGGTCGACGAGCGGACCGCCCGAGTCCCCGGGGCGGATCGGGGTGTCGGTCTGCAGCATTCCGGTGAGCCGCTTGCGGGAGCCCTCGGTGGAGTCGCGGACCATCACGCTGCGATCGGCCCCGATGACCGTGCCCGGCGCTGCGACCACGACACCGCCGCCGTCCGCGTTCCCGAATGCGGTGACGGGAGTCCCTGCCGGTGGCAGAGCGTCGGCGACCGGTGCTGCGGGGAGACCGCTCGCGGTGCCGAGCTGGAGTACGGCGATGTCGCGCGCACTGTCGTACCCGATGACGTCCACGTCGTAGATCAGTCCTGTCGCCGCGCTCACCGCGGTGATGTCGGTCGCACCGCTGACCACGTGATGATTGGTCAGCACGGTGCCGTCGGGTGTGAGGACGATTCCGGTGCCGGATGTTCCCGTCCATCCGCGGCTCGCGTCGATGGTCACGACGACCGGCACGGTGCGCGCGGCGAGTTCGTCGGGGGCCAGTGGCGTGGGCGGGGGCGCCGGGATCGGGGGCGGCGGGGGAGGGAGTGCGACCTCGATGGCTTCCGGCGCGGAGGCGAGAAGGCTGGTCGCGGCTGCAAACGCGACCACCAGGACCGACCCCCCGCGCCGTCTCACAACGCCGCAGCTCCGGTGGTCAGATGGTCGACGAGTTCACGTGCCGCGGCCCGTCCGGCGCGGTTGGCGCCGATGGTGGACGCGGACGGGCCGTAGCCGACGAGATGGATTCGTGGGTCGGCCGCGACCTGCGTTGCGAGTCGTCCCGTCATCGTGATGCCCCCGCCGGGATTGCGCAGGTCGAGCGGTGCCAGATGGTCGAGTGAGCTCCGAAAACCGGTGCACCAGAGGATTACGTCGACATCGAGGGTTGTTCCATCGGGCCAGCGGACCCCGGTCTCGGTGATCTCGGAGAACATCGGTAACCGGTCGAGCACTCCGCGCTCGCGTGCCGCCCGGATCATGGGGGTGACGGGAAGTCCGGTCACGGAGACGACCGAGCCGGGAGGCAATCCGTGGCGCACCCGGTCTTCCACTGCCGCGACTACCGCCCGGCCGAATTCGGGCGTGAATTCCTCGTCGCGCCAGACGGGTTCGCGTCGCGTCACCCACGTGGTCGTGGTGACGAGCGAGATCTCGTCGAGCAACTGCACCGCGGAGATTCCTCCGCCCACGACCAGCACGTGCCGTCCACGGAACTGCTCCGCGTCGCGGTAGTCCTTCGTGTGGAGTTGCTGCCCGCGGAACCGTGCCGCACCCGGATACCACGGGACGAACGGGTGTTCCCAGGTGCCGGTCGCGTTGATGAGTCCCCGCGCCGAGTACACGCCGGCGTCGGTCTCCACCCGTAGGCGTTCGCCCCGGTTGCACACCACCGTGACCTGAACGGGGCGGTGTACTGGAAGGTCGAATTCCTTTTCGTACGCGCCGTAGTACGCGGGAACCGCGGACGACGCGGGCACCTCGCCCGAACCGGTGTCGACCGCGTCGGAGAATGCGGACCCGGGCAGGTCGTGCAGGCCGTTGACGGTGTTGAGCGTGAGGGAGGGCCAGCGGTGCTGCCACGCGCCGCCGGGGCCGAACGACCGGTCGAACACCACGAACCCCGTTTCGGGTTCGAGCCCGAACCGCCGCAGGTAGTACGCGGCCGACAGCCCTGCCTGCCCGGCACCGATCACGGCGACGTCCACGGGCGTCGTGTTCTCCGCTGTGCCTTCGGGCGTCATCACCGGCCTCCCCGCAGATGGTTGCCCTCCATCATGCCGTGCCATCGGGAGACGTGCCCTGTGAACCCGGCACCGGCGATGATCGAAAAATGTGATATCACTTTGACATCGCATTCGTGCCTGGAAGGATCCCCATGGAAACAGCAGAGTCCACCACCTCGTCGGAACGCCCGGGACGCTCGTCCAACGGCTGGCCCGTACTCGGCGCAGCACTCGTCGTCGCCGCACTCGCATCCGCGCTGATCGCGTGGGCCGCGGTCGAGATCAACGTTCCGCTGATCGTGGCGGGATCTGTCGTCGCCGTCATCGCCCTCGTCGCGCTCGCCGGCCTGGTTCTCGTCGAGCCCAACGAGGCCCGCGTGCTCCAGTTGCTCGGCGGCTCGTACGCAGGCACTCTCCGCGAACCGGGCTTGCGGTGGATGAACCCCCTCAACTCCCGTCGCAAGATCTCCACGCGTATCCGCAACCACGAGACGGCCAGGGCGAAGGTCAACGATGCGGATGGCAACCCCATCGACATCTCGGCGGTGATCGTGTGGCAGGTCGAGGACACCGCGCGGGCGGTCTTCGATGTGGACGACTTCGAAGAGTTCGTCGCCGTCCAAACCGAGGCCGCGGTGCGTCACATCGCCGGGAGTTACCCGTACGACGGTGCGCCCGAGGCGATGTCGCTGCGACAGAACGCCGACGAGATCACTACGAAGCTGTCGGCCGAGGTGCATGCTCGCGTCCAGTCGGCCGGCGTGCGCGTGATCGAGACCCGCATCAACCAGCTTGCCTACGCGCCCGAGATCGCGCAGGCGATGCTGCGCCGTCAGCAGGCCGGCGCCGTGATCGCCGCCCGGGAACAGATTGTGCAAGGCGCCGTGTCCATGGTCGGTACCGCCCTCGAGCGCCTCGAGGCCGAGCACACCGTCACGCTCGACGAGGACCGCAAGGCTGCGATGGTCTCCAACCTGCTCGTCGTACTGTGTGGCGATCAGAGCGCCCAGCCCGTTCTCAACACGGGATCGCTGTACCAGTAGGGAATTCGGCATGCCCGAACGCAAGAAGGTCTTGTTGCGGCTCGACCCGGCGGTCCACGATGCGCTCGCGCGCTGGGCCGCCGACGAGTTGCGCAGCACCAACGCCCAGATCGAATTCCTCCTGCGCCGCGCGCTGGCCGAGGCCGGGCGGACACCGCGCGACGCGGACAGGATGCGTGGTCCCGGACGACCCCGCACTCAGGAGTCGCGCGGCGCGGGCGACACAATGGAATGATCGTTGGGCAGTGACGGAAGGGTGCCAGATACATGATCGGGATCAACCGCGACGGTGACGTCGTCACGTTGGAATTGCAGCGCGAAGAGCGCCGGAACGCGCTCAATTCTCAGTTGTGCATCGAGATCCGCGATGCGGTCGAACAAGCAGTCGCCGACGATGCCCGGGTTGTCGTGATCACGGGCCGCGGATCGAGCTTCTGCGCCGGCGCAGACCTGTCCGGCGACGTCTACGTCGCCGGGTTCCTCGACAGCCTCGGCGACATGCTGCAGACGATCGAAAGCGCACCGGTTCCCGTGATCGCGGCGATCAACGGACCCGCCATCGGAGCGGGCACCCAGCTCGCGCTGGCCTCGGACCTGCGAGTGGTGGCCCCGGGCGCGAGGTTCGCGGTGCCCGCGGCGCGCCTCGGGATCTCGGTGGACCGATGGACGGTGCGACGGCTGGCATCCCTCGTCGGAGGTGGCCCCGCCCGGACCGTCCTTCTCGCCGCCGAGCCCATCGAAGCCGAGGAAGCGCTCGCTCGCGGCCTCGCCAACAGGATCGGTGACCTCGCCGCAGCGCAGGCGTGGGCGCAGGAGATCGCGAAGCTCGCGCCGCTGTCGCTGCAAGCACAGAAGCTGTTCCTCAACGACGACGGCACCCGCGACGACAGCACACCCGAGCAGACGGCAGCGCTGGCTGCTGCGTGGCTCAGCGAGGACGCCCAGGAAGCCAGGCTGGCCCGCGCGGGCGGCCGCGACCCGATCTTCCGCGGCCGATGAGGGCCCGGCAGGCCGCGTCGTCCGCGCTCGCCGGCGCCGGCGCGCTCTGGTTCGCTCGTGCTGCACGGGGCCTGCCGAGTTCGATCGGGGCTGCGGTCTCCGACATCCGGCCTTACGCCGCAGGATCGCCGCACTATCGCAACGGGCGGTTCCACAACACCGATCCCGCGTCCGTGCTCCATCCCGACGACAGCGGCGGACTCCTGAAGGACATGCTCACCCGCGGCTCTCGTGGAACACCGCGCAGCGACGTTCCCCTCGCACCGTCGCTTGCGCCGGTCGACGCTGCCGAACTCGCCGTCACGTGGTTCGGGCATTCCAGTGCCCTCCTCGAGATCGACGGCTATCGGGTGCTCTGCGATCCGGTGTGGAGCGACCGGGTCTCTCCGTCGCCGACCGTCGGCCCGAAGCGGATGCATCCCGTACCGATCGAACTGCAGGTGCTGCCCGCCGCCGACGCGATCGTCATCTCGCACGACCACTACGACCACCTCGATCGGGTCACGGTCGAAGCCCTCGCCGCCCTGCAGCCCGAGGCCCGGTTCGTCGTGCCTCTGGGCATCGGTGCCCACCTGCGACGGTGGAAGATCGCCGAGGGCCGGATCGTCGAACTCGATTGGGATCAGCACGTCGAGATCGACGGTCTCCGCATCACGTGCACCGAGGCCCGGCACTTCTCCGGTCGCGGTCTGCAGCGCGACATCACGCTGTGGTCGTCGTGGGTGATCGCGGGCCCGACCCGCCGCGCGTTCTTCGGCGGCGACACCGGGTACACGCGGCGCTTCGCGGACCTCGGCGAAAAGTACGGGCCGTTCGACCTGACGTTGCTGCCCGTCGGCGCGTACGACCGGCGCTGGCCCGACGTCCACATGGACCCCGAAGAAGCCGTGCGCACGCACCTCGATCTCGGTGGCACAGAGCGTCGCGACAGCCTTCTCGTCCCGGTGCACTGGGGGACGTTCAACCTCGCCCTGCACTCGTGGTCCGAGCCGATCGCGCGGTTGGTCCCGGCTGCGCGGGAGGTCGGTGTCGCCACTGCCGTGCCGATGCCAGGGCAGCGGATCGACGCTCTCCGCCCCGTCACGCACGACCCGTGGTGGATCCCACTCGGCTGACGCCGCCTCCGGGGGAACAGGGGCGCCGCCCGGTGGAATACGCTCAATGGCTATGGCAGGAGAAGAGCCCACCGCGGTGGTCGAGACGAGTGACACGCTCACCGAAGACCCCGAGTATCTCGAGCACGGGCTGGCCACCGAACAGGTCGCCGAACGGGTCGCCCGCGGGCAGACCAACGATGTCCCCGACCGCGCGTCCCGCTCTGTCAAGGACATCGTCCGCGCCAACGTCTTCACTCGGATCAACGCGATTCTGGGCATCCTGCTGCTGATCGTGCTCGCGACCGGCTCGATCGTCGACGGCATGTTCGGCCTGCTCATCGTGGCGAACAGTTCCATCGGCATCATCCAGGAAGTCCGCGCCAAGCGAACCCTGGACAAACTCGCGATCGTCAGCCAGACCAGGCCGGTGGTGCGCCGCAACGGCAGCAGTGGCGAGCTGCCCCCGCGCGAGGTGGTGCTCGACGACATCATCGAACTCGGTCCCGGCGATCAGCTCGTCGTCGACGGCACCGTCGTGGAGTCGGCCGGGCTCGAACTCGACGAGTCCTTGCTCACCGGTGAATCCGAAGCCGTGCACAAGGACCCGGGGACGTCGGTGATGTCGGGCAGCTTCGTGTCCTCGGGGACCGGCGCCTACCGTGCGACGAAGGTCGGACGTGACGCGTATGCGGCGCGGCTCGCGGAGGAGGCCAGCAAGTTCACGCTGGTGCACTCGGAGCTGAACGCAGGCATCAACAAGATCCTGAAGCTCATCACGTACCTGATGATTCCCGCGGGCCTGCTCATCATCTTCAACCAGCTGTTCTCCAGCGGTGAAGCCCTCGGCCCCTCGCTGAGCGGCATGGTCGCGGCGCTGGTGCCGATGGTGCCCGAAGGCCTGGTCCTCATGACCTCCATCGCGTTCGCGGTCGGCGTCGTCCGGCTGGGGCGTCGCCAGTGCCTCGTGCAGGAGCTTCCCGCAATCGAAGGACTGGCACGGGTCGACATCGTGTGTGCGGACAAGACCGGAACTCTCACCGAGAACGGCATGCGGCTCGCCGACGTCGAACTCGTCGAGGGCCCCGACGGAACCGACCTCGACGCTGCCCGGACCGCGTTGGCTGCCCTCGCCTGCGACGACCCCCGCCCGAACGCGAGCGTTCTCGCGATCGCCGAGGCGTTTCCCGAGGGTCCCGACTGGGGCAAGCCCACGGCGATCGCACCGTTCTCCTCGGCGAAGAAATGGAGCGGCCAGTCGTACGGGGAACACGGCAACTGGCTGCTCGGCGCGTGCGACGTGCTCCTCGATTCGGAAACACCGACGGCGCGGCGCGCGGAAGAACTCGGAGCCCAGGGGTTGCGCGTGCTGTTGCTCGCCCGCAGCGACCGTCCCGTCGACGACGCGCTCGCACCCGGAACCGTCGCCCCCGTCGCCCTCGTCGTGCTCGAACAGCGGGTGCGGACCGATGCGAAGGCCACGCTCGAGTACTTCGCGGAACAACACGTCGACGTCAAGGTCATCTCCGGCGACAACGCCGTGTCTGTGGGAGCGGTCGCGTCGTCGCTCGGCCTGCTGCACGGCGACAGCCCGATCGACGCGCGCACACTGCCCGACGATCGCGAGCAACTCGCCGACATCGCCGAAGCGTCGACGACCTTCGGGCGCGTGCGGCCCGACCAGAAACGCGCCATGGTCGGTGCGCTGCAGTCGCGCGGCCACACCGTCGCGATGACCGGTGACGGAGTCAACGACGTCCTCGCGCTCAAGGACGCGGACATCGGAGTCGCCATGGGCTCGGGCAGCCCCGCAGCGCGGTCGGTCGCGCAGATCGTCTTGCTCGACAACAAGTTTGCGACGTTGCCTTATGTCGTTGGTGAAGGCCGCCGCGTCATCGGCAACATCGAACGCGTCTCGAATCTGTTCCTCACCAAAACCGTGTACTCGGTGCTGCTCGCATTCTTCATCGGTGCGTCGGGGGTGCTGGCGCCGATCTTCGACTTCGATCCGCTGCCCTACCCGTTCCTGCCGCGGCACGTGACGATCGCCGCGTGGTTCACCATCGGCATCCCGGCGTTCCTGCTGTCGCTCGCTCCCAACAACGAGCGCGCACGACCGGGTTTCGTGTCACGGGTTATGCGCCTGGCCATCCCGTCGGGCGTGATCGTCGGTGTTGCGACCTTCGTCTGCTATCTCCTCGTCTACGCGGGACCGGACCAGACCGAGGCGCAGAAGGTGCAGGCCGGAACGTCCGCGCTCATCACACTGATCATGATCGCCCTGTGGGTGCTGGCCGTGGTGGCACGGCCGTACCAATGGTGGAAGATCGCACTGATCGCGGGAGCGGTGCTCGGCTACGTCGTGTTGTTCTCGGTGCCGTTCTGCAGGGAGTTCTTCGCGCTCGACCCGTCGAACGTCGCGTACTCCACCATCGCGTTCACCTGCGGTGCGATAGGTGTGCTTCTCGTCGAGGCCTGCTGGTGGATCACGGGTCGGATCCACGGTGAGCGCCGGCGCCTGTTCGCATCTCGGGAGGACCTGCCCGGAGCGCCGTGACCTGTGGCACGCTGTTCGTAGTCCAAGGGAAGGACATGCCATGGGATTCATGGACACCGTGAAGGGACTCCTCGGCAAGGGCAAGGGGTACGCCGCGGAAAACTCCGACAAGATCGACGGGTACATCCGGAAAGCCGGCGATGTCGCCGACTCCAAGACCGGCGGGAAGTACTCCCAGCACATCGACAAGGCGCAGGACGCGGCACGGAAGCGTCTCGGTACCGGCGACGCGCCGCCCGGCACACCGCCGCCGAACCCTGACCCTGTCGTCCGGCCCGACCCCGAGTCCGGTCCCGGTCCCGGCCACGACCCCGGTCCCGGTCCCGGTCCCGGACCCCGCCCGGAGGGTGGTCCCGGGCCGGCCACGCCGTCGGGGCCCACACAATAAGGACCGCCCGCTCTCCACCGAGCGGCGCTGTGACACCCTTTTGTTCGCTCGATCGGGAACACTCGATCATCGGACAACAGGGGTTTGCGCGTGGGATTCATGGACAACGTCAAGGGCATCGTCGACAAGGGCCGGCAGTTCGCGGCCGAGAACCCGGACAAGGTCAATCAGGTCGTCGACAAGATCGGTGACGTCGCCGACAACAAGACCGGCGGCAAGTTCGCCGGACAGGTCGATTCCGCGCAGGGTGCGGTGAAGAAGGCACTCGGCACCGACTGACGATGTGACCGGCGCGTGCTCGGGCGAACCAGGGGGAGAATCGGTGCCGTGAACGGGACCATGATCCTCCTCGTCGTCATTGCTGCCATCGCCGTGACCGGACTGGCGAACCGGGGAAACCTCCAGGGCCCACTGGTTCTCGTCACCATCGGTGCGATCGCGTCGTTCCTTCCCGGCCTGCCGCGTCTCGAACTGGCACCGGACGTGCTTCTCGGTGTCGTCCTGCCCCCGTTGCTGTATTCGGCGGCTCTGAAGTTCTCCGTTCCCACGTTCCGGCGTTTTCTGCCTCCGATCCTCAGACTCGGGATCGTCACGGTGCTCGCGACGGCGTTCGCGGTGGCGTTCTTCGCCAACTGGCTGATTCCCGAACTCACGTTCGGGGCGGCCCTGGTCCTGGGGGCAGTGGTTGCGCCCACCGACGCGGTCAGCGCGGTCGCGGTGGGGCAGAAACTGGGACTGCCCAAACGCGTCATCTCGATCCTCACCGGCGAAGGACTCGTCAACGATGCGACCGCCCTGACCCTGTTCACCGTGGCGATCGCGACGGTTGCCGGCACCCGGGTGTTCGCCGATTCGCCGGTGCTGTTTTTCGGGTACGGAGTGGTCGGCGGCGTCGCGGTGGGTCTCGTCCTCGCGGTGGTGGTGCACCGGGTCCGCGGCCGCATGTTCGATTCGCCTCTGGAAACCGCTCTCGGACTGGTCCTTCCGTTCGCGGCGTACCTCGTCGCCGAGGAGATCCACGCGTCCGGGGTGCTCGCCGTGGTCGCCGCGGGCCTGTACATGGGACACCGGGCCACCGACACCGCGGTCACTACCCGGTTGCAGGAACGGTTCGTGTGGGAGAGCGTCGACATCCTGCTCGAGATGTTCGTCTTCGCCTACATGGGCCTGCAATTGAAGTTCGTCCTCGACGAGGTGGCCGACACCGGTCTGGACGTGGTGCGGGTGGTGCTCTACTCCGTTGCGGTGCTGGTGGTCGTCATGCTCGTCCGCCCGATCTGGGGCTTCTTGAACTGGGGCCGCCGCCGGGTGGTGCGTACCGCCGGTCTGCCCCGCCTCGGCCGCGACCCACTGACCTACCGCGAGCACATCGTGGTGTCGTGGGCCGGGATGCGCGGCGTCGTCACTCTCGCCGCCGCCGGTGGTGTGCCGGTGGTCCTCGGTTCGGGGGAGCCGTTCCCGGGACGGGAGATCATCCACCTGGTCGCGCTGGTCGTCGCGGTGGGCACGTTGCTCATCCAGGGCGCCACCATGCCGATGCTGATCCGGCGACTCGACGTCGTCGACCCGTACGAACGACTCCGCGCAGAGGAACAACGTCAACTCGGCCGGACCATCACGGCCGGTGCCGCGAAAGAAGAAATCGGCCGTCTGGAGAAGGATCCGCCCGGCGGGTTCGATCCGGACGCCGTGCGCCGCATCCTCGAACGCGTCCGGCGATCCGTCCAGGCGCGCGTCGACGCAAGACAGGTCGAGTCCGAGGACGACACCGACAAAAGTGTCGACGCCGGTGCCCTGTTCGACGAGTTCCGCCGCGCCGTGCTGCGCGCTCAGCGCACCGCTCTGATCGCGGCGCGCGACGATGGCACGCTCGACGACGAGAGCCTGCGCGTCGAACTCGAGAGCCTGGACATCGAGGAAGCCGCCGCCGAAGAGCGCGTCGAGCGCCGTGGCAGAAACTGACGGCGCCCGCCGGCCCCGCGCGCCCGAGGATCGACCTGCCCGACGACAGTGCTCGCCGTAGCGTAGGCCCATGATCGAATCGCCGGACTCCGTGATCGCACAGCGCGTGGACGAGACGTGAACGGAACAGTCCTCCTCGCGTTCGCCGTCGTGACCACGCTGGTGGTGGCCGCACTCGCTGCGGTGTGGGCGCGGACCCGTCGTGTGGTCACCACACCTGCCGAGCGCGCCGTGCACGCCACCTTGCACACGGCATCGCTCGCCGCCCGGCCGCTGCGCCGCGGCCTCGACGCATCCTCGGCAACGGAAGCCGCCCCGCACTTGCGTATGTTGCTGGCCGAAGCGCAGGCCGTCGCCCTGGTGGACGTGGACGGCACCCTGCTCGCGTGGGACGGCCCGTTCGAGAGCCTCGCGCACCGGATGCACGGCGCCGCTGCTCGCGCCGTCGCGGAGGGGCGGCGGGTACTGGTCGGACACCGTGATCTCGCCCCCGGCCCCCGGGACCTCGCCGCGCGCGCACTGATCGCGCAGCCCCTCGTGATCGAGGGGGTGGGGGTGGCAGGCGTGCTGGGCGTCGTGACGACGACCACCCCCGGTCCCGCGTTGCTCGGCGCGATCACCGAGGTGGCGCGGTATGCGTGCAGCCAGCTCGAACTGGCTGAACTCGATGCCTCCAGGGCCCGGCTCGACCGGGCCGAGCTGCGCGCTCTGCGCGCGCAGATCAGCCCGCATTTCATCTACAACGCGCTCAACACCGTCGCCTCGTTCGTTCGCACCGACCCGGACCGGGCACGAGAACTGCTGCTCGATTTCGCAGATTTCACGCGTTACTCCTTCCGCGCGACGGGGGAGTACACGCTGCTCGCCGAAGAACTGCGGAACATCGATCGCTACCTCACGCTCGAGCGGGCTCGTTTCGGCAATGCGCTCGAGGTGCGGTTGCAGGTCGCACCCGAGGTTCTCAACGTCACGCTCCCGTTTCTCGCGCTGCAACCACTCGTCGAGAACGCGGTCCGGCACGGTATCGCCGGGACACCCACCCGCACCGGCACCATCACGATCACCGCAGCCGACGAGGGCACCGACTGCGTCATCAGTGTCGAGGACGACGGGGTCGGAATGGACCCGGAACTGCTGCGTTCCGGAACGCTGGACTCGATCGCCGAGAGTGAGCACGGCAGCGGGGTCAAGGAGTCCGCGCACGTCGGGCTCGCCAACGTCGACGACCGGCTCCGGGCCGCTTTCGGCAACGACTATGGGCTGGTGGTGGAGACGGCCCCGGGGGCCGGTACGAAAGTGAGCATGCGGGTACCCAAGTTCCGTGCGGGTATCCGGCCTTGACGGGTGCCCGACATGGCACGATAGGTCCGCCGTGAACGACAAAGCAGAGAAGACACTCACCGTACTGGCCGTCGACGACGAACCGCCCGCTCTCGACGAGCTTGCGTACCTGTTGCGCGCTCAGGACGAGATCGCCCAGGTCCATACCGCGAGCGACGCGACGACGGCGCTGCGGTTGTTGCGCGACGGTGGGATCGATGCGGTGTTCCTCGACATCAACATGCCCGGACTGGACGGTCTGGAGATCGCCGGCATCCTTCGCAACTTCGCGGCCCCGCCGGCTGTGGTGTTCGTGACCGCACACGACGACCGCGCGGTCTCGGCCTTCGACCTCGGTGCCGTGGACTATGTGCTCAAGCCCCTTCGGGAAGAGCGCCTCGCTCAAGCGGTGCAACGAATCGTCGAGCGCCGCCGGTCCGCGGCGGGCCGGGCACCGGAACCGCCGTCGGGCGACGAAGTGATCCCTGTCGAGCTGGGCGGGGTCACCACCCTCGTTCCCCGGTCGTCGGTGCAGTGGGTGGAAGCCGACGGTGACTATGCCCGGTTGCACACCGCGACCGGTTCGCATCTCGTGCGCATCCCGATCTCCACCCTCGAGAGCCGATGGGCCGACGCCGGCTTCCTGCGCGTGCATCGGTCGTTCCTCGTCGCGCTGCCCCTGGTCACCGGTATTCGCAGCGTCGGCTCCGGACTCGTGGTGTGTGTGAAGGGGAACGGCGACGCGCCACCGGTCGAGTTGCCGGTCAGTCGCCGCCACACCCGTGAACTCAAGGATCGCCTCATTCGCGGCCCGATGCAGACATGGACGTCGCGGTGAGCACCCAGGCAGGTGGGTCACCCCCGCCGCGGCAGCGCGTGGTTCTCGCGCAGCGACGGGGTGCGCGCATCGTCCGCACCCGAGTCGAGGTGCAGCAGCAGACCGAGGTCGGCGATGCGATGGTGCGCGGTCTGGTGCGCGCCCAACTCGGCCTCGCCATCCGGGTCGCCCTGGCAACGGTGTGCCTGCTCGGGGCGATTCCCGTGCTGTTGCACTTCGTGCCGCGACTGTCGGAGGTGACGATGATGGGGGTCCGGCTTCCCTGGATTCTGCTCGGCATCGTCGGCTATCCGGTCCTGCTCGGGATCGCGTGGGTCTATGTGCGCCTCGCCGAACGAAACGAGCAGGACTTCACCGACCTGACCGACGACTGACGCGCCGTGACCGAGTCGATTCCTGTCGCGACCGTCGTCGGCCTCGTCGCGGCGGCTGTCGCCACCGTCGCGATCGGTGTCTACGGCGTCCGTATGGCCCGCACGACCTCCGATTTCCTCGTCGCGTCCCGCAGCGTCGGGCCGCGGTGGAACGCCGCCGCCATTTCCGGGGAGTACCTGTCTGCCGCGTCCTTCCTCGGCGTCGCCGGGCTGGTCGCGAAGTTCGGGGCCGACGCACTCTGGTATCCGGTCGGGTTCACCGCCGGGTATCTCGGGCTCTTGTTGTTCGTCGCGGCACCGCTGAGGCGATCCGGTGCCTACACGGTGCCCGATTTCGCGGAGTTCCGTCTCGGCGAACGATGGCTGCGCACCCTGTCGATGATGGTGGTCGCGATCATCTGCGTGCTTTATCTCGTGCCGCAGTTCCAGGGCGCGGGACTCACGCTGAATATTCTTCTCGGCGTCCCGGACTGGGTGGGGGTCGCAGTCGTCGGCGTCATCGTCGTCGCGAACGTGGTCGGTGGCGGGATGCGGTCGATCACGTTCGTGCAGGCGTTCCAGTACTGGCTCAAACTCACCGCGGTCGCCATCCCCGCCCTCGTCCTGATCCTGCATTTCGTCGGTGATCATCGCGCGGTGGATGCGCCTGTTCCCCCGACCGTCACCGAAACCACCACCGTCGACATCACCGTCGACGTCATCGTGCAGGTCGCCGACCCGCTCGACGTGACGGTCCGAGGTGACGTGGACGGTGTGCCCGTCTCCGGCGTGATCGAGCTGGCACCGGGCGAACACGAATTCGGGGCCGGAACCCAACTGGTGCTCGAGGCGGGGTCACCGGTCCCAGTGGTGGCGGGCGCTCCGACGGACAACGACACCTGGGCCGCACCCGGCGCCGGGATCGGTGCGGGTGGCGCGCACCCGTTGTTCCAGGTGTACTCACTGATGCTCGCGACGTTCCTCGGCACCATGGGGTTGCCGCACGTACTCGTCCGCTTCTACACCAACCCCGACGGGCGTGCCGCCCGCATGACCTCGCTCGCGGTGATCGGGCTCCTCGGCCTGTTCTATCTGTTTCCTACCGTTCTCGGGGTCTTCGCCCGGCTGTACGTCCCGCAACTGCTCATCACCGGTCGCTCCGACGCCGCGGTACTGCTGCTGCCCGGGTCGGTGCTGTCCGGGTGGGGCGGGCAACTGGTCGCGGCGCTCGTGGCCTCGGGTGCGATCGCGGCGTTTCTGTCCACGTCGTCGGGTCTGCTGGTGAGCGTCGCGGGGGTGCTGTCCACCGACGTGTTGCGTGGGCGGGTCCGTGACTTCCGGCTCGCGGCGGTGCTTGCGGGTGTCGTGCCGCTGGTGCTGGCGTTGTCGGTGACGTCCCTGGACTTGTCGCGGTCGGTGGGTCAGGTCTTCGCGATCGCCGCGTCCACGTTGTGTCCGTTGCTCGTACTGGGGATCTGGTGGCGGGGGCTGACGGCAATCGGTGCCGCCGCGGGCATGGTGGTGGGCGGCGCTATCGCGGGTGGTGCCGCCCTGATGTCGATCGTGGTGCGGTTCGATCCGGCGACCGCGGAGGGATGGCCGGCGGTGCTGTCGGAATATCCGGCCGCGGCGAGCGTGCCGCTCGCGTTCCTGACCATGATCACCGTGAGTCTTGCTACGCGGACAAGGATTCCGGCCGACGTAGGCCGCACGTTCTCGCGGATGCATGTGCCCGAGCGATTGGGCATGGGCCGGGATCGGGAGCTGGGAGCGTTCGACGAGCGCCGCTCGTCGCAGTGAGTCGACCGTTCGGCGCATCGCTCGGCAGTTCGGCGTGCAGTCGGCGCACCCCTCTATTTGTGTGATCGCCGTCTCATTAACGTGTGTGAGCACTACACCTCACACGTACGACCAAGGAGTCGGCAGTGACCACAGCACCTCCCAGCGAGAGCGACGTACCCCACCGGCGTGTTCCGACGCCGCAAGAGTTCGTCGATATGCAGGAAAGCCCGGAGTTCCAGGAGCTGCGCAGTCGCCTGCGCCGGTTCGTGTTTCCCGTGACGGTGTTCTTCCTGGCCTGGTACGCCTTGTATGTCCTGCTCGCGACCTACGCGACCGACTTCATGGCCACCAAGGTCATCGGTAACGTCAACGTCGGGCTCCTGCTGGGACTGGCCCAGTTCCTGACCACCTTCATCATCACCGGGGTGTACGTGAAGTTCGCCGGTCGTCAGCTCGACGGCCGTGCCGCTGCGATCCGTACCGAGCTGGAAGGACCGCAGCAGTGAGCGTTCTCGCACAGGGCACCACCGACATCGGTAACCCGCTCCTCAATATCGCGATCTTCCTCGCGTTCGTCGTCGTCACGATGGGCCTGGTCATCCGTGCCAGCCGGACCACGAAGACGGCGTCCGACTTCTACACCGGTGGCGGACAGTTCTCCGGCCCGCAGAACGGGTTCGCCATCGCAGGTGACTACCTGTCGGCAGCGTCCTTCCTGGGTATCGCGGGAGCCATCGCCGTCTACGGCTACGACGGCTTCCTCTACTCGATCGGCTTCCTGGTCGCGTGGCTCGTCGCGTTGCTGCTCGTCGCCGAACTCCTGCGCAACACCGGGCGTTTCACGATGGCCGACGTGCTGAGCTTCCGGCTCAAACAACGGCCCGTGCGCATGGCCGCGGCGCTGTCCACCCTCGCAGTGTCGTTGTTCTACCTGCTGGCCCAGATGGCCGGCGCGGGTGGTCTCGTTGCGCTCCTGCTCGACATCGAAGGCAAGACGGGACAGGCGGTCGTCGTCGCCGTCGTCGGTGTGCTCATGATCGTGTACGTGCTGATCGGCGGCATGAAGGGCACGACCTACGTGCAGATGGTCAAGGCGGTGCTCCTCATCGCCGGTGCAGGTGTGATGTTCGTGCTCGTGCTGGTCGCGGTGCGGGGCAACTTCTCTCAGCTCCTCGCCGACGCACAGGCCATGGTGTCGGGTTCCGCGAGTGAGGCTGTCGCCCAGCGTGACGTTCTCGCCCCGGGCGCGAAGTACGGCATCAGTGACATGTCTCGCATCGACTTCATCTCGCTCGGCCTCGCTCTGGTGCTCGGTACCGCCGGCCTGCCGCACGTGCTGATGCGCTTCTACACGGTGCCCACCGCGAAGGAAGCTCGTCGCTCCGTGACGTGGGCCATCGCGCTCATCGGTGGCTTCTACCTGTTCACGCTGGTTCTCGGTTACGGCGCTGCCGCCCTCGTCGGGCCGGACGTCATTCTCAACGCACCGGGCAAGGAGAACGCCGCAGCCCCGCTGCTCGCCTTCGAACTCGGCGGCACGGTGTTCCTGGCCGTGATCTCGGCAGTCGCGTTCGCCACGATTCTCGCGGTGGTCGCGGGGTTGGCCATCACCGCGTCGGCGTCGTTCGCTCACGACATCTACGCCAGCGTCATCAAGCGCGGCAACGCCACCGAGGACGAGCAGGTGCGCGTCTCCCGGATCACCGTTGTGGTGATCGGCCTGGTCTCGATCGTTCTCGGCATCCTCGCGATGGGACAGAACATCGCGTTCCTGGTCGCACTCGCCTTCGCGGTCGCTGCCTCGGCGAACCTGCCGACGCTGCTGTACTCGCTGTTCTGGAAGAAGTTCAACACGACGGGTGCGCTGTTCAGCATCTACGGCGGTCTGATCAGCTGCCTCGTGCTGATCATGTTCTCGCCCGCCGTGTCCGGCAGCCCGTCCGCGATGTTCCCCGACGCCGACTTCTCCTGGTTCCCGCTGTCGAACCCCGGCATCGTGTCCATCCCGCTCGCCTTCCTGCTCGGCATCGTCGGCACGTACCTGGGCCGCGGCAAGCCGGAAGATCCGTACAAGCAGGCCGAGATGGAAGTTCGTTCGCTCACCGGTGTCGGCGTGGAGAAGGTTGTCTCCCACTGACTCTGCGTTACCCGCCCGGCCGGAACCGAAGGCCCATCCCGAACGGGGTGGGCCTTCGCCGTGGGGTGGCGCGACGACATCTGTCGTCTAGGCTGCCGCTCATGGCGAAACTCGAGGTCTCGACGGAACTCCCCATGGATCCGCACCGCGCGTGGGAGAAGGCATCCCGGCTGCAGACCTTCGACGAGTGGCTGACCATCCACGACGGCTGGCGCAGCGAACTGCCGGACACCCTCACCGCGGGCACGACCCTTCAGTCGGTGGTGTCGGTCAAGGGCATGCGCAATCGCGTCACGTGGACGGTCGTGGAACTCGATGCGCCGCACCACGTGGTGCTCCGCGGGACGGGCAAGGCCGGGACGAAGTTCTCGATGAGACTCGCCGTCACGACCGCCGGCGAAGGGTCTCGTCTGACGATGAAGATCGAGCTCGGGGGAGCGCCGCTGTTCGGACCCATCGGTTCGGGCGTCGCTCGCGCGCTTCAGGGTGACCTGCAGGCGTCGCTCGACACATTCGCGCGACTCTACGGCTGAAATCTCTGCCCTCGCTCCCGGTTCGCGATTTCAGCGATGTGCGGTCGAGGTGAACTGGTGAGTCGCCGCATCGACGATTTCCTCAGGAGTAATCGTGATTTCGTCGTTCAGCCACGCGGTCACCAACTCGGCCAGGCCGCCGACGAACAGCAACCCGTTGATCTCGCCCTGATGCGGGGGCCACGCCCGGTCCCCGTACATGATCGTCGCTTCGTTCGCGACCATCTGCGCGAATCCTCGTAGCGCCGCGCGGCGGTGCGAGCGCAGGGGCTCGAACGCGGCGGACTGGATCATTGCGACCCGCCCCTTGCGCGGATCATCGGTGAGGATGGTGACGAAGGCCGTGATCGCATTGCGTACGCGCTGCTCGAGCGTTCCGGTGCTGGTCCGCAGTGCGCTCAGCCCGGCATCGCGGATCTCGTCGGCAATCCGGTCCAGCACCTGCTGTAGCAGTTCGTCTCTGCTGGTGAAGCTTTCGTAGAAGTATCGCTCGGTCAATTTGGCCTGAGCGCAGATGGCGGTCATGGTGGCACCGCTCTGCCCGGCGGCCGCAAACACCTCCAGCCCTGCCTCGAGCAGGCTCTCGCGCCGTGATGCCGCGCGCTGCTCGCCGGTCAGGCCCGCATACCGGCGGGGCGTAGGAGAAGTCATACGGCGATCTTGACAGACGCGACCGGTGTGACGCACACTACAACCTATCTGACAGGACGTACTGTCAGATAGAACGGGAAGAGGTTCATCGTGACGAAGATCCTGGCCGAACCACCCGCAGACTCCCGGTTGCGGGCGATCTCGGGCCGATCGGGACCACCACTCGTCGGACATGCGCTCGAGTACATCCGCGACCCGCTGACGATGATGCAGAAGCGGTGGGACACCTACGGCGAGGTCTCCTGGTTCACCATGATCGGCCGACGCTGGGTCGCCGTCCTGGGTCCCGACGCGTGCCAGGAAGTGCTGCAGAACAAGGATCGGGCCTTCGTGAACAGCGACGGCTGGTCGGCGTTGATCGGCCCCTTCTTCCACGGCGGCCTGATGCTGCTCGACTCGGACGAACACCTGAGGCACCGGCGGATCATGCAGCAGGCGTTCACTCGCTCACGCCTCGAGAAGACGGTCGACGCGCTCCACCCGGCGATCGATGCCGCACTCGACACGTGGGCACCCATCGACGGATTCCGGGCCTACACCGCGCTGAAAACACTCACGCTCGATCTCGCCACGGACATCTTCATGGGCGGTGCGGAAGGCAGCACCGAACGCGAGATCGAGGCGGTGAAAAAGGCTTTCGTCGACTGCGTCCAAGCGGCGACCTCGGTGATCCGCTATCGAGTTCCGGGTACCCGATGGAAGCGGGGACTCGACGGCCGACGTGTCCTGGAAGAGTTCTTCCGCCGGTATCTCCCGGCGCGCCGGACGAACGAGACCGACGACCTGTTCTCCGTGCTCTGCCACATCGAATCCGAG
Organism: Rhodococcus sp. NPDC058639; assembly: GCF_042717545.1. Classification (NCBI taxonomy): domain Bacteria; kingdom Bacillati; phylum Actinomycetota; class Actinomycetes; order Mycobacteriales; family Nocardiaceae; genus Rhodococcus; species Rhodococcus sp. NPDC058639. The sequence goes on from NZ_JBHXRF010000002.1 coordinate 490,399, forward strand.
GCAGGACAACGCTTCAGCGACGACGAGGTCGTCGACCACATGATCTTCCTGCTCATGGCCGCGCACGACACCTCCACGATCACCCTCTCCACGATGATGCAGTACCTCGGTCAGCACCCGCAGTGGCGGGAGAAGTGCCGGGCGGAGTCGCTCGCACTGGGTACATCGACGCCCGGTTACGCGGACCTCGACGGCCTGGTCAGTCTCGATCTGGTCATGAAGGAGTGCCTCCGCATCGTTGCCCCCGTGCCGGTCATGGCGCGCCGGGCGGTGCGCGATACCGAGGTGCAGGGGCACTTCGTGCCCGCGGGAACGTACGCCGCGGTGGCACCGCACTTCACCCACCACATGCCGCAGTACTGGCCGGATCCCGAACGTTTCGATCCCGAACGCTTCGCGGAGCACCGGCGCGAAGACAAGGTGCATCGGTATGCCTGGGAGCCGTTCGGCGGCGGTGTGCACAAGTGTCTGGGAATGCACTTCGCCGGCGCCGAGATCAAAGCGATCATGCATCACCTGCTGCTGCGCTTCGACTGGGACGTGGACCCCGGCTACGTCGCGCCGCTGAACTTCACGTCCCTGCCGTTCCCCTCCGACGGCCAGCCCGTCGATCTGCGCCCTCGGTGAGGACGCGGGCCACGCCCGAACCATGCCGAGGCGAGTTCGACGTCAGTGGACTGTGTCCGGTGTTGCTGCACCGGTCGAGCGGGTGCCGGTAAGGTCCGAATCTCTGGTCGTCATCGCGTACATCGTGACGGCAGCGACGAGCGCGGCGACGAACATGGCGATCGCCATCGGTAGTGCGGTGTCTTCGCCACCGAGTCCGACGATCGGAGAGATGACGGCGGCCAGACCGAACTGGATCGCACCGAGTAGTGCCGAGGCGGTCCCTGCGCTCTGCGGCACCTGTGTGGTGGCGAGGGTTGCAGCGTTGGCGAAGATGAAGCCCAGGCTCAGCACCGTGAGGAAGAGCAGAACGAGAGTCGGCCACAGGCCGGCCCCCACGAGCACCGAAAACAGCAGGAACGCAGTGCTCGCGGTGAGTGCGCCGACGCCGACGGCGAGCATTCCACGCAGGGTGAATCGGTGTGCAAGCTTCGCGGCGAGGGCGCTGGTGACCATCAGGCCGAGGGAGTTCACCGCGAAGACCACCGAATACGACGCGGCCGACAGCCCGAACATGTTCTGAAGCACGAACGGCGACGCCGAAATGTACGCGAAGAATGCGGTGAAAGCGAAGCCGAAGGTGAGCGTGTAGCCCATGTACGTGCGGTTGCGAGCGACGCTGCCGATGCTGGCGAGCAGGCTGCGCAGTCCACCGGCATGACGGTTCTCGGGCGGAAGGGATTCGGGGACGAAGAAGATCGCAGCGGCGAGCATGAGCGCGGTCAGGCCGGCGAGGATCCAGAAGATGCCACGCCACCCGACGGTGTCGACCGCGAGTCCGCCCAGGAGTGGTGCCACCACGGGCGCGATCCCACCGATGATCATCAGGATGCCGAAAAGTTGAGCGGCCCGCGGTCCGCGGGTCCGGTCGGCGACGATCGCCCGGGCGAGGACCACGCCGGCCGCGCCTGCGAAGCCCTGCAAAAAGCGCGCGCCGACGAGCAGCTCGATCGAAGGTGCCAGAGCAGCGCCGACGCCTGCGGCAAGGCAGACAGCCGACCCTGCGATCATCGGCATTCGCCGACCCCACTGGTCGGAAAGTGGGCCGATCACCAATTGCCCCAAGGCCATTCCGATGAGAAAAGCGGTCAGGGTCAGCTGGATACTGCTGGCGGTAGTGCCGAGTTCCCGGGCCATCGCGGGAAAGCCGGGCAAGTACATGTCGGTTGCCAACGGGGGCACGGCTGTCAGCAGCGCGAGGACGCCGATCAGGACAGTCGACGGCGGTATCGGGGACGGTCGTTCGGTGGGAGGGGTGACCATGGGGTGTGCAGGATCCGATCGGGTGGGAGGGGGCGCACCCGAGTGCGGGAACGCCACAAGTATCTATGAGAATATAGCCTATAGAATCTTAGGTAATATGTGGGCATGTCAAACCCCGAGCGAGCGAGCGAGCCGACCCGGGAGCTTGCTTCGACCCTGCACGACCTGAGCTGGTCGATTCAGCGGATGGAGCCGGCGGAGACGGTGGGCTTGAAGATGCTCCCGGCTCCGGACCTGGCTGTCCTCAAAACCATCCACGAACGTCCCGGCAGGAGCGTCTCCGACACCGCCGCCGAATTGGCGATGCACCCGAACAACGTGAGTGCCTCCGTCAGGAATCTCGTGGAGGAGGGTCTGGTGAGGCGCACACCAGCCCCGGAGGACAAGCGAATCATCCAACTGCACCCCACAGCCAAGTCGCTCGAGCACCAGAACCTCATCTGGGCGGCGTGGGCACAGCACATCACCGACGTGCTCGATCGGCTTGCCGCGGAAGATCGTGACCGGCTGGTAGCCGCCGCGCCGGCCCTCGAAGCGCTTGTGACCGAATTGCGCAGGTTCACCGCGTCAGGGTGATGCGGCGAGCTCGGCACGGCATTATGAGGTGATGCCGACACGCACGGTCGACGGTCACCGCATCACGCTCACGAACATCGACAAGGTGCTGTATCCGCGGACCGGCACGACGAAGGGCGACGTCATTGCCTACTACGAGGCCGTCGCCGACGCGATGCTTCCGCACGTGGTGGGTAGGGCCGGCACCCGGAAACGCTGGCCCAACGGCGTCGACGAACCGGCGTTCTTCGAGAAGAACCTCGCCGAGCACGCCCCGTCGTGGCTGGATCGGCGCACGCTGCACCACAAGCAGCGCCGCGTCACGTACCCGCTCTTCGATTCGGCCGCGAGCCTCGTCTGGCTCGGGCAGCAGGCCGCGCTCGAATTGCACGTTCCGCAATGGCGGTTCGACGACGACCACGCCGGTCCCGCCACCCGGATCGTGTTCGACCTCGACCCGGGGCCCGGTGCCGGCCTGCCCGAATGTGCGGTCGTGGCCCGGTACGTCCGCGACATGGTGGCCGAACTGGGCTGGACGGCCTACCCGGTCACCAGTGGGAGCAAAGGGATCCACCTGTATGTGCCGCTCGACCGGATACTGAGTACCTCTGGGGCGTCGACGGTGGCCAAGCAGGTCGCGACCAACCTGGCAACCGCGTACCCCGATCTCGTCACCGCGACGATGTCGAAGTCGGTGCGGCCCGGAAAGGTGTTCGTCGACTGGAGCCAGAACAACGGGGCGAAGACCACGGTCGCGCCGTATTCGCTGCGCGGACGCGAGGAGCCGTGGGTCGCGGCGCCCCGCGCATGGGACGAGTTGGACGATCCGGACCTGCGGCACCTGCGATTCGAGGAAGTCCTCGACCGCCTCGGCGAATACGGCGACCTGCTCGAAGGCCTCGATCCGCCACTCGACATCCGTCCCGCCTCCGACGCCCTCGAGACGTATCGAAGCAAACGCGACGCGTCGCGCACTCCCGAACCGGTGCCGCGCGGTGTCCCGCGCGACGGTTCCGGCGACCGGTTCGTCATCCAGGAACACCATGCCCGCCGACTGCACTTCGACCTCCGGCTCGAGCGCGACGGAGTGCTTGCGTCGTGGGCGGTCCCGAAGAATCTGCCCGACAGTCCCGGCCGCAACCATCTCGCCGTCCACACCGAGGACCACCCGATCGAATACCTCACCTTCCACGGCACCATCCCGAAGGGTGAATACGGCGGCGGGACGATGACCATCTGGGACACGGGCACGTACGAGACCGAGAAATGGCGGGACGACGAGGTCATCGTGCGCCTGCACGGAAAGCGAATCGACGGACGGTACGCGCTGATTCGGACCGAGAAGGACCAGTGGCTGGCGCACCGGATGAAGGAACAATCGTCGGGTGCCCACGCATCCGCGTTCCCGCGCGACATCGCACCGATGCTCGCGACCCCCGGAGAGGTATCCCGGTTGGACGCCGAACACTGGGCCTTCGAAGGGAAGTGGGACGGCTATCGTGCGCTCGCCGAGGTATGCGAAGGCGAGTTGCGTCTGCACAGCAGGTCGGGGCGCGACATCACGCGGGAATACCCTCCGCTCGCCGCCCTCACGGGAATTCTCGAAGGACACGACGTGGTGCTCGACGGGGAGATCGTCGCGGTCGATCCCGAAGGGGTCCCCAGTTTCTCGCGCCTGCAGCAAGGGGTGAAGGCCGAGTACCGGGTGTTCGACATCCTCTATCTGGACGGGGTGTCGTTGCTGCGCAAGACGTACGACGACCGGCGACGGGTGCTCGGCGCTCTCGCCGCCGCGACCGACGGGCTGCTCGTCCCCGACCAGTTGCCCGGTGACGGGGCAGAAGCGCTCCGTCGCAGCAGGGACGCGCGCTGGGAAGGCGTGATCGCCAAGCGTCGCGACTCCGTGTACCTGCCGGGAAAGCGGGGGAGCGCCTGGATCAAAGAGAAGAACTGGCTCACCCAGTCGGTCCTCGTCGGCGGCTACCAGCCGGGAAAAGGAAATCGCTCCGCGACTTTCGGGTCTCTGTTGCTCGGGGTGTACGACGACGAGGGCGGCCTGCTGTACGTCGGAAAGGTCGGTACGGGATTCGACGAGCGGACCCTCACCGCGTTGGCGCGCGCAATGGAAGGCCTCGAGCGATCGACGAGCCCGTTCTCCGACGAGGTACCTCGGGCGGAGAGGCGAGATGCGGTGTGGCTGGACCCGGAACTGGTGGGCGAAGTGCGGTTTCAGGGATGGACCGACGGCGGCCGGCTGCGGCATACCAGTTGGCAGGGTCTGCGCGATGATCTCGACCCGGCGTCGGTCCGCAGAGAAGGCTTGCACTGAAGCGGACTGATACCGTTCGTTCCGCATACGACATCAGGCAATCGGGAGGGCTGTCATGGCCGAGGATTTTGCTCCCGTCCGCCGGATCGGGCTCGTCGAAGACCACGAATCGGTGGCTCTGGGGCTGGCGGCGATGCTCGCCGACCAACCGGATCTCGAACTCGTCTGTGCTGTTCCGACGGTGGACGCACTGCTCGCGCAGCACGACGATCTCGACCTCGCGGTGCTGGACCTGCGGCTCTCCGACGGATCTGCGCCGAAGAGCAACGTCGAGCAACTGCGGGCCGCAGGACTCGAAACGCTCGTGTTCACCGGTGCCGAGAACGCCTTTCTGGTGCGCTCCGCCGCACGCGCCGGGGTCCTGGGTGTGGTCCGCAAGTCGGAACCCGCTGCGGTGGTGGTCGAGGCGATCCGGATCGCCGCGTCGGGCGGGCAGGTCGCGAGCACCGAGTGGGCTGCGGCGATCGACGGAGATCCCGAACTCGGAGACGTCGGTCTGAGCCCCCGGCAACTCGAGGTGCTCGAACTGTATGCCTCGGGGGAGAAACTCGATCGCGTCGCGCGGTTGACCGGCCTCGCTCCTCAGACCGTCAACGACTACCTGCAGCGGATCCGGGCCAAGTACGCGGAAGCGGGCCGGCCCGCCCCGACCAAGACCGACCTGTACAAGCGTGCGATCGAGGACGGGTGGTTGCCGATTCCGGAGCGCGACGGTGCCCGTCGGCGTGGCTGACCGGACGTCCGGCGGTGCGACCGCAGCGGCAGACCGTCTTCTGCGAATGTTCGCGTGGTTCATCGCAATCGGATACGTGTGCTACCTGCTTCTTGTGGCTCCGGCGATCGTCGGGCAGGCCGGCCTGACCGCTTCGTGGTGGACGCCGACTGCCGTGGCCATGATCTTCGGATCGTGTGTGGTCCTCGGCCTGTCGGCGTCGTTCTACGACAAGCGGCGGATGAAACGGGTCGCGGCGGCGAACGCGCTCCTGTATCTCGCAGCCGTGGCCCTGTGGTTTCCGGCATGGAACGGGTCGGTCGTGGCGCAGGACGAGACACTGTGGTTCAGTTCGTTTCCGGGGGTGGCCTCGTTCGCCGCGGCGGTGGCGTGGCGGCCGCCGTGGGCGTTCCTCCACATGGTGAGCGCGGTGCTGCTCGCGCAGGCCGCCGACCACATGGTCAGGGATGCACCGTTCACCCAGAGTCTGGTTCCGGACGTCGCGTTCGGACTCGTCTTCTGCACGCTCTTTCTCGCCGCTGCCGTGGTGGGCCTGGGTACCGGCCGCATGCTCGACGAGACCGTCGCCGCGACACACGAGGCGGCCGCGGCGTCCGCTGCTCTGGAAGCCCGCAATGTCGAACGTGAACGCTTCGATGCTCTCGTCCACGACCGGGTGATGTCGACGTTCCTTGCCGTCGCACGCCGTGCACCCGACGACTCCGTCGTTCCTCAGGCCGCACGCGCGCTGGCCGAACTCGACGACCTCCGACGGCGTGACGACGAAGACTCGCCGATGGACGCCGACACGGTGGTTTCCCGATTGCGCTCCGCCGCGACCGAAGCGAACGAGGAGATCACCTTCTGCCCGAGCATCTCGCGCGAGGCGGAAACGGCGACTTTTCCGCCGGAACCTGTCCGTGTCGTCGCCGCCGCTCTCGCGGAGGCCGTCCGCAACAGTGTGAAGCACGCCGGGTCCGACGCGATGAGGTCGGTGAGGGCCGAGGTGCGGCGCGGCAGGCTGGATGTCCGCGTCGTCGACGACGGGTGCGGCTTCGATCCGGATGACGTGGGCGAGGACCGGTTGGGTGTCAGCGTCAGTATCTGCGCGCGGATGAACCAGTTGCCCGGCGGAGCCGCGGAAGTGCGCTCGGTGCCCGGGGCCGGAACCGCCGTGTACCTCTCGTGGAGGGAGCAGCGGACGTGACTTCTGCGAATGCGACGATCTCAGACCTTCTGCGGATGCACAGCAAACCGGCGCGCGCCTTCGCGGGTCTGTATGCGGCGACGTGTGTGCTGCTCGCCGCATACAACGTCGACCGGGTCGACAGTGTCTGGCCGATGTTCGTGTCCGTCGTGGTCTGTATTGCAGCGGCCTTCGTGCTCGTCGCGGTCGAGGGCGATCCGCTGCCGCTCGGTCCGGCTCTGGCGCTGATGTGCACCGGGGCCGTGTCGTGCGGTGCCCTGTTCACTGTGGTTCCGACCGAGCCCACCGACCGACCCGTCCAGCTGTGGACCTTCGGGATGTCCGCCACCGTCCTCGTCTTCATGTGCGTGCGGGGCCGCACTCTGCTGGCGTGGATCGGTTTGATACTCATGTTCGCCACCTCGGCCGTGTGGGCGGAGGCCACAGGAGCCGGAGCCGGGTCCGGCCTCGGTGTGTCGCTGATCAACGCCGGCCCGGTTCTCATGGGCACGGTGTTCGCGTACACGATCCGCCCGTTGGCCGGGTCCATCTATCGATTGCGGGCGCGCACTACCCAGCGGATCGCACGGGAATCCGCGACCGCCGCCCTTCTCGAGGAACGCGATGCCCAACTCGCCCGGCTCGACGCCCTCGCCCGGCCGATGCTTTCCCTCATCGCCTCCGGGGAGCCGCTGGGGGACGAGGACCGCACCAGGTGTGCCCTCCTCGAGGCACGCCTTCGCGACATGCTGCGGGCGCCCGCTCTGCAGGACGTTGCGGTCGTGGAAGCCGCACAGGCGGCGCGACTTCGAGGTGTGGAAGTGGTCATGCTCGACGACAACGGGATGGACGACGTGCCGGCAGAGGTGCGCCGTCGAATCCACCGGGCGGTCGTGGACCGGCTGAATGCGGTGGCGAGCGGCGCGGTGACCGTTCGCGTTCTCCCGCCGGGGCGTCATGCGCTGCTGACCATGCTGTTGCGCGACCACGATGAGGTGCGTCGCATAGAACTCGACCGCGACGGCTCGGTTCTCGACAAACCCCTGCCCGCCACCGTCTCGGCATTTGCTTAGCCGAGGTAACGATGCCCCCGGTTTCATGGGCAGGAGAACATGGGTCTGGGGGTTTTGGGGGCGCGGCGGTAGCGTTTTCCCGACCGGGACGCATGGTCGGGGGATCGTGCTCGGTCGATCGTTGCCTACAGAGGGATTCGCCATGACCAGCATGCTCGACAAGACCCCGACCTACCGGCAGCCTGCCCTCACGGCCCGTGAGATCGAGATTCTTCGTGAATGGCTGGTGTGTGAATCCAAGTCCGAGGCGGCCGCGCGGCTGTACGTCACCGCCGCCACCGTGAGCACTCACATCGTGCGCATTCGCGAGAAGTACGCACGCGTGGGCCGCGCCGCGCCCACGAAGACCTCGCTCCTGGCCCGCGCGCTGCAGGACGGCGTGGTCTCCATCGACGAACTGTGACCGACGCACCCTGATTCCGGTACGGCGGGAGGCTCCCCCCGGGTACGGGCGAGCACTAGGGTGTCGCCGTGACGATCCTGAAGTCCCTTCTGCTTTTCGCTGTTGCCGCGCTGTTCGAAATCGGGGGCGCCTGGCTCGTGTGGCAAGGAGTTCGTGAGCACCGGGGATGGATCTGGGTCGGCGCGGGTGTGATCGCGCTGGGTGCATACGGTTTCGTGGCGACCCTGCAGCCGGACGCGAACTTCGGACGCATCCTCGCGGCCTACGGCGGTGTGTTCGTCGCAGGTTCCCTGGCCTGGGGCATGGTCGTGGACGGATTCCGTCCCGACCGGTGGGATGTGTCCGGCGCGCTCGTGTGTCTCGTGGGCGTTGCGATGATCATGTACAGCCCGAGATAGAACCGCGGCGCGTCTGCGTCCCCCGCCTCCTCGGACGAACGGGTGGTGAGGTTTCGGTGCGGTTCCATCGGGAACCCGAACCGCAACCCGCTCGCCCGACCGCAGAACAGGAGACGCGTATGTCCAACGTGGCCGACGGAATCGTGGACCGGCTGAGGGACTGGGGAGTGCGCCGGGTGTTCGGCTACGCGGGGGACGGGATAGACCCTGTACTGGCCGCGCTGGATCGGGCATCCGAGCACATCGAACTGGTGACGGCACGCCACGAGGAGATGGCCGCATTCATGGCCACCGGACATGCCAAATACACCGGCGAGGTGGGGGTCTGTCTCGCCACACAGGGTCCGGGGGCAATTCACCTCCTCACCGGCCTCTACGACGCGAAGCTCGACAGCAAACCGGTCGTCGCCATCGTCGGCCAGGTGGTCACCTCCGCGCAGGGCAGCGGCTACCAGCAGGAAGTGGAACTCGCCACGCTGTTCAAGGATGTCTGCGCGCAGTATGTGCAGAGCATCAACAGTGCCGAGCAACTCGGTCCTGCGCTCGACAATGCGTTCCGCACCGCGCGAGCCACCTCGAGCCCCACCTGTGTGATCGTGCCGCACGACATCCAGCAGGCGGACGCTCCCGAACCCGAGCACGAGCACGGGTTCGTTCCCAGCACAGCCACGTACGCGGTGCCGCGGGTGATTCCCGCCGAGGCCGATCTCGACAGGGCCGCGGAGGTACTCAACGCCGGTGAGAAGGTGGCCCTGCTCGTCGGTCAGGGCGCGTACGGTGCCGCCGCCGAAATTGCCGAGTTGGCAGAGCGACTCGGGGCCGGCGTCACCACCTCGCTGCTCGGTAAGCCGGTGGTGGACGAAACCGAGCCGTGGGCGTGCGGGGTCATGGGTCACCTCGGTACCACTGCATCCGCCGACCTGATGGCCGAGTGCGACACCTTGCTCATCGTCGGCAGCAACGACCCGTGGACCGAGTACTACCCCGCGCCCGGCCAGGCACGAGCTGTTCAGATCGATATCGAGCCCCGCAACCTCGGCGCGAAATACCCGGTGGAAGTTGCGCTTCCGGGAGATTCGGCCGAGACGATGCGGGCATTGCTCCCGCTGTTGCGGCAGACGGAACGGCCGTGGCGCGACCAAGTCGCGAACATGGTGCAGGACTGGCGGCAGATCGCGGCGGCGCGCTGCGCCGAGAGGCCGGCTCGGCTCAATCCGCAGGCGGTCGTCGCCGCGCTGTCCGACCACCTGCCGTCGGACGCGCAGGTCGCTGTCGACGTCGGTTCGGTCGTGTACTGGTATGCGCGGATGCTGCGGCTGCCCCGGGGCGTGCCGGCGCACCTGTCCAGCACGCTGGCGTCGATGGGGTCCGCGCTTCCCTACGGGCTCGCTGCGAAGTGTGCCCGACCGGATCGACCTGTGATCGCGCTCGCGGGCGACGGTGCGATGCAGATGAGCGGCAACTCCGAACTCGTGACGGTGGCCCACCACTGGCGTAACTGGGCCGACCCGAGGTTCGTCGTCCTGGTGCTCGACAACGGAGACCTTGCCGAGGTGTCGTGGGAGCAACGAGAAATGGAAGGAGACGCCCGCATCCCGGCCTCACAGGACGTACCGGCGTTCCCGTATGCCGACTATGCCCGGTTGCTCGGTCTGGAAGGCATCCGCATCGAGCGGCCCGAGGACATCGACGACGCGTGGCGCACAGCGCTCGCCGCCGATCGTCCCGTGGTGATCCAGGCAGTGACCGATCCCGCGACACCGTTGCTGCCGCCGCGGGCTCCGAGTGCCAAGGTGGACAAGATGTTCGACGCGCTCGAGCAGGAAGGCGCACGCGACGCCGCGCGACACCTGAGCGTACAGCGGGACCAGGAGAACCCGGCGGGCTGAATCCCGAACGCGTACGACACACGCCCGTCCGACGGAGGAGGACCGATGTTCGAACGTAATGTCGCCGACGGCGTGCACCGGATCGAGCACGCTCACGTCAATGTGTATCTCGTCGAGGACGACGACGGTGTCACTTTGGTGGACACGGGTTTCCCCGCGACGTTCAGCCACATCGAATCTGCGCTGCGAGAGATAGGACGCTCTCCGCGGGACGTGCGGGCGATCGTGCTGACGCATGCGCACTTCGACCACGTCGGTTCGGCACGTCGTGCGCACCGCGTGTGGCAGGTTCCGGTGTGGGCACATCGGCGGGAGCAGTATCTCGCCGCACATCCGTACCGGTACAAGCCGGAGCGTGCGCGCCTGCTCTATCCCTTCCGGTACCCGAAATCGCTCCTGATCCTCGGTCGGATGACGGCAGCGGGGGCGTTGGGGGTTCGGGGCCTGTCGGATACGACCCCGTTCGAGACCGGTGCTCGGCTCGATGTTCCCGGGGGGCCTCGAGCGGTGTTCACGCCCGGTCACACGTTCGGGCATTGCGCCCTCCACCTCCCGGACCGGAACACCGTGATCTCGGGCGATGCCCTCGTCACCCTCGACCCGTACACCTGTAAGACAGGACCGCACGTGGTCGCGGGCGCCGCGACGACCGACAGCGCTCAGGCTCTGGCGTCGCTGTCCGCTCTCGCGGAGACCGCTGCCGGCACCGTTTTGCCGGGCCACGGTGAACCCTGGTTCGACGGGGTGGACTCTGCGGTGGAGCAGGCACTGCTGGCCGGCCCGTCCTGACGTTCTCGACGCCGGGCCGCTCTCATGACTCGCTGCCCCTGAGCGTCGCTTCGTAGCCGGCGGTGAGCCAGAAGACCGTCCGGTCGATGGTGGGCACGATGTCGTGGATGGCGATGTCACCGTCGCGGCAGCGTCCGACAAGGCCGTAGACAACACTCGACAGGATGGATTTCAGTTCGGCGACGAAGCCGGGGTCTACGTCGGACAGGACCGCCATGCCGACAGGGACGACGGGATCGAAGCCCCGCATGTGCAGTCCTTCGCCGCCGGGTGCGGCTCTCACCTGGAAGTAGGCGAGCAGCATGTGCGGGTGCTTCTCCCACGGCTCGAAGATCGCGCGCAGGACCCTCATCAAGGCCGGGTGCAACGGCTCGTCCGCGTGACGGGTCTGCGGAACGAGGGCCGAGTGGTTGCTCTCCATCCAGCGCTCGATCGCGGCAAGAATGAGGACGTCGCGGGTGGCGTAGTGCTTGTAGACGGTCGACAGCGAGATGCGTGCGCGGCGGGCTACCTCGCGTAGCTGGACCGCCTCGAATCCTCCCTCGTCGAGCAGTTCCACGACGCTGTCGAGAAGTCTGTCCTCGCCGTCGCGCAAAACGGTGTTCTCCATTTCTACGAATTCCCTTGCCGTTGTCGGATAACAGCGTTACCGTGACGCCGGTAACACCGTTACTCACCGTACATCGGACGGCATTCACGCCGAATGCGTGCTCTCGCCGTCCGGACCCGACGTCACCCTTTGGAGCGCCCGATGACGGGACCACCGAAGCGCCTGCACATCGATCGCGATATGTGTGAGGCCCACGCGTTGTGTGTCGAGATCGCCCCCGAGATATTCGACCTCGCCGACGACGACATCGCGACGTGCAACGAGACACCACCGGAAGCTTTGTGGCCCAAGGCGCATTCGGCCGTGAGTGCATGCCCGCGCCAGGCCATCGGTATCCGCGAGGACTCCTCCGCCACCTCAACTCGTTCACCGAAAGGTCAGTGAATCGATGACCGATCTCGCCTCAGCCGACTACTTCTCCGACGGCGACCTGGCGCAAAACCCCTTCGACTATTTCGACCACCTCCGAAGCCGGAATCCCGTGTTCCGCGAACCGAACTACGGCGTCGTGGTGGTCACCGGCTATCAGGAGGTCGTCGAGGGTTTCAAGAACTCCGAGGCACTCTCCGCGGTCAACGCGATCGGCGGGCCGTTTCCACCGTTGCCGTTCGAACCCGAGGGCGACGACATCACCGACCAGATCGCGGCGCACCGTCATCTGTTTCCGATCTCCGAGCACATGGTCGTGATGGATCCTCCCGACCACACGCGTGCACGCTCGCTGCTGGGCCGGCTTCTCACGCCGAAGCGGCTGAAGGAGAATGAGGAGTACCTGTGGTCCCTCGCGGACCAGGTGCTCGACGAATTCTTCGACGACGAGCACTGCGAGTTCCTCGGGCAGTACGCCAAACCATTTGCCACTCTAGCGATCACCGACCTTCTGGGGGTTCCGGAGGAGGATCGCGAAGAGTTCCGTTTCGCGCTCGGTGCCGCCGAACGATCCGGTATCCCGGTGGGGGCACTCGACCACAGAACGGTCGCGGTCAATCCGCTCGAGTACCTCGACGACCGCTTCTCCGGTTATCTCGCCGAGCGGCGACGTGAACCCCGCGGGGACATTCTCAGTGGTCTGGCAGCGGCAACGTATCCGGACGGGACCACGCCGGAACTCCTCGAGGTCGTCCGGCCGGCGACCTTCCTGTTCGCGGCGGGCCAGGAAACGGTGACGAAGCTACTCAGTTCTGCGCTGCGCGTGCTCTGCGAACGACCGGAATACCAGAAGATCTTGCGTGAGGACCGCAGCCTCGTAAAACCCTTCATGGAAGAGTCGCTGCGCTTCGACAGTCCGACCAAGGTCGACTTCCGCCTGGTGAAGAAGAACACCACCATCGGCGACGTCGAGGTCCCCGCGGGGACCGTGGTCATGCTGAGCCTTGCGGCGGCCAACCGCGACCCGCGAAAGTTCCAGAACCCGAACGAATTCCGGCTCGACCGCAAGAACGCGCACGATCACATCGCGTTCGGCCGGGGTCTGCACACGTGCGCAGGCGCGCCCCTCGCCCGCATCGAAGGACACGTCACGCTCAACAAGTTGCTCGACCGGATGAGCGACATCCGCATCAACGACCGCGCACACGGCCCGGAAGACGACCGGAAGTTCCTCTACGAGCCCACCTTCCTGCTCCGCGGTCTCGTCGAGCTGAACATTGAGTACACGAGAAATCCCTGATACCCGAACACAATCCGACTGAAGCAGTCCCATGGTTACCGCGTCGGGTCATCGCCCGGGGCGCAATGAGAGAGGTAGTTCATGGCGGGAAGAGTTGAAGGCAAGGTCGCGTTCGTCACCGGTGCCGCGCGCGGTCAGGGACGTAGTCACGCGGTGCGATTGGCACAAGAGGGCGCGGACATCATCGCCCTGGACATCTGCGGCCCGATCAGGGACAACGCACTGATCGAACCGGCCACTCCGGAGGACATGGCCGAGACCGTCGAGGCGGTCAAGGGCCTGAACCGGCGGATCGTGACGGTGCAGGCCGACGTCCGCGATTTCGACGCGGTGAAGGCCGCAGTCGACGACGGCGTCGCACAATTGGGACGGCTCGACATCATCGTCGCCAACGCCGGGATCGGAACGGGCGGAACCCCGCTTCACCAGACCGACGAGTTCGACTGGCAGGAAATGCAGGACATCAACCTGTCCGGGGTCTGGAAGACGGTGAAGGCCGCCGTGCCCCACATCATCGAGGGCGGGCAAGGCGGATCGATCATCCTGACGAGTTCGGTGGGCGGGCTCAAGGCCTATCCGAATACGGGCCCGTACATCGCGGCCAAGCACGGTGTCGTCGGTTTGATGCGCTCGTTCGCAGTCGAGCTGGGTGAACACTTCATCCGCGTCAATACAGTGCACCCCACCAACGTGAACACCCCGATGTTCATGAACGAGGGCGCGATGAAGATGTTCCGTCCCGACCTCGAGAATCCGGGACCGGACGACCTGAAGGTGGCGGCACAGTTCATGCACGTGCTGCCGATCGGCTGGGTGGAACCCGAAGACATCAGCAACGCAGTGCTGTTCCTGGCGTCGGACGAATCCCGGTATGTCACGGGCCTGACGTTGACCGTCGACGCAGGCAGCACGCTCAAGTAGGCGGACACCGTACGAAGCGATCCGTCGCCGGTCGGAACTCTGCGTGAAGGAGAGTGCGGGCCCGGCGGCGGATCGTTTTCTGTGCCCCCGGCAGGATTCGAACCTGCGACACCCGCTTTAGGAGAGCGGTGCTCTATCCCCTGAGCTACGAGGGCGCGCGCGTGAGGCGGCGGACCGGATCATGGCGCGCTGTGAGTGTAGCGGGCGGCAGGTGCCGAGGGCGAAGCGAACGGCTGGGGGCTTCCGGCCCGGGGGGTCGAATCGGCGGTTGTCCCGCCCCCTGAGATTAAGGGATGGTCACGCTGGCGCATCCCTATATCGTTTTGTTACCTTGGGGCGCCAGGAACGACGGGCCACCGGAGGCCCAGCTCGAAATCGGGACGACGAACGGGAAATGACTGTGGGACGGCACCAGCTCGCACGTGAAGAAAATGTTTTCGATATCGATTTTTCCTTTTCCCCGTCCAATAAGGGCCGTCACCGCGTCGAGCCCACCGGAACGTCCGCGCCGGTGAAGGCTGCGACCGTCGCCGCAGCCACCGGTGCCTTCTTCGCCGTCGGCGCGCAGTTCACCGCCGGTACCGCCGCCGCGCATCCCGGTCACGAAGCGCCGGCCCACACCGAAGCGCCCACGACCGGAACGCTCCCGCTCGCTCTGCCCGAGGGCCTGCTGCCCGCGGGTGTCGAGGTTCCGGCAATCCCCGGTGTCACCACGCAGGCCGCGCAGGAAGCCCCGCAGCTTCCCGTCGAGATCACGCAGCTCGTCGACCAGTTCGCCGGTGGCAGCGACTGGCTCAACGCCCTCAACCCGGTCAAGCCGAGCACGGTGCAGCCTGTTTCCGGCACGCTCACTTCCGACTTCGGTGCTCGCTGGGGCGCGCACCACGGCGGCATCGATATCGCCGCCCCGATCGGCACCCCGATCATGTCCGCCTCCGACGGCACCGTGCTCGACGCGGGTGCGGCATCCGGATACGGACAGTGGGTCCGCGTGCTCAACGACGACGGCACCACGGCGGTCTACGGTCACGTCGACACCTACCAGGTCGCAGCCGGCGAGCGTGTCTCCGCAGGGCAGCAGATCGCAACCGTGGGCAACCTCGGCTGGTCCACCGGCCCGCACCTCCACTTCGAGGTCTGGGACCAGGACGGCACGAAGACCGATCCCAACGCGTGGCTCAGCAACCGCGGTGTCGTCGCCGATTGGGGCCACTCCCGCGCGGTCTGATCACCTGCGGGTGTCCGGCCGAGCGTTAGGCTTGTTTCGAGACAGAAGTCGGCGCGACCGGGGGTTCCATGGGCACCGAGATTTCGGCACGTTCGTTCACCGGCGCTGACCGGCGGGCATTTCGCCGTAAGGTGCGCGACTGCATCGGCGCACTCGAGCGGATGCTGCGCGAGGACATGTTCGTGGACGTGCACTCCTCGCCGGAACCGAAACTCGGCATGGAGATCGAGTTCAACCTCGTTCAGGACGACATGGCACCTGCGATGTCGAACCTCGAGGTGCTGCAGGCGATCGACGACCACGCCGTCTTCCAGACCGAACTCGGGCAGTTCAACGTCGAGATGAATGTCGAACCCGGTCCTCTGACCGGAGACGCGACCCTCGAACTCGAAGAATCGCTCCGTTCGTCGTTGCGGCGCGCCGCCGACCGGATGCACCGGCACAATGCCCAACTCGTGATGATCGGGATGCTCCCCACCCTCGAACTCGACCATCTCGGACGGGACCGCATCACCGCCAACCCGCGCTACGAGGCGCTCAACGAGCAGATCTTCGCAGCCCGCGGTGAAGACCTCGAACTGGACCTGGACGGGGTACCCCTCCCCGGAACCGACGAGGTGGAATCCCTTCGGGAAGACATGAATTCGGTGGTCCCCGAAGCCGCATGCACGTCGTTGCAGTTGCATCTGCGGGTGGCGCCCGAAGACTTCGCGCCCCACTGGAACGCCGCTCAGTGTCTCGCCGGCGTCCAGGTTGCGATCGGAGCCAACTCGCCTTTTTTCGCCGGCAAGTCGTTGTGGCACGAGAGCCGGATCCCGCTGTTCGCGCAGGCCACCGACACCCGTCCGTACGAATTGAAGAACCAGGGTGTTCGCCCCCGGGTGTGGTTCGGTGAGCGCTGGATCGACTCGCCTCTCGACCTGTTCGAGGAGAACTCCCGCTATTTCACGGCGCTTCTCCCCGAGGTGAGCGAATCGGATCCGATGGCCGACCTCGATGCCGGACTCATCCCGGAACTGCGGGAACTGCAGATGCACAACGGCACCATCTACCGCTGGAACCGCCCGGTGTACGACATCAGCGACGGGCAAGCGCACCTGCGCGTCGAAAACCGTGTGCTGCCCGCCGGGCCGACGGTGCTCGACACGATGGCGAACGCGGCGTTCTACTACGGCGCCCTTCGCGCGCTGGTCGACGCCGAAGAACCGCTGTGGCGTCAGATGAGTTTCGATGCGGCCGAGAAGAATCTGGTCCTCGGCGCGAAGTTCGGTCTCGACGCCAGACTGTACTGGCCGAAGATCGGCTGGGTGGGTGCCGACGAACTCGTGCTGCGGTGTCTGCTGCCCTTGGCCGACAAGGGGCTCGAGGCGTTCGGCCTCTCGGCGAAAGCCCGCGATCGGTACCTCGGCATCATCGAGGGGCGCTGCGGCAACCGGAGGACCGGTGCGGCGTGGCAGCGCGAGCACGTCGCCAAGCGGGAAGCGTCGGGCGAAGACCGGCGGACCGCGCTCAGGGGGATGATGGGCGAGTACGTGGCGA
This sequence comes from Rhodococcus sp. NPDC058639, assembly GCF_042717545.1. Classification (NCBI taxonomy): domain Bacteria; kingdom Bacillati; phylum Actinomycetota; class Actinomycetes; order Mycobacteriales; family Nocardiaceae; genus Rhodococcus; species Rhodococcus sp. NPDC058639. The sequence goes on from NZ_JBHXRF010000002.1 coordinate 507,629, forward strand.
ACATGCTCGAGGGCAACCCAGTTCATCAGTGGGATTGATCCGGTAGGCAGTCCCCCGCGCCCAGTTTCACCGCGCTCAGATCTCCAGTGCACGCGTGACCACCACGCTGGGCTGCACGATCACCCGATCCGTGGGCGGCTCGTATCCGGGCACCACCGACAGGTCGCCCGAAAGATCGCTCACCCGGACACCGAGCCGATCGCTGAGCACACTCAGCGTCAGTGTCACCTCGATGCCGTTCGGTCCCGGCGCCCAGAACATGAATCCGAAGTCCGAGGACGGCTCGGCTCGCTGCCCGTCGACCGTCGCACCGTGGACGGTGGCTGTCGCGTTGTCGACCCACAACCCCACCGCGGGAGCGCCTCTGGGCGAAGACAAACGGAGCCGCAATTCCCGGGCACCACCGGCACTCGTGTCCTCGAGGACCTCCACGTCGGGTGGAACAAGGTCGGCCACGGGTGCCGCACCATGGGACAGCGACTCGTCCGCCCGCCACGGAAACAGTTCCGGGAGTGGGGCCGCCGATGCGGACAGAAGGGTTTCGCTCCATGCGGAACGCGGTGGGTCCGGAGACGCCCACGTCGCGGTGCCGTTGTCGGTGTCGAGTGCGTACCAGAGGTATTCCTGACGTGGGTCCGTCGCCCCGTCACGATTGACGACGCCGGCCGCGACCGTGCACACCGCGACGAGGACCAGCGCGGCGAGTGCGGACCAGCGGATGCTCGTCGCGCGCAGGATCGGCTCCCAGAGCGGGAGCGTCGCGGTGAACGTGAGGGCGACGAACAGGCCGGCGCCCGGTGCGCCCGCGACCAATCCCGCGTCGAACGACACAAGTATCGCGCGCACCCCGAGCACCGCCCCGGGCAGTGCGCCGAGTGTGAGTACGGCGAGTCGCAGGTTGACGGCGTCGGCGGGTAGCAGCAGCGTGACGAGAACGGCTACCACCGCGGGGAGGACGGGCAGCACGAGCGTCGATGCGGCCCCTGGAAAGGGAGTGCCCAGCAGCGCGAGCAGTGCGACGGCGAGAAAGGCACCGCAGGTGAGCGCGGGGCCGGGCACGCGCCGGCGGAGCGCCGCGGCGACGACCAACAGGAGGCCCAGTGCGGCAACGACCGCCGCGATCTGGAACGGCCCCGGGCGGTAGGGCTCCTCGGCGACCGGTGCTGCCATCCCCGGCGACACCTGTTGCGCGAGCCACCACGGGAGCCAGGCGAGGGCAGCCGCGACCGCACCCGCGACGGCCGCGAGGGCGCCGGTTGCCAGGATCTGGAGAGGCGTAGCGTCTCTGCGCCGGACACGGACAACCGCCAGCACGGCCACCGCCACGAGGAGGAGGACGGCACCGGCGATTTCCACCCGCCGCGGATAATGCAGCAGACCCCACGGCACCAGCGAGACGACCTCGTCTCCGCCGTCGTCCAGTGTCATCAAGTCGGTGCCCGCCAGGATCCGGGCGGTGGACAGGGAAGTATCGCCCATCTGCTGGAGCGATTCCCGGCTCAGCCGGTCCGGGGTGTCGAGCGGGCTGTGATAGTACGCGGCACCTGCCGCGATCGCCGTGTCGAACCCGGAGAAGCCCGCTTCGGTGAAGTTCCGGAAATCGGTGTCGTTGGGGAGCGCCTCGAACAGCAACTGGGTGAGCGAATCCGCGTCGGCCCACGGCGACCGGGTGAGTGCATCGATCAGCAGGCTGTTCGGGGACGTCATCCGGAATGTCGTGGCCGTACCGGCATTGCCGCGAGCTTCGTGGTTGAGGACGACGGTGGGGCCGAGTGCGGGCGAACGCGACCGGCTGAACACCTGCGACCCGAGCAGGCCGTTCTCCTCACCGTCGGTGAGCAGCACCATGATGTCGTTGCGCGGCCGGGGTCCGGCACCGAGCGCTCGCGCGGTTTCGAGTGCGGCACCCAGACCGATACCGTCGTCGCCCGCACCGGGGGAACCGAGCACCGTGTCGTAATGGGCGGCTAGCACGACGGTTCCCGTGGGATCGGAACCGGGAATCATCGCGATGACGTTTTCTACCCGGGTGCCGCGCTGTACGGGGGGATCGCCGCCCGTCGTCCATCCGACACCGGACTGAACCGATGTGCGCCAGCCGAGTTCCTCGAGGGTGGAGACGAGGTAGTCGCGGGCGGCGGTGTGTTCCGGCGTGCCCGGCACGCGGGGTGTCGAGGCGGCCGCGTCGATGTGGGCGGCGGCGCGTCCGGCGCTGAAGACGTCGGCCGGTGCGGCGGAGTCGACCGGCGTGGGGGATGGCGGGAGTACCGCGGCGGCAAGGCCGGCGAGCAAGATGCTCACCAGCGCGAGCAGACTCGTGCCTCGGGGCAGGCTCGGTGCTCGGTCGACGCCCGTGTCCATGGCGCGAGCCTAGCCGGGGGAACGTGGAGTCGGGCACTCTCCCGGCGAGCCCGTCCACGGCATGAAGCACCAGTGCCCGCGCCTGGTCCAGCGCCTGTGCCGGCCTCAGCGCCCCGATGACCGTCAGCAGATCACCCCGGGTCCGGCTACGGCCACCTCCGGCCCGTTCGGTCGCACGATTGCGGCGACGAGCACCAGCACGATCAGCGCAACCACGACGATGACCGCCCCATCATCCCCGACCGTCCGGGGCACGGAGAGAACGAACATTCCGCTTCGAGACCAAGGAGATCGTGGCAACCTCATCGGATATGACCACAGCACTCAGGATCTGCCCGTAGGGCAACATGACCGGCGAACGCGGGCAGACGGCACGGGAAACGGGCGGTTCGCCCTCCCTGGCCATCGACACGGCCGGCGCGCTGCCTGTGGCCGAGGTGCTGGCCCGACTCGGGTCTTCGGCAGCCGGATTGAGCGCGGCAGCCGCTGCGGAACGGCTCGAGAGTGTCGGACCGAACGCCCTGCGGAGCTATCGGGTGCGGGCGTGGACGGTCCTCGCGCGGCAGTTGCGGAGCGCGCTCCTGCTTCTGCTCGCGGTCACCGCGGTCGCGTCGTTCTTTCTCGGGAACCGGACCGATGCCGTCGTCATCGGCATCATCCTCGTCGCCAGTGTCGGCCTCGGTTTCGTCAACGAATATCGAGCCGAGCGTGCGACCGCAGCACTGCATTCGCAGGTGCGGCACACCACCGTCGTTCTGCGGGACGGGGCGCCCACCCGGCTCGATGTCGCCGAACTCGTACCCGGCGACGTCGTGCGACTGGTTCTCGGGGACGTCGTCCCGGCGGATCTGCGCCTGTTCGAGGTTCTCGAACTCGAGTGTGAGGAGAGCGTGCTCACCGGTGAATCCGAACCCGCGGTCAAGACAACCGAGGTCGTTCCGGAAGGGACGGCCACGGCGGACCTGACGGACTGCGCCTTCATGGGCACGGTCGTCCATACGGGGACCGGAATGGGTGTCGTGGTCTCCACAGGAGCGAACGCCGAATTCGGCCGGATCGCGCGCGGACTCGGAGACAGGGAGCCGGAAACGGACTTCCAGCGCGGACTGCGAAGCTTCTCGGTGCTGCTGCTGCAGGTCGCGGTGGTTCTGACGTCGATGATCGTGGTGATCAATCTGCTTCTGGATCGTCCCCTGATCGAGTCGCTGCTGTTCGCGCTCGCGATCGCCGTGGGGATCACACCGCAGTTGCTTCCCGCGGTGGTCAGTACCGCGCTGGCGTCCGGGTCACGCCGTCTCGCGGCCCGCAAGGTTCTGGTCAAACGACTCGTGTGCATCGAAGACCTCGGTGACGTCGACATCCTGATCACGGACAAGACCGGCACGCTCACCACCGGACGGATTGCATTCGTCGAGGCGGTGCCGCTCGACGGCAACAGCGCCGAACACACGCTGCTGCACGGCCTGCTCGCCACCGAGACGGAAAGAAGCGAGTCCGGCGCCCGGATCGCCACCAACGCGATGGACACGGCATTGTGGGAATCCGCGGGGGAGACCGGGCGGCGGGCCGAGGAGTACCGACGTGTCGACGGCGTACCGTTCGATCACAGTCGCCGCATGGCATCCGCGCTGACAAGCACACCCCACGACGACACGAGGCTTATGGTCGTCAAAGGCGCACCCGAATCAGTGCTCGCGCGGTGTGTGGAGGCGAGCGCCACCGCACGCGAAACCTTGACGGAACTGTTCGCGAGGGGCAGTCGTGTCGTCGCGGTGGCCACGAAGACTCTGGATCCGGCTCGGACCCGGATCACGGCCGAGGACGAGTGCGATCTCCACCTGACGGGATTCCTCGTCTTCTCGGACGAGCCGAAGGAGTCGGCACGACACTCGTTGGACCGGCTTGCGGAACTCGGCATCACGGTCAAGGTTGCCACCGGCGACAATTCTCAGGTGGCGGAGCGGGTGTGCACCGAGTTGGGCCTCGACTCCGGGGGCAGCGTGACGGGCGCTGAACTCGGACGGTTGGATGACGCCCAGTTCGCCGAAGTTGCCCGGCGCGCAACGGTCTTCGCCCGGGTGTCGCCCGAGCAGAAAGCCCGGCTGGTGCGCGTACTGCGCGGTCAGGGTCGCGCTGTCGGGTTCCTGGGGGACGGTGTCAACGACGCTCTGGCGCTCCACGCCGCAGATGTGGGGATCTCCGTAGATTCCGGCACGGATGTGGCCAAGGATGCCGCGGACGTGGTGCTTCTCGAGAAGGACCTCGGCGTGCTGGCCGACGGCGTCGCCGAGGGCCGACGGACTTTCGCCAACACCATCAAGTACGTCTTGATGAGCACCTCGAGCAACTTCGGCAACATGTTCAGCGCCGCTGCCGCGTCGGCTGTGCTCACCTTCCTGCCGATGTTGCCGAGCCAGATCCTGCTCAACAACCTGCTCTACGACTCGAGTCAGCTCGCCCTCCCGGGCGACAGGGTCGACCCGGAGGAACTGCGCGCCCCCTCACACTGGGACATTGCGTTCATCCGCAGGTTCATGCTCTTCTTCGGCCCGCTCAGCTCACTGTTCGACTTCGTGACGTTCGGGCTCATGCTGGGCGTGTTCCATGCCGGACCCGAGTTGTTCCGTACCGGATGGTTCGTCGAATCGCTCGCCACTCAGGTTCTGATCGTGTTCGCCATCCGCACTCGACGCACCCCGTTCATCCGTAGCCGGCCGAGCCGCGCCCTGATCGCGACCGTGGGCGTGGTCCTCGCCCTGGGCATCGGCGTGACCTTCTCCCCGCCGGCCGACGACCTCGGCTTCACGAGACTGCCGCTCGGGTTCTTCCTGATGCTCGTCGTGCTGATCGTCGGCTATCTGGTGCTGATCGAGTACGCCAAACGCCTGTTCTACGCCGAACCGCAGCGCCACCTCCCGTCTCGGCGGCGCGGACGCCGGCATCGCGTGCACCGGCGCGCAGCACATTTCAGCACCGGCGCAAGCCTTCGGGCGTTCGTTGCCCGGAAGGAGAATCCGTCGTCCGGTGGGCGCTCGGCACGCGATGCCGGTGGGTGAGCGACGCTGTGCCGCAGGTGTCGTCAGGACACAGGGCTCCAACTGTCCGGCCCGAACACCTCGTAGCGAATGTTCTCGGCCGGCACGTTCCGAGCGATGAGCGCCTCACGAAGCGACAGCATGAACGGCAACGGGCCACACAAGAATGCCCGCGTGGTCGGATCGAGCGGGAGATCCGAGATGTCGGCCCGTCCGATCCTGATCGTCTCCAGCGGCTTCCGCGCGCCGAGGTCCTCGTACCACCGGTACACGTCGGCCGACGGGATCCGCTCGACGAGGGTCTCGAGTTCGCGGCGGTGCGCGTGGTTGGCGGGAGATCGGTCCGCGTGGAGAATCGAGATGCGCCGTGCGTCACCGGATTCCGCGAGGTGGTCGAGCATGCCGATCATGGGTGTGCATCCGATCCCCGCCGAAGCAAGGAAGATCGGCTTGTCGTCCTCGGGGAGCACCAGGTCACCGAAGGGGGTCGTGACATCCAGGTCGTCGCCCTCGAAGACGTTGTCGAACAGGAAATTCGACACCTCACCTGCGGGGTGGGTTGTCCCGTCGGCGCCGGTGACCGGGAGGACGCGCTTGACAGTGATGCGCCAGTCGCCCTTCGACGGAGCGTTGGACAAGCTGTACTGGCGAATCTGACGCGCGCCGTCGGGAAGTCGAACGCCGACCGAAAGATATTGTCCCGGGCGGAAAGTGGGGAGAACGGAGCCGTCCTTCGACGCCAGTGTGAAGGACACGGTGTCGGCGGACTGGTGCGTCCTGTCGACGACGCGCACGGTCCGCCACACATCGCCCGTCTCGACGCCTGCGGCGGCATAGAGGTCGGCTTCGAGGGCGATCAGGGTGTTCGCCATCAGCCAGTACAGTTCGTCCCACGCCGCCGCGACCTCGGGAGTGACGGCCTCTCCGAGAACTTCCACGATGGCCTCGAACAGGTGCTTGTGGACGATCCAGTACTCGTCGGGCTTGATTCCCAGCGATGCGTGCTTGTGCGCGATGCGGGAGAGGATCGACTCGACGCGCGCCGGGTCCGGATCGAGCTGAAGGGTTGCGAACGCTGCGATGGAGCCGGCGAGCGCCTTCTGCTGCTCACCCTGCTTCTGGTTGCCGCGGTTGAACAGGTCCCGTTCGAGTTCGGGGTGAGCGTCGAACATCTTGCGGTAGAACAACGGCGTGATGTCGCCGATGGCCGCACCGACTGCGGGCAGCGTCGCTGCGATCAGGTCTTTGGATCCGGGCGAGAGCGGCATGGGTTCTCCTCATGGTGGGTGGCCGGCGCGATTCGCGGGGGCACGGGAAAAGGCAGCTCGGCAGTGTTCCCGCGGGTCGCCAGATCGGCGACGGTGAGTGTGTCGAGCGCGGAGTAGAACGCTTCCTGCGCTGTGCGCAGGGCAACGCGAAGAGTGCAATTGCCGCGGAGGGGACATGGTTTCGTTCCGTCGCAGTCCACGACCTCGCCTTCACCCTCGAGCTGGCGCGTGAGCCACCCGATCGTGGCGGTTCGGCCGAGTTCGGTGATGGCGAGGCCACCTCCGCGCCCGCGCCGGGTGATGACGACGCCGAGCTCCCCGAGCCGCGCAACGACCTTGACGGTGTGTGCGTACGACAGTCCGAGTTGTTCGGCGACCGAAGCGGTGTTCGGCAGGTCTGCCGCCGGGGCGGCGGCCAGATGCGTGACAACTCGCAGTCCGAGATCGGTGAACCGGGTGAGTTGCATGCCCAGGACGATATAAATAAGTATCCAGAATGACAATTAAATTGTGATGTGGATCGCCGCTGGAATCCGTTGTCCTGACTAATTTCTCGAATCGGTGGGACCAAAGTCCCCGACGGAGGCATGCGACAAGGGCTACCCTCGATTTGTGACGACTCCGAGCGCAGAACCCCACGACCGCCGTCGCGTGACGGTGGGTGTCGACGGTTCCCCTCCTTCCGAACGCGCTGTTCGCTGGGCGGCGGCGACTGCGGCGGGGCGCGGCCTCACTCTCCATCTTGTCCACGCAGTCGATTTCGCCCCGGCGTCGTTGCTCACGCCGACGCCCTCGGCGGAGCTTCCGTTCTTCCGGCCCTCCCAGGTGTTCGAATGGGCCGAGGAGGATGCCACCGCTCTGTTGTCCGACGCCGAGGAGATCGCTCGTGTGATCGCGCCCGACGTCCGGGTCACGACCGAGATCGCGCTGACAGGAAGCGCGAAATGGCTGGTAGAGCTGTCGCACCGGTCCGCGATGGTCGTGCTCGGTGCGACCGGCAGTACCCGGCTCGGTGAGTTGCTCCTGGGATCGACGCCCGTCGCGGTCGTCGGTCACGCGGCATGTCCGGTCGTTGTCGCACGCGGCGCGGCACCTCCCATTCCGGACGACCGGCCGGTCGTGGTCGGGCTCGACGGCAGCGCACTGAGCGAAGTGGCCGTCGAAGCGGCTTTCGCGGAGGCGTCGTGGCGCCGGGTCGATCTGGTCGCGGTGCACGCCTGGAGCGACATGCGGCCGGGCGAGGTCGCAGCGTCGCCGCACTGGTTCGATCCGGTGGCGTTCGAGGAGAGCGAGCACGCCCTCGTGTCCGAATGTCTCGCCGGGTTCGGCGACCGATTCCCGGACGTCACGGTGCACCGCAAGATCTATGTCGACGGTCCGCGGGTCCACCTGACGGCGTGGAGCGAGAAGGCCCAGCTCGTGGTGGTCGGTAGCCGTGGTCGTGGAGGATTCGCCGGGCTCCTGATGGGCTCGACGAGCAACACACTCCTGCGGGAGGCGGCCTGCCCCGTGATGGTCGTGCGACCCGGAGCATCGTGACGGCGGTAGTGTGCGTTGCACTATCGACGACCACGTCCGCGCGGGTGCGCGGCAGGAGTGAGGGTGGCGCATGCGCATCGGAATGGGACTGAACTACAGCGGCGGATTCGCCGAGACCGCCGCCGAGGTCGCGGACCTCGAACAGGCCGGGCTCGACATCGTGTTCGTACCCGAGGCCTATTCGTTCGATGCGGTGAGCCAGATCGGTTACCTGGCGGCCAAGACCAGCCGTGTGGAACTCGCGTCCGGCATCCTGCAGTTGTTCACCCGTACCCCCACGCTCACGGCGATGACGGCGGCGGGCCTCGACTACGTCTCCGACGGCCGTTTCGTCCTCGGGATCGGCGCGTCGGGTCCGCAGGTGATGGAGGGGTTCCACGGCGTCCCCTACAACGCGCCGCTCGGCCGCACCCGCGAGATCGTCGACATCTGCCGCCAGGTGTGGCGCCGCGAGAAGGTCGAGCACCAGGGCAAGTACTACCAGATTCCGCTGCCCGCGGATCAGGGCACCGGCCTCGGTAAGCCGCTCAAGCTCATCAATGAGCCTGTGCGCGAACGGATCCCGATCATCATCGCGTCGCTCGGACCCAAGAACGTCGAGATGACCGCGGAGATCGCAGAGGGTTGGCAGCCGCTCTTCTACTTCCCCGAGAAAGCCGCGGGAGTGTGGGGAGACTCCATCGCCAAGGGCAAGGCCAAGCGCGACCCGGCCCTCGGAGATCTTCAGATCTACGCCCAGGTTCCACTCGCCATCGGCGACGATGTGGAGCACATGCTCGACTGGGTCCGGCCGATGGTCGCGCTCTACGTCGGCGGCATGGGCGCCAAGGGCAAGAACTTCTACAACGACCTCGCGGTTCGCTACGGGTACGAGAAGGAAGCCGAAAACATCCAGGACCTGTACCTGTCCGGCAAGAAGGAAGAAGCTGCGGCCGCTGTACCCGTCGAACTGATCCGCGCTGTGTCGCTGATCGGGTCGGAGGGCTTCGTGCGCGAACGGGTGGCCGCATTCGCCGAGTCGGGCGTCACGACCCTCAACGTCACACCGTTCGCGCCCGACACCGCGGGTCGCGTGCGATTGATCGAACAGCTGCGGCAGATCTGCGGCTGACACAACCCGAGAAAGGTTCCCGCCACCGATGAGCGAACCCAACCCGATCGTCGTCGCCGTCGACGGATCCGAGGCATCCACCAACGCGGTGATCTGGGCGGCACGATCCGCGGCGGCGCGAGCGCTGCCGTTGCACATCGTCACCGTCGTCCACATCCCCGCGTTCTACTACTCGGAGCCGTACCTCGCGCAGAGCTTCCACGAGGAGATGAAGGCGACGGCGCGCGATCGGCTCGACAGCGCCGCCATGATGGCCCGGCAGATCGTCGACGACTCCGGACGGGTAGAGGTCACCACCGAGCAACTCGAGGGCAAGGTGGCGTCCACCCTGGTCGCGGTGTCGGCGAAGGCCGATCGCCTCGTGGTGGGCTCCCGCGGACTCGGGGAGGTCAAGGGGCTGCTCGCAGGTTCGGTGTCCACCGCGGTGGCGTCCCATGCCGTGGCCCCGGTGGTCGTGGTCCGCGGTCGCACCCTCGACGGCGCTCCGCCGGCCGAGGGCCCCGTCGTGGTGGGCGTCGACGGATCGGAGTCGTGCCGGGCCGCAGTCGAGGCGGCGTTCGCCGAAGCTGCCTCACGTGGCGCGACCCTCGTGGCGGTCAACGTGTGGAGCGACGTGAGTGTGCAGCCGTCGCTCGGGGCGGTACCCGAGGACCCGCACTGGAGTCGCATCCAGACCGGTGAGGAAATCGTCCTGGCGGAACGGCTCGCGGGATATCGGGAACGCTATCCGGACGTCGTGGTGGAACGCGTGGTCGCACGCGACCGGCCGGTGCGTGTGCTCAGCGAGTACGCCGAACAGGCACAGTTGCTCGTGGTGGGAACTCGTGGCCGGGGCGGCTTCAAGGGGCTGTTGCTCGGTTCCACGAGCAACGCATTGATTCAGACCGCGGACTGCCCGATCATGGTCGTCCGGTCCGACGTCGAGGACTGAGCGCGCGGCGCAGAACAGCGATTACGCGAGCAGGGTGTCAGCCGAATTCGTCGACGCCCTGCTCGCGTAGTTCGTTCCAGGCGTCGGCGGGATGGACGCCGCGGGCGATGGCGCCGTTCTCGATGAGGACGCCGAGCATCTGAGACATGAGGAACGCGACGTCGTCGAACCTGCCACAGCTGTACCGGGACGCGAGCCAGCCGGAGACGTTTCCCGCTTTCGCTGCCTGTGCCATGTCCAGCGCTGCGTGGAAAAGTTCCGTCGTGGGGGCCTGAACCGGGTCGCCTGTCGGTGCGCTCACTGCCTCCTCCTGTCTGCGTCGTGGTGCCGGGATGGATCACGCTCTATCGGATAGCACTGTAATTGCCTGTCGCACATGTTAAAAGCCGATCCGCATGATGAGCTGGGGTGGCGCCGGCAGGTCGAGTAGTTCGGCGAGCCGGGACGCCGAGTCCCCGATGCGCAGCGGATGCGTGAGCACCGACGCCGACAGTCGCGCGTCGACCGCCGCGAGCCACGCTCGCTGGGCCGCCATTCCCACACGCACCAGATCTTCGGGTTCGGAGGAGGCGGGCACGAACAGCAGGACGGTGTCTCGCGCGATGGATTCCGAGAGCGCGGACGGGTCCGGGACGCCTGTGGTGACCAGTGCTGCGCCCGCGGCACCTCGCTCATCGAGACCGGTGTTCCACGTCGTGACCACCTCGGCGTTTCCGTCGGGTTGCCAGTGCGACGTCCACGAGAACATCTCCCGCTGGTAGTGCTGGTGACGGCGCTTTGCTTCGGCCGCACAGGTGAGCGTGTCGGCCAGGGCGCTTGCCTCGTCGGAGGCGAGCAGCATGACGTGGATTCCGGGCACTTCGGCAGCCGCGGAGATCACGTCGGCGATGGTCTCGGCAGGCACCGGGATGCCGGCGAAGGATTCGCGGTGACTGCGCCGGTGGGATATTGCGGCGTAGAGCCGGAGGTCCCAATTCGACGGTGCGGCCGCCTCGACCGCATCGACCCGTGCGACCAGCGCAGAGCGCTCGGGATCGGGGAACAGGGCGGTCCGGGTCCGGTACCCCAGCACGCGCACGGCCAGTTCCAGGTTCGCGACGGCTGTGCCGCATGAGATCGTCCGGTCGGGGCGGAGCGGATCGCGGCCGGGCTCGGCGAATTCGGTGCGTTCCTCGAGTTCGGCCGACTGTCCGGGGAGGTACAGGTTCCACGGCTGGGTGTCGTGAACGCTCGGGGCCGCGACCACGGCCCGTGCGATGATGTCCGTGCCCCCGGCGTTCCAGGTTTCGAAATCGACAGACACGGTCGCCTCCTCGCTCACGGTCACCGTTTCCGGACGCGGTGTAGGCACACACGCCCGCACAGGTAGCGTCGCTCACGAGACACCTGTCGCGCGTGGGGCGAAGGTCCCGGACCTGCCGTCGAACGGCCCGGAGCCGGGTCACGAGGGTGACGGCTGGGACAATGGGGACGAATGCCCAACGAAAGGTGCGTGACATGCCCCGCGTATTTCTCGTCGACGACCACGAGATCGTCAGACGCGGCCTGGTCGACCTGCTGAGCAGCGTCGCCGACTTCACCGTGGTCGGGGAGGCCGCATCGGTGGGGGAGGCGCTCGCCCGGGTACCCGGCAGCGACGCCGACGTCGTCGTGCTCGACGTGCGACTCCCCGACGGGAACGGGGTGGAGCTGTGCCGTGAACTGCGCAACCGCATGCCCGAACTCCGGGCGCTGATGCTCACGTCGTACGCCGACGACGAAGCGCTCTTCGACGCCATCATGGCGGGCGCGTCCGGATTCGTGCTCAAGCAGATCCTCGGCACCGACCTGGTCTCCGCGATCCGCACGGTGGGAGAGGGCGGTTCGCTGCTCGACAGCCGTGCGACCGCGGCGCTGATGGAGCGTATCCGGGCATCGCGCAACGCAGACCCGCTCGCTGAACTGTCCGAGCAGGAGCGCGCGGTGTTCGAGCTGATCGGTGAGGGCTTGACCAACCGGGAGATCGCCGAGCGGCTGTTCCTCGCGGAGAAGACCGTCAAGAACTACGTCTCGCGCCTGCTGTCGAAGCTCGGGATGCAGCGACGCACCCAGGCCGCTGTGCTCGCCACCGAACTCCGCAAGGAACGCGGGCACGACAACACTTGACGGGTGCCCGGCGGAGTCAGAGTGGGGCGCACCAGACCAGCCGCGTGCCCTTGTTCTCGTCGGATTCGATGCGGAACGACCCGCCGCACTGCTCGGCGCGTCGTTCCAGGTTGATCAGACCGCTGCGCCGCACGGTGGCGGGCAGCCCGGTTCCGTCGTCGACGATCTCGATCCGGAAGTCCTCGAGTGCCGATACCGAGACGGAGATGTTCTCGGACTGCGAGTGCCGGAGCGCGTTGCTCAACCCTTCCCGCAACACCGCTTCCGCTTGTGGATGGATGCGGGCGGGCACGAGGGTGTCGATCGGGCCCCGGAACTGGATGTTCGGCGACACGGCCGAGTGGACGCTCAGATCCCCGACCACATCGAGCAGCCGCCTCCGCAGGCTCGTCGAGGCTGCGGCACCGGTGGTGTGCAGGTCGAAGATGGTCGTGCGGATCTCGCGGACGGTCCGGTCGAGTTGTTCGACCGCGTGTTGCACCACCTCCGCCATCCGGTCGTTGCCGACGCCCGAGGCCATGGTGCTCTGCAAGCTCATACCGGTGGCAAACAATCGCTGAATGACGTTGTCGTGCAAGTCCTGTGCGATGCGGTCGCGGTCGGCGAGCACATCGAGCAGTCGCTGCTTGCGTTGCTGCTCCGCGAACTCGAGGGCGACAGCCGCGAGGTTGGCCATCGATTCGAGACGGAGGACGTCTTCGTCGCCCCACGGGTCGCTACCCGCTTCCCGTGTCGCGACGAGGGCACCGGTGATCGCGGAGGTGGCGGAGAGCGGGAGTACCACCGCGTGACCCGGCCCGCTCGAATCCTTCGACGGGAGAAGCCGAGTCGTATGCGTGTGTACCGGCTTCCGGGTTCTGAGGGCCCGCATGATCGGTGACCCGGTGAGGTCGACGCGCGTCGCGGTCACGGCGGGCTCTGCGTGGGCCGCAGCCCGGACCGAACCCTGTACGCCATCGGCGAGGACGACGTAGACCTCGGAACACACGGCGAGTTCCCGAACCTGGCCGACGAGCAGCGAGAGGGTGTCGTCGACCGAGCCGCCGACGAGCAAGCGGGCGTTGATCGATGCCATTGCGGTGAGCCACCGCTCACGGGTGAGGGAACCCTCGAACAGCCATGCGTTCTCGACGGCCATGCCGGCAGAGGTCGCGAGGACTTTCAGGAGGATCTCGTCTTCCTCGGTGAACTCGGGTGCGCCGATTTTCTCGGTGAGGTAGATGCTGCCGAACACCTTGCCGCGCACCATGATCGGAGTCCCGAGGAAACTGCCCATCGGGGGATGGTTGGCAGGGAAGCCGATCGACCCGGGGTGCTCGGACAGGTCGGCGAGACGCACCGGCCGGGGGTCGTTGACGAGCAGACCGAGAAGGCCGCGACCTTCGGGGAGGTGTCCCATGGCCTCCCGTTGCCCGGGTTCGATGCCGACGTAGACGAATTCCGAGAGTCCGCCGTCCGAGGCACGCACACCGAGAGCTCCGTACCGGGCGCCGAGCAGCGACGTCGCGGCCGACACGATGCGCTGCAGCATCGAATCCAGTTCGAGGCCGGATCCCACGACGAGCACGGCCTCGAGCAGTCCACGGAGCGTCGCGGGGGTGACCGTCTCGTCCAGGCGCTCACGCATCTCAGACAGCAACGTGTCGATGACACCGTCGGTGAGCTCGCTCATCGGGTCTCACCGTCCGCAAATGCCAGGACCGCGCGGACTGCGATCTCGGACGGGTCTGCTTTCGCACGACCCAGGTCGTGGGCGGCGCCCTCCACGGGTACCAGCGTCGTCGGAGCCGGGACGAGCGCGAGGGCGTGCTGCAGTTCGTCGAGCGTCCCGAAGGGGTCCCGGTCTCCGTGCACGAACACCGACGGCGCGGTGAGGGCGGGCAGATGTTCGGTACGCGGCTTGTCGGGCTTTCCCGGCGGGTGCAGCGGGTACGACATGAGCAGCAATCCGTCCGCGATCCCCGGTTGTTCGGCGGCGAGCATGGTCACCTGGCGCCCGCCGTACGACACCCCGCCGAGGATCAGCGGACCGTCGGAGTATTTCCTGGTGGCGGCTGCGACGGCGGCGACGCCCTCGCGGTCCTCTCCGGCACGCGACGGCTGCGGCGGCCCCTTGGGGCGCCGCCGGCGGAACGGCAGGTCGTACCGCAACGCCACGAAACCGTGCGCGGCGAAGCGGGCGCACATGAGCTGGAGGATCTTCGCGGTGCAGTTGCCTCCGGCTCCGTGTGTGAGGGCGACGACGCCGCGCGGGGAGCCCGAAGGGGAGTGCAGATAGCCGGACAGGGCCTCGGTGTCCACGTGTTCGGCGTCTTCGGGTGCGGGCGTCACACGGATACGGTAGCCGCATGCTCCGAGGCGGCCCTCGGAGATGCGGCCCGGGAGGTCGGTCGACGACTGCGGTGGCCTCGACTTCGAGAAGCAGTCCGTCACCCGCGAGGGCGGCCAGGGCGGTGGCGACGTTGAGATAGCCCTGTTCGGCCTGGGCGACGAGATCATGCGGTGCCGCGACTCGGTGGCACGCGGCTGGAGTCGGCCTACGGTTACTTGAGCAACCTGGACAGCCGGCGGTCGGCGAGCACCTTCCCGCCGGTCTGGCACGTCGGGCAGTACTGGAACGAACGCTCCGCGTAGGAGACCTCGCGGACGGTGTCTCCGCACACCGGGCACGGCTGACCGGTGCGGGCGTGCACCCGCATGCCGGAGCGCTTCTCGCCCTTGAGCCGGGCTGCGTCCTGACCGACGGACCGCGCGACGGCGTCCTCGAGCACGGAGCGCATCGCGCCGTACAGCGCCGCGACCGCGGCGTCGTCGAGTCGTCCGGCCGTGGCGAACGGTGACAGTCGCGCCACGTGGAGGATTTCGTCCGAGTAGGCATTGCCGATACCTGCGAGCACGGACTGGTCGGTGAGGAACGTCTTCAGCCGGGCGGTACTCCCGGCGACCAGTGCCGCGAACTCGTCGGCGGTGAGCTCGAGGGCGTCCGGTCCGAGGCGTGCGACACCGGGGATCTTCTTCGGGTCGTCGACGACCCAGACCGCGAGCCGTTTCTTGGTGCCCGCTTCCGTGAGATCGAACGCCGGCGTCGTCGCATCGGGCGCGAACAGGTGGACCCGCAGGGCCAGCGGTCCCTTCCCCAGTTTCGGCGGAGACTGCGACGGTTCGTCGAGCCACCGCAGCCACCCGGCGCGGGAGAGGTGCGTGACCATCTGCAGGTCCGAACACTCGATGGCGAGGAACTTGCCGTACCGGGCAGCGCCCGTGATGTCCCGCCCCTGCAATGCGGTGATCGGCGGGTCTGCCGTCTGCAGCACGCTCAAGGCGGCAACGTCGATCCGGCCCACCACGGATCCGGCCGCGTGCTCACGCAGGAATACGGCGAGTGCTTCCACTTCGGGCAGCTCGGGCATGGCTCCCAGGCTACGACTCGGGCGCGATCACCGAGGCTCGGCGGACGAACCGGTGTCGGGAGGACGCCGTAGACTGCCCTCGTGACTGTGCCGACCCCCTACGAAGACCTCTTGCGACTCGTCCTCGAGACCGGTGCCGAGAAGAACGACCGTACCGGGACGGGCACGCGGAGCCTGTTCGGTCACCAGATGCGCTTCGATCTCTCCGAGGGCTTTCCGCTCATCACCACCAAGAAGGTGCATCTGAAGTCCATCGTCTACGAGTTGCTGTGGTTCCTGCGCGGCGACTCCAACGTCCAGTGGCTCCGCGACCACGGCGTGACGATCTGGGACGAGTGGGCGCAACCGGACGGCGATCTCGGTCCCGTATACGGCGTCCAGTGGCGTTCGTGGCCGACTCCCGACGGGCGGCACATCGACCAGATCTCCCAGGTGCTCGAGACGCTGCGCAGCAATCCCGACTCGCGCCGGATGATCGTCTCCGCGTGGAACGTCGCCGACCTGGACAAGATGGCGCTGATGCCGTGCCACGCGTTCTTCCAGTTCTACGTCGCCGACGGCAAGCTCAGCTGCCAGCTGTACCAGCGCAGCGCCGACCTCTTCCTCGGGGTGCCGTTCAACATCGCCAGCTACGCGCTGCTCACCCACATGGTGGCGCAGCAGACCGGGCTCGAGCCCGGCGAGTTCATCTGGACCGGCGGCGACTGCCACATCTACTCCAATCACATCGAGCAGGTCACCGAGCAGCTCACGCGCGAGCCGTACCCGTACCCGACCTTGCAGTTACAGCGCCGGGACTCGCTCTTCGACTACACCTTCGACGACGTGAAGATCGTCGGCTACCGGCACCATCCGGCGATCAAGGCGCCCGTGGCCGTCTGATGGGTGAGATCAGCCTGATCTGGGCACAGGCACGCAACGGCGTCATCGGCCGCGACAACACGATTCCCTGGCACATCCCGGAAGACCTGGCGTTCTTCAAGGACGCCACGATGGGCAAGCCGGTGGTCATGGGGCGTCTCACGTGGGATTCGCTGCCGCCGAAGTTCCGGCCGCTCCCGGGCCGCCGCAACGTCGTCGTCACCCGCGACCCGGATTGGTCGGCCGAAGGTGCTCACGCCGCGTCCGATCTCGACGAGGCGTTCCGACTCGCGGGCGAGGGTGATGTCGTGGTCATCGGCGGCGGCCAGATCTACGCGCAGGCGATGCCGCGCGCAACCTGTCTGCTGGTCACCGAGGTGGATCTCGACATCGACGGGGACGCGACGGCCCCGGAGATCGGGCCCGAATGGTCGGCGACCGAGACCGGAGAGTGGCAGTCGTCGGCGAAGGGGATCAGGTTTCGATGGGTCCGGTATTCGCGAAGCTGAGTCTGGTGTCGGCGAGTGCGCCATACTGCGCTACATGGACAAGCTTTCCCTGACCGCGCTGGCCCGGCAGCAGCTGAAACTGGCCGCGACGTCGAGCAGTGGCCGTAGCTCGCAGACGGTTATCGGCGGGCACACCAAGCATCTGCGGCAGACCATGGTGGCGCTGCTGGCGGGGCACGAACTCGGTGAGCACGACAGTCCCGGCGAGGCCACACTGCAGATCCTTCAGGGGCAACTCCAGTTGGTCGCCGGCGACGACCTGTGGAAAGGGTCGGCGGGGGATCTGATCGTCATTCCACCGGCGCGGCACAGCGTCCGCGCCATCGAGGACGTCGCGTTTCTCCTCACGGTCGCGAAGTAGCGGGCGCGTCGCTCGTGTAGCCGCGGTAGCCCTCCCACGCGATGCGCCGCTCTCGGCGCGGATCATCCTCCACTCGCTGCGGAACATCGAAAATCATTGTTGCGCGGTCTATTTCGTCATATTCGGGCCACGAGGGCAGTGGTTCGCCGTGCCGCGCGAAATGTGTCCACTGCCGCTGTACCGATGCCGCGACGGTGCGCAGCCCGCGCCGTCCGCCCGCGGTGGTGAGGATCCGGCCGATCGGCTCGTCGGCCTGATCGAACACTGCCAGCAGATCCACCGCGTGCGTCGCGTCGAACCCGGTCCACTTGAGGAGACGCGGCGCGTAGTCGAACCGGTACATGTACGTCGGTGCGAAGCGTGCGTGCGCCTGTGCGATCTGGAGTGCGGGATACCAGAACGTGAAGTCGCCGCCGAGATCGATGGCGGCCTTCTCGTCCGGATATCCGGGGTACGCCGCGGTCACGCGGCTCTTCGCATCCGGATCGGTCGCAGCGAACATGCGGTCGATGCGGTCGGGACTCGTAGGCAGGCCGTCGAGGAACTTCGGGAACAGAGCGCCTTCCCGGTCGTTGGTGCCGATGACGAGGGGGACCGGATGAGCCGCTCCGGTCTCGAAGGCGTCGAGCGGGGGGATCGGGACGACGTCGCCGTCGACAATCGGCCCGAACGGGTGGAGGCCGGGAGTGTCCCTCAGAGTGTGGGCGCCCAGACGTGCACCTGCGCGTCCCAGGTCCGCGGGAGAGCCGCCGGTGAGTGCCGCGACAGCCGATTCCGAGTCGGCGCCGAGCAGTTCGAGGAACACGCGACTCCACCGGGCGGAGTTGTCGGCGGTGTTCACCAGGTTCGGGGCGGGACTCTGCGCGATCGCCCCGGAGAACAGTCCGCGCGCCGCGGGTGTCGCGAGCAGTGTCGTGACCGAGGTGCCCCCGGCCGATTCACCGAAGATCGTCACGTTGCCCGGATCGCCGCCGAAGGCAGCGATATTGCGCTGCACCCACTCGAGGGCCGCGACCTGATCTCGGAGACCAAGATTGGAGTCGAATTGTGTGGTGCCGTCGGAGAACTCGCGGAAATCGAGGTATCCGAGCGCGCCGAGCCGGTAGTTGACCGACACGTACACCACATCGCCGCGGCGTACGAGCGACTCGCCCCCGTACAGGGAGAGGGCAGTGGTGCCGAGAGTGAATGCGCCGCCGTGGATGAACACCATCACCGGCCGCGGACTGTGCACCCGGCCCGCGGGCGCAAGGACGTTGAGCGTGAGGCAGTCCTCGTCGGGCCGCACCCGGACGCCGCGGCGTGCCGTGGCGACTCCTCGGGGGTGCTGAGATGCCGCATTGCCGAACTGCGTGGCGTCCCGCTCACCCGCCCACGGTTCGACGGGCTGGGGAGCGCGCAGGCGCAGCGCGCCCACGGGCGGTGCCGCATACGGAATGCCGCGCCACGCGAGTAGGTCGCCGGTTCGGACACCGCGAACAGCGCCGTCCTCATATGTGACGAGGGTCTCGGACGTCATTCTTGGCACTGTACGGGACGAGGCACCAGGATCGACGGGTCCCGCCCGAGGGCTTCACAGTTGCGGGCGCAGTACGTCGTACGTCCATGCCGCCAGCGTCGTCGGCGTCGTGGACCGTATCGAGCGTGGTTGCTCGGGAACGAATCCCTCGCGGAGGCCCGTGGACATGCCCGTCATCGCGTCGACCTGAGCGTCGGAGAGGCCGGCGGCGTGTAACCCCCGGCGCATCTCGTCGTCGGCGATCTGTTCGGCGCGCAGCGGCAGGCCCGTCGCAGCGGAGACGATCTCCGCGACCTGTTTCCACGTGAGATCGGACGGCCCGTGGACGGCCTGCACGTGACGGCCGCTCCACTCGCTCGAGAGCAGTCGTGTGGCCGCGACCTCGGCGATGTCGCGGGGCGCGACCCACGGCATCGGATGGTCGACCGGCACGATCACCTGCACGCTGCCGGAGGCGATCATGTCGAGTTGGTACTCCAGGTTGCTGAAGAAGTACCCGCACCGCAGGTGCGTGACGTCGGCATCCGTGTCGTCCAGTGCGAGTTCGGTCGCGGCCAGGCCGTCGATCTCGCCTGCGCCGCGGCGCTTCTCGGCGCCGACGCTGCTCTGGAAGACCACCCGTCCGATGCCGTTCTCCGTGACAGCTCGGGCGATACTCGTGGCTGCGCGGCGGTACTCGGCGAGGGGGTCGTCGCCGGCAGGTGGCGGGTCCACCCAGTAGATCGTGTCGACGCCGGCAGTTGCCTGGACGACCGCATCCGTATCGAACTGGTCGACTGCGACGGTATCGACCTCCGCGCGCAGCCGAGCAGGCAGTTTCTCGGGACGGCGCGCGAGGACCAGGGGGCGCACCCCGGCACGGACCAGGATGGGAACGAGATGGCGGCCGACGTGTCCGGTGGGAGTGGTGACGGCGATACGCATGTAGGGATCTCCTCTCATCGAGTGCTCCGGCGTCACCGTATCGAGAGATACGGCCCGATCCTGTCCGCCATTTCGGTCACCATGGGTTCATGGTGAGCGACCCGACGACACGTGCGCTCGAACTCCTGTCGGTTCTCCAGCGGGGAGGGGAGTGGACGGCAGCCGTGCTCGCCGCCCGCCTGGAGGTCAGCACACGTACGGTCCGCCGCGATGTCGAGCGGCTGCGTCGTCTGGGGTATCGGGTGGACAGCCGGCCCGGCCCGTCGAGTGCGTACCGGCTGAGGGCGGGCCGGTCCGTCCCGCCGCTGCTCTTCACCGCCGACGAGGTCGCGATCCTGGTCGCCGGAGTGCGACTGATCGCGCCTCGTCTCGCGAGCGCGGACAGGGCGGGCGGCGCGGACAGGGCGGACGATGCGGACAGTGCGCTGGCGAAAGTCGAGAACGTACTCTCGCCGGCGCTGCGGCAACGTGCCCACGCGATGGACCTCGCCACCGAAGTGCTCGACGACGCGCACGGCGTCAGCGTGCAGGTGGTCGGTGCGCTGGCCGATGCGGTCGCGGAGTCCGGACGGGTCCGCTTCGGCTACCGCGACCGCAACGATGCAACGTCCGTCCGGACGGCGGATCCGTATCGCCATGTATATCGGGCCGGCCACTGGTATCTCGTCGGGTTCGATCTCGACAGAGACGAGTGGCGCACCTACCGCATGGACCGGATCGGCTCCGTGGAACGTATCCCCGGCACGTATCGTCGGCGCGACCTGCCCGGCGAGTCGCTCGGTCGCTGGTTCGACACCGACTTCGGAAGAGGCCGGGACTCGAGGCACCAGGACGCGGGCCACCAGGACCCGGGTCACCAGTAGGTGGCGTGCAGACCTCTCTCGGCGAGTTCTGCGTCGATGAACGCGCGCAGCGTCCGGGTGTCGGGGACGCGCTCTTCGTCGAGGGCGACGAGGGCGAGCGTGTATCGATCGTTCCGGCTGCACAGGTAGGTCGACAGGCGTGTCGTAGTCGTGGCGTCCCTCGTGCCGAGGCCGGGATGCATGGCGCGCATCGCCACCCCGGCGGTGCGGTGCGGGCCGAATGCATCGAGCACGGCCGGGACGCGACCGATATTGGAACACAGCATGTCTCGCTCGCCGGCACCTCTGGCGAGGCGGGCCGCGACACGGTCGGGAACGAGTTGCACGATCTCCGCGGGGATACCGTGCGGCGCGCCCTCGCGAGGCTGCCGGTACGCGTGCGTGGCTTTGGCTCTGATCGTCGCCACGGTGTCGTCCGCGTCGACGGTGATACCCGTCATCGATACCCCGTTGGAGGTGGTGCCGGAGCCGCGGTCGTCCACAGGAATGGAGATCCTCAGCGGGAACGGGATGCCTGCGCGCCGGGCGATTCCGGTCGCGATCGCCAGCATCAGCGAATTCGCCGTGCCTTCGCCGATGCCGGCAGCGGCGTCCCACTCGTCGCTCGGCACGTCGATCAGGGCGGTACGGGGACGCAACCGCACCGGCTGCGGGACCGGCGGTTTTTCCCGCGGACCGGACCGGCGCACGCCCCGGAGACCGCGCGCGACCGTGCGGACGACATGCAGCGCGTCGCGGACGTCGGAGGTGTGGGACTCGTCGGGTCGCTCGGCGTGACCGGCGAGAGCCTCGGCCACAGCATCGATCAGTCCCCGCGCGTCGGTCAGCACGTGGGAGCAGACGAGGGAGACGAGAGTGCCACCGCCTGCGAGATGTGCTGCGACCAGTGACCACCCGGGTCCGTGTTCGGGATCGAGGTCGACCTCGGTCTGGGCATCGGCCCACTCGAGGATCGCGTTGTCCGCCACTTTCTCTGCGGGATAGCGCAGCGGGTACGAATGCGTGCTCGCGACGAATCGGGGACGGGCTCCGGGTATGCGGGGCCGAACCACCCGGCGGCCGAGGGGGCCTTGTGACAACGCGTCGTGCAGGGAGATGAGGAGGGGAGCGTGCACGGTGTCGTCGGTGCGCCACAGGCCCTGCATCACCGACGGAAGCCCGGAACCGCGGTGTCGGTGCAGGAACATTTCGTCCACCACGCTCAATCGACTCATGCGTTAGACCGTAGCCCGGACCGCAGGCGGAAACCCTGTTGACCAAAGGTTTGAACCGGGGTTCAATCCTTGGTATGCCGTACCGGCGGACCCCGGCGGTCCAACAACGTCTCGACGACCAGCGCGACGCGATCGCGGCCGCAGCGGTGGCGCTCGTCGCCGAACGTGGATACCGGGAAATGTCGATCGCCGCCGTCGCCGAACGCGCCGGCGTCGCGACCGGCAGCGTCTACCGGCATTTTGCCGACAAGTCGGATCTGATGGTGCAGATCTTCCGGGACCTGTGCGGCCGAGAAGTCGAGGCTGTCGCGTCCGCAGCCGCGACGGGATCGGCGGTCGTGCGCATCTCGGCCATCGTGGAAACCTTCGCGTTCCGGGCACTGCACAATCCCGTGCTGGCCTACGCCCTGCTCGCGGAACCCGTCGACGCGGCTGTCGACGCAGAGCGACTGGTGCTGCGCAGAGCGTTCGCCGCCGCATTCTCCGGCGCGATCCGGTACGGCATCACCACCGGCGAATTCCCGGACCAAGACCCGGATCTCGCTGCCGCCGCTCTCGTCGGAGCGGTCGGGGAAGTACTCACCGGGCCCTTGCAGGCCGGTGCGGCTTCGGCAGACACGGTACCGGCCCTCGTGGCACTGTCCCTTCGCGCGTTAGGAGCGCACTCATGACATTCCCCGCGACACACATCGTGTCCAACCAGGTGCCCGATCTCGTGCCCTACAGCGCTGCCGACGATCGCGCGTTGATCGAAGGACTGCACCGGGAAGGCGGAAGCTGGGCAGAGGACGAGGTACACGAACTCGGGGCGCTCGCAGGAGGGGTGCGGGCACAGGACTGGGGCCGGCTCGCCAACGAGTATCCGCCCGTCCTGCACACCCACGACCGGTACGGCAACCGCATCGACGAGGTGGAGTTCCACCCGCATTGGCACGACCTGATGACGGTCGCGGTCGAACACGGTCTGCACGGCGCGCCGTGGCGCGACCCGCGCCCAGGAGCACACGTGGCCCGGGCCGCCAAGTTCTACGTGTGGGGTCAGGCCGACGCCGGCCATATGTGCCCCATTTCGATGACCTACGCGGCGATTCCGGCGCTGCGCCACAATCCGGCCCTCGCTGCGGAATACGAACCACTACTGGCGGCGCCGCACTACGACTTCGGCCTGCGGACACCCACGAGCAAACGCGGTCTCATCGCCGGGATGTCGATGACCGAGAAACAGGGCGGCTCCGACGTCCGCGCCAACACCACCACCGCGACACCGAACGCCGACGGCACGTACACGATCGTCGGGCACAAATGGTTCACGTCCGCTCCGATGTCCGACGTGTTCCTGACCCTCGCGAACACCGGCGCCGGACCCACCTGTTTCCTCTTGCCGCGCGTCCTGCCCGACGGCAACCGCAACCGCATCCGGATCCAGCGGCTGAAGGACAAATTGGGGAACAAATCCAATGCATCGTCGGAGATCGAGTACGAGGGCGCCGTCGGATGGGTCGTCGGACCCGAGGGACGCGGTGTCTCCACGATCATCGAGATGGTCAACATGACCCGGCTCGACTGCGTGATCGGGTCCGCGACGGGGATACGGATGGCGACGCTCCGCGCGGTGCACCACGCGCGGCACCGCGCAGCATTCGGTGCGCTTCTCGTCGACCAACCGCTCATGCGCAACGTTCTCGCCGATCTCGTCATCGAGTCCGAGGCGTCGACCACCATGATGATGCGGCTCGCCGGCGCGACCGACCGCGCGCAGGGCGACCCGCAGGAAGCGGCGTTGCGGCGGATTGCACTGGCGGTCACCAAGTACTGGGTGTGCAAGCGGGCGCCCGCCCACGCCGCGGAAGCGCTCGAATGCCTCGGTGGCAACGGTTACGCCGAAGAGTCCGGGATGCCGAGGCTGTACCGCGAAGCGCCGCTGATGTCGATCTGGGAGGGATCCGGGAACGTCGCTGCTCTCGACGCGCTGCGCGCCATGGTCAAACAACCCGACACCGTCGACGCGTTCTTCACCGAGGTACGGCTCGCGCAGGGCGCGGATTCGCGATTGGACCACGCCATCACCCGCGTGGGCAAGGAACTCGCAGACCTGGAGAACATCGAATACCGCGCCCGGCGGATCGTGGAACTGATGGCCCTCGTTCTGCAGGGCGCTCAACTCGTGCGGCACGGCCACCACGCCGTTGCCGACGCGTTCTGCGCGAGCAGGCTCGACGACGACTGGGGGATCGTGATGGGCACGTTGCCCACCGGGGTGGACACCGAGGCGATCTTGTCCCGCATCTGAGACGGGCTGCCGCGAGGAGCCCCGGGCATACTGGAAAGGGTCGGTGAATCCCGCACACGAGGGGAGACCACCATGATCGACACGAGCCGGTGGCGGGGGTGGGGGCGGGACGTCGTGCTCGCGGTCACCGAACCCGGTGCGCTCGGGCAGGCCGAGGAGATCGTGCGCTCGACGATCGACGTGTCCGAGGCGGCGTGTGATCTCCGGCGTGGTGACGCAGAACTTCACGCCGTCAATCTCGGGCAAGGGGTGCCCGTGCGGGTGAGCCCGCGCCTGTCCACGCTGCTCAGATCCGCCCTGCGGGCTGCCCGGATGACCGACGGTGCCGTCACGCCGGTCGACAACCGCCTCGACGCCGAATCGGTTCCCCCCGTCCACCCGGTGCCGAGCTACCTCGACGTCCGGATCGAGGGCGACACCGTTCACGCGCCGTGGGGCGCGGGTCTCGACATCGAGGAGACTGCGCGCGCCGATACCGCCGGCTACGGGGCGGCACTCGCCGCGGAGGGGCTCGAGTGCGGCGTCCTGGTGCGTATCGGCGACACGGCGGCCACCGCCGGCACGCGACCGGACGGCGGATGGCAGGTGGCGTTGCCAGGCCGGAACGACATCGAATTACCTGCCGGCACCGCGGTCGCCTCCCGTAGGGCCGGGGACCGGGCCGACGACCGGTGGCACGTCGTCACGGTGGTCGCGCCCGATGCGGTCTGGGCCGACGCTGCGGCGCAGACGGCTCTGCACTGCGAGGTCGGTGCGATCGCGTGGCTCGAGCAGTACGCACTCGCGGGGCGGCTCGTCGACCGCCGGGGGCAGGTACACACCACCGCCGCGTGGCCGGATTCTCGCGCTGCGTAACGGTTTCGGGCGTCGCGCCGGGGAGGGACGTCAGTCCGCGTCGCGCATACGGCGGTATGTGCGGATCAGGTTGTCCGTGGACGCATCACCCGACTCCGGCTCACCCACACCCCCCAACACCGGCGACAACACCGACGCCTGCGCCTTCCCCAACTCCACACCCCACTGATCGAACGAATCGATCCCCCACACCACACCCTCCACAAACACCTCATGCTCGTACAACGCAATCAACTGCCCCAACGTCGACGGCGACAACACCGGCGCCAACACCGTCGTCGACGGCCGATCACCCGGCATCACCTTGTGCGCCACCAACTCCTCCGCCACCCCCTCCCCCCGAATCTCCGCCGCCGACTTCCCGAACGCCAACACCTTCGCCTGCGCAAACATGTTCGCCATCAACACCTCATGCATCGACCCCGACCCCTCGGCCACCGGCAGATCATCGGTCGACCGACCGAACCCGATGAAATCCGCCGGCACCAGATGCGTCCCCTGATGCAACAACTGGAAAAACGCATGCTGCCCGTTCGTCCCCGGCTCGCCCCAAAAAATCTCCCCCGTCCGATACGACACCGGCGACCCGTCCACCCGCACCGACTTGCCGTTCGACTCCATCGCCAACTGCTGCAAATACGCCGGAAACCGCACCAGATCATTCGCATACGGCAACACCACCCGCGACTGCGCCCCCAGCACCGACGTGTACCACACCCCCAGCAACCCCAACAGCACCGGAACATTGCGCTCGAGCGGCGCCGACAGAAAATGCTCGTCCATCACCCGGAACCCGGCCAGCAACTCGCCGAACCGCTCCCGCCCGATCCCGCACATCACCGCCAACCCGATCGCCGAATCCACCGAATACCGGCCCCCCACCCACTCCCAGAACCCGAACATGTTCACCGGATCGATCCCGAACTCCGCCACCCGCTGCGTATGCGTCGACACCGCCACGAAATGCGACGCCACCGCCTCCTCACCGAGCGCCGCCACCAGCCACCGCCGCGCCGCCGTGGCATTGCACAACGTCTCGAGCGTGGAGAACGTCTTCGACGCCACCACGAACAACGTCGACGCCGGATCCAGCCCCGTCAGCACCCCCGTCAGATCCGCCGGATCGACGTTCGAGACGAACCGCACCTGCGGACCGTCGTGATAGTGCCGCAACGCCCGCGTCACCATCACCGGCCCCAGATCCGACCCCCCGATCCCGATGTTGACCACCGTGGTGATCTTCTCCCCGGTCGCCCCGCGCCACCGCCCGTCACGCACCCGATCGGTGAATTCGCCCATCGCATCGAGTACTTCGTGCACATCGGCGACCACGTCCTGCCCGTCGACGACCAACTGCGCCGACCGCGGCAACCGCAACGCGGTGTGCAGCACCGCCCGGTCTTCGGTGACGTTGATGTGCTCGCCGGTGAACATCGCATCGCGGGCCGCCTCGATCCCGACCGCCCGGGCGAGATCGAGCAGTAGGTCCATGGTGTGGGCGGTGACCCGGTGTTTGCTGTAGTCGACGACCAGATCCCCGGCGACGGCGGTCATCGCGTCGGCGCGGCCGGGATCGGCGGCGAACATCTCCCGCAGATGCATCCCCTCGACCTCCGCGCGATGGTCGACCAACTGCTGCCACTGGGTGGATCGGGTCACGTCGCTCATGCGACCGACAGTAGTGTCCACCTCCCTGAACCGCCGGGTTTGCGCCCTCCGCGCCGCAGGACGCGCATGATGGGGTTCATGGACACATCAGAACTGATCCGGTCCGTGCCCACCGACCTCTTTCTCGGTGGCGAGTGGGTGCCTGCCGGAAATCGAGCGACCTTTCCCGTCCACAACCCCGCCACGGGCGACGTTCTGGCCGAGGTGGCCGACGCCACTCCCGACGACGCCATGCGCGCACTGGATGCTGCGGTGACCGCGGGCCGCGACTGGGCCGCGACGCCCCCGCGTGAGCGAGCAGAACTTCTTCGCGCGGTGTGGGCGAAGATCAGCGAACGCGCCGACGACGTCGCGCTGCTCATGACCCTCGAAATGGGTAAAGCATTGCCCGAGAGCCGGTCCGAAGTCGCGTACGGCACCGAGTTCCTACGATGGTTCTCCGAGGAAGCAGTGCGGATCGCCGGCCGCTACACCCCGGCCCCGGCAGGCAACGGCCGCATTCTCGTCACCAAGCAACCGGTCGGTCCGTGTCTTGCGATCACGCCGTGGAATTTCCCCCTCGCGATGGGCACCCGCAAGATCGCGCCCGCTCTGGCCGCGGGGTGCACGATGCTCGTCAAACCTGCGTCGGAGACGCCGCTGACTCTGCTGCTGCTCGCGCAGTTCTTCGCCGACGCCGGTCTGCCCGCGGGCGTGTTGTCGGTGCTGCCGACCTCGCACGCCGGTGATGTGACCGGCCCCCTGCTCGACGATCCGCGGCTCCGCAAACTCACCTTCACCGGATCGACGGCGGTAGGCCGGTCGCTCGCGCAGACCGCCGGCCGGTCGCTCCTGCGCACCTCCCTGGAACTCGGCGGAAATGCACCGTTCGTCGTGTTCGACGACGCCGACCTCGACGAGGCGGTCGAGGGTGCGGTTGCGGCCAAACTGCGTAACGGCGGTGAGGCGTGCACCGCCGCGAATCGGTTCCACGTCGCGAACTCCGTCCGGGAGGAATTCGTCACCAAGCTCACCGAGCGCATGGCGTCGTACAAGCTCGGGCCGGGGACCGATCCCGACGCGACCCTCGGGCCGCTGATCAACGAGAACCAGAAGAAGACGGTGATCGAACTGGTCGAAGACGCAGTGGCGGGAGGCGCGACGGTGCGACTGGGCGGCGAGACCCCCGAGGGCCCGGGCTGGTTCTATCCGGCCACGGTGCTCGACGACGTACCGCGTACCGCTCGCATCCTGCGGGAAGAGGTCTTCGGACCGGTCGCCGCCGTCACCGGCTTCGACACGGAGGACGAGGCCGTCGCCGCCGCCAACGACACCGAGTACGGGCTGGCGGCGTACATCTTCACGCGCGATCTGGATCGGGCGCTCCGGGTGTCGGATGCCCTGGAATCGGGCATCGTCGGCGTGAACCGGGGAGTGGTGTCGGATGTCGCCGCACCGTTCGGCGGGATCAAGGCGTCCGGCATCGGCCGCGAAGGCGGAACCGAAGGGATCGAGGAATACCTCGAGACCAAATACATCGCGCTTCGGTAATGCGAGGGGCCCGGCCGCTACGCCCACGGGCCGGCAGTGTTCAGGCCGGCACTGCCCGTGGGCTAGTGGCCGAGGCGACCGCGGCCGAGACGCAGCAGCAGCATCGCGAGGGTGTGGCCTTCCTGGCCCAGTTCGCTGAAACGCTCGAGTACTTTCATCTCGCGGCTGTGCACGAGCCTCGTGCCGCCGGACGCCATCCGGGTTCGGCCGATGATGCGGGAGACCTCGGTGCGGCGCTTGACGGCCGCGAGGATCTCGGCGTCGAGGCGATCGATCTCCTTGCGGAGTTCGTCGATCTCGGCCTCGGTGGTGGGCACCGCGTCGGCGGCGTCGCCGGAAAGGGCGGCGTCGATGTTGGTGTTCAATGTCATCTCCTCGCGTCAGCGCTGGAATCGCCCCGGGTCGGGCGGCGGGTACCCGGCATCGGAAACGTCGGTGGCCGAGCGTTCGAATCGGCCACCCGGTCGCCGCCGGACCGGGGAAGGGCGCATGACATACCATCCAGTTTGCCACCCTGCTATTCGGCGGCCAACTCGGGGATTCGCTGTCGTACGCGTCCGGTAGTTTGGTAGAACGATGAACACTCCCGTTGCTCCCGCCCACACCACCCCCGATTCGGACGCTCTCCTCGAGGGACTCAATCCACAACAGCGGGAAGCGGTCACGCACGAAGGTGGGCCGCTGCTCATCGTGGCGGGTGCGGGCTCGGGTAAGACGGCAGTGCTCACGCGGCGGATCGCCTACCTGCTGGGCGAGCGAGGCGTCGCACCCGGTCAGGTGCTCGCCATCACGTTCACCAACAAAGCAGCCGCCGAGATGCGCGAGCGCGTCGCCGCTCTGGTCGGGCCACGTGCCCTGTCGATGTGGGTCTCGACCTTCCACTCGAGCTGTGTCCGGATTCTGCGGGCCCAGGCGAGTCTCCTGCCCGGTATGAACTCCAACTTCACGATCTACGACGCCGACGATTCGCGCCGGCTGCTGACGATGATCGCGAAAGACCTCGAACTCGACATCAAGAAGTACTCTCCGCGGTTGCTCTCCACCCAGATCTCCAATCTGAAGAACGAGCTGATCGGTCCGGAAGAGGCGGCGGCCGCCGTCGGTGCCGACGCCGGCGACCTGGAACGGATCGTCGCGCGGGTGTACGCGCTGTATCAGCAACGTCTCCGCGCTGCGAACGCCTTCGACTTCGACGACCTGATCGGCGAGACCGTCGCGTTGCTGCAGGCTCACCCGGACGTCGCCGAGTACTACCGCCGACGCTTCCGGCACGTGCTGGTCGACGAGTACCAGGACACGAACCACGCCCAGTACGTGCTGGTCCGCACCCTGGTGGGCGACCCCGACGACGAGTCCACCGTCGAGCCGAGCGAACTGTGCGTGGTCGGCGACGCCGACCAGTCGATCTACGCATTCCGCGGCGCGACCATCCGCAACATCGAGGAATTCGAACGCGACTATCCCCAGGCGCGCACGATCCTGCTCGAGCAGAACTACCGGTCCACCCAGAACATCCTGTCCGCGGCGAACGCGGTGATCTCCCGCAACACCGGTCGTCGCGATAAGCGGCTGTGGACCGATTCCGGTGAGGGCGATCTCGTCGTCGGGTACGTGGCCGACAACGAGCACGACGAGGCGCGGTTCGTCGCGGCGGAGATCGACCGTCTCGTCGACGAGGGAATCAAGTTCTCCGATATCGCGGTGTTCTATCGCACCAACAACGCGTCCCGGCCCTTCGAGGATGTGTTCATCCGCCACGGCGTGCCGTACAAGGTCGTCGGCGGGGTCCGGTTCTACGAGCGCAAGGAAGTGCGCGACATCGTTGCGTACCTCAAGGTCCTCGAGAATCCCGAGGACACCGTGAGCCTGCGCCGGATCCTCAACACGCCCCGACGCGGCATCGGCGACCGGGCCGAGGCCTGCGTGGCGGTGCATGCCGAGCGTCTCGGCATCGGGTTCGGTCAGGCGCTGCGGGATGCGGCCGAGGGCAAGGTGGCCCTGCTGAACACCCGTGCGCAGAAGGCGATCGCCGGTTTCGTGGAGATTCTCGACGAACTGCGGGCGATGCTGGTGGTCTCCGATGCCGACGGCAACGACACGGTCGACATCGGCGACGTGGTCGAGGCGATACTCGACCGCACCGGCTACAGCTCCGAACTCGCCGCCAGCGACGATCCGCAGGACGGCGCCCGGCTCGACAACCTCAACGAACTCGTCAGTGTCGCACGGGAATTCAGCGCAGACGTGCGTAATGCGGCGGGTATCGAAGATGTGGGACGTGAGGACGGCGACCCGGATCCAGGTTCGCTGGCGGCGTTCCTGGAGAAGGTCTCACTCGTCGCCGACGCCGACCAGATCCCCGAAAACCAGGACGGTGTCGTCACGTTGATGACGCTGCACACCGCCAAGGGACTCGAGTTCCCCGTCGTGTTCGTGACGGGCTGGGAAGACGGGCAGTTCCCGCACATGCGAGCGCTCGGTGATCCTGCCGAGTTGTCCGAAGAGCGGCGTCTGGCCTACGTCGGCATCACGCGTGCGCGCCGTCGTCTGTACGTCAGCCGCGCTGTGCTGCGCTCGTCGTGGGGACAGCCCGTCACGAATCCGGAATCTCGTTTCCTGCAAGAGATTCCGCAGCACCTCGTCGAATGGAAGCGGACGGATCCGGGGCCGGGTCGCGGACATGCCATCGGCTCGGGCACGGGATCGCGGTTCGGTGCCAGGGAGGAGCGTTCGTCCTCGCCGAGTTTCGGGGCGCCGCGCGGGCGCAACAATCACCTCGTGCTCGCCGTCGGCGACCGTGTCAGCCACGACAAGTACGGGCTGGGCACGGTTCTGGAGACGAAGGGCAGTGGACCCACCGCGACCGTCGTCATCGACTTCGGAAGTGCCGGTAAGGTCCGGCTGATGCTGGTCGGCGGCGTGCCGATGATCAAGCTCTAGGCGGCCGCACCGCGGTTGCCCTCGCGTGCTGTCGTGAAACGACCGGTATCGCGGCGGACGGGCGCGCGATCCGGGGCTTCGTCAGACGCGGGGGGTTTCGTCAGACGCGGTTGCTGCCGGGGGCGATGCCCCGGGTGGCGAGCCACGGCACCGGGTCGATCTTGTCGACGCCGTTGAGGTGCACCTCGAAGTGCAGGTGCGGACCGGTGGAAAAGCCGCGGTTGCCCATGGTGGCGATCTGGTCGCCGGCCAGGACCTGCTGGCCCACGGTGACCATCGACTGATCGATGTGTCCGTACACGGTGACCGTGCCGTCGGCGTGCAGCAACCGGATCCACATGCCGAAGCCCGATGCGGGACCGGAATCGATGACTTCGCCGTCGGCGACCGCGAGGATCGGGGTGCCGATCGGGCCGGCGATGTCGATGCCGGCGTGAAGAGTGCCCCAACGGGCACCGAAGTTCGACGTGAACGAACCTGCGGCGGGAAGAACGAACAGGGGCCGGCGTGCCGCTGCCTCGCGTGCCGCGCGCTCCTCGCTGAAGCGTTCGCCCTTGGCGAGGAGGTTGGAGAACTGCGACAGGTCGTTGGGGTCGGCGATGTTGAGCACCTGGGGCGCTTGCGAGGGTGCCGCGCCGGCGCTGTCGGAGGTGAACTGCGCTGCCTGCGGCACCGCGGTGGCCGTGATGACCGAGGAGTCGCTGGTATCTGCGGCGAGTGCGACCTGGCTGTGGTCGGCGTTCTGGCCGGGTGAACCGTTGGTCGCTGCCTGACCCGCTGCGACGACTGCGCCGGCGGCAACGGCGAACACGGCGGCACGGCCCTTGAGCGCGGTCGGGGGAGTGGGCACCCGGTGCGCTCCGCTACGACGAGCGGGAGAGACGGTGTCGGAAGAATCGGCGGAATGCGAGGTGCGAGCCTCTTCGACGTAATAGGTCGGCTCGGAGGCGAGGCCCGTCGTGCGAAAATCTATGGTCGCTGTGGTCCAAGCGTTCCAGTCGTCCGGTGCCGTTTCGGGCCGGCGGGCGTGGCTTTCGGCAATCGGGCTGCCTGGGCGCATCGCCATCCTCCGTTTCGTGACCTCATCGTTACTTGACCAGAGGGACGGTAACGAAATGATCGCAGGCAGGGCAACCTATAACGCAAACCAAAGCCCTTATGTGAGCGGCATCACAGTTACGTGCTGGGAAAAGTGGGGATTGGGCCGAAGGTCACGCATCGAAACATCCAATGACTTTTGCATTGCGAAAGAGTCTCGGAGCGATCGGGGTCGATTGCCGGGCGGCCTCGAGGGGAGCCGGTCGCGGCCCCGTGAGCGGCGCCTGTCATCCTGGGGATGGTGCTCCTCTTGGTTGCGGCGTTCTCACATTCCGGGAGGAAACCCGTGAGCTAACCCTCAGCGTCCAGGATCCGTGACATGCGCCACATGCCCGGAGCGCGGACGTTTCGCAGGGCGTCCATGTAACTAGAGTCCGAACCGGCCCGCTCAATACCCCCGAGCGGGCGTGAACGCAGACGAGACGGTGAGCAGATGGATCTCTTCGAATACCAGGCGAAGGAACTTTTCGCCAAGCATGACGTGCCGACGTCGGCTGGACGTGTTACCGACACGGTCGCCGGAGCCCGCGAGATCGCCGAGGAAATCGGCAAGCCCGTGATGGTCAAGGCGCAGGTCAAGGTCGGCGGCCGTGGCAAGGCCGGCGGCGTGAAGTACTCCGCCGACGTCGATGCCGCCGTAGCCAACGCCGAGGCCATCCTGGGTCTCGACATCAAGGGCCACGTCGTGAAGAAGCTGCTGGTCGCAGAGGCGAGTGACATCGCCGAGGAGTACTACATCTCCTTCCTGCTCGACCGCACCAACCGCACCTACCTGGCGATGTGCTCCGTGGAGGGTGGCGTCGAGATCGAGGTCACCGCCGAGGAGAACCCGGACGCCCTCGCGAAGATCCCGGTGGACGCAGTCAAGGGCGTCGACCTGGCCTTCGCACGCGAAATCGCCGAGGCCGGCAAGCTGCCCGCAGAGGTGCTCGATGCCGCCGCCAACACCATCCAGAAGCTGTGGGAGGTGTTCATCAAGGAGGACGCGCTCCTCGTCGAGGTGAACCCCCTCGTCCGCACCCCGGACGACCAGATCCTGGCTCTCGACGGCAAGGTGACGCTGGACGAGAACGCTGCCTTCCGTCAGCCCGGCCACGAGGCATTCGAGGATCGGGACGCGACCGACCCGCTCGAGCTGAAGGCCAAGGAGAACGACCTCAACTACGTCAAGCTCGACGGCGAGGTCGGCATCATCGGTAACGGCGCAGGACTCGTGATGTCCACCCTGGACGTCGTCGCCTACGCGGGTGAGAAGCACGGCGGAGTCAAGCCCGCCAACTTCCTCGATATCGGTGGCGGCGCTTCGGCTGCCGTCATGGCCGCCGGTCTGGACGTGATCCTGAACGACGAGCAGGTCAAGAGCGTGTTCGTCAACGTCTTCGGTGGCATCACCGCATGTGACGCCGTGGCAAACGGCATCGTCGGCGCGCTCGAGACGCTGGGCGACGAGGCCAACAAGCCGCTGGTCGTCCGCCTCGACGGCAACAACGTCGAGGAGGGTCGCCGCATCCTCTCCGAGGCCAACCACCCGCTGGTCACGGTCGTCGCCACCATGGACGAGGCTGCCGACAAGGCTGCCGAGCTCGCCTTCGCAGCGAAGTAAAGGGACACACAGAACAATGGCAATCTTCCTTACCAAGGATTCCAAGGTCATCGTCCAGGGCATCACCGGCGGCGAGGGCACCAAGCACACCGCCCTCATGCTCAAGGCCGGCACCCAGGTTGTCGGCGGCGTCAACGCCCGCAAGGCCGGCACCACGGTCTCGCACACCGACAAGGACGGCAACGCCGTCGAACTGCCGGTCTACGGCACCGTCGCCGAGGCCATGAAGGAGACCGGCGCGGACGTCTCCATCGCGTTCGTTCCGCCGGCCTTCGCGAAGGACGCCATCGTCGAGGCCATCGACGCGGAGATCCCGCTGCTGGTCGTCATCACCGAGGGCATCCCGGTGCAGGACTCCGCGTACGCGTGGGCCTACAACGTCGACAAGGGCGAGAAGACCCGGATCATCGGCCCCAACTGCCCCGGCATCATCACCCCGGGTGAGGCGCTGGTCGGCATCACCCCGGCGAACATCGCAGGCAAGGGCCCGGTCGGTCTCGTGTCGAAGTCGGGCACCCTGACCTACCAGATGATGTTCGAACTCCGTGAGTACGGTTTCTCGACCGCCATCGGCATCGGCGGCGACCCGGTCATCGGCACCACCCACATCGACGCGATCGCTGCGTTCGAGAAGGATCCCGAGACCAAGGTCATCGTGATGATCGGCGAGATCGGCGGCGACGCCGAGGAGCGCGCAGCCGATTACATCAAGGCCAACGTGACCAAGCCGGTCGTCGGCTACGTCGCGGGCTTCACCGCACCCGAGGGCAAGACCATGGGCCACGCCGGCGCCATCGTCTCCGGTTCCTCGGGCACCGCCCAGGCCAAGAAGGACGCCCTCGAGGCTGCCGGCGTGAAGGTCGGCAAGACGCCGTCCGAGACAGCCGCTCTCGCGCGCGAAATTCTGCAGTCGCTGTAATTTCGCACCGTCCGACCTCTGCCCGTGTGTGTTCCTGACGGAACACACACGGGCAGTGTGCTTTCGGTGCCTACTCGTCGATCCACTGGTGTCCCACGGGCGTCGGGTCACCCGAACCGGACGTGACCGATGCGACCGTCGCCGTGAGAACGGCCGGGTCGGACGTCGCGACGGTCAGCACCGCACGCTCGCCGTACGCGACGCCGAGCACGCTGACCCCGCGCTGCCGTAGCTCGGCTTCCACGCGACCTGCGTCGGCATGATCGACCCCGAGTTCGAACAACTCCCGGCGGACCCGCGTGACCACGCGCGCCGAGTCGAGCGCGGTCGTGACCGCTCCGGAGTAGGCGCGCACGAGTCCGCCCGCACCCAGCTTGATGCCACCGAACCACCGCGTCACCACCACAGCGACGTTCACGAGATCGCGGTGATGCAGGACCTGCAACATGGGGACGCCCGCGGTTCCGCCCGGTTCGCCGTCGTCGCTCGACCGCTCGGCCCGCGTCGCATGCTCGTCGCCGACGACGAACGCCCAGCAGTGGTGGCGTGCATCGGGATACAGTCTCCGTTGTTCCTCGACGAAGGCCAGCGCAGACTCCGGCGATTCGACGCGCCGGAGCGCGGCGAGAAACCGTGAACGTTTGACCTCGGTTTCCACGACGACATCCGGGCCCGGGGCAAAAGTGTGCGGCATAGCCCCATTCTCGCGGGTCGTGCCTAGGCTGGTACGCAGAGACGGACGACAGCCGAACCGACAGCAGGAGGACCGATGAATTTCCCCGCAGGGCAATCCACCCCGAGCAAGGTGGTGCCGCTGCTGCTGCCACTTGTGGTCGCCGCGCTCGGTGTCGTGAACTTTCTACTCGGTCTCGCGCCGTATGTGAGCATCACGTTCGGTTCCCGCGTCGCACTGTCGTCGTTCGATTTCGGATTCGCCGTCGTGCCCCTCGCTTTCCTGCTGCTCGGTGGTGTCAGCGCAGCGCTCTCGCTGCTGCCCGGCCAGGATCTGCGGGCAGTGGCAGTGGTCGCGTCGGGAGTCGGCTTCGTGACCTCGCTCTTCCAGTTGTTCCACCTGCCGGAAGACACGGGAATCGCCTGGGGCGGAGTCACGATCCTCGTCTTCGGCTTCGTGCAGGCCGCGCTCGCCGTGGTCACTCTGCTGTTCGGACTCGGCATTCTGGTGCCCGGACGCTCGGCACCGCAGAACAGTGGCGCACAAGGCTATCCGCAGGGTTCGGGACAGCCGGGTGCGGCACAGCAGGGTTCGCCGCAGCAGGGTCTCGGACAGTTCGGTGCCCAGCAGTACCCGGGACAGCAATTCGGTGCCCAGCAGTACGGCGGGCAGCAGTACACCGGTCAGCAGCAGTACGGCGGCCAGTACGGGGGCCAGCAGTACGGCGGGCAGGCCGCCGGAGCCCAGCAGTATCCGGGTCAGCAGTTCGGCGCTCAGCAGTTCCCGGGTCAGCAGTACGGTGCCCAGCAGTATGGTGCCCAGCAGTACGGCGGGGCGCAGCAGTACCCGGGCCAGCCCGCCTCCGGCCGACAGTCCGAGCAGTCCGGTGCTCAGCAGTACCCCGGTGGGTCGTCTTCCTCCGCGTCGCCCTCGCCGGAGTCGCAGTACCCCGCGGGGCAGCAGCCGGGCGACCAGCCTTTTGCGGGCGACCAGCCTTTTGCGGGCGCGCAGCAGCACGGTGGGCAGTTCGGCCAGCAGCACTCGGGCGAACACGGGGTCGCCGACCAGGAACGCACCCAGCGGTTCACTGGCGCTCCGTACGGCCGGCCCGACCAGGCCGCCCAGTCGCATTCCGGGGCGAACACCGGTGGCGAGTACGACCGGTCCGAGTCGGAGCACACGGACGCGCAGCCGTCGGCCGACGCGCAGCAGGCGCCGGGCCGCCCGGAGCAGGAGGGTGCGTCGTCGACACCCGAGTCCGATGCCGAGCGCGCCGCAGAGAACCGCGCCGCAGAGAACCTCGCCGAAGAGAACGAGGGTTCCGCTCCCGGCGAGTCCGCCCCTACCCAGGTGTTCCGTTCACCGGGTGACCAACGGTGATCGGCGCGCCTGACACCCTCCGCGACACGTCGGTGACACCCTCGACTCGATGACTTCGACGCTCGGCCGGTCGACCCGGCACACTCCACCCGAGGACGGCCACCTCGATCCGGAGCGGTTCCGCATCCTGGTCGGTACCGCGGCACGTCTTCCCTCGGTGACGCTCGCGGTGGTCGCCACCGTCGTGGTGACCACCATGGTGCTCGCGAACAGCGACCTGACGGGGATCTACGCCGCCGTCGCGGGTACCTGGCTCGCGCTGCACCAGGTGACCCTCACGATCGACGGCACCTCGCTCGGTGTACTTCCCCTGCTGCCCACGGCGGTCCTGGTGTGGTTGTCGGCGCGAGGGTCCGCCTCGGCGGCAGACGCCGTCATGGACTACACCGGGTACCAACTCGAAGGCCACGATGCCGCACGCATCACCGCGGCAACACTGGCCGGCCCGCTGACCGTCACGGTCGTCGCGCTCGTCGTGATGCAGGACGCGGCGGGTGTCCTCCCTGTCGCGTCGCCGAACCCCGCTGCGGCTCTGGCGTGGGTGACGGGCCTGTACCTGCTCGCCGCGTTGCTCGGAATCGGCTCACGTCTGTGGCGGCCGCTCGTCCTCCGGTACGCGGTGCCGGAATGGCTCGTGCTGTCGGTCCGCCCCGCGGCGAGGGCGGTGCTCGGCATGTTCGCGGTGGGCGGTGTCCTCGTCGTCGTGGGACTGCTGTGGTCGTGGACCACGCTGGGCGGCCTGCTGGCACGCGGTGAAAGCTGGGCAGGCGTCCTCGGACTCACCGTCCTGTCGATCCTGTACCTGCCGAATCTGGTGATCGGTGCGTCCGCGGTGCTGGCCGGAAGCACCGCACAGTTCGGACAGGTCCGGTTGAGTTTGTTCGAGGCGTCGGGCGGCGATCTGCCTGCTCTCCCGATCCTCGCGGCGATCCCGGCGGGGCCGGCGCACGCACTGTGGCCGGTACTGCTCGCTGTGCCGGCAACAGTCGGTGCTCTGCTCGGCCGGTTTGCCGCGCAACGCACGCTCCAGGCGCAGGCCGACGGGGCACCTGTGGGAAGCCTCGACGCTGCTCGGACGGTTCTGGCCGCGGCGGGGTTCGCAGGACTGGTCACCGCCGGCGTCACCTGGGCCGCAGGTGGCCCACTGGGAATCTTCGGAATCGTCGGGGCCACATGGTGGCTCGCCGGCGTGCTGCTGTTCGCGTGGGCCGGACTGCTCGGGCTCATCGTCGCCCAGCTGCTCATGTGGCGCGAGGGTCGCCTGGCTGCCGCAGTCCTGCGCGAGGACCATCCTGAGCCGACAGGCGACAAGCCGGCGGACGACCACGAGGCAGCGGACCAAAGCGACACGGCAGAGGATTCGGATCACGAAGAGGACCCGGGCTCCGACCCCCGCACCGACGAGACGTCGGAGGACGACCCCGCGAAGGGCGACGCCGTGAAGGACGAGTCTGCCGAGGACGACTCTGCCGAGGACGAGTCTGGGGAGGACGAGACCCGGGAAGCCGGGGTTGGCACCGAGTCGGACCCGGAGTCGGACACGGAGGTCGAGGGCAAGGGCAAGGGCAAGTAGGACGCCGACTAGGCTTTCACACGGCCGGTTCGTCGGCCGACCCCTCGAGTTCCAGGAGTAGTGCCCTGACTGCCTCGCGTGACCAGCTTCCTCCCACCGCACCGGCGCGGCTCGTCGTCCTCGCATCCGGGACGGGAAGCCTGTTGACGTCACTGCTCGAGCAGGCTCGTAACGACAACTACCCCGCGAGCATCGTCGCTGTCGGTGTCGACCGCGAGTGCCCGGCCGAAGAGCACTCGGCGGCAGCCGGAATCCCTGTGTTCCGGGTGTCCCTGCGCGAGCACCCGGACAGGGCCGCCTGGGATCGCGCACTCACCGACGCCGTCGCCGAATTCGAGCCCGATCTCGTGGTCACCGCAGGATTCATGAAGATCCTGGGTCCGGCGTTCCTCGACCGTTTCGGTGGACGCATCATCAATACCCATCCGGCATTGCTGCCGTCGTTCCCCGGCGCACACGCAGTGCCCGATGCGCTCGCGTACGGCGTGAAGGTCACCGGTTCGACCGTGCACCTCGTCGACGGCGGAGTCGACACCGGCCCGGTGCTCGCGCAGGAGGCGGTGCCCGTCCTCGAGGACGACGACGTCGCGAGCCTGCACGAACGAATCAAAGTTGTGGAGCGACGGCTGTTGGCAGAGGTGGTCGCCGCCGTCGCGACCCGTGGAGTTGTTTCCGATGGACGAAAGGCCGTGATCCCCGGTGACCGAACGTAAGACTGTGCGCCGCGCGCTGGTCAGCGTGTACGACAAGAGCGGACTCGTCGAACTGGCGACAGGACTCCACGAAGCGGGAGTCGAGTTGGTCTCGACCGGCTCCACTGCGGCGACGATCGCCGGAGCGGGCCTGCCCGTGACGAAGGTGGAGGAACTCACCGGCTTCCCGGAGTGCCTCGAAGGTCGCGTGAAGACGCTGCACCCGCGTGTCCACGCCGGCATTCTCGCGGACACCCGCAAGCAGGACCACCTCGACCAGATCGCCGATCTGGGCATCGAGGCGTTCGAACTGGTCGTGGTCAACCTCTACCCGTTCACGGAGACGGTTGCTTCCGGCGCCGGCCCCGACGAGTGCGTCGAGCAGATCGACATCGGTGGACCGTCCATGGTGCGTGCCGCTGCGAAGAACCACCCGTCGGTGGCTGTGGTCGTGGATCCCGCCGCGTACGGCGATGTCCTCGAGTCCGTCGCGGCCGGCGGTTTTACGCTCGAGCAGCGCAAGCGCCTTGCCGCGCAAGCGTTCCAGCACACCGCGGCCTACGACGTTGCGGTGGCGTCCTGGATGAACAGTGGCTACGCGTCCGCGGACGACGATGCGAAGTTCCCCGCCTGGACCGGCGCCACGTGGACTCGTGCGAATGTGCTGCGCTACGGGGAGAACCCGCACCAGGCGGCTGCCCTCTACGTGGACGGGTCGGGTGAGCCGGGGCTCGCTCAGGCCGAGCAGTTCCACGGAAAGGAAATGTCCTACAACAACTATCAGGACGCCGACGCCGCATGGCGTGCCGCGCACGATCACCGCGAGCCGTGCGTCGCGATCATCAAGCACGCCAACCCCTGTGGGATCGCGATCGCCGATGACATCGCGACCGCTCACCGCAACGCCCACGAATGCGACCCGGTGTCGGCATTCGGTGGTGTGATCGCCGCGAACCGTGAGGTGAGCGTGAAGATGGCCGAGCAGGTCGCCGAGATCTTCACCGAGGTCGTCATCGCGCCGTCGTATGCGGACGGCGCGGTAGAGGTGCTCTCCCGCAAGAAGAACATCCGCATCCTGCGGGCCGACTCGCCGTCGTCCTCGCAGATCGAGATGCGTCAGATTTCGGGCGGGCTCCTGCTTCAGGAACGCGACGCGCTCGATGCCGAGGGCGATGCACCGGCCAACTGGCAACTCGCGTGCGGCGAAGCCGCCGACGCGGCCACTCTGCGCGATCTCGAGTTCGCATGGCGGACGGTGCGCGCCGTCAAGTCCAACGCGATTCTGCTGGTCTCGGGTGGCGCGACCGTCGGAGTCGGCATGGGGCAGGTCAACCGCGTCGATTCGTCGCGTCTGGCCGTGACTCGTGCGGGCGACCGGGTCGTCGGTTCCGTCGCCGCCTCGGACGCGTTCTTCCCGTTCGCAGACGGTTTGCAGGTGCTCACGGAGGCCGGAGTGAAGGCCGTCGTTCAGCCCGGCGGATCGGTGCGCGACAACGAGGTCATCGAAGCAGCGCGTGAAGCCGGGATCACCCTGTACCTGACGGGTGCCCGCCACTTCGCCCACTGACAGATACCGGACGGCGCCGTCCACGGCGCACGTGCCTGCAGGTCAGGCAGCGTGCGAGTGGGCGGCGTCGTCGTGTGCGGACTCGCTCCCGCGGGGCCTGCGTCCCTCGGAGATGACGAGGCGCGCAGCACCCCGTTCGAGCAGTTCGCGGATCAGATCTGCTGCGGCGGCGCCGCTTTCGGTTCCGCCGACGCGACTGAGATCGATCGTGATGGCGTGACCGGTCAGGTCGCCGGGCAGGTCCGACGGGACGGATCCGCCGGGTTCGATGCGAAGTTTCATGGTGTTGTTTCTCCTGTCGAAAAAATGAAGCTGTGGGGATAAGAAAGGGCACCCGGGGCGATGTGCCCGGGTGCCCGAGAAGGGAGTCGTCGTGTGACTTCTATTCTCGGGGTGGCCCTGCGGCGAAGTGGGAATGAAGGTGCGCAAAAGGTACGGGGCAGCCGATGACATGCATGTGCTTGAATCGCATCGAACCGTACCTTTCTCGGGCGTACCAGCGGGTTAACGGAAAACCA
The DNA here is from genome assembly GCF_042717545.1 of Rhodococcus sp. NPDC058639. Lineage (NCBI taxonomy): Bacteria > Bacillati > Actinomycetota > Actinomycetes > Mycobacteriales > Nocardiaceae > Rhodococcus > Rhodococcus sp. NPDC058639. The sequence continues at coordinate 548,986 of NZ_JBHXRF010000002.1, forward strand.
TACACCAATGACGCGAAAGCGACATTTGTTATTCCGCGGGCGCGGTCACAGGGTCTTCAGCCACGCCTCGAATCCGGACGTGAACTCCTCCGAGAAGGGCAGGTCGGCGATGTAGTCGGCGCCGGTCGACTGCTGGTCGCCGATGTCCTTGAGGACATGGTTCGTGTGCGTCATCCGCAGCGAGGTGAGCCGGGTGTGGACGAGAGCATCGTCGAGCGCGTCGACGTCCTCGATGCGCACCTGGATGTCCTTCGTCGATGCGCTCGAGAGCACCGGCAGGTCGCCGTCGACCTGGGCGGCGAGCATCCGCGGATCGAGCGCGTCCTCCTCCGCGAGAGCCTTGGCGTTCGCGGGGACGAGACCTGCGTTGCGGAGCGGCTCGGGCAGGTTGTCACTGAGAGTGCCGTCCGCGCGCAGGGATTCGACCGCTCCGGTCAGCGCGAGCCGGAGTTCGTCGGCGATCTGCACGGGAAGCTTCTGGGCGATGACCACCGCGTCGAGCTGGGCGTCGATCTGGGCGGTCAGCAGGTCGAGCAGGCGCACCGCGAGAGGCTCGAGCAGGCCGATGCCCCTGATCCGCGGGTTGTCCTGCGCGAGCGCCAGGGCGATGAGCGCGCCTTCGCTGTGCCCGACGACGTAGAGGTGGTCCGCGTTGACGCCGCGCTGACCGGCGAGGAAATCGAGACCCGCGGACGCGGCGTCGATGAAGGTGGAGAACCCGAGATCGGCGACGTCTTCGACGTCGTACGGTCCGAGGCCCGTGACGCCGCTGCCGAGCTTGTCGTAGCGCAGGCTCGCGAAGCCGTGTCGTTCGAGGACGTCGGCGAGGTGGCGCAGCGTACCGATCGGCCCCGGAAGCAGGGCGCTGTCACCGTTGCGGTCGGTAGGACCGCTGCCGGCGAGCAGAAGCACTCCGGGCACCGCACCCCTCCTCATCGACACGGGTACCCGGACGCTGCCGTGCAGGGTCACGTCGCCGCTGGAAAAGGTGATCTCGGTGTCCGACATACACCGTGTCTATCAGAAGAGCCCCCGACGTTCCGTATTCAGGCACCTCATGGGCGCACACCTGGCAGACCGCGACCGTCCTAGGGGAATCGGCCTGTCGGCGATGCACGGGGCAGGGTCCTCGACGATCCGCCGGATCAGGGTGGCCGAGGTTGTGCAGGAGGGGGAGGTTCCCCGGGTTGCAGGTGCCGAAACCGTCGCACGGTCGTACCTTGGATGAGGTGACGTCTCCCACACCGCGCCCGTCCACCCTCGGAGAGCTGCGCGCCTCCGGCCATGTGCATCGTCCCGTCAAGGACGAGATGAGGCAGAATCTCGTCGCCGCGCTACGCGACGGCACCGATCCCTGGCCCGGCATCGTCGGTTTCGACGAGACCGTGGTCCCGCAACTCGAGCGGGCACTGCTCGCAGGCCACGATGTGGTTCTTCTCGGCGAACGAGGCCAGGGAAAGACGCGCCTGCTGCGCACCCTCGCGTTACTGCTCGACGAGTGGACGCCCGTGATCGCGGGATCCGAACTCGGCGAGCACCCCTACGAACCCATTACGCCCGTCTCGATCCGCCGCGCGGCCGAACTCGGCGACGATCTGCCGGTGGCGTGGCGGCACCGCAGCGAGCGCTACGCCGAGAAGCTGGCAACTCCCGATACCTCCGTCGCCGACCTCGTCGGGGACGTGGACCCGGTGAAGGTGGCGGAAGGACGCAGCCTCGGCGATCCCGAGACGATTCATTTCGGGCTGGTCCCGCGCGCCCACCGCGGCATCGTCGCGATCAACGAGCTTCCCGACCTCGCCGAACGCATCCAGGTGTCGTTGCTCAACGTCATGGAGGAGCGCGACATCCAGGTGCGTGGCTACACGCTCCGGCTCCCGCTCGACGTGCTGCTCGTCGCGAGCGCGAACCCGGAGGACTACACCAACCGCGGCCGGATCATCACCCCGCTCAAGGACCGGTTCGGTGCCGAGATCCGCACCCATTACCCCATGGAACTGGACGACGAGGTCGCGGTGATCGAGCAGGAAGCCGACCTGCAGGCCCGCGTTCCCGACTTCCTTGTCGAGATCCTCGCGCGCTTCACCCGGTTGCTGCGCGAGTCGACGTCGGTCGACCAGCGTTCCGGTGTCTCCGCGCGATTCGCCGTGGCGGGCACCGAAACAGTCGCGGCCGCTGCCATGCACCGCGGCGCGGTGCTCGGAGAGGACGACCCCGTCGCACGGCCCGTCGATCTGGGGACCGTGGTCGAGGTGCTGCGCGGGAAGGTGGAGTTCGAATCCGGCGAGGAAGGAAGGGAATTCGAAATCCTCGACCACCTGTTGCGTCGTGCGACGGCGGACACGGCGCGCACGCGGCTGGCCGGGATCGATCTCGCACCACTCGTCGCCGCGGTCGAGCAGGGCGAGCCGGTGATCACCGGCGAGCGGGTCACTGCGAAATCGTTGCTCGACGCCCTGCCCGAACTGCCGGTTCTCGATACGGTCGCCGAACGACTCGGGGCTTCCGACAGCGGCTCTCGCGCCGCCGCAATCGAACTCGCACTCGAAGGCCTGTATCTGGCGCGGCGCATCGCGAAGGACGCCGGCCCGCGCGGTGCGGCGGTGTACTCCTGATGGACCGTTCCGCGAGGTACGGCCCGTACCACGGGGGTGACCCGCTCGCGCCGCCCGTGGATCTGCGCGACGCGCTCTCCGCGATCGGCGACGACGTCCTCGGTGGGGCGTCGCCGCAACGCGCGCTGCGCGAACTGCTGCGCCGCGGCAGCAACAGCATGCGCGGACTCGACAAGCTTGCCGCGCAGGCCAACCGGCGTAAGCGGGAACTGCTCGACCGCACCGATCTCGACGGCACTTTGAGAGAGGTGCGCGAACTCCTCGACCGGGCGGTGCTCGAGGAACGGAAGGAACTCGCGCGCGCCCTCGACGACGACGCGCGGTTCGCCGAGATGCGGATCGAAGAACTGCCGGCGTCGACAGCGCAGGCTGTGCAGGAACTCGCCGACTACGACTGGCGCAGCGAGCGGGCGCGGCAGGACTACGAGAAGATCCGGGATCTGCTGGGCCGGGAAATGCTCGATCAGCGGTTCGCCGGAATGAAGCAGGCACTGGAAGGTGCCACCGAGGAAGACCGGCAGCGCATTTCCGAGATGCTCGAAGACCTCAACAACCTCCTCGACAAGCATGCGCGCGGGGAGGACATCCCCGAGGATTTCGAACAGTTCATGGCCGAGCACGGGGAGCTCTTTCCCGACGATCCGCAGAACGTGGAGGAACTGCTCGATTCGCTCGCGCAGCGGGCGGCCGCCGCGCAGCGACTACGCAACTCGCTGACGCAGGAACAGCGGGAGGAACTCGACGCACTCGCGCAGCAGGCGTTCGGATCGCCGTCGCTGACGAATCAGCTCGGCCGGCTCGACGGCCACCTCCGTGCCGCGCGGCCCGGTGAGGACTGGGACGGATCCGAACGTACCCGGGGCGACGAGGGCATGGGGCTGGGCGAGGCGACCTCCGCCCTCCAGGAGATCGCGGAACTCGACCAGCTCGCCGAGCAGTTGTCCCAGCAGTACGCCGGGGCCTCTCTCGACGACATCGACCTCGACGAACTCGAGCGCCACCTCGGCCCGCAGGCCGTTGCCGATGCGCGCACACTCGCCGATCTCGAGAAGGAACTGCAAAAACAGGGATTCTTCGACCGCGGGGCGGACGGCAAGTGGCGGCTCTCGCCCAAGGCGATGCGTCAGCTCGGGCAGACCGCGCTGCGGGACGTGATGAACCGGATATCGTCCCGCACGGGTCAGCGTGAATCGCGACGCGCCGGGGCGATGGGGGAGCCCACCGGGGCGACGAAGGCCTGGGAGTTCGGTGACACCGAGCCGTGGGACGTCGTGCGCACCCTCACCAACGCGACGCTGCGCAGCCCCGGCGTGCCGGTCCGGATGTCGGTGAGCGACGTCGAGGTGGTCGATACCGAGCAGCGGGCTCAGGCGGCGGTCGCATTGCTCGTGGACACGTCGTTCTCGATGGTCATGGACGGCCGCTGGGTGCCGATGAAGCGCACCGCGCTGGCACTGAACCACCTGGTGTCCACACGGTTCCGGGGCGACGCGCTGCAGTTGATCGCGTTCGGGCGGCACGCGCGAGTGGTCACGGCACCGGAACTGGCGGGGCTCGACGGTGTGTACGAGCAGGGGACCAACCTTCATCACGCGCTGATGCTCGCGGGCCGGCACCTGCGTCGTCATCCCAACGCGCAGCCCGTCGTGCTGGTCGTGACCGACGGCGAGCCCACCGCCCACCTCGAACCCGAGGGATATGCGGCGTTCGATTATCCGCCGAGTGCCAGGACCCTCGGCCTGACTGTGCGCGAACTCGACCATCTCGGCAAGATCGGCGCCCAGGTGACGATCTTCCGGCTCGGCGACGATCCCGGGCTGGCCCGGATCGTCGACCGGATGGCCCGCCGGGTGGGGGGACGGGTCGTGGCACCCGACCTCGACGGCCTCGGCGCGGCGGTGGTGGGCGACTACGTGCGGATGCGCCGCCGCTGACGTGGTGTGGCGGGATCAGGTCCGCAGGGCCCGCCACGTCGACGTGGCCGCCGCGGAGAGCAGCGCTGCGGTCACCCAGAACACCGAGGCCACACCTGCGATTCCGGCTATCCCGCCGGCGGCGACGGGGACGAGCACCTGGCCGAGGCGGTTGCCGGTGAGCCGGACCGCCAGCGCCGAGGCTCGATCGGACGGGGCGACCAGTTCGACGACCCACGTCATCGTCAGTGGTTGACCGACTCCCCAGAACGCGCCGCAGACCGCGAGCATCGCGGCGATGAGCCACGGGTTCGGCAGGAACGGAATGAGCGCGACCGGCACGACGGTGCCTGCAGTGGCGGAAATGAGCAACCGACGCCGGCCGACGTGCCGCAACGCCCACGGCAACAGCGCGCGGGACAGGATCGACGTGAGCGTCCGCGCGGTGAGCAGCGCCGATACGAGCAGCACCCCGAACCCGAATTGCTCTCCGAGGAGGGGCAGGTACACCACCACGAGGTCGACGGCGGCGAGCACGATCAGGCTCGACAGCATCGCCGGTTTCATGCCGGGAGTGGAGAGCATCGAACGCACCGACTGGGGTGCGCCGTCGTCGGCCGTGCGCCCGGAACCGGGTGGCTCCCGCAGTCCCAGCACGAACGGCAGCGCCACCGCGCAGATCACCGTCATCACCAGCAGCGCGCCCGTGGTCTCCACATAACCGTCGTCCGCGCTGTGGTTGGCGGCGATGATTCCCGCGACCGGTACACCGACGGCCTGGCCGACCGACACTCCGAGTGTGATCCCCGCGAATCCTCGGTCGAGGCGGTCGGGAGGCGACAGGATCGAGACGAATGCCTGGCCGGATACCGTGACGAGCAACTGCCCCAGGCCGAGGACGATGTTGCCGGCACCGAGCACCAGCAGACCCGAACTGGCCGCGATGAGCCCGACACCGAGCGTGGACACCACGATCCCGATCCGCAGGATCATCGTGGCGTGACCGCGGTCGACGGCACGACCCATCCGGACCGCCGCGATCAACGGCACGATCGCGTACAGGGCGGTGACCAGGCCGATCGTCGTCGCGTCGCCGCCGAGCGCGAGGATCCGATACGACACCAGCACACGAACCGATTGGAAGGCCGCGTGCAGCAGCGCAGTCGCGGTGCACAGGTACAGCAACCAATGGCGAGGCACGCCGATCTGTGGAGCGTGGGACATCGGTCAGATGCCTGCCGCGGCGGGAGACGGAGTGAGCGACAAGGCCATGCCACTACCGTATGCGGCCCGGCTCCGAGCCCCGTATACGGCTCGGCCCGGTTGATACTGCCGTCCGGAAGGTGTTCGAGGAGTGTGCATTACGCCGTGAAGATACGTGGTCAGTGCGGCTCACCTGCCGTGACGACCCGATCCCCGAGCGGCGACTGCAGCGCAACCTCGACCGTCCCGGTCACGGCGATCATGATGCACATGCGGTCCTGAGCCTCGGGCAGGGTGCCGCCGAGCACGGTGACACCCACTGCATCGGTGGTCTCGGTGACCGCGGCGTGCACGCCGTAGCATTCCGGCGTTCCCGTCTCGAAGTGCAGCGCGATGCGGTCGTCTCCGGCACGTGACCACCCCTGGACCTGCACCGGATGTGGGTCGACGATGTCGGGTCGCGCAGCGAACTTCGTCGCCCCTTGCGGCACAGCAATTTCCGGCAGTGGCTCGATGTCATGGTTGCCGGATCCGCAGGCGACGGCGAGAACGCTACAAGCGAGCAAGACGATCAAACGCATGCGGTCACCCTAAGCCCGCACTCGCAGGCGAGCGATGCCCTGCGGCGACGGCGGAAACCGGTTGTCAGCTCCCCTCTGGGACGAGGTCCCATGTGGAGACTTATCGCACAAGCACACGCCCATCGGTCGCTTTCGTGCAGCCTTGCCTACGACGAAGCGTGAGCACGCCCCGAGACCGAAGGGGACATTCCCCAGGGACGGCTGGAGACCCGCAAGCACTGCGCCGCTTTCGGACAGTTCCACGATGCCCGGCCGCTACTCAGGTCAGCAGGCTCGCGACGATGCCGATCGCGGGTATCGAGGCGAGGGTGGTGACGAGCGCGGCGTCGCGCGAGAGGACCATTCCGCGCCCGTACGCGCTCGCGTAGACGAAGACGTTCTGGGCGGTGGGCAGGGCTGCGACCACGACGACGGCGAACAGCGCGTGCCCGTCGAGTCCGAGCAGGTAGCGGCCCATCGCGTACGCGAGCAACGGTTGCACGACGATCTTGAGCACCGACGCCAGTGCGATGTCCCGTCGCGGGCTCGTACCCTTCTCGAGCACTCGTACGCCCTGCAGCGACAGTCCGAACGCGAGCAGCGCGCCGGGCACCGAGGCTCCTCCGAGCAGGTGGAACGGTTGCAGGATCGCCGCGGGCACCGTCCAGCCGCTCACTGCGACGGCGAGTCCGGCGGCACCCGCGAGAACGATGGGGTTCTTGAACGGGGCCGTGAGTGTGTCGAGTCTGGACGCCCCGGCACGCATGGTCGACAGGTCCAGCATCGTCAGTGCGATGGGGGAGAGCACCACGATCTGGAAGAGCAGCAGGGGCGCGACGAACGAGGCGTCGCCGAGAACGAACACCGCGATGGGGATTCCGAGGTTCGCGGAATTGACGTACCCGGCGCAGAGTGCGCCGATGGTGAGTTCGGGCACGGGACGTTTCAGCCACAGGGCTGCGATGACGAAGTACGCGATGGCGACGACGAACGCGGTGGCCGCGGCGACGTACAGGTTCGGGGAGAAGATGATCGCCAGGTCGGACGTGGCGAGCGCGTCGAACAGCAGTGCGGGAGTCGCCACGAAGAACACGAGCCGGCTGAGTACGGTCTGCGCTTCGGCGCCGAGCGTTCCCCGGCGTCCCAGCACGAATCCGATCGCGATGATGACGAAGATGACGGTGAACCCCGCGACCACGCCCGACACCGATTCACCCACTCGTACGAAGCTCTCCACCGGGCGCGTCACGCCCGGCGAAAAAGGTTACCACCGGTAACGGTTCGGTCCGGTTCTGCGGCCACGACTCCAGGGGTAGGGGGCGTGACGTGATGCCGCCGGCGGCGGGCGCGAGCCCCCCCCCGGCGGGGTGTCCCCGACAGCCTGCCCCGTGGGGCAGCGGACGGGGTGAATGCCCCCGGTCGTCATGCGCGGAAAGGCTCGGTGTCGGTGGGGACTGGTGAGCCGTCGCGCTATAGGGGGCACTCCGCTGAAACGATCTCTGTCCTCCCCGGCAGTGCGATTCGTTTCAGCGAACAAAAACCTATCCGGAAATCGGAGCAGGTGCCAACAGGAGTTCCCGAATTTTGGGCGAAATGCAGGCGATTTACTCGTGCGGCGATGATAATGCCCAGTTTGCCCGATTCGCAGGTCGGACATGCCTTCCGTGAGCCGAACACATCCGCGCATACGACGACCGCCCCTCCCGTGAATACGGAAGGGGCGGTCGTCGGAATCTGCGGCGTGCGCCTACTTGCTGCTGATGTAGGGAAGCAGAGCCATCTCGCGCGCGTTCTTCACCGCGATGGCCACCTGGCGCTGCTGCTGCGGGGTCAGGCCGGTCACGCGACGGCTGCGGATCTTGCCGCGGTCGGAGATGAACGTGCGGAGCAGGTTCACATCCTTGTAGTCGACATAATCGATCTTTGCCGCGAAGAGGGGATTCTTCTTGGGCTTGCGTCCCTCTACGGCACGCGACTTCTTGGACGGTCCTCGCTTGACTGCCATATCTCGCTCCTCACCAGCTCGACTTTGTGGACGCCGGGTATTTCCCCGCGGTGGGTGACTTCACGTACGCCCTCGTGAGAGCCCGAACTTCCGCAGGTGGCCGCGCGGGCGGCCGTCCGCAGCGTCTCGATTGAGCAATCTTACCGGACGCAACGAGCAGGGCAGACCGCAGTACGATTCCGGCCGCACGGCACGCCCCTCAGTCAATTCTCAGCGGTTCGGTCCACACTGAGAACCATGCGCATCTTGGTGGTCGACGACGACCGGGCAGTGCGGGAATCGCTGCGCCGCTCTCTCAGCTTCAACGGATACACCGTCGACCTCGCGTCGGACGGGCAGGAGGCGCTCGAACACGTCGTGGCGTCACGGCCCGACGCCATGGTGCTGGACGTGATGATGCCGCGCGTCGACGGCCTGGAGGTGTGCAGGCGCCTGCGCAGCACCGGCGACGACCTGCCGATCCTCGTCCTCACCGCCCGCGATTCCGTCTCCGAGCGGGTGGCGGGACTCGACGCCGGAGCAGACGACTACCTCCCCAAGCCGTTCGCACTCGAGGAACTGCTCGCCCGCCTGCGGGCACTGCTCCGCCGCGCCACCCCGGACCCCGACGCGTCCGCCGAGGAGACGATGCGGTTCGAGGACCTCACACTCAACGCTGCGACCCGCGAGGTCACCCGGGGCGACCGCCGGATCAGTCTCACCCGCACGGAGTTCGCCCTGATGGAAATGCTGATGGCGAACCCGCGACGAGTGTTGTCGCGCAGCCGGATTCTCGAGGAGGTGTGGGGGTACGACTTTCCCACCTCGGGTAATGCTCTCGAGGTCTACGTCGGCTACCTGCGCCGGAAGACCGAGGCCGGGGGTGAACCCCGCCTGATCCACACCGTGCGCGGTGTCGGGTACGTGTTGCGCGAGACCGCACCGTGAAGTCGAAGATGCGCCCGCCGATGCTGCTGACGCGGTCGGTGCCGCTGCGCACCCGCGTCACTCTGCTCGCGGCCGGCGCCGTCGCCCTCGCCGTGGCGGTCACCTCGATCGCCGCGTATGCCGTCGTGGCCCGTGCGCTGTATTCCGACGTCGATCAGCAACTTCGTGCCCGCGCCGAGGCGCTGGTCGAGTCGAGCACCCTCATCACCTACGACCCCCGATACATCGGGGGTGCCCAGCTCTACAGTTCCGACATCAGTGTCGCGTTGATCTACAGCGACCTGAGCCGGTACGTCCCGCCCGGATCGTCGGTACCGATCGGCGAACCGGAGCTGGCCGTGGCGGAGGGTGAGCGCGAGTCGTCGCTACGGACCGTCGATCAGCAACGCGTCCTTGCGCAGCGCATGCCCGGCGGCAGCACGGTGGTCATCGCACAGCGGCTGCGGCCCACCGTGGAAGTGCTGAACCGGATGGCGAGCGTGCTCTTCGTCGTCGGCGGGTGTGGCGTCGTGCTGGCCGCGGCCGTGGGGGCGACCGTCGGCCGGACGGGGCTGAGACCGGTCGCGCGGCTGACGGCCGCCGCCGAGCGAGTGGCGCGCACCGACGACCTGAGACCGATCCGGGTGAGCGGACACGACGAGCTGGCGAGGCTCACCGAGAGTTTCAACATGATGTTGCGGGCGCTCGCAGAGTCGCGCGAACGGCAGAGCAGGCTGGTCGCGGATGCGGGGCACGAGCTGAAAACGCCGCTGACCTCCCTGCGCACCAACATGGAACTGCTCATCGCGGCCAGTAGACCCGGTGCGCCGAGTCTGCCCCCCGAGGACATGGCGGAGCTTCGCGAGGACGTCGTCGGGCAGATCGAAGAACTGTCCACGCTGGTCGGCGACCTGGTGGATCTCGCGCGCGAGGATGCTCCCGAGGCGGTGTTCGAGGCCGTGGACATCGCCGAGGTGGTCGACCGGAGTCTCGAGCGGGCACGACGACGACGGACCGACGTGGTCTTCGTCGCGGTCACAGAGCCGTGGTACGTGTTCAGCGACCACGCCGCGCTCACCCGGGCGATGGTCAACGTCCTCGACAACGCGGCGAAATGGAGCCCCGCCGGAGCAGAGGTGTTCGTGCGGATGCGGCAGATCGGTCCCGGCCTGATGGAAATCACGGTGGATGACGCCGGCCCGGGCATCCCGGAAGAAGAACGCGAACTGGTTTTCGAGCGTTTCTACCGCGCGACGAGCGCTCGCTCGATGCCGGGCTCGGGCCTCGGCCTGGCCATCGTCCGGCAAATCGTCATGAAGCACGGCGGCACCATCGCCGTCGACCGTTCGGAGCGAGGCGGGGCATTGATCCGCATCGTGCTGCCGGGAACCCCCGATCTCGGTGACGACACCGGGAGCGACCGGACGTAGCGGACCAGCCGGAGCGGACTGACAGGGATTTCGGAGCCGAATATTAAGCCGGTTCTCAGATGAGCGGTCCATCCTGGGAAGCGGACGCCGAAGCGCCACCGCGCTTCGGGCGACCGGACGCTCGTCCTGGTACTCGAATCGGATGAAGGCGATGACCATGAACGATGACCCCACCCGCGGCGCAGGTTCGCCGCAACCGCACCCCTATGGGCAAGGGCAGCCCACCGGTCCGTACGGACCGGCGCAACCGACGGGCGCCACCGGCCCGGGCCAGTCGCCGGGGCCGTACGGCCCGGGTCAGCCCACCGGTCCGTATCCACAGGGGCCGTACCCACAGCAGACCCGGGGCACCGGGCGTATGCCCGGCCGTTCGGCGCTGGCGGTCGGCGCGATCGCACTCGCGATCGTCAGTGGTGGCATCGGTGGGGCAGTAGGCGCGTGGGCGGTCAAGGATTCCGGCGGCGGTACCGCGGTGGTCAACTCGCTCGATACGCCCGCGGACGAGAACGTCACGGTCGTCGAGGCCCCCGAGGGCAGTGTGCAGGCGGTCGCCCAGAAAGTGGTGCCGAGCGTGGTGCGGATCGAGGTGATGGGTCGCACCAGCAGCGGCGAAGGCTCGGGCGTCGTTCTCTCCTCGGACGGTTTGATCCTTACGAACAACCACGTCGTCGAGGGCGCGGGCGGCGGGGGACAGCTCACGGTGTACTTCGCCGACGGCACCTCGGCTCCCGCGACGATCGAAGGGGCCGATGCCGTGTCCGATGTCGCGGTGATCCGGACCGAGGGCCGCAACGATCTCACCCCGATCGAACTGGGCAACTCGGACAACATCCAGGTGGGACAGGAAGTCGTCGCCGTCGGTTCGCCGCTCGGACTGGAGAGCACGGTCACCGCCGGCATCGTCTCCGCACTCGAACGGCCGGTGTCCACCAGCGGGCAGACGGGCAACCAGAGTTCGGTCATCGACGCGATCCAGACCGACGCCGCGATCAATCCGGGTAACTCGGGCGGCGCGCTCGTCGACATGGAGGGGCGTCTCGTCGGGATCAACACCGCGATCGCCACGGCCGGTTCGCAGTCCGGATCGATCGGGCTGGGCTTCGCCATCCCCGTCAACCAGGCTCGTCGCATCGCCGATCAGCTCATCGATACCGGTAAGGCTCAGCACGCCGTCATCGGAGTCCAGGTCCCGTCCCAGAGTCAGGACAACGGCGCGCGTGTCGCCGAGGTGGTCGCGGGCGGGCCCGCCGAGCGCGCGGGAATTCCTGCCGGCTCTCTCATCGTCAAGGTCGACGATCGGGTCATCACCGACGGTGATGCGCTGATCGCGGCGATCCGTTCGCACGCTCCTGGCGACACGGTGAAGATCACCTATCAGGATGCGAACGGGAACCAGAACACCGTCGATGTCGAAACGACGTCGGGGTAGAGCGGCGAGGAGCCGAAAAAATGGACATAACTCACAATTTCGCGCATGCAGCGCGTCCGCCGCAGCCGCGAACTACCGTGGGTGTCATGGAACTCGAAGACCTGAGAATCGGCCGTGCTCTGGTCGTCATCGTCGACGACCGGGTCTCCCACGGGGACAGCCCCGACGCGGCCGGTCCGCTCGTCACCGAGCTGCTGGTGGAAGCCGGGTATGCGGTGGACGGTGTGGTCACGGTCGCGGCGGACGAGGTCGAGATCCGCAATGCACTCAATACCGCCGTGATCGGCGGTGTCGACCTGGTGATCTCGGTGGGTGGCACCGGTGTCATGCCCCGCGATGTGACTCCCGACGCCACGGCCGATGTGCTCGATCACGAGATCCGCGGCATCACCGAAGCGCTGCGCGCGTCCGGTCTCGCGTCCGGCAATGTGCAAGCCGGACTGTCGCGCGGGCTCGTGGGGGTGTCCGGGTCGACGCTGGTCGCCAACCTGCCCTCGTCGCGCGCGGCGATCAGGGACGGCATGGCGACGTTGTTGCCGCTGGCGGCCCATGTGATTCAGGAATTCTCGCGAGTGGAGGAGTAGGACCATTTCGAACGACGAGTCGTGCGGGACCCCCGCCGACAACGTAGCCGATCGGCCTGCGTCACCGTCCCCGAGCCGCGCCCGGATCGACCGGGCGCGGCTCGCGCGCATCTTCGGCGACGTGCTTCCCGAGACCACCCGTGACGAACGGGGCAAAGGGGATGAGGGCCGCGAAGGTAGGGGCGATTCCGACGAATGGCTGCGTCAGCAAGTGCCTCCACACCACGGACTTATGTGATCTACCTCACGTTTGTAAGGCTAACCTTACTCTAAGAGGAACCCGTTATAGGCGGCAACGAAACGTTCCCGAAACATTCCGTTTGGTTCGCGTTCCCGTTCACCACCAGGAAGATTCTGTGCCCCCCGACACAATTCCGGGAGGTTTCTACGCCGCTCGCTCGGGGAATCCCCTCCCTCACCTGCTGAAACGTATTCATGTCCGGACTCGCGTGTCCGGCGGGCACGAGAACGCCGTCACTTTCGCCCGGTGTGGTCGCGAATACAGAAAGCCTCCTCGAGCGACGGACCCACAGGCTCGAATTTCCGGCTCGCGTGAATCTCTAGCCGTTGCCCCGGGAAAGGTCACGGTCTAATCTCCCTCTCAGGTTCGATCAGATCGCGGAGAGGTCTCACACACCGGCTCTTCGATCTCGAATTGGTAACGCAAAACCGTGCGGACGATTGACGCACCGAACGCACCGGCGGGCACTCCGGCGGTGCGTTCGCTGTGGAGAACGCCTTCGCGGGCGACGAGGGCGACCAGCAGTGCCGGACGCGGGTGCGCCACCCGGCACTCAGAGAACGGATGAGGCATTCATGAAGATTCAGACGCGACGCGGTTTCAGAGCCGCCCGCAACGCCACGGTGGCGGCGGCCGCCGTGGCCGGTCTGGTTCTCGGATCGACCGGCGCCGCGAGCGCAGAGGTCAACGATCAGAACCGGATCGTCTCCGACGGCAACGAAGTCATCGTCACTCAGGAGGACACCTTCATTCAGGGCGTGCCCCCGATCGGTGGCAGCCCACTGAGCCGTGAGTGGTTCCACAACGGGCGTGGTCTCGCGAACATCGTCGGCCCCGACGCCGCCGATTTCGAGGGCACGACCTTCCAGTTCGGCTACCAGGTCGCATGGTCGGCGTCGATCGACGGCTCCATCGGCTTCAGCTGGAGCAGTCCGCAGCTGGAGGCCTCGGCTACCACGACGTTCGTGCCGGTCCTGGATGCTGACGGCAACCCGGTCGAGGTCGACGGCGTTCAGGTCTACGCCCCCGAGGTCGGCCCGATCGACACCACGGTCAGCGACATTCTCCCGCAGGCCACCGCGGCTGTAGAGCTCACCCCGGCACCCGGGATCGAAGAAATCGTGGTCGCCGAAGGCGAGTTCGACGGCGACTTCAAGGAAGTTCAGATCGCCAACGTCCACGGTGCCGCCACCGGCGTCATCGGACCGGTCTCGCTGCGTCCGTTCGTCCGGGCCATCACCGCGAACGGCGACAACGTCACGACCTACGGCCAGGTCTGGACCCTCTGAGTCCTGCACTGCCCATCCCACCAGTAGTACCCACCACCAAAAACGGAGTAATCATGGGAATCAAGTCGCGTGGCTTCAAGGCCGCACGTAACGCCACTGTGGCCGGTGCCGCCGTTCTCGGACTGGTCCTCGGTGCCTCCGGCGCCGCTTCGGCCGAGGTCAACGATCAGAACCGCATCATCTCCGACGGCCTCGAGGTCGTCGTGACGCAGGAAGACACCTTCATCCAGGGCACCCCGGCCCTCGGCGGCAGCCCGTTCAACCGCGAGTTCTTCCACAACGGCCGCGGCACCGCCAACATCCTCGGTGAGGGTGCAGCCGACGCGGAGGGCACCACCTTCCAGTTCGGTTACCAGTTCGCATGGGCCGGCAGCATCGACGGCGCCATCGGCGTCACCTACTCCACCCCCGGCCTCGAGGCTGACATCACTGTGCCCGGTACGACTTCGGCCGGCCTGACGGTCACCGACATCCTCCCGCAGGCATACGCCGAGCTCGAGCTGACCCCGGCTCCGGGCATCGAGGAGCTCGTCGTCGCCGAGGGCGAGTTCGACGGTGACTTCAAGACCGTTCAGTTCGCCAACGTCCACGGCACCGCCTCCGGCGTCCTCGGCGCTGTCCAGGTGCGTCCGTTCGTCCGCGCGATCACCGCGAACGGCGACAACGTCACCACCTACGGCCAGGTCTGGACCGTCTAAGTAGACGTCCGGCAACTGCCGAACCGCACCACAGGCTGGGCCCACTCGGAATCCGAGTGGGCCCAGTTCTTTTGTGCGGGGAGGCCTTTTGTGCGGGGAGTTCTACGGCCGATCGGGCGCTGTCCGGGTGTGCGCGCCACCCTGGCCCGGCTGACCGGCCTGCGCCTCGAGGATGTCGCGGATCTGGATGAGCAGGTCTTCGGCACTCGCCTCCTTGTCCGCCTCCTCGGTGACGAACTTCTTCTTCGCCGCGTTGGCGGGAAGAATGAGTACGAAGTACACGACCGCGGCGATGATGATGAAGTTGATCGCGGCCGTGATCACCGCACCCACGTTGATGAACGTGGCGGGATTGTCGGCGAGGATCTGGAAGCCCCAACCCAATTCGTTGTCGCCGCCCAGCGCGGCGATCAAGGGCTCGATGACGTATGTCGTGAAGGCGGTGACGATCGCCGTGAACGCGGTTCCGACCACCACCGCGACCGCGAGGTCGAGGACGTTACCTCGGAGCAGGAAGTCCTTGAAGCCTTTGAACATGGTGCTCTCCTTCGTGCAGGGGTTCCGGCGACGAGCGCGGGCACGTGCGGTGGATCACATCCACAGAGTGAACGATAAACCGGCCGGGCGTTCGGTATGGCCGTCTACGGCAGTTCGGGCCGACCGCACGTCGGGTGCACCGACAGGTCGGGTCTGGTCCGCGGGCTCAGTGCAGCGTCACCGTCAATGCACTGACCAGCGACGCGGCGGCGACGGCGGTGGCCTGATCCGGTTCGAGGGCAACCAGAATCACCCGCTCGGTCCGGTCGCGAGCGGAGTCGGCGCGCTGCGCCAGCACGACGATCGCACCCCGCGCGAGGACGTGCGCGTCGGGCACGGCGGCATCCGTCCCACCCGCGACGGTCACGACGTCGACCAGGTCGCCTTCGCGGAGCAGTTCGCCCACCCCGGCGTCCGCAAGGCGGATCGGCACCACACGGGCGTCCTGGACGCCGGTGGCCGCCGACGCGAGGCGCGGCCCCACCAGACGGGCGTCCACCAGGGTTTCACCGGCGGGCACGGGGCCGGCGAGGGTGTGGCCCACGGCGTTCGCGAGGTCGGTGAGTGAACCTGCGGCGAGACCGGAGGCGTCGCGTTCGGAGAGGGTGAGGTCGTCGGCGGTGAGCGCCCGCCCCGGGCTCAGGTCCCGTGCGGCCACGACGACGGGCAGCCGTTCGGTATCCGGATCACCGCGCAGCGCAAGGACTGTCGCGAGAACGGCGAGAAGTCCTGCGCCCGCCTTCCGGGCGGCACCCGCACGTGCCCAGCCCGGCCGGAGTCGTTCGGCAATCCGGTCGGGGAAGGTCGGCTGGAGCGAGGAAGGCCGGGGCGGACGGCCGCGCCCGGGTGGAGTGAATCGGGGCGGAAACGACAACGGACCGACGGGCATGTGCCGACGCTATGCGTTCGGATCTGCCCGCCGGTCTCACGAAGAGATGTGGTCGGCGTCCTGGGGATAGGCAGGGCGCCTGGGGAGAACCCCGATCAGCTCGCTGCGGCGGCCGGGGTCGAGGACGTGCTCGCCGACGAGGTGCTCGTCGAGGAAGAGTTCGACGAGGAAGAGTTCGACGAGGAGGCGGCCGGGGCCGACTCGGAGGTGCTCGACTTCGTGTCGCTCTTCGCGCTCTCGCTTGCGGTGCTGCCGCTGCGGGAGTCGGTGCGGTAGAAGCCGCTGCCCTTGAAGACGATGCCGACCGAGTTGAACAGCTTGCGCAGCTTGCCGCTGCACTCCGGGCACTCGGTCAGGGAAGCGTCGCTGAACGACTGCACAATGTCGAACTTGTTGTCGCACGCCGTGCAGGCATATGAGTAGGTGGGCACCGCTTGATCCTCCGCCAGTTCGTCGTACCGCGGTATTCGTCAGACCGCAGCTTTGGCACTCTATCGCCGACAGTGCCAACAACGCTAGCGGGTGTGTTGTTCCGCACGGTTGCCCGCACCGAGGCGGACCAGCCCTTTCCCCGGGGTGAGTGCCCAGCCCATGCGGATGTCGTGAGGATCCTCGGGCAACTCGGTGACGAGTTCGTCGTCGCGTACGACCGCGACGATCTTCGCATCGGGCGCGGCCAGGTGGAGTGTCCGGTCGTAGAAGCCCGCGCCCCGTCCCAGTCGCACGCCGCGGACGTCGACCGCGAGTGCGGGCACGAGCACCGTGTGCGCGTCGCCGACCGTCTCCGGCGGAAGTATCTCGCCCGCCGGTTCCCGCAGTCCGAAACCCGCCGCGAACAGCGATGATTCACCGCGATACTCCGCCCACGAGAGTGCCGACCCCTCACGCGTCACCGGTACGAGGACGGTGGCACCCGCGGCGGCCAGGGCGTCGAGTAGCGCTGTCGAACCGGGCTCCGAACCCACGGGAACGTACGCGCAGACCGTCGAGCCCGCGGGGGCCAGGGATGCGGCCGTCCGCGCGAGTGCTTCGTCTTCGACGTGGCGAAGATCGCTTTCTACTCGGTGTCGCGCGGAGATAATCCGGGTACGCCAGAGTGCTTTGGAAGTGCGGGCCATGCGGGTCGCCTTAAGATCACGGGGCCAACGATCGGTTGGCCGAAGTTAGGGTGGGAGTCTATGACGAACAAAACGGACGGCGCGGCGTGGCGCTTCAAGACCGCGGTTGTCCCGGCTGCGGGCATGGGTACGCGGTTCCTCCCCGCAACGAAGACGGTCCCCAAGGAGCTTCTCCCCGTGGTCGACACCCCGGGCATCGAGCTCGTGGCGGGCGAAGCGGCCGAATCCGGCGCGGAGCGCCTGCTGATCGTGACCGCGCCCGGTAAGGACGGTGTCGTCGCGCACTTCGTCGAAGACCTCGTTCTCGAGTCGAAGCTCGAAGAAAAGGGCAAGTACGAACTGCTCGCCAAGGTTCGCAAGGCGCAGGGCTTGCTCGAAGTCGAGTCGGTGATCCAGGAGAAGCCGCTTGGTCTGGGCCACGCGGTGGCATGCGCGGAAGCAGCTCTCGACGACGACGAGGAAGCCATCGCCGTGCTGCTGCCCGACGACCTCGTGCTGCCCGTCGGTGTCCTCGAGATCATGCAGCGGGTGCGCGCCAAGCGCGGCGGTTCGGTGCTGTGCGCGATCGACGTGCCGAAGGAGCAGGTGAGCGCGTACGGCGTCTTCGACGTCGAGATCGTCCCCGATGCCGTCAATCCCGACGTGCTCAAGGTCCTCGGCATGGTCGAGAAACCGGACGTCGCAGACGCCCCCTCCACATTCGCCGCTGCCGGCCGTTATCTGCTCGACCGGGCGATCTTCGACGCACTGCGTCGCATCGAGCCCGGCGCAGGCGGAGAACTCCAGCTCACGGACGCGATCGCGCTGCTGATCGCCGAGGGTCACCCCGTCCACGTGGTCGTGCATCGCGGCACCCGACACGACCTCGGAAATCCCGGCGGGTACCTTCGCGCTGCGGTTGACTCTGCGTTGAACACGGACGAGTACGGTCCCTCGCTGCGCGAGTGGCTGATCGAGCGCCTGGAACAGTGACAGGCGGCACCTGGCTGGAGGTCGAGAAGCGGTATGCGGTCGGTTGAGGATCAACAGGCCAGGGTGACGGCGGCAGCAGTCGCACCCCGGCCGGTCCGAGTGGCCATTTCGGAAGCGCAGGGCTTGCTGTGCGCAGAAGAAGTGGTCACAGAGCGGCCGCTACCCGGTTTCGACCAGGCGGCGATCGACGGTTACGCCGTGCGGAGCGTCGATGTGCGGGTCGCGGAGGGCCGGTCCTCGGAGTCGGGAGGCGACGGACCCGACGACGTGGTGTTGCCCGTCGTCGGCGAAGTCCGCGCCGGGTCGCGGCAGCCCATTCGGTTGCAGCCTCGCCAGGCCGTCCGCGTCGACACCGGTGCTCCGCTGCCGACACTGGCCGACGCGGTCCTGCCGCTCGACTACACCGACCAGGGGACCGCCCGCATCAAGGTGCTCAAAACGGTGCGCTCGGGCGATTACGTCCGCCGCACAGGCGACGACGTGCAACCCGGTGATGTCGCGGTGCGCGCCGGCACCATCATCGGTGCGGCGCAGGTGGGGTTGCTCGCCGCGGTCGGCCGCGACAAAGTGCTCGTCCATCCCCGGCCCCGGCTCTCGGTGATCTCCGTCGGTGGAGAACTCGTCGACGTCGAGCGCACCCCCGGTCCCGGGCAGGTGTACGACGTGAACTCGTATGCGCTGGCCGCAGCGGCACGCGACGCCGGGGCGGACGTGAACCGGGTCGGCATCGCGAGTACCGACCCCAAGCGACTCCGCGAAGTCGTCGAAGGCCAGTTGATCCGTGCCGAGATCGTGGTGATCGCCGGAGCGGTCGGCGGCGGTGCCCTCGAGGACGTCAGGGAGGCCCTGTCCGATCTCGGTGACCTCGCAGTGGAACGGGTCGCGATGCACCCCGGGTCGGTCCAGGGCTTCGGCAGACTCGGCCGCGACGAGGTCCCGACGTTCCTGTTGCCGGCGAACCCTGTCAGTGCGCTCGTCGTCTTCGAGGTGATGGTCCGGCCGCTCATTCGTATCGCGCTCGGACGACGACAGCCGATGCGCCGCATCGTGACGGCCCGCACCGTCGCCCCCATCACCTCCATTCCCGGCCGGAAGGGGTACCTCCGGGGGCAACTGCTGCGCGACGAAGCGACCGGGGAGTACCTCGTTCAGGCACTCGGGGGTGCTGCGGGTGCGTCGTCCCATCTCCTCGCGACGCTCGCCGAGGCGAACTGCCTGGTGATCGTGGAACCCGAAACCTCCGAGGTGCGCGCCGGCGACCGGGTGGACGTGGCGTTCCTCGGGCAGCGCGGTTGATGTCCCGACATCCCGGATGGCCGGCCCGGCTGGGGCCGTTGCGGGTGGCGGGCGGTCTCGTCACCGTGCGCTCGCTGAAACTGCGCGATGCGGCGGCGTGGAGCCGGCTGAGGATGCGCGACCGCGAGCACCTCGAACCGTGGGAGCCCACGGGAGAGTCCCCGTGGGACATGAGGCACCACATCTCGGTGTGGCCCGGCCTGTACCGGAGTCTGCGAGCCGAAGCGCACAGGGGACACATGATCCCGATGGCCATCGAACTCGACGGGCGCTTCTGCGGACAGATCACGGTCGGCAACATCGTGCGTGGGGCGCTGCGGTCTGCGTGGATCGGCTACTGGGTCGAGAAGGACGTCAACGGTCTCGGCGTCGCCACCGCGGCCGTCGCGCTGGGACTGGATCACTGCTTCGGGCCCGTCGGTCTGCACAGGGTCGAGGCGACCGTCCGTCCGGAGAATCTCGCCAGTCGAGCGGTACTCCAGAACGTCGGATTTCGCGAAGAAGGCCTGCTCCAGCGGTATCTCGACGTGCACGGACGATTCCGTGACCACTTGCTGGTGGCGATGACCGTCGAAGAGGTTCCCGGTTCGGTGTCCGACCGCCTGGTTCGGGGTGGCCGGGCGACGTGGTCTTGAAACCTCCTGCCGGTGTAACAAATGTAACTCCGAACCTGAGTGACAATCCTCAGGCTTCACGTGAATTCTGTGACTAGAGTGAACAATGTGTCCTGTGAGAGGGCGTGACTCGAGTGGCAGCAGTAGTCGCCTGAGTCGGCGTTTCTCTACGGGTAATGGTGTACATGCCGCTAGCCTGAGTTAGGTCGGTGGCGCCGACGGACTAGCAGGTGACGACTGGGAGGAGGGCCGCCGGATGCCGAATTCACTCCTGTGGATAGGGCTTGTTGCCGTGTGGTTGTTCGTTCTGGTGCCCATGCTGGTCACCAAGCGTCCACGGATCCGGCAGACGACCGACGCCGCGCTTGCGACACGGGTTCTGCATCGCGGTGACGACGAGCCGATCGCCCCCCGGGGGCCGGCGGCCGGGCACCGCAGCGACCCGAACTGGCGTCCGAGTCGTGATCACACGCACGGACACCCAGCGGAGGACCGCATGGACACAGACCTCGAGGACAGGCCCGGAACAGACACAGACGAAGACTTCTCTTCGGACGACGATTTCGCACACGCTCGCCGTCCCGGACAGGCGCCCGCACGTGATTTCGTGCCGCAGCGCCGCGGCCGGGGCGGATTCGATCCGCACGCCGATGCCGTGGCCAGCGCGCAACGCTACGACGCGCGTCAGCGCGCGGTCCTCGCGTTGCTGATCGCCGCGATCCTCAGCGCGGCGTTGGCGCTCATCGTGTCGTCGGTGATGTGGTGGATCTGCGGCGCGGCGACCGCGGCGCTCGTCGGCTACCTCTTCTACCTCCGCCGCCAAGTGCAGCTCGAGCAGGAGATCCGTCGTCGCCGGCTGGCGCGTCTGCACCGGTCACGGCTCGGTGTCGAGTCGCGCAGCGACGAAGAACTCCGGCTGGTGCCCGAGCGTCTGCGTCGGCGGGGTGCCGTGGTTCTCGAAATCGACGACGAAGACCCGGATTTCGACCACCTCGGCTACTACGCGGACGACTCGGGTCACATAGACCCGGGTTACGAGGAACCCCATTACGGCGAGCCCCGTTACGGTGAGCACGATTACGACGAGCCTTCCCGCAACTACTTCGTCCCGCGCGCAGCGGGACAGTAACCGGAACGCACAGAAGGGCCCGCACCACGTCGGTGCGGGCCCTTCTGTTGTGGGGCTTTTGTGCGCGGAAAGGCGCCCTACCTGTGCCGATGGCGCGATTTCGTTTTGAGTGGGGAGGTTTGCTAAGGTTTCCGAGTCGGTTCCGTCAGGAACCTACGGGGCTGTGGCGCAGTTGGTAGCGCGCTTCGTTCGCATCGAAGAGGTCAGGGGTTCGATTCCCCTCAGCTCCACCATCTGGTCGAAGTTCCAACCCTGCCCCCGTGATCGGTGGGCAGGGTTTTTTCGTATCCCCGTCCGCGGTAACTCGTCGCGCATTCGCTCGGCTCGGTCAACGGCGCACCCGATAGCGCAGATGGGGGACCCTGTTGGCCTGAATCACCACGTCAGGATCTTCCAGCAGGTGCTGCGCGTCGACCGATCCGAAGAAGCGCTTGCCTGCCCCCAACACGACGGGGACGACGTCCATGCGCACCTCGTCGACCAGGCCCGCGGCAAACACCTGGCCACCGACCTCGGCCGGCGATCGTCACCCCAATCGCGTCCCGGTACGGCCGGACGCAGTCGTAGGACGATCTGCTGGGGGTGCCCCCGAATTCAGCGTGTCGTGAGCCGCCTTCTCGTACGAACGCACGCGGCCGGCAGCGGTCGTCCGGCGCGTCGCTGGGATGCTCGCGCGCCATTCCAACTCGCCGGAACACCCGGCGAAATCGGCTCGCCCGACCTCTGGCGTGGTGCTGCCTGAACGTTCAGACTGGATCCATGGACCAGAGGATGAGTGATGACGAGCTTCGCCGCGCCATCCGCGTGCTGCGCGAACGCTCAGACCTCGCGCGCAGCGAAGGTCGCACCGACGACTGCACGACTATCGATCGAACCATCCAGCAATACCAGGAGGAAATGGCACAGCGCCTCTGATCATCGACTCGGCACCGAATGACGCCTTGGCCGTTAGTGTGTCGCCATGGCGATCAAGGATCTGCGCGGCACCAAGTTCCTGGTGACCGGCGCGGCGAGCGGTATCGGGCGCGCCCTGGCGATTCAGGCCGCCGGCGAGGGAGCCGAACTGGTCCTCACCGACGTGGCCGCGGACGGCCTCGAAGCGGTGGTGCGGCAGGTCAGGGTCGACGGAGGCGTCGTTCTTCATTCGGCTGCGCTCGACATCGCGGACTACGACGCGGTGGCCGCGTTCGCGGCCGACGTCCACTCGCAGTGCGGGGCGCTCGACATCGTCGCCAACGTGGCGGGGGTGTCCGTGTGGGGGACCGTCGATCGGCTCGAGCACAAGCACTGGAAATTGATGGTCGACGTCAACCTCATGGGTCCCATCCACGTGATCGAGAGCTTCGTGCCGCCGATCATGGAAGCCGGACGGGGCGGGCATCTCGTCAACGTCTCCTCTGCCGCCGGACTGCTCGCGCTGCCGTGGCATTCCGCGTACAGCGCGAGCAAATTCGGGCTGCGCGGAGTGTCGGAGGTCCTGCGGTTCGACCTCAAGCGGAACGGCATCGGTGTGTCTCTCGTGGTTCCGGGCGCAGTGCGCACACCTCTGGTCGACAGCGTCCAGATCGTGGGTGTCGATCGCGATCGTCCCGAGGTCCGGAAGATCACGGAACGCTTCGTCAAGCACGCGGCCTCGCCCGAGAAGGTGGCCGCGTGCATCGTCACCGGTATCAAGAAGAACCGGTTCCTCGTCTACACCTCGTTCGACACGCGATTCGGATACTGGTGGGCCCGCAAGTTCGCGCCCCCCTACAACCTGGTCATGCAGGCGGCCAACGACTACTTCCGACGGGTCGTCACCCCTCGCGCCGCAACTCGGCGCGCAGATGGTGGGTGAGGGGAGTGTCGGCGTGTGCCATCCAGAGGTCGTACCGGAGAAGGTCGCCGTCGAGGACGAACCTCCGCTTGAGCTCCCGGACGGGTTTCGCATCCGGCGACCGCTCGAACACCACGGGTGTGAAGTCGAGCACGCCGTGTGACAGCTGAGAACGCTGAATTTCGACGAAGCCCGTGGGCTGCGAGACGAGAAACTCGATGTCGCCTCCCGACCGCCGGAGGTAGCCGTTCTCGGTGTGCAGCGGACGGCCGTCGTCGCGGTGCGCTGTGCGGCTGACATACATCAGAAATGGCTTGCCCGGCAACGGCTTCAGCTCGATCGTCTCCACGTAGGCGAAGTCGTCGATGGTGGGGTAGTGGCCTTCCCCCGCACCGGTCCAGCGGCCGGCGAACGGTGCCAGTTCGCCCAGCGGATCGGGGGAGTTTGGGGACGCGGACTCTGACACGGGCTGGCCTCCTGCTTGCGACGACACGTTCGTGTGATCCTCCCACCGGCCGAGCCGAACCCGCCCGCACTCGCTAGATTCGGAGCATGAATGCTCCGTGGGGTGTCGATTCCGAAGTCGGTGCGCTCCGGGCGGTGATGTTGCACCGGCCCGGTGCGGAACTCGAGCGGCTCACACCTCGGAACAACGACCAGTTGTTGTTCGATGCCCTCCCGTGGGTGGCACGCGCGCAAGAAGAACACGACGCATTCGCCGAACTGTTGCGTGGTCGCGGCGTCGAGGTCCTGCTGCTCGCCGACCTCCTCACCGAAACACTCGAAGTGAGCGGGGCCGCGCGGGTCCAGAGTATTTCGAGTGCTGTCGACCCACGTCGTCTCGGGCATCCACTGGCGGAAGAACTCGCGGGGCATTTGCGAGGGGTACCCGCCCCCGACCTCGCCCGGATACTCATCGCCGGCATGACGTTCGACGAGCTTCCCGCCGAAGGCTTGGACGTCGCGCCGTCGCTGGTGCGGATGATGCATTACGGCGGCGATTTCGCGATCGAGCCGCTGCCCAACCTGCTCTTCACGCGCGATTCCTCGTTCTGGATCGGCCCGCGCGTCGCAATCCCGTCACTCGCGCTGCCCGCGAGGCGACGGGAAACCAACCTCACCGATCTGATCTACGCGTTCCATCCGAAATTCCTCGGTGTGCGCCGCGCCTACGAATCCCACACCGCTCCGGTCGAGGGTGGGGACGTGCTGTTGCCGGCACCCGGGGTCATCGCCGTGGGCGTGGGGGAACGAACCAGCCCTGCGGGGGCGGAAGCTCTCGCGCGCAGCGCGTTCGAGGACGGAATAGCGCACACCGTGCTTGCGGTGCCGATCGCCCAGCAGCGCGCATCGATGCACCTCGACACCGTGTGCACCATGGTTGATGTCGACGCGGTGGTCATGTATCCGGCGATTCGGGAATCTCTGCAGGCATTCACGATTCGCAGCACAGGTGACGGTGGAGTCCGGATATCGGGCGCCCGGCCGTTCCTCGAGGCCGCGGCCGACGCGATGGGGATCGAGAAGATGCGGGTGATCGACACCGGTCTGGACGCCGTGGTGGCCGAGCGCGAGCAGTGGGACGACGGGAACAACACCCTCGCCGTGGCGCCGGGAGTGGTCGTCGCATACGAACGCAATGTCGAGACGAACACCCGGCTCGAGGATTCCGGCATCGAAGTGCTGCGGATCGCCGGGTCGGAGCTGGGCTCCGGCCGCGGCGGCCCGCGATGCATGTCGTGCCCGCTGTCGCGAGCCCCCGTGTAGCTCCCGGGCCGACCGTCGGACCTCTCGTCAGATGATGCCGCGTACCCGGTCCACCGGACGCGCCAGAACGGTGCCCTTGTCGGTGACCACCAGCGGCCGCTCGATGAGGATCGGATTCTCCACCATCGCCGTGAGCAGGTTCTCCTCGCTCGCGCCGGCGAGGCCGAGTTCCTTGTAGAGCGTTTCCTTGGACCGGATCGCTTCGCTGGGCTTCAGGCCGGCGTCGGCGAGCAGCGTCGTCAGTTCCTCGCGTGAGGGCGGAGTGTCGAGGTACTTCACGACAGTGGGTTCGATACCCGATTCCTGCAACAGCTTCAAGGTGTTCCGGGACGTGCTGCACCGGGGATTGTGATAGATCGTCGCGTGGGTTGCCATGGCTCGATTCTGCACTGCCCACCCGTCCGCGGGAGCTGCCGGTTTGGGCACCGCCGCCACGGCGCTCTACGATTCCGCGGTCACTACCGTCCACACGGGATCATCGGAAAGGCGTGCGGGACACATGCTCAAAGGCTTCAAGGACTTTCTGCTGCGCGGAAACGTCATCGAACTCGCCGTCGCCGTGGTGGTGGGCGCCGCGTTCACCGCGATCGTGACCGCATTCACCTCGAACATCATCAACCCGCTCATCGCGGCGGTGGGTGGCGACAACGAGATGGGTTTCGGATTCCGGGTCATCGCGTCGAACGACGCCACCTTCATCGACGTCGGTGCGGTGATCGCGGCGGGGATCAATTTCTTCATCATCGCCGCGGTCGTGTACTTCGTCCTGATTCTTCCGGTCACCCTTGCCAAGGCCCGCTTCGCGCCGGACAAGGAACCCGCGGACGAACCCCTGAGCGAGACGGATCTGCTGATCCAGATCCGCGATCTGCTCGAGACGGGCACGTACAGGCAGGGTGGTGACGATTCGCTCGACCAGGACGGCTCGCTCGAGCAGGATGGCAACACGTCGGCGAGGGGCGCTACGAGGGTGAAAGTCGGTTAGCTCTCCGTTGTGGCCGTAACGGCGGGGAAGCGCTGCTAGCCTGCCAAGATGCTCGATATCGTCATCGACCACGACTCGGCGGTCCCGCCCTTCGAGCAACTGCGCCGACAGATCGTCGAACTCGTCCACCGAGGCGACCTCATCTCCGGCACGAAATTGCCCACTGTTCGGGGCTTCGCCGAGACCCTCGGGATCGCACCCAATACGGTCGCGAAGACCTACCGCGAACTCGAGCAATCCGGCGTACTGGAGACGAAGGGCCGCGGCGGCACATTCGTCGCGGCGAACGGCGACCCCACGCGTATCGGAGCCCAGCGCGCGACGAGTGAATACGTGACTACCGTCCGTGCGCTCGGGGTGTCCGACGAAGAAGTCCTGGCGCTGGTGCGAGCAGCACTCCGCGCCGGCTGACGTTTCTTTCGTGATGTCGGGATGGTAACCCCGACAAGAGTGCCTGGTCAGCGCGTTTCGAGTGTTGCGGTACCGGACAATTTTTCGAAAGAGCCTCGGAACCCGGCGGACCTTGCAACGTTTGACGAATGAGCCTGCGTCCCGACCGGCGCGTGTCCGAAGAAACCCCGGACCCGAGCGTCAACTCTTCCTCTGCCGGGGTCCCGAATCGGCCCCGAACCGACCGCGTCATATTCGGAGTAGCTGCCGGCCTGGTAGCGGCCATTGTGCTGTGGGGGTTGCTGGACACCGAGAGCTTCGACACGATCACCGGCAACGCTCTCGACTGGATCGTCGTCGAGCTGGGCTGGTTGTTCGTGACTGCGGCAAGCGGGTTCGTGTTCTTCGTGCTGTGGCTCGCGCTCAGCAAGTACGGCCGGATTCCCCTCGGAAAAGACGGGGAGACGCCCGAGTTCCGCACCGTCAGCTGGATCGCGATGATGTTCAGTGCCGGCATGGGCATCGGCTTGATGTTCTTCGGCGTCGGTGAGCCACTGAGCCATTACATCGACGAGCCACCGGGCACCGTCGGTGGCACCGGCACCGCAATGGCGACCGCAATGTTCCACTGGGGCCTGCACCCGTGGGCGATCTACGCGGTGGTCGGGCTGGCCATCGCATACGGAACGTTCCGGAGAGGACGCAAGCAGCTGATCAGTGCTGCCTTCATCCCTCTCCTGGGTCGTCGCGCCGAAGGCCCGCTAGGCAAATTCATCGACATCCTCGCCCTGTACGCGACGCTTTTCGGTACCGCGGCGTCGCTCGGTCTCGGGGCGTTGCAGATCGGTTCGGGGTTCGAGGTAACCGGCTGGCTCGAGACGGCCGGCGTTGCCCTGCTCGTCGGGATCGTGGCGATCCTGACTCTCGCCTTCATCGCCTCGGCGGTATCCGGAGTCGCCAAGGGCATCCAGTGGTTGTCGAACATCAACATGGTCCTCGCGGTCGTCCTCGCACTGTTCGTCTTCGTGTTCGGGCCGACCGTGTTCATCCTCAACCTGATCCCGACGACTCTCGGGGCCTATGCCGCAGACTTCGCCCAGATGTCGGCCCGCACCGCCGCATCCAACGGCCCGGCCGGGGAGTGGCTTTCGAGCTGGACGATCTTCTACTGGGCGTGGTGGGTGTCGTGGGCACCCTTCGTCGGGATGTTCCTCGCCCGCATCAGCCGCGGCCGGACCATCCGTGAATTCGTGGTCGGGGTGATGCTCGTCCCGAGCCTCGTGAGTCTGCTGTGGTTCGCGGTCTTCGGAGGCGCGGCGATCAGTCAACAGGAGGACGGGTTCGACATCGCGGGAGCCGAGAACGTGGAAGGGCAGTTGTTCGGCATGCTCGGCAACCTCCCGCTGGTGGGTGTCTCCACCGTTGTCGTCATGGTGCTCGTATCCATCTTCTTCGTGTCCGGCGCGGACGCGGCGTCGATGGTGATGGGCAGTCTCACCCAACGCGGCACCTTGCGGCCGAGTCCCTGGATCGTCGCCTTCTGGGGTGCACTCACCGGTGGCGTCGCGGCGCTGCTGCTGTGGACCGGAGGCGCCGATGCTCTCAACGCGCTCCAGACGATGACCATCATCGCGGCGGTTCCGTTCGTGGTGGTCATGATCGGTTTGTGCGTGTGCCTGTATCGCGACCTGTCGACCGATCCGCTCATCGTGGGTGAACGGGCGCGAAGGCGCACGTTGCGCCAGGTCGACTGACGGTTCCGCACCGAACCTTGCCTGCCGTCACGCGCACCGGACGGCGGTAACGAGTTGCAAGATCATCCGCGCGCCTGCACGGGCATGTACGTGACCCGCAGTACCGTGACCGCTGCCCGCCTTTGCTCTTCGAGAGGAGTGCGCGTGACCGAGAACGACCGTTTCGATGAGGTCCTGGACCGGGACTGGGACCGGTTCGGTGAGAACCTGGCCGATCGCATAGTCGCTCTGGCCGGCACCGGGTCCATCGGAATCAGCATGGACACCGCGCACGGACCGGCGACCTACGCGCGGATCCGGCCACTGCCCGACGGTCGTGTCGAGGTCGCTGTCGCCGGTGCGGACACCGTCACTCGCTCGGTAGCGCACGCCGACGAACTCGCTCGTCACGTGGTGTCCGTGCTGCGAGGCCATCGCAACGTGGTCCATCCGATCTTCCTGCACACCGACGACGCGCTCGCCGACGGAGCCCTGCGCGACCGGGTGAAGGACACGTTGTCCCGTCGTCTGGGCAGACCGGTGCCGGTGGACGCGGACGGTGACTTCGTGCTCGTCCTCGATTCGCACGCAGTGTTCGTCGTGGTGGATCGTCCGGCGCACCGCGTCCAGTTGTGGGCGCCGCTGCTGCACGGTATCGCCGAGCGATCCGGTGCGGCCGACGCTCTTGTCGATCTCAACCGGGACTGGCCTCACATCAAGGTGGTGCTGGTGGAGGATCGGCTGGTCGCGACGGTCGACATGCTCGGCGATCCGTTCGTTCCCCGTCACCTGAACGACCTTCTCGAAATGCTGAAGATCTTCCTCGGCACCGTGGATGCGCGGTTCGCGCGCCGATTCGACGGGATGCGTTACATCGGCGAGGTCGACTCGGACCTCCTGGACCCCGACCTCATGGACCCCGACCTCATGGACCCGGACCTCCTGGACCCCGACGTCATCGATCCGGACATCGAAGAGACGGTCCTGGACGAACCACCGTCGTGATCCCGGTCAGCGCCAGCTGGGCAACCACAGCTGGGAGTTCCACTGCTCGATCGAGATGGGCACCGCCGTGAGGATGGGCCACAACCACACGAAGTTCGCGACCACCAACCCGAGGTAGAGGCACACCACCAGCAGGCCGATGGTGCGCCGTTTCGGTGAGGCGTGCCGGCCCCCGAGGATGTCGCCGAGGGTGAGAGCCACGGCCATCGCCAGGAAGGGCGCCATCGGGACCGCGTAGAAGTAGTACATCTGGCGGTCGAGCGAGGCGAACCACGGCAGCAGACCGGCGCCGTACCCGGTGAGAACGGCTGCCCAACGCCAGTCACGGCGGACGAGCACCTGCCACAGCCCCCAGCCGAGAACGGGCAGCGACACCCACCACAACGCCGGGGTACCGATCAGCATCACGGCTTTGACGCACTGCTCGGCACCGCAGCCGGAGACGTTCTCACCGTCGGCGAAGTAGTACAGCATCGGACGCAGGCCCATCGGCCACGTCCACGGCTTCGACTCCCACGGATGCTGATTGCCCGCCGAATTCGTCAGGCCGGAGTGGAACTGCAGCACGTTGACGCTGTAGTACCACAGCGACCGCACCGCGTCGGGTACGAACCAGAACGCGCTGTCCTGGCCGATCTGGTTGCCGACCGCGTGCCGGTCCACGCCGGTTTCGCTCGCGAACCACGACCAGTAGGTCGACAGGTACACGAGCAGGGGAACGACCACCAGCGCGTACAGCGCGGGCGGGATGTCGCGCAGTGCCGTCCCGACCCAGGGACGCCGCACCCCGTACGCACGGCGTGCGGCAAGGTCGAACGCCACGGACATCAGTCCGAAGAAGGCGATGAAGTACAGGCCGGACCATTTGGTGCCGATCGCGAGCCCGAGCATTACGCCGGCCCCGAACCGCCACCACCGCACACCGAAGCGAGGACCCCACGCACTGTCGCCGATCCGGCCCTCCGCGTGCACGCGCCGGATGCGTGCCAGGATGTCGTCGCGATCGACGATCAGGCAACCGAAGGCGGCGACGACGAAAACCGCCTGGAAGATGTCGAGCATTCCCAGTCGTGACGACACGAACGTGACGCCGTCGACCACCAGGAGCAGCCCCGCGACAGCGCCGAGCATCGTCGACCGGGTCATGCGGCGCACGATGCGCACGACCAGCAGGACGAGCACCACACCGGCCACCGCCGACGAGAAACGCCAGCCCCACCCGTTGTAGCCGAACAGCGCCTCGCCCACTGCGATCAGCTGTTTTCCGACTGGGGGATGCACCACCAGGCCGTAACCGGGGTTGTCTTCGATCCAGCCACCGGTGAGCACCTGCCACCCCTGCGGCGCGTAATGCTTCTCGTCGAAGACGGGTGTCTTGGCGTCGGTCGGGTAGTGGAGCATGGTGAACCGGGTGATCGCCGCGAGCGCGGTGACGAACGCCGTGACTATCCATCCGCGTGCCCGATCGGTGAGTCCGGGATCGGGTGGCGGGACGAGCGGCCCGGGGCTGAGGAGGCGACGGTCCGGGGCCGGAGAAGGGCGGTGGTCCGTCACGGTCACGTCCCGATCGTAGGCTGAACCCCATGCAGGCAGTAAATCCGGCGAAGGCCGAGAACTCCGGACAGGGACGACTCGTGCTGGCAGCCACACCGATGGGCCAGATCGGGGACGCATCGAAACGACTCTGCGACGCCCTCGGTACCGCCGACGTCATCGCGGCCGAGGACACTCGCCGCACCCGTTCCCTCGCCGCCGCGCTCGGTGTCACCATCACGGGCCGGGTGGTCAGTTTCTACGACCAGGTCGAGGTGTCGCGACTGCCGGGCCTGGTCGCGGATGTGGAAGCCGGCCTGACGGTGCTTCTGGTCACCGATGCCGGCATGCCGTCGGTCAGCGACCCCGGATACCGGCTCGTGGCGGCCTGTGTCGAGGCGGGCTTGCCGGTGACGTGCCTGCCGGGCCCGTCCGCGGTGACCACTGCACTCGCACTGTCGGGGCTGCCGGTCGAGCGGTTCTGCTTCGACGGCTTCCCGCCGCGTAAACAAGGACAACGCCGTGCCTGGCTGGCCTCGCTCGCCACCGAAGCCCGCGCCGTGGTCTTCTTCGAGGCGCCGCACCGGCTTGCCGCCTGTCTCGCCGACGCGGTCGAGGTGCTGGGCGGGGAACGGCGCGCGGCGGTCTGCCGTGAGCTGACCAAGACGTACGAGGAAGTCCGCCGGGGGACCTTGGCGGAACTGGCCGACTGGGCCGTCGAAGGGGCGCGCGGTGAGATCACGGTTGTGCTCGAAGGCGCCGCAGCCGTGCACACCGACCCCGAGGACCTCGTCGACGAGGTGGAACGCCTGGTCGCGGACGGAATGCGACTGAAGGAAGCCTGCGCCGAGGTGGCAGGGACCAGGGTGTCGAAGCGGGAGTTGTACGACGCCGTGCTCGACGCGCGACGCACCTGAGGCGAGGCACCCGCCGCGGATGGGCCTAGACTTTCCCGGTCGAATCGAAGGACCAGGGGAGTAGATGAACGCGCTGAACGACTTTTTCGTCAAGACAGCGGAGGTGGTCTGGGGTCCGTTCCTGCTGATTCCGCTTCTATTGGGCACCGGTCTGGTGCTGACCATCCGCCTGCGCGGTGTGCAGTTCCGGAAGCTGTGGCCCGCGTTGCGGCTGGGACTGATCACCCGGCACGATCCCGGTGCCTCGGAAGGCGACATCTCGCAGTACCAGGCCTTGACCACCGCCCTCGCGGCCACGGTCGGCGTGGGCAACATCGCCGGTGTGGCCACCGCGATCTACTTCGGTGGACCGGGCGCCCTCTTCTGGATGTGGATCACCGGCCTCGTCGGTATGGCCAGCAAGTACTCGGAAGCGTTCCTCGGCGTGAAGTACCGCCGGGTCGACGCCAGGGGCGAACAGAACGGCGGACCGCAGCACTACCTCGTGCGGGCGATCCCGAACCGGTTCGGCCTGATCCTGAGTCTGATGTTCGCGGTGTTCGCGGTCCTGGCGAGCTTCGGAATCGGCAACATGACGCAGGCGAACACCGTCGCCACCCAGCTCGACGACACGTTCGGCGTGCCCACGTGGACCAGTGGTGTCGTGATGGCAGTGCTCGCGGGCGCGGTGCTGCTCGGCGGCATCAAGTCGATCGGCAAGGTCACCGCCGGTTTCGTGCCGGCGATGATCCTGCTGTACGTCGGCGCCGGGATCCTCGTTCTGGCGATCAACATCGGAGAGGTCCCGTCGGCGTTCGCTCTCGTCTTCTCCGACGCGTTCACCGGCACCGCTGCCACCGGCGGGTTCATCGGCTCGGTGTTCATGGTCGCGCTGCGCTACGGCGTCGCCCGGGGCATCTTCTCGAACGAGTCGGGGATGGGCAGCGCGGCGATCGCGGCCGCCGCGGCCCAGACCACGCATCCCGTGCGCCAGGGTCTCGTGTCCATGACGCAGACCTTCATCGACACGATTATCGTCGTCACCTTCACCGGCATGGTCATCATCACGACCGGCGCGTGGACCACAGGAGAGCGCGGCGCGACCATGACGTCGACGGCGTTCGAAACCGGCCTCGGCGGTGAGTGGGGCGGCTGGATCGTCGCCGTCTCGGTGGTGTTCTTCGCGTTCTCGACGATTCTCGGATGGTCGTACTACGGGGAGCGGTGCCTCGAACGTCTCGTGGGTTCGCGGGGCGTGCTGCCGTACCGCGCCGTCTTCGTGGTGGTGGTGTTCATCGGCGCGACCACCGAACTAGAGGTGGTGTGGAACTTCTCCGACGTGATGAACGGGCTCATGGCCCTGCCGAACCTGATCGGACTGCTGGTTCTGTCCGGGATGATCGCGCGGGAGACGAAAGCCTACCTCGACCGCGACCCGTATCTGCTCGGAGAGAACCGGACACTCGACAAGCCGGACAGCGTGTAAACGGAGTGTCCTCGGGGGTTTTCCTCCGCGCGGACTGGGACTACCCCTCGTCAGCCCCTATCAGCGCGGAGGCCCCACCTCACCCGGCAAGGAGTGACCCTTGCGTGGTACCCACTTTGCCCGCTGCCCGGCGGGTCGTACAAAGGCCGAACCGCGCGGAACGGGTATCATCCCAGCTCAGCTGCGGTGAGGAATTTTTCCGCAGCGGACAGGATGGGACCCGATCCGCAAGGAAACGGGAGGTGGAAAGGGCGCGGAAGAGATGTCGGAGACCAGCCGAAAACCGGGCGCAGCCCAGCGGCAGTTCTTCGCCGACCAACTTCGCATGCTGTTCGCCGCTGCCGGCCGGCCCGCACTGAAGAAGGTGGTGTCGGAGGCTGGTGCGGTGGCCCGGGCGATGGGTACCGACCGCGTAGTGTCCGTCCAGCGCGTGAGCGACTGGCGGAGCGGAACCCGGTTACCCGCGAGTTTCGAATCGGTCCACCCGGTACTGGTCGTCCTCATCCGCGCGGCCCGTGATCTCAACTCCGAGCCACCCGTCACCGGGCTGTACTCACTGAAACAGTGGGAGTCCTGGTGGACCAACGCCCGGGGACAGACCGGCGCACCCCGCGCCGAGAAAACGCCGCCGTCGGTGCCGCAGGGCATGCGCCCCTACAAAGGGCTCGCGTCGTATCAGGAGAAGGACGCCCGGCTGTTCTTCGGCCGCACCCAGAGCGTGCGGGCACTCGCCGACGTCGTGACTGCGGCGCACGGTCAAGGTCCCGTCATTGTCACCGGCGCGTCGGGCGTCGGAAAGTCCTCGCTCGTGCGGGCGGGCGTGATCCCGCAGATCTGCGGAGGATCGGACTGCCGGCCGCTGGTACTGACCCCGGGCACCCACCCCGTCGCACGGCTGACCGAACTGCTCCCGGGGCTCGCCGAGGTCGAGGACCGCACCGACCCCGCCGCCGTGCAAGCGGTGTTGCGCGCCGAACTCGCGCGGACCTCGACCTCCACGCTGCTCATCGTCGTCGACCAGATCGAAGAGCTGTTCACCCAGTGCACCGACCCCGCCGAGCGCACCGAGTTCCTGCGACTGCTCGAGATCGCCGCGACCGGACACGTCGGTGACGCCCCGGCCATCGTCGTGGCGACGATGCGGTCGGATTTCTACGACAAGGCCGTCACCTGCCCTGTTCTCGCCCGCGCACTCGAGCGTCGCACCAAGACCGTGCAGCCCCTCGAACGCTCCGACCTGGTCGAAGTCATCACCGTGCCCGCGCGGATGGTGGGCGTGCGACTCGAGGCGGGCCTCGTCGACCTGATCCTGCACGACCTCGGGGGTCTGGCGGACGGCGAGATCAGCGGCAAGGAACTGCCGTTGCTGTCGCACCTGCTCGACACCCTGTGGGACAAACGCTCCGGCGGGGCCCTGACGGTCGCGGCCTATCGCGCGACGGGCGGCGTACGCGGTTCCATCGCCGCGAGCGCCGAACGCGCGTGGGAGAAACTCGACGAGGCCGATCGTGCGCCGGCCCGGGCCATGCTCGTGCACCTCGTGTACGTGACGGCGACGGGCACCGACGTCAAGATCGCCCGTCCGCTGCCCGAACTGCTTTCCGTCGTGGGCGGCGACCGGGATGCCGCCGCGCGGGTCGTCGACCATTTCGTGTCTGCTCGCGTGCTGGTCGCGGATGCCGGAAGCGTCGAACTCATCCACGACGCGGTGATCGACGCGTGGCCGCGGCTGAAATCCTGGATCCAGGACGACCGGGCCGATGCCGCGCTGCGGCAGCGGATCGAAGCCGATGCTGTGACCTGGATCGAGAGCGGTCGCAACAAGGGGCTTCTCTACCAGCGTGGGCGTATGGACGTCGTGGCCGAACAGAATCCCCGGCTCGGCGACCTGGGATCTGCGCCGCGCACGGACGACGTGGTCGCACTCAGTCCGAACGCCGTGGAGTTCCTCGATGCGTCGAGGAGACAGATCGCCTGGCTGGGTCGACGGCGACGCGCCATCATCGCGGTTCTGGCACTTGCGACGCTCGTGGCGCTGGTGATGAGCGGGGTCGCCTGGGTCGCGAAGGGGCGCGCGGAGGCAGAGCGCAGCACCGCGCAGTTCCAGCAGATCATCGCGTTGTCCGACTCCATGCGTGACGGGGACCCGACCACGTCGTCACACCTCGCGCTGGCGGCCGCCCACCTGCGACCCGACAACGACGTGGCGTATTCGCGGCTCATCGCGACCCAGGGGGTTCCCCTCGCGAACACTCTCAGGGGGCATACCGGGCCGGTGTACAGCACCGCCGTCTCCCCGGACGGTTCGGTGCTCGCCTCGGCGAGCGACGACGGTACCGTCCGTCTCTGGTCGCTCGGCGGGGACTCCGGGCCCGCGATGATCGGCGATCCGCTCCAGCTGTCCTCGAAGTACATGGCGTCGGTGTCCTTCAGTCCGGACGGCCGATACCTCGCCGCCGGTGGCGGTGACGGTGCGGTGTGGATCTTCGATATCTCCGATCACACTGCGCCGAGGCCGGTGCTCGACCAGGAGACCTTCGCTTCGGGTGCCGTCCACAACGTGAGGTACGCACCGTCGGGCCGTGTGCTCGCCGTGCCCTACGACGACGGTACGGTCGCGCTCCTCGATACGTCCGATCCCATGTCGGGGCGTTTTCCGGTGGCGTCGGTCCGCGGTCACGAGGGCGCGGTGCGGACCGTCGCTTTCCGGCCGGGCGGGACCGTGATGGCCACCTCCAGCGACGATCGCACCGTGCGACTCTGGGACGTCACCGACCGTGCAGCACCGGTTCCCCTGGGCGAACCACTGCGGGGATTCGAGGACGTCGCGCACTCGGTCGCGTTCAGCGGCGACGGCAAGACCCTCGCGGCCAGCAGCGACGACGGCGTGTTGCGCCTGTTCGACACCAGCGATCCGAGGGCCGCGTATCCCGTCGGGGTTCCTGTGCGCGCCCACACCGGGGGTGTCTGGAGTATCGCGTTCCTCCCGGACGGCCGGACGCTGGCCAGTGCGTCCTGGGACGGCACCGCAAAACTCTGGGACATCGACCCCGAGGCGCGGGCCCTCGACGAAATCAGTCCCGCGCTGACCGGTCACGGCGGCGGTGTCGCGACCCTCGCGATCACCCCGGACGGAGACACGGTGATCACCGGAGGGCAGGACGCCAATCTGCGTGTCTGGACGATGCCGCACACACGGATCTCCGTCGTCGACGCCGCACTGACCAAGCCGTCCGTCAGCCGCGCCGGGAATCTCGTCGCCACTGGCAGTTACGGCCCGACGGTGTCGTTGTGGCGAGTCGACGATGCCGGAGAGTGGGACCGCGCCGGAAGCGTGACCCTGCCCCGCCCGCTCGGCGGTGCCTATGTGTGCGCGTTGTCGCCGTCCGGCACCGTTCTCGCGACGGCACCCACCTCGGGCGGGAGCGTCCAACTCTGGGACGTCCGCGATCCCGCCGCCCCGCGACCGTTTGCCGATCCTGTTCCGCTGGGCACCCGTTTCACCTCGTCTCTCGCGTTCTCACCGGACGGCGCGACGCTCGTGACCGGTGCCGACGACTTCTCGGTGCAGTTGTGGGACATCGCCGACCCCGCAGCGCCCGTGCCGTGGGGAGATCCGCTCACCGGTCCCGAGAATCTGGTCCGTACCGCCGTGATCAGCCCGGACGGCCGGAGCCTCGTCGTGGCCAGCGCGGACAGCAGCATCTACGCGTGGGACATCGCAGACCTGCGGGCCCCGATCCCCACGCGGGTGTCCGGCGGGCACGACGCGGGGGTCAACGCCGCGGCATTCGGTCGTGAAGGCAACGTGCTGGTCACCGGCAGCGACGATCACGGGGTGCTGATGTGGGACCGGGACGCTGCCGGGAACTTCACCGCGCGAACCCAACCACTTCGCGGCCACACGGGCACCGTGTACTCGGTGTCGATCACCCGGGACGGCGCCAAAGCGATCAGCGGCAGCGACGACGGCACGATCCGGCTGTGGGATGTGTCCGACGCGCGGGGCATGCGGGAGGTCGGCGGCCCGATCACCGACACCGGGGTCGGACGCTGGCAAGTGGTGTTCCGGCCGAACGGGACGGTTGTCGCAGCGGGAGGCGACGGGGTGCTCCGGATGTGGAATCTCGACGCGTCCGCTGTCGCCCAGCGGGTCTGCCGCTCCACGTCCGGACGGGTCAGCGACATCCTGCCGCGGTTCGATCTGCCCGCACCCGCTCGCGAGGTGTGCTGAGCGCGAGGATGCTGGCCGCCTTGTCGAGGCATTCCTGCCATTCGGCATCGGGGTCCGAATCGATCGTGATCCCGCCGCCGACTCCGAGCACGCACGTTCCCGCACCGAACTCCACGGTCCGGATCGCGACGTTCAATTCGGTGCCCGCGAGCGGACTCGACATGCCGACGGTGCCGCAGTAGACGCCACGGGCGTGCGGCTCCCACTGCCGGATGAGGTCGCGGGCCCGGATCTTGGGACATCCGGTGACCGACGCCGGCGGGAACGCGGCGTCGAGAAGATCCGCGGTGGTGACGGCGGGCCGCGACCGGGCGGCCACCGTCGAGACGAGGTGCCACACCCCGGGCGCCGGGCGGACCGCGAGTAGTTCCTCGACGGTGACGCTGCCGATCTCCGCGACCCGTCCCAGATCGTTGCGGACCAGGTCGACGATCATGATGTTCTCCGCCACGTCCTTGACCGATGCCCGCAGCAGTGCCGGGTCGGCGGACAGCGGGAGCGTGCCTTTGATCGGACTCGAGCGCAGTGCGTCGCCGTGACGAGAGACGAACAGTTCGGGCGAGAGCGACGCGACGGCGCCCCACGGTCCTTGCAGATATGCGGCGCGCGCCGGTGCGGTCCGCGCGACTGCCGCGGTGAAGAATGCCAGCGGGTCACCCGTCCATGTACCGGTGAACCGCGTACAGACGCACGCCTGGTACACCTCGCCGGCGCGGATCGCGTCGAGGCACTGCTCCACACCGCGTCGGTGCGTCTCGCGGTGCGGCGGCGACCAATCGATGTGCCAGGAAGTGTCCGAGACCCGGGGTTCCACGACGGCCGCAACCAGGTCGGACGGGCACGGAGCATCACCGAGGGTCTCGTACCACCAGCACCCGTCGGCATCGAGCCTGAGCACGGTGTCGGTCCAGCCACCGGCCGCAGCGGGCAGCACGGAGTGTTCCGGCGACGGACCGGAAGCAGACCCGTCCGGGTAGGCGAGGTAACCGATCCAGCCGCCGCCGACGACCGGACCCCCGGGCGTGTGCGGCTCCCGGATATCAGGGCACGCGAAGGCTCCGGAAGGGTCGACCGCGCCGGTGGCCAGGGACGGTGCGATCAGGGCGGCCGAGCCGAACCAGTCGCCCGTCACCGCCGCGGGAAGCGGTACCCCGAGACTCCGCGCGCGCTCCGCGACGGAGGCGAGAACCTGATCGGGAGTGCCACCGCGCCCGAGCCGTTCCATCCGCATCGCTCGAGCTTGTCAGATCGCCCCGGCAGCCCCCGGGTGAGCCCCGAGATGCGCGAGCTTGTCGGGGTTGCGTACCACGTACACGCCCGTGATCAGGTC
Organism: Rhodococcus sp. NPDC058639; assembly: GCF_042717545.1. Lineage (NCBI taxonomy): Bacteria > Bacillati > Actinomycetota > Actinomycetes > Mycobacteriales > Nocardiaceae > Rhodococcus > Rhodococcus sp. NPDC058639. The sequence goes on from NZ_JBHXRF010000002.1 coordinate 587,589, forward strand.
GTTGTCGATCTCGAACTGGAGGACGAGATCGAGTTTTTCACCCGAGTACACGAGCAGTCCCGGCATGTTGCCGACCGGGACGGCCTCGATTCGTATGTCCGGCAGCGGGTGCCGCACGAGCCCGCCGAACAGCCGCGCCACTCGGGCCGCGCCGGTCACCGGGACCCTCGCCGCAGTGGCCTTACCTCCTCCGTCTGCGATGTACACGACGTCGGGTGCCAGCAGTTGCAACAGGGTATCGACGTTGCCGGTGGTCGCGGCGGCCATGAATTCGACGACCACACGGTTCGCCTCGTCGCCTGCGGGAGTGAACCGGCGGCGGCGCGCACGGACGTGTTCGCGTGCCCGGTGGGCAATCTGCCGCACGGTGTCCTCGCGGCGGTCGACGGTCTCGGCGATCCGGGCGTGGTCGAATCCGAACACCTCGCGCATCACGAACACTGCCCGTTCCAGCGGGCTCAACGTTTCCAGGACCAGCAGCATCGCCAGCGACACGGACTCGGCGAGTTCGATCTCGCCGGAGGCATCCGGCGAGGTGAGCACAGGCTCGGGAAGCCACGGGCCCACGTATTCCTCGCGGCGACGCCGCGCCGAGCGCAGGCTGTTGAGTGCCTGACGGGTCACGATCTGCGCCACGTAGGCACGCGGGTTGTCGACCGCGGCCCGGTCGGTGCCGGCCCAGCGCACGAAACTGTTTTGGAGGATGTCTTCGCTGTCGGCGACGCTCCCGGTGATCTCGTACGCGATCGAGAACAACAGGCCCCGGTGTTCGGTGAAGACGTCCTCGGCCGTCACTGCGCACTCCTCACGGGTCGGGTGAGGCCGACGCCCTGACCTCCCGTCGATCGGAGGTCGTGGGCCCGAGCCTGTCGTCGCATCGACAGGATCGTCCCACGCAGTATCGATTCCTTCACCAATGCGACGACCCGGCCACGCAGCGAGAACGCGGAGGGGGTGTCGTCGCGTGCGGTGAACTGCACCGCGCCGCGGCGGCGTCCGAGCGACAGGCACTGGGCGACGAACCTGAGCGACAGCGGTTGGGGTGCGCGGCCTTGCACGATCTCCCACACGGTGTCGGCACCGTGCGCGCCGAGTGGCATCGCGGCCTGGCAGCTCATTCGAATATGGTCCTGGCCTGCGACGGTCACGGCGTCGCCGACACCCACCACGGCGGTGCCGTCCGTCGACTGCAGGCCGGTGTCGACGCGGAGCCTGCCGACGCCGTCCACCGGCAGCCCGCTGCGACGGGCAAGGTCGGGAACGGAGAATCCGCCGGCCCAGACGACGAGCGCAGCGGGGATCGCGGTGCCGTCGTCGAGGAGTACCGCGTCCTCGGTCAGGTGCGTCGCGTGCACGCCCGGCCGCACGTCGATACCGAAGCTGTCCAATGTGCGGTTCACGTACTGCCGGGTGCCGTCCGGAAAGCCCGCGCCCGGATCACCGACGAGGCTGTACGCGGCCCCGGGACGTTCGGACGCGAGTTCGGCGGCGACTTCGATGCCCGTAAAACCCCCACCCACGACCACGACCGGCGCGTGGGCGGGAAGTTCGGCGAGCGCGGTGTGCAGTGCTGTCGCCGATTCGAGGTCGGATACGGAGAACGCTCGTTCCATCCCGGGCGCTGCGCCCGTGGCCGGGCCGCTTCCCACGGCGTACACGACGGCGTCGCACCGCAGTACCGCGCCGTCGGTGAGTGTTACCGCGCCCGGTTCGATCCGTTCCGCCGTACCCACCCGCAGCGACGCGCGTGGATGCAGCAGGCCGGCGAGGCCGTGGGTGGCAGACCCCGAACCGGCGGCCACCTGGTGCAATCGGGTCCGTTCGACGAACACCGGCCGCGGATTCACCACGGTCACTGCCACCTCGGGGTGGCGCGCCAGCCGATTGGCTGCCGTGACGCCCGCGTACCCCGCGCCGACCACCACCACGTCGAATTGCGTTGTCATCTCGATCGCCTCCCACTGGGTCCGGATGTGTCACCGATGGGACACCGGTGCAGCGCCGTGTGTGACATCCGATTGTGAGTTGTTGCGCAGGCGGGCTCGGGAAGGGCGGCGGGGGTCACCGCCCGATGCGGTGCTGCCCGGCCTCGAGGGACGCGGACTCGGCCGCATCGCGCCCCGCGTGGAAACCGTCGGCGTCGATCCCGCGGCTTCGGGACGCCCGGGTAGTCGGGAAGAGGCGCCGGAACTCGGTATCGACCGCTTCCGAGCGGCGCGCCAGGATCGGCGCGAGGGAGGTCACCGGGACGTGCGCGTCGGCGGCGGCACCCGCCGTGGCCCGAGCGTCGGCCTCGCGAAGCCTCTCGCCGACCCGTTTCGCGTAGCCGGTGAGGAACGCGCGGCGGAACGCCGTTGCCGACCCGCCGCGCCGGCCGGCGGTTCCGGCGGCACCGAGCGCGCGGGTCGCCTGTACGAGCAGCGAGGTGAAGAGGAGTTCGACCTGTGCAAGGTCTGCCACGGTGCCGACGACGGTCGCGATCTGCACGCGGGTGAACCACACGGTGCGGACGCGGTTGGCGTCGCCGATCGCGGTGAGCAGCAGCACCTTCTCCTTGATGTACGGGCCGTCGAGGTGGAGACGTCGGCCGCGCACGGGATCGGTGAGGCGGGTGGTACCGGTGAGGAGTGCAGCGCCGAGCGCGTACCGCGTCACGAGTTCCTGCGCTTTCGCGGTGAGCGCCTCGGCCTCGTCGGGGAAGTCGGTGGATTCTGCTTTCGACAGCAGACCGCGGATGCGGTCGAGCACGCGTGGATCGGGTGCGGCCTCTGTGGTGTCGCCGGGAGTGCGCAGCGGTGGCCACTGCGAGGGCGGGGCATCGAGCCGGGTGAACGCCGGCAGGTACTTCCAGGTGAAGGCCAGCCCGTCGACCTGGTAGCGGGAGACCTCGGGACATGCGTATCGCAGGCCCGCCCCGAGGTCGGGCGAGAGCGCGGCGAGCCGAGCCGGGCCCGGGTGCCTTTCGGCGATGGCCTGCAATTGCCGTACCCAGTCGTCGGGAGCGCGCTCGGCGGCCCGGCTACGGCGCGCGTCGAACAGCACTGTGAGCGCGGCGAGCGGGATATCGGTGTCGTCGCCCGACCTCGCGGTCAGGTGCAGTATGTCGGCGGGTTGCCAGCCGCGCTCGTAGACATCCCCGAGTTCGGCGAGGAGCACCTCGGCGTGCAACTCGTCCGTTCGAATGTATGTTCTATCGCTCCGCATGAGCGGAGTGTGGCGCACCCCACCGACAAAGTCGGCGGGGTGCCGTGAACCTACTGGTGAGGGCTCAGTCCTCGTCGACGTAACGCGGGAACACGGGGGCCGGCGCGGGGAGCGCGGTGCCGGGCACGAGCCGCGTGGCGATGTCCGCGAACTGCCGGGCGCCGGGCTCCTGGCCGAGCAGATCGAGGATCTTGGCACCGGAATCGGGCATCACCGGCTGAACGAGGATCCCGACGATGCGCACGACCTCGAGCGTGACGTAGAGAACCGTCGCCATGCGCTCGGGATCGGTCTTGCGGAGCACCCACGGCTGCTGCGCGGAGAAGTAGCGGTTGGTTTCGCCGAGCACCCGCCAGATCGCCTCGAGGCCGAGGTGCAGTGCCTGCACGTCGAACTCGGCGCGCACTTCGCCGAGCAGCGCGTCGGCCTGCGCGAGCATCGCCTCGTCTTCCGCGGTGAAAGCACCCGGAGTCGGAGCCTGACCACCGAGGTTCTTGGCGACCATGGTGAGCGAGCGCTGCGCGAGGTTACCGAGGTCGTTGGCGAGGTCGGCGTTGATGCGGCTCGCAATCGCGTCGTGGCTGTAGCTGCCGTCCTGGCCGTACGAGATCTCACGCAGCAGGAAGAAGCGCAACTGGTCGAGACCGAAGCGCTCGACCATTTCGAGGGGATCGACGACGTTGCCGACCGACTTGGACATCTTCTCGCCCTTGTTGAACAGGAACCCGTGCACGAACACGCGCTTGGGAAGTTCGAGTCCGGCGGACATGAGGAATGCGGGCCAGTAGACGGTGTGGAACCGCGTGATGTCCTTGCCGATGATGTGCAGGTCGGCGGGCCAGTAGCGCCGGTAGGACTCGGATTCGGTATCGGGGAATCCGGCACCGGTGAGGTAGTTGGTGAGGGCGTCGACCCACACGTACATCACGTGCTCGGGATTGCCGGGGACGGGAACGCCCCAGTCGAACGTGGTGCGCGAGATCGACAGGTCCTTCAGCCCGCCGGCGACGAAGCTGACGATCTCGTTGCGCCGGGTCGCGGGGGCGATGAACTCGGGTTGTTCCTCGTACAGCTTCTGCAGCCGGTCCTGATACGCCGACAAGCGGAAGAAGTACGTGGACTCCTCGGTCCATTCGACGGGCGTGCCGGTATCGGTGGAGATACGTGACCCGTCTTCGAGCAACGTCGTCTCGGCGTCGGTATAGAAGGCCTCGTCGCGGACGGAGTACCAGCCCGCATAGGTGTCGAGATAGATGTCGCCCGCATCGACCATCCGCTGCCAGATCGCCGCGCTCGCGTCGAGGTGGTCCTGGTCCGTCGTACGGATGAACCTGTCGTACGAGATCTTCAAGGCCTTGTCCATCGCCTCGAAGACATCGGAGTTGCGCGACGCGAGTTCGGTGACGGAGATTCCTTCTTTTGCCGCCGTCTGCTGCATCTTCAGGCCGTGCTCGTCGGTGCCGGTGAGGAAGCGGACGTCGAAGCCGTCGAGACGCTTGAACCGGGCGATCGCATCCGTGGAGATGTACTCGTAGGCGTGCCCGATGTGGGGGACGCCGTTCGGATACGCGATCGCGGTGGTGACATAGAACGGCGGGCGGGAGGAATCAGGCGCAGTCATGGTGGCGCTAGTTTATAGGGCGTGAGCAAAGCCCGTCCCGCCCCCGAACCCCCGCAGCCGCTCGCGCCTCTCGTGGACGCCCACACGCATCTCGACGCGTGCGGAGCGCACGACGCCGCAACCACCGCCGCCATCCTGGATCGGGCCGCCGCGGTGGGAGTCGGTCGGGTGGTCACCGTCGCCGACGATCTCGATGCCGCGAAGTTCGCGGTCCGGGCCGCCAACTGGGACGAGCGCGTGTTCGCCGCGGTGGCGATCCATCCGACCCGCGCCAACAGCCTCGACGACGCGATGCGCGCCGACATCGAGATGCTCGCCGCCGATCCGCGGTGTGTCGCGGTGGGGGAGACGGGCCTGGATCTGTACTGGCCGGGCAAGCTCGACGGCTGCGCCGAACCCGCGGAACAGGAAGACGCGTTCCGCTGGCACATCGATCTTGCGAAGCGCCTGGGCAAGCCGCTGATGATCCACAATCGTGAGGCCGACGCGGACCTGTTGCGTGTCCTCCACGCCGAAGGTGCACCGGAGACGGTGATCTTCCACTGCTTCTCCTCGGACGCGGATATGGCACGCAAGTGCGTCGACGCAGGGTACGTGCTCAGTTTCTCGGGCACCGTGAGTTTCAAGAACGCGAAGGCGCTGCGGGAGGCCGCACCGCTCGTGCCCGCTGACCTCGTGCTGGTCGAGACCGATGCGCCGTTCCTGACACCGCACCCCTTCCGTGGTGCTCCCAACGAGTCGTACTGCCTGCCGTACACGGTGCGGGCGCTCGCGGAGGTGCGGGGCGAGAGCGCCGAGGAACTCGCACACGCGACGACAGCGAACGCCGAACGGGTATACCGATTTTCGTGAACGACGCTCACGTGGACCGCCACCACATGAGACCGTAGGGTTCATGCGCGCCTTCGTCCACACCTCTCACCCCTCCCGGGTGATCTTCGGCGCGGGTAGCGCGGCGGGTGTTGCCGACGAGGTGCGGCGACTCGGCGGCACGCGGGTGCTGTTGCTCGGGGGCGCGCATGTGGATGCGCAGGCCACGCTCGTGGAAGAGATTCTCGGTCCGCTGATGGTTGCGCGCTTCGACGGGGCGGAGATGCACACGCCCGTCGTGGTCACCGAGCGCGTGATCGTGACAATGGCCGAGCATCATGTCGATGCGATCGTCGCGGTGGGCGGTGGTTCGACCACCGGTCTCTCGAAAGCGCTCGCGCTTCGTAGCGGGGTGGCCCAGGTGATTCTGCCGACCACGTATGCCGGTTCGGAAGTGACGCCGGTACTGGGCGAGACGTCCGACGGTGTGAAGGTCACGCGTTCGTCTCGGGAGATTCTGCCGGAGACGGTGATCTACGACGTCGACTTCACCGCAACTATGCCGATTCCCCTGGCTGTGACCAGCGCGATCAATGCTCTGGCGCACGCGGTGGAGGCACTGTATTCCGAGCATGCGAACCCCATCGTCGACGCTCTGGCGCTCGAGTCGATCTCGGCGATCGGTCGCGGTCTCCCCGCGCTGGGGGCCGATCTCGCGGACCGCGAGGGCCGGTCGGATCTGTTGCTCGCCGCGTGGCTGGCAGGCACCTGCCTCGCCTCCGTCGGCATGGGCTTGCATCACAAGATCTGTCACGTTCTCGGCGGATCGTTCGGTCTGCCGCACGCCGCGGTGCACACCGTGATGCTGCCGCACGTCATGGCGTACAACGCGGTGTCGGTCCCACGCGTGATGGAACGGATCGCCGACGCACTGGTCACTGCGACGGCACCTGCCGGGGTGTACGACCTGATCGCTGCGGCAGGAGGCCCGACGACCCTGGCCGAACTCGGTATGGCCGAAGCAGACCTGGACGAGGCTGCGCGCCTGGCGACGGAGAAGACCTATCCCAACCCGCGTGAGGTGACCCGTGTGGGTGTGCGGCGTCTGCTGGGGGAGGCCTTCGCGGGCACCAGACCGGCGTGAGGCGACGGGATACGAGGGCACCAAGGCCGGCTTCGGGGGTATGGGTGCGCCGATCCCCGCTGTCAACCGCGTTCGTGGCCACGTGGGTGGAGGTGCTCGGCGGTCTCGCGCTGATCCTCGGCGTCCTCGTCCCGGTGCGGGGTCCTGCTGTTCCTCGTCATGGCCGGTACCTTCTTCATCGCGCACGTGGACAACGGCGTGTACGCCGCCGACGGCGGGTTCGAACTCGTCACCGCGCTCGGGCTCGGGGCGCTGTTGCTCGCCGTCGTCGGGGCGGGTGCATTCGGTGTCGACCGCTTCCTCGCGCCGCATAACCGCGAGTGCGACGAGAGGCTGTGGCTGCATCACCCGCAGCCTCTTTCGTTTTCTTGTCCGGTTTCTGCAGATTCGGTGTATTTCTCGCTGAATGATCCGTGAAACGCAACCGCATATCCGAAGGCTGGCTGTAAGACGTGTCACATCCCTCCGATATCGGACATTCGCACCACTCTCGGCGCTCCATTTGTTTCCGGCTACCAATCACGAATTGTAACCTCGGAATTTTCGGAGTAAGTGCAGGTAGAGGGCATTGGGTTGCCATAACAATATCGGTTCGTTACCGTGCTGTAATCACCGTCGTCTTCTGACTGGAATTATTGTGTCACCTCTCAATAAGATCAACTCTACGAAATCCCCGGTGTTATTCGCCGTGATCGCCGCACTGCTTGTGACTCTTGTGGCAGGTGGGATAACAGCGGCCGTCAAGCATAAAGACTTGACGCTCGACATCGACGGAGAGACCAGGGCCTTCGGGACCATGAGCTCCACCGTCGGCGACATTCTCGAGGACGCCGGCTACGCCGTCGGCGAGCACGATGTCGTCGCGCCCGCTGTCGATGCGAAGGTCTCCGACGGCGACACGCTCGTGCTGCGTCGGGCCCGGGAGATCCAGCTCACCGTGGACGGGGAGAGCCGCTCGGTGTGGACGACGGCACTCACGGTCGACGAGGCGCTCGACCAGTTCCGGCTGGGCGACGACGTCTACGTCTCCGCATCGCGTTCGCATCGTCTGCCCCTCGAAGGTGCAGATCTCGAGGTCGTGAGCCCCAAGAATGTGCGGTTGGCCGACAACGGCGCTCCCGCCGCAGAGGTGAGGGTCGCCGCGCCCACCGTCGGCGATCTCCTCGAGAGCCAGAACCTGGCCCTCGAGCAGGCCGACTCGGTCAATCACCCGCTCGATGCCCCGCTTGCCGAAGGCATGGAAGTGGTGGTGACGCGCGACCGCGTCGAGTCCCGCACCGAGCGCATGCCCGTCGGTCAGCCCGAACATCGGGTCGACGATCCCGGCATGTTCGAAGGTGAGATCGCCCACGACCATCCGGGTACGCCGGGCGAGCGTGAGATCACGTTCGACGTGCACACCGTCAACGGCGTGGAGGTCGGACGCACCGAAACCGCCTCGAAGGTGCTGACCGAGCCCGCACCCGCCGTGGTGCGCGTGGGCACGAAGCCGAAGCCCGCGCCTCCGGCCCCGCCCGCCGCTCCCGCATCGGGACGCGGCTCGACCTGGGATTCGCTCGCACAGTGCGAGGCCACCGGCAACTGGGCTGCCAACACCGGAAACGGCTTCTACGGCGGTCTCCAGTTCACCCAGCAGACCTGGGCGGCATTCGGCGGAACCCAGTACGCTCCCCGCGCCGACCTTGCGACTCGTGAGCAGCAGATCGCGGTCGCCGAGAAGGTTCAGGCCGGTCAGGGCTGGGGTGCATGGCCTTCGTGCACCAGCAAGCTCGGCCTGCGCTGAGGCCTTCCGATGACCTCGCAGTGCGCATGACGCGCCCACACGTGCGCTAGGTTCGCCTCGTGCCAGCAGATTCTTCAGACGCCACCCCGGCTTCTCCCCGCGGCCTCGCCGCCTTGCTCGGACCCGCAGAGGTCCGCACGCTCGCGGAGGAGTTCGGGGTGCGTCCGACAAAGCAACTCGGACAGAACTTCGTCCATGACGCCAACACGGTGCGCCGCATCGTGAACGTCGCGGGTGTCAACCGCGACGATGTGGTGCTCGAGGTCGGGCCGGGCCTGGGTTCTCTCACCCTCGCTCTGCTCGACGTCGTCGATCGGGTGGTGGCCGTCGAACTCGATCCGAGGCTCGCCGAGCGCCTCCCGGGCACGGTCGCGGAGCGTGCTCCCGAACTGGTGGACCGGCTCGACGTCGTGCACATGGACGCGATGAAGGTGCTGCCCCGAGATCTGCCGGCGGCGCCGACCGCGTTGGTGGCGAACCTGCCGTACAACGTCGCGGTGCCCGTTCTTCTGCACCTGTTCTCCGAGTTCCCTTCCATCCGTACGGCATTGGTAATGGTGCAGTCCGAAGTGGCTGATCGCCTCGCGGCCGAGCCGGGCGGCCGGATCTACGGGGTGCCGAGTGTGAAGGCGCGCTTCTTCGGTGACGTCCGGAGAGCGGGCGCCGTGGGGCGTGCGGTCTTCTGGCCGGTGCCGAAGGTCGAATCCGGACTGGTTCGCGTCGATCGGTACGCCGAGCCGCCGTGGCCGACCGACACTGCGCATCGCAAAAAGGTGTTTGCTGCGGTCGATGCTGCATTTGCTCAGCGCCGCAAGACATTACGTGCGGCGCTGAGCACGTGGGCAGGCTCTCCCGCAGAAGCGGAGCGACGCCTCGTTGCGGCGGGAATCGACCCGTCCACCCGGGGGGAGAAGCTCGACGCCGCCGCGTTCGTGAGACTCGCATCCGTGGAATAATGATGTGATCCAGCTCACTGATACTGGTGGGGCGCCGCCCGTATGTGATCTACTGATCTCGGTCGTTGGATATTGTGTTTGTGGTTAGCCCCTCGCACATTTCTGGTTGCGAGCGGATGCGATTAGCCACCACGGAATCGTTTCAATCGTGTAGTGACAGGCCCGGGAGGCACACAGTCTCCCGACGAGACAGGACAGTGTTTACGCGTCCTGCCTGCTTAAGGAATACAGAATGACTGAAGGTACCGTGAAGTGGTTCAACGGCGAAAAGGGCTTCGGCTTCATTGCCCCGGCCGACGGCTCCGCTGACGTCTTCGTGCACTTCTCCGAGATCCAGGGCGGCGGCTTCCGCACCCTCGAGGAGAACCAGCGCGTGAGCTTCGAGATCGGCCAGGGCCAGAAGGGCCCGCAGGCCACCGGCGTCACCGTTATCGGCTGACACCAACTTTCTCCGGCTGGGCCGGCACCCGTTCTCGGGTGCCGGCCCAGCTGTATTTCTATGGGCGCCAACCTCTTTCACTCCGGTTCGGGATGCATGGCGCGATGTGACCCCACCCACCATGCACTAGCGGGTGGCCCCGATCTGTGATCTAATGGAATCTGGTCGTTAGGTTGTGTGTTTGTGGTTAGCCCTCGCACATTTCTGGTTGCGAGCGGATGCGAAACCCCACGGAATCGTTTCAATCGTGTAGTGACAGACCCGGGAGGCACACAGTCTCCCGACGAGACAGGACAGTGTTTACGCGTCCTGCCTGCTTTAAGGAATACAGAATGACTGAAGGTACCGTGAAGTGGTTCAACGGCGAAAAGGGCTTCGGCTTCATTGCTCCGGCCGACGGCTCCGCTGACGTCTTCGTGCACTTCTCCGAGATCCAGGGCGGCGGCTTCCGCAGCCTCGAGGAGAACCAGCGCGTGAGCTTCGAGATCGGCCAGGGCCAGAAGGGCCCGCAGGCCACCGGCGTCACCGTTATCGGCTGACACCAACTTTCTCCGGCTGGGCCGGCACCCGTTCTCGGGTGCCGGCCCAGCTGTATTTCTATGGGCGCCAACCTCTTTCACTCCGGTTCGGGATGCATGGCGCGATGTGACCCCACCCACCATGCATAGCGGGTGGCTCCGATCTGTGATCTAATGGAATCTGGTCGTTAGGTTGTGTGTTTGTGGTTAGCCCTCGCACATTTCTGGTTGCGAGCGGATGCGAAACCCCACGG
>NZ_JBHXRF010000002.1:598417-606853 GCF_042717545.1 Rhodococcus sp. NPDC058639
GCTTCCGCAGCCTCGAGGAGAACCAGCGCGTGAGCTTCGAGATCGGCCAGGGCCAGAAGGGCCCGCAGGCCACCGGCGTCACCGTTATCGGCTGATACCAACTTTCTCCGGCTGGGCCGGCACCCGTTTTCGGGTGCCGGCCCAGCCGTTTTTTTGTCAGGGGCTCAACGGGTTTCGGCTCGTGTCGACGCACGCGCGGAGATACCGTTCGGCGAGCGCGGCATGGTGCCGGGCGACCCGGCCGCACACCTCCCGCAGTTCCGGCGGGTCGAGCACGGTGAAGTCCAGATCGAATGCCGCGAGCCACTCCGCGATCGAGTCCAGCGAGCTTCCGTCGAATTCGACGGCGCAGCGATCGTCGTCCACGGGTTCGACGGTGCCCCAGCGCTGGTCGATCATCGGTGCGACCGTTCCGAACGTCGCGTGGATGAGTACTCGCGCCTTGGCGGACGAGGTGCCGCTGACGATCCCCCGGGAGACGAATCCGGTCGCTCCGCCGGGTGGTAGGTCCCGAGGCGTGAAACGGGGACCGGTGGGAATTTTCGGTTCCATCCGATCCACACGGAACGAGCGCCACCCGTCCCGGGAGAGATCCCATCCGACGAGATACCACCGCAATCCCGAGCGCACCACCCGGTGGGGTTCGACCTCGCGCCGCGACGAGGTTCCGTCGTGCGTGCGGTAGTCGAATCGCAATCTCTCGTGGGTGTGGCACACCGACGCCACGGTCGACAGCAGTCCCGCGTCCACCGCCGACTCGGCGGGACCGTGGTCGACCACGTCGACCTGCAGAGCCTCGAGGCGGTACCGAAGGCGCGACGGCATGACCTGGCGCAGTTTCACGAGCGCCCGGATTTCGGCGTCGCCGATCCCGGTGACCGCATGTGACGCGCCCGACCGCAACGCGAGCGCGACGGCGACGACCTCGTCGTCGTCGAGCAGCAGTGGTGGCATCTCGGCGCCGGCTCCCATCCGGTAGCCGCCTCCGACACCCACCGTCGCATCCACCGGGTAGCCGAGTTCCCGCAGTTTCTCGACGTCCCGCCGGACGGTTCGTGTGGTGATGCGGAGTCGATCGGCGAGTTCGGCGCCGGACCACTCCCGTCGCATCTGCAGGAGCGACAGCAATCGCAGCAACCGGGCCGAGGTTTCGCGCATGACTCGACGATCCCACGTATTGCGGACCGAACCTGTCCTCGTTGAAGAAACGGCCCTGTGCTCCTTCGATAGGGTGCAACGGTGAGTGAGTCCCGGGTGGCAGGTGGTGAGTCGTCGATCAGAGCGGTGGAGACGGCACTTTCGCGCACCGATCTCACGGCACTGACCGAGGTGCTCGGTGAACTGACCACCGGTCAGGTCGTGGAGATTCTGGAACGACTCGACCGGACGCAACGCGCGATCGTGTACCGGCTTCTCTCCAAGGATCGCGCCATGACGGTCTTCGAGGGGCTGGACCCCGCGCTGCAGGGCAGCCTCGTCGGTGCGCTCCAGGACGACGACGTCGCGGCGCTGTTCGCCGAACTCGAACCCGACGACCGGGTGGGTCTGCTCGACGAACTGCCCGCGACGGTCGCGGGAAAGCTGCTGCAGGGCCTGCCGCCCGACCAGCGCGATCTCACCGCGGAGATCCTCGGTTACCCGCGCGGATCCATCGGGCGGCGGATGAGCCCGGAGTACATCGTCACCCATCCCGATCTCACCGTCGCCGAGACACTGGACAAACTCGAGCAGCGGATGGAGGACGCGGAGACCATCTACACCCTCCCCGTGACCGACCGCGCGCGGGTTCTGGTCGGAGTGGTGAGCTTGCGCGACCTTCTCAAGGCGCCGCGCGACGCCGTGATCGCCGATATCGCGGGCCGGCCGGACTGGGCCTACGCCACCGAGGACAGCGAGCAGGCTGCGCGGCGCTGTGCCGACCTCAAGCGGCTCGCCCTGCCCGTGGTCGACAGCGAGACCCGGCTCGTCGGAATCTTCACGTTCGACGACGCGCTGCGGATCCTCGAAGACTCCGACAGCGAAGACCAGGCGCGCATCAGCGGCACCGAACCGCTGCGCCAGCCGTATCTGGCCACTCCGGTGTTCAACATCGTGCGCTCCCGGGTGGTGTGGCTCCTCGTCCTGGCGATCGGTGCGTCGTTGACCGTGCAGGTTCTGGAGATCTTCGAGGCCACATTGGGACAGATGGTCGCGCTGGCGTTGTTCATCCCCCTCCTCATCGGCACGGGCGGCAACACCGGGAATCAGGCGGCGACCACCGTGACGCGTGCGCTCGCGCTCAACGACGTGACTCCGCGCGATCTGTGGAAGGTGTTCGTCCGCGAACTGTGCGTTGGGTTGTCGCTCGGTTTGCTGCTCGGGACGGTGGGCTTCGTCCTGGTCACCGTGCTCTACGAGCCGTCGCTGGGTCTGGTGATCGGGCTGACCCTGCTCAGTATCTGCACCATGGCCGCGTCGGTCGGTGGCGTGATGCCCATGCTGGCGCGCGCGGTCCGTGCCGATCCCGCGGTGTTCTCCAACCCCTTCATCACGACGTTCGTCGACGCCACGGGCCTGCTCGTGTACTTCATGATCGCGAAGGTGGTCCTCGGCATCTGAGGGCCGGGGTGTGGCACCGCACGCGGTGGTCCGGGGCCGCGCCGTCGCGCGGGTAAGCTGTGTACTCGTGCTTTCCGTCGTTCCCGCTCCCGTCACCGTGCGGGCCCCGTCCAAGGTCAACCTGCATCTTGCGGTGGGCGATCTGCGCCCGGACGGCTACCACGATCTGCACACCGTCTTCCAGGCACTGTCGCTGTACGACGAAGTCTCGGTGGTGGGTTCGGACCGGCTCAGCGTGCACGTCTCGGGCGCCGACGCCGGGGCGGTGCCCACCGACTCGACCAATCTTGCGTGGCGTGCCGCAGAGCTGATCGCCGAACAGGCCGGGCGTGCGCCGGAGGTGGCGATCACCATCACCAAAGGCATTCCCGTGGCCGGCGGCATGGCGGGCGGCAGCGCAGACGCGGCTGCGACCCTCGTCGCACTCGACGCCCTGTGGGGGCTCGGTGCGTCACGGGACGACCTCGACGGGCTCGCCGCCCAGCTCGGCAGCGACGTGCCGTTCTGCCTGCACGGCGGCACCGCACTCGGCACCGGGCGCGGCGAACGGCTCGTGCCGGTGCTCACGCGGGGAACATTCCACTGGGTCCTGGCGCTCGCCAAGGGCGGCCTGTCCACGCCGGTGGTCTTCCGCGAGCTCGACAGCCTGCGCGAGGGCGGCGATCCGCTGCGCGTCGGCGACTCCGACGACGTACTGTCGGCGCTCGCGTCCGGCGACCCGCACGAACTTGCACCGTTGCTCGGCAACGACCTGCAGGCCGCGGCGTTGTCGCTCGACCCCAAACTCCGTCGCACCCTGCGAGCCGGTGTCGACGCAGGTGCCCTTGCCGGCCTGGTGTCCGGCTCGGGTCCCACGTGCGCGTTCCTCGTCGCCGACCATCACGCCGCGGTCACCGTGAGCGCCGAACTGGCGGGGGCAGGCGTGTGCCGCACGGTGCGCATCGCAACCGGCCCGGTGCCGGGCGCCCGCGTCGTGCTCGACACCGATACCGCACATCACTGAAACTGAACACTCCGGAAGGCAATGCTCCACGTGGCGAATCTGATCAATCTCGAACAGGTCTCGAAGTCCTTCGGCGTCAAGCCGCTGCTCGAATCGGTGTCTCTCGGCGTGCAGGAGGGCGAGCGCATCGGCGTGGTCGGTCTCAACGGCGGCGGAAAGACCACCATGCTCGAGGTCCTCGCCGGCGTGGAGGAGCCCGACTCCGGGCGCGTCAGCCGCGTCGGCGGCCTCCGCATGGCCGTGGTGACGCAGCGCGGTGTGCTGCCCCCCGGATCGACGGTCGCGGAAGTGGTTCTCGGACCGCTCGGCGTCGCAGACCACGAGTGGGCCGGCAACTCGCGGATCCGGTCCGTGCTGACCGGGATCGGCATCGACAAGCTCGGCCTGGACGCCGTCGTGGACGGGCTGTCGGGTGGCGAGCGTCGCCGGGTCGCGCTCGCGGCCGCCCTGGTGCAGGATCTCGATCTGCTCGTGCTCGACGAGCCCACCAACCACCTCGACGTCGAGGGTGTCCAGTGGCTCGCCGAGCACCTGATCTCCCGGCGAAGTGCCCTCGTCGTCGTCACCCACGATCGCTGGTTCCTCGACACCGTGGCCACCCGGACCTGGGAGGTCGTGGGCGGCACGGTCGAAACCTACGAGGGTGGCTACAACGACTGGATCTTCGCGCGGGCCGAGCGGTCGCGCCAGGCCGACGCCATGGAGGAACGGCGCCAGAACCTCGCACGCAAGGAACTGGCGTGGTTGCGCCGCGGTGCGCCGGCCCGTACGTCGAAGCCTCGCTACCGCATCGAGTCGGCGGAGGCGCTGATCGCGAACGTGCCACCGCCGCGCGACTCGGTGGCGCTGGCCTCGTTCGCCAAGCGGCGGCTGGGCCGCGTCGTCATCGAACTCGAGAACGCGACCCTGACGACCCCGGACGGCCGCGAACTCGTGCACGACCTGACGTGGCGGCTCGGGCCGGGGGAGCGGATCGGTCTGGTCGGCGTCAACGGGTCGGGTAAGACAACCCTGCTACGCACCCTCGCCGGGGAACTCGAACCGTCGACAGGCCGGCGCATTCAGGGGCAGACGGTCGAAATCGGCTGGCTGCGGCAGGAACTCGACGACCTCCCCACCGACATGCGGGTACTCGACGCGGTCAAGGATGTGGCCGAGCGGATCATGCTGGGCGACAAGGAGGTCTCGGCCGGTCAACTCGCGGAACGTCTGGGCTTCACACCGGCACGGCAGCGCACACCGGTGGGCGACCTGTCCGGAGGCGAGCGACGCCGACTGCAACTCACGCGGGTACTCATGGCCGAGCCCAACGTTCTCCTGCTCGACGAGCCCACCAACGATCTCGACATCGATACGCTGCAGCAGCTCGAGGACCTTCTCGACGGCTGGGCCGGCACGCTCGTCGTCATCAGTCACGACCGGTTCCTGATCGAGCGCATCTGTGATTCGACGTGGGCGCTCTTCGGTGACGGCAAGCTCACCAACCTTCCCGGCGGTATCGAGGAATACCTCCGCCGGCGCGCGGCCATGGGCGACGAGGGCGTGGTGTCCGTGGCGTCGACCGTCTCCAAGCCGGGTGACACCGGGGGAGCGACGCCGACGAAGCGCGACGGTGCAGCCGATCGGGCGGCTCGCAAGGAACTCTCACGCCTCGAACGGGCGATCGCCAAGCTCGACGAGCGCGAGGCGAAGCTGCACGTCCGTCTGGCCGAGGCCGCTACCGATCCCGACAAGCTGCAGAAGCTCGATGCCGAGCTTCGTGAGGTGGTCGCGGAGAAGGAAGCCGCCGAGGAGCAGTGGATGGAGCTCGCCGACGACGTGGGCTGACCTCCGCCGGCACCGGGCGCGGGCGAGGTCTTGACCTCGAGTCGACTCGAGGTCGGACGATGGGTGTCGTCGAATGACAGCACCCTTCAGGAGGATTCATGACTGCGCCCGAAACTTCTCGATTGTCTTCTGTCTCCGCCGCCGTGCGCGTTCCGGACAGGCTCGTCGTCGTGGTGGCGACCGTGCTGCTTGCGCTCGTGGTCAATCTCGTCGTGTGGCTCGTCGGACTCGCCGCAGGCGGTTCGTTCGAGCACACTGACGCCGGCACCGTGGCTTCTGCGGCGCCCGGTGGTGTCGTGCTCATGACCGCGGTCCCGCTCTCGGTCGGACTTGCCCTCGCGGCACTGCTGAGTCTGTGGTGGAGCGGGTTCCTACGGATCGCGCAGGTCGTGGGGGCGTTGCTGCCCCTCGCCACGATCCAGGGGACCATCGTGGCCGATTTCGACACCGCGAGCACTGTCGCACTGGTGACAATGCACGTGGTGGTCGCGGCCGCCGCGGTGGCGGGACTCGAAGTCCTGCGGCACCGGAGCGATGCGGGACGACGCCGGACCCTGCGTTGACAGCGATATGCCGACGGCCGAAGTGCTCGGCCGTCGGCATATCGGGTTCACATGCGCCGGGTTACAAGCCCAGCAACTTGCTGATGATCTCGTTCATGATCTCGGTTGTGCCGCCGCCGATTCCGAGCACGCGAGCGTCGCGGAAGTGGCGCTCGACCTCGCTCTCGCGCATCAGCCCGATTCCGCCGGCGAGCTGAACCGCCTCCATCACGGCGGTATCGCACACCTTCACGGCGTTGTTCTTCGCCATGGACGTTTCGAGCAGCATGCCCTCACCGTTGGCCCAACGTTCCGCGACCGAGCGGCAGAATGTCTGTGCCGCAGTGATTTCGGTTGCGAGTTCTGCGAGGCGATGCCGCACGACCTGGCGCTTCGACAGTGGCCGTCCCATGGTCTCCCGGGACTTGACCCAGTCGACGGTGAGATCGAAGCAACGCTGCGCGGTGGCGACGGCCTGGAAGGCCAGCGACAACCGCTCGCCCTGGAACTGCTGGGCAATCTGGCCGAAGGCGGAGTTCTCCGCACCGATGAGGTTCGAGACGGGGACACGCACGTCGTCGTAGAACAGTTCGGCGGTGTCCGAGCACAGCCAGCCCATCTTGTCGAGCTTGCGCGAGACCGTGAAACCCGGTGTGTCGGTGGGGACCACGATCAACGAGATACCGCCGGCGCCCGCATCGCCGGTCCGGACGGCAGTGGTGACGAAGTCCGCACGGGTGCCCGAGGTGATGTACAGCTTGGCGCCGTTGATGACGTACTCGTCGCCGTCGCGGCGGGCGGTGGTGCGGATGTTCGCGACATCGGAGCCACCGCTGGGCTCGGTGATGGCGAGCGACCCGATCATCCTGCCTTCGAGTGCGGGCCGCGCGTACCGGTCGATGAGGTCGGTGTTGCCGGAGGCGATGATGTGCGGGGTCGCGATGCCGTGACTGAACAGCGCGGAGATCAGGCCCGACGATCCGCCCGAGAGGATGATCTGCTCGAGGATGGTGAGCATGTCGAGGGCGTTGCCACCGGAACCGCCGTGCTCTTCGGCGACGGAGGCCCCGAGCAGTCCGGCTTCCGCCGCCTTGCGATGGAGTTCGCGCGGGATGGAACCCTCACGCTCCCACGTGTCGAGATGGGGGAGGATCTCCTTGCGGGTGAAGTCGGCGGCGAGTTGCCGCAGTGCCTTCTGCTCGTCGGTGTCCCAGCGCAGCACTTCGGTGGTGGTCATCGTCATTCGCCCTTCCAGACGGGTTCACGCTTCTGCATGAAGGCCATGACGCCTTCGAGGGTGTCGGCGCTGGTGGTGAGTCGTGCGAGGGCCTTTTCGGTCAGCTCCCACGAATGGTCTTCCGCGGAGACATGACCGTCGACGATGCCGCGCGCGACCGTCTTGCTCGCCTGTACGGCCAGCGGTGCCCCCGCAGCGATCTGTGCGGCGAGATCCAGCGCGGTGGTCAGCACGTCGGCTTGCGGTACGACCCGGTTGACGAGGCCCCAGCGCAGCGCGTCGGCGGCCGACATCGGCTTCCCGGTGAGGACGAGTTCCATCGCGATCGCCCGCGGGATCGCCTGTCCGATGCGGAACACGCCGCCCGCGCCGGCGATGAGCCCGCGGTGCACCTCGGGGAGACCGAATTCGGCTGTGTCGGAGGCGACCACGAGATCGCTCGCGAGGGCGAGTTCGGTGCCGCCGCCGAGTGCGGTGCCGTTGACAGCGGCGATGATCGGCTTCGCGATGTGGTGCTTGACGATGCCGGCGAATCCCCAGTGTGCGGTCTCGGGTGGGGTGACCCCGTCCGGCCCGGCCGTGCCGAGTGCCTTGAGGTCGGCGCCGCCGCAGAACACGGCGTCGCCTGCACCGGTCAGCACGACGGCGCGCACGCTGCGGTCGTCGGCGGCCCGCTCCCATGCCTCTCCGAGCGCCCGGTGCACGTCGGCGTTGATGCTGTTCGCGGCCTTGGGGCGGTTGATGGTGACGATCAGCGTGTGGTCGCGCTGCTCGACGAGAACGATCGGTTCGGTCACTGCGGGTGCTCCTCGGAGGAAGGGGTATCGATGCGGGCCACGGTGAGTTGCCCGCCCTGGTCGGTGACGTGGACGACGGTGCCGATGAGGTCCGCACCTGCCGAAAGAAGCAGTGCCCCTTCCGCGCCGGTGTGTCCCGACACGCGTCGGCCGTCGGTCGTGGTGCCGACGAGGAATCCGACGGACGGCGTGCCGTCGCGGCCGTATTCTGCGGTGGCGGTCACGATCTCGACCTCACCGGAGTAGTCCTGCGCGGCGTCGGGTGCGGACGCCGGTATCTGCACGGGCTCGGGATCTCCGACGTAGCCGTCGGTGTGGGGCGCACATCCGAGCACCACGACGTGCTGGTATGTCAGGTAACCGCCGTTGCCGTGCACGAGGGCGAGTTCACCGTCTCGGCGGAGCCGCTGTGCGACGGCGACCACCGAGTGC